>JANYAE010000122.1 GCA_025355105.1 Pseudomonadota bacterium | reverse complement strand
CGCCGGCAGCGCTGCCGGCATCGCCCCAGATCGCGAGCACGCGGGCGAGCGCTGCGGCGCTCACCGGCTTGGTCTCGTAGTCATCCATGCCGGCCGCCAGGCAGCGCTCGCGATCGCCCTCCATCGCATTGGCGGTCATCGCGACGATCGGCACGCGCCGGCCGCTCTGCGCGGCGCGGATCGCCGCCGTCGCCGCGTAGCCGTCGAGCTCCGGCATCTGGCAGTCCATCAGGATCAGCGCGTAACTGTCTTCGGCGGCGAGGCGCACCGCCTCGAGCCCGTCGCAGGCCTCGACGACGGCACAGCCGAGCTTGGCGAGCATCCGGTTGGCGACCAGCCGGTTCACCTGGTTGTCGTCGACCACCAGCACGCGCTGCGTCGCGGCCGGCTGTGCCGGCGTCGCCGCCAGCGCCGCGACCGGAGCCGGCGCGGCCAGCGGCGCCTCCGCCACCAGCAGCGTGAGCTCGCAGCGGAACCGAGCGCCCTCGCCCGGCACGCTCTCGACGCCGATGCGGCCGTGCATCAGTTCGACCAGGTGGCGGCAGATGGCCAGCCCGAGCCCGGTGCCACCGTACTTGCGTGTGGTCGAGGTGTCGGCCTGTGTGAAGCGGCTGAACAGCCGCGCCTGGACGTCCGGCGCGATACCGATGCCGCTGTCCTCGACCGCGAGGCCGATCGCGGCGCGGCCCTCACCCGCGTCGGTGACGGCGACCGTCACGCTGACCCGGCCGCGGGCCGTGAACTTGATCGCGTTGCCCGCTAGATTGAGAAGGATCTGGCGGATGCGGATTGGGTCGCCGACGAAATGCGTCGGCACGCGCTCCGGGTAGCGGATCACGAGCTCGAGGCCCTTGCCGCGGGCGCGCGGCGCCAGCAGCTCGCCGATCTCGCGCACTGCCGCGCGCAGGTCGAAGGGCACCCACGAGACCTCGAGCCGGCCGGCCTCGATCTTCGACAGATCGAGGATGTCGTCGATGATCGTCAGCAGCAGGCCCGCCGACCGCTTGGCGGTCGACGCGTACTCGCGCTGCTCCGGCGAGAGCTCGGTGTCGAGCAGCAGGTCGACCATGCCGAGCACGCCGTTCATGGGGGTGCGGATCTCGTGACTCATGGTCGCCAGGAACTCGCTCTTGGCGCGCACCGCGACCTCGGCGCGGCCGGCCTCGGCCTCGGCGGCGGCCTTGGCCTCGGCGAGGCTCGCGGTCAGCGCCCGGTCGTTGGCCCGCGCGCGGCGGATCGCCGCCGACAGGCGGCGCGCGCCGACGCCGACCAGCACCGACAGCAGCGCCACGCCGAAGAAGGCCGCGCTCGCCGCGCGCTCGATGCGCGCCAGGCGGGCCTCGAGGTCCTTGACCCACATGTCGATGCCGAGCACGCCGACGAACTGCCCGGCGCGGTCGTAGAACGGCGCGTAGGCGCTCATATAGCTGCGATGCTCCTCGTGCACCGGCTGGCGGTTGACCACCAGGTGCTGCTCCTCGATCGCGCGGTGCAGGTCCTGGTCCTTGCCGGTCGCCGGCAGCAGCAGCGGGTCCGGCGGCAGCGTGTCGCCCGCGACGCGGTACAGGTAGTCCGTGCCGACGACCCAGCGCACGACCGCGCCGTCGAGGATCGCGGTGTAGACGTAGATGATGTCGCGCGTCGACTTGTGGAAGCGCACCAGCGGCTCGAGCAGCGCGAGGTGCTCAGGCCCGCCGGCCTGCGCCGGCGAGATGATCTTGCGGTGCAGGTCACCGTCCACCTGCACGGCGGCGGCGCGCGCCAGCTGCGCGAGCTCGCCGCGCACGGCCTCGACCTGGATGTCGCGCGCCGAGCGGTACAAGAACACGAGTCCGAGCGACGAGACCAACAGCACGGCCGCCGCCGCGGCGAGTCCGTCGCGCAGCGACTTGCGAGCGATCCCGGGATCGCCCGAATCAGGCCAGAGGCGAAGCAGTCGCCGCATCTTGGATTGGCGCAGGGCCACCCCGAAGGAATTCCGGTGATCCCCGGTTATCGGCCTGCGGAGCCCAAAACTGAACGGCCGGCGGCGGCCGCTGCGACCGGACGGGAGCCGCTGTGACGCGGCTCCCAGCTGCTGCTCAGGGCAGGTCCTGCCCGGCCGGAACCTCGCCCGGGCGCAGGTGGGCGGCGTCCGGCACCGCGAGCGGCGCCAGATGCGCCGCGGTGAGCGCCCGGTTGACGACCTGCATCTCGCCGCCGCGGCTTGCCTGCCAGCGCGCCGCTGCCGCTTGCGCGGCGCCGCGCAGCCGTGCCGCGACCTCGAGCTGGGCCGGGGCCGGGGCACGATCTGCGCCCTCGACGTCGGTCTCGATGGCAGCGAGCGTCTGGCCGGCGCCCTCGAGGCCGGGGTTCGCCTCGGCGCCGCCGGAACTGATCGCCGCGAGCGCGGCATCCAGCGAGGTCAGCCCTGTCAGGGCACTGGCCGGGGCCTTGAGCCGCGCGAGCTGCGCGCGGCGCTCGGCGATGGCGCGTCGGACCGCGCCGATCTCGGCGTAGTTCTTCCAGATCGACGTGAGGTCCGCGTCGAGCGCCCGCGAGAACTCTAGTGCCGCCTCAAGCTCGGCTCGCGTGACGGTGAGCCGCGGGTCCGGCCGGATGGTCAGCGGCACGTCGAAGCGCTGACCGTCGACCAGCAGCGTCACGCGATACTCTCCGGGCAGCGCCAGCGACCCTGCCGGCAGGAGGCTCGCGCCCTCGAAGGGCGAGGCGCCGATGCTCCACTGGTATTCAAGCGCCCGTGGCCGCGGCAGACGCAGGTCCCAGACGAAGCGGTGTGCGCCGGCGGCTGCCGACAGGCGCGGCGGGTCCTTGAGCCAGCGCGCGGCGAAGTACGGCTCGACGCCGAGATCCTCGGCCGCATCGGCGCTCGAGTAGCGCCGCACCAGCGCCCCCGCGGCGTCGCGGATTTCGAGGATCACCGGCGCCTTGGCCGCCTCCGGCAGGTAGTAGTCGAGCAATGCGCCGGTCGGCGCGTTGCGACCGAGCGGCGTCTCCGGCGTCAGCGGCGTGTCCTTGTTCTGGTTCTGGCGCAGGCGGTAGGCCGGCGACGGGGCGTAAAGACGGGCGCCGCTCGCGAGCGTGCGCTGGCGCAACGGCGCGAGATCGTCGAGCACCCACAGCGCGCGGCCGACGGTGGCCGCGATCAAGTCGCGGTCCTTGACCAACAGGTCATGCACCCAGGCCGGCGGCAGATTGAGCGACAGGCTCTGCCAGTGCGCGCCGTCGTCGAAGGACACCGAGACGCCGAGTTCGGTGCCGGCGTAGAGCAGGCCGGCGCGCTCCGGATCCGCCCGCACCACGCTGACGTAGTGAGCGGTCGGCAGACCCGCGCCGATCTCGCTCCACGTCGCACCGTAGTCGCGCGTCCGGTAGACGTACGGCCGCACGTCATCCTGACGGTGGTTGTCCACCGCGACGTAGGCCGTGCCCGGGCTCATCGCCACGAGGTCGATGCTGCTGACCTTGGCCCAGGCCGGTACGCCGGGCGGCGTGACGCGCGCCCAGTGCGTGGCCCCGTCACGGCTCAGCCAGACGAGGCCGTCGTCCGTTCCGACCCAAAGCTCGGCGCCGTTCACCGGCGACGGTGTGATGGCGTTGATCGCGCCATAGCCGCAGGCCAGCGCACGCGCGGGCTCGGGGCTGCCGCCGCATTCGCTGCTGCCGTCGCGTCGCGCCGTGAGGTCCGGGCTCACGACCTCCCAGTGCGTGCCGCGATCGAGCGAGCGGAACAGCACCTGCGCGCCCGCATAGAGCGCGTACGGCGCCTGGCGCGTGATGGTAAGCGGCGTGAACCAGTTGTAGTGGTAGCGGAAGTCGGTGGCCCGCTTGCCGTAGCTCTCGACCGGCCACGGCGAAATGTTCGCGACCTCGCCGGTGCGCGCGTCGTGGCGCGAGATGCGCCCGCCGAGGCCGGTGGCGTAGCTGATCGCCGCTTGCTCTGGATCCGGGACGTCGTAGTCGCGCTCGTCGCCGCCGACCGGATGCCAGTCCCGCAGCGTGATCGCGCCGGAGTCGCCGCGGCTCGCGATGTCGACGGTGCCGCTGTCCTGCTGGCCGGAGTAGATGTGGTACGGAAAGCGGTTGTCGGCGGCGAGGTAGTAGAACTGGCCGGTCGGCTGGTTGTACCAGTCGCTCCAGGTCAAGCCGCCGTTGACCGTCACGGTCGCGCCCTGATCGCTGGCCGCGACGCGGTGACTCGGGTCCTTCGGATTGATCCAGAGGTAGTGGAAGTCGTCCCCGCCTGGTGCGCCGCGCACGACCGCGAAGCTCTGCCCGCCGTCGCGCGACTCATGGATCGACTGGCCGACCGTATACACGGTGTCCGGGTCGTTGGGCGCGACCGTGAGGCGGCTCATGTACCAGCTCGTCAGCCAGCGGGCGTCGTTGACCCGGCGCCAGTGGCCGCCGCCGTCGTCGGAGCGGTACAGGCCGCTGTCACCGGCCGAGCGCGCGACGCTCGCATAGATCCGCGTAGCCTCACCCTTGCGCGTCAGCGCGAGGCCGATGCGTCCGAGCGCACCTGCGGGCCAGCCCTCGCCGCCGAGCTGCCGCCAGCTGCGCCCGGCGTCGGTCGAGCGCCAGATCGCGCTGCCCTCACCCTCGATCGGCGTGAAGTAGCTGAGCCACGGCCAGACTCGCACCGTCCAGGTCGCGGCATAGACGACATCCGGATCGGCCGGGTCCACCGCGAGGTCGACGGCGCCGGTCGACTCGTCGACGAACAGCGTCCGCTGCCAGGTCTTGCCGCCGTCCTCGCTGCGATAGACGCCGCGGTCAGGGCCCGGACCGAACAGGTGGCCGAGCGCCGCCACCAGCACCACGTTTGCGTCGCGCCGATCCACCGCGATCGCGGCGATGTGACGCGTCGCTGCGAGACCCAGCGCCGCCCAGCTGTGGCCGGCGTCGGTGGAGCGGTACATGCCGCTGCCGGCGCCGACGTCGTAGCGCGGCTCCGGATGGCCGGTACCCACGTAGATGACGCGACCGTCCGACGGCGCCACGGCGAGCGCACCGACGGCGCTGATCGGCTGCGCGTCGGTGACATTGAGCCAGGTGTGGCCGGCGTCGTCGGTCTTCCAGACGCCGCCGCCGGCGGCGCCGGCATAGAAGGTGTCAGGCAACTCCGGCACGCCGACCGCCATCGTGCTCCAGCCGCCGCGGAAGGGTCCGACGAGGCGCCACTCAAGCGCCGGCAGCGGCTCGGTGGTGCTGGTCGCCGGTGGCGCCGCATCGCCTCGCGCGATGACGAGCGGCAGCAGCACGAAGGCCGCGAGCCGGCGCAGGACAGCAGGTCGGATCATGTGGAGCCCCTGGGCGTCGGTGACGAACGAGTGGCGAGGATGACGGTGCCGCACTATATCTCCGCCGTGCCGGCCTGCTGCGCTCGCCTCGGCGCGTCGCCGACGATGGCGCGATACCGGCCGCTTCGGGTCCTCGCGGGCGCGACGCCAGCCGCGCTGCAGCATCTGTTCAGGGTCGCGCGGCGCCGGGCGCGACGTTTGAGCCGCAAGCGCAGTCGCTGCGCGTCGTCGCCGCGTCGAGCCGGGCATGACCTGCCAGCGGCCTCAGTGCGTACGGGACGGTCGCGAAGTCGCCCGGTTTGATCGCGCACCGCAGGGCCTGCTACGGCCGCGCGCTCAGGCGAAAGCGGCTGCCGCTGTCGGATTACTTGACAGCCGCGCGAGCAGCTCGCCGACTTCAGGAGACAACCGATTGATCTGGTTGATGATCACTTTCGCGGCACGTAGCTTGCAGTGTCGCGCTGCACAGCTGATTCTTTCGGAAAGCACTCCATGCGCCAGCACCACAAGATCCTCGCCCCGACCATCGCCGCAGTCCTCGCGGGCTTGGGCTCGATGGCGGCCGAGGCGGTCTCGCTGCCGCCGAGTGCGTTCACCTATAACGTCTTTTCCGGCGGCAGCGCCGCCTGCGCGGTGGCCGTCCAGCCGGCCGGCGGCACGTGCACCTCCGGCGCAAGTTTCGCGACCGGCGACGGCGGAGTGCTCAACAACACCGGCACCAGCGTGTTGGAGAAGGCGACGGGACCCGGCGTGGTCTCGCTCGCCACACTCACCTACTACTTCGAGGTCGGCGGACCGGCCGTCCCGGGCGGCCAGATCGCAGTCGACATCATCTCGAGCGGTGCCGCAGCGGTGCTCGGCGGCGCCGGCTTCTCGGTGGCCTCGATGGTGATCACCGACGCCGGCTCCGATGCCGGCATCGCGTCCGGCACGCCGGATCCCGACCTGGGCTTTGTCGTCGACAGCCACGCCGACAGCGTGAGCTGCGCGTTCGGCCGCTGCACCGAGTTCGGTGCCGCCTGGAGCCAGACGACCCAGCTGCAGGCTGACCACCTGTGCCTGACGCAGGGCGACCTGTACGCGATCACGATCATCGCGGGCTCAAGCGCGCTCGGCAGCGGCGCCGTTGGCACCGCGATGGTGGATCCGAAGATCATCGTCGACCCGACCAACGTGGATCCGACGACCTCATCCTGCTTCCAGCCCAGCAATCCGCAGGACTATACGGTCAGCGTCAGCGCCGGCGCCTCGACCGGCGCGCCGGTGCCGGAGCCGGGGACCCTCGGCCTCATGGGCCTCGGACTGTTCGCGATCGGCCTGCAGCGGCTCACCAGCCGCCGGACGCGCGCGCGCGCGTGACGGCCGCCGCGGCCGGCTCCGCCAGGGGCCCGTCGCCGAGCGCTTGCCGCCTCGCCGGCCCTAGCGCGTACGACGGCCCAGCGTTGTCGCAGCGCTAGCTACTCCGGCAAGCCCAGACGCTTCAGCAGCACCTGGTAGCGCGGATCAGCTGCCAGCGGCTTCAGCAGCGGGTCCACCTTGATGCTGGCGAGCGTGCCGTCGCGCTCGGCGACCGCCCGGTCCAGCCAGCCGAAAGCCTGATCCCGCTCGCCGCGATAGGCGTGCGCGGTGGCGATCGAGTACGGCGCGTCCTTCGCGAACTTGGTCGTCAGCTCGGCGAGCGCCGCGTCGGACTCAGCGCGCTTGCCGAGCGCGTAGGCCACGATCGCCTGACCCTCGAGCCGCCAGCCCTCGTCCGATTCGCGACCCATCTCGGCGAGCGCCGCGTCGCGCTTACCCTGCGACAGCAGCACCAGGCCGAGGCCGTTGTGCGTGTAGGACTGCGCCGGCTTGAGCTCGATGGACTTGCGAAACGCCGCCTCCGCGTCCGCGAGGCGGCCCTCGGCGTAGTAGGCGATGCCGAGATTGTTGTACGAGGAGGCATGCAGCGGGTCGCGGGCGAGCGCCTGCTGGAACAGCGTCGCCGCGCGGCCGGTGTGCCCGAACGCGAGCTCGAGGTAGCCGCCGAGGCTCAGCACCGTCGCATTGCCGGCGTCGTAGGCGAGCGCCTGCTTGAACTCGCGGTCCGCGGCGGCCCAGTCCCAGTCGATGTTCATGTGGATGAGGCCGAGGGCCACGTGCGCGCGGGCACTCTTCGGGTCCAGCTTGAGCGCCTCCGCGGCCG
Source organism: Pseudomonadota bacterium (assembly GCA_025355105.1). Lineage (GTDB taxonomy): Bacteria > Pseudomonadota > Gammaproteobacteria > Steroidobacterales > Steroidobacteraceae > CAIKZZ01. Next base: position 159,982 of record JANYAE010000122.1, on the reverse strand, counting down.
CGTCGCGCGCCTGCGCGAGCGCCTGTTCAGAGGAGACGAAGCCGCGCGCGCCCGTATCGCTGTACGCGAAGGACAGCGCGGTCCAGGTCGGTTCGTAGCTTGGATCGAGCTTGATCGCGCGGCGGAAGTAGTCGATCGCCTTCTCGAGGCTCGCCTTGGTGTGCAGGTCGGCGAGGAAGCGGCCCTGCAGGTAGAGGTTGTACGCTTCCGGATTCTTCGGCGCCGCGCGCGCCGGCAGCGCGCCGCCGAGCAGCGCAAGCTTGAGCGCCTGGACGACCGCGCCAGCGATCTCGTCCTGCAGCTTGAAGATGTCGGTCAGATCGCGGTCGTAGGTCTCGGACCAGAGGTGATAGCCGCTGTCGGCTCGAATCAGCTGGGCGGTGATCCGCACGCGCGATCCGGCCTTGCGCACGCTGCCCTCGAGGATGTGGGCGACGTGCAGCTTCTTGGCGATGCTCGGGATGTCCTCGGCCTTGCCTCTGAAGGCGAAGGCCGAGGTGCGGGCCGCCACCCGCAGCTCCGGGATCTTGGCCAGCAGGTCGAGCAGTTCCTCGGCCAGGCCGTCGGACAGGTACTCCTGGTCCTTGCTCTGGCTCATGTCGACGAACGGCAGCACGGCGATCGAGCGCTGCGTGATCTCGATGCCGGCCTCGGCATGGTTCTGCGCGCTGTCGCGGGCTCCTTCGGCGACCGGCTCCATCAGGTGCTTGGCGAGCCAAAAGTGGTAGACGAGGAAGTACGCGATCATCAGTCCGAGTACTGACAGGATCGCGCGGTTGAGTCGCTTGCCGGTATGGCGCAGCAGCGACGTGCTCGGATCGACCGTCGCGCTCGGCTTGAGACCTTCGGGAGTGACTTCGTAGACCCAGGCCGTGAGTACCGCGATCGGGAAACCGAGCGCCATGAACACCACCACCAGCCGATTGATCCAGTCCGGCACGCCGAGCATGTTGAAGATCACGTGCAGCGGCTCGAGCACCACCCAGGAAATGCCGAGGTAGAGGATCGCGACCCGGCCGACGTTGCGGCGCTTGAGCCTCTGCAGGAAGGTGAGCTCGACGGTCGCGTGATGCCGCGCCGAGGCCGCCGCCGCGACCGGCGGCGCCAAGTGGGCCCCGGGCTCCAGCAGCCGGCGCACCCGCGCCGCGAACTCAGGCGGCGTCACGCCGCCCGGCAGCGTCGTCCACTGCACGTCACGAAACTTGTCCGGCACGCGCGCGGCGGCGTTCGGTGTGGCGTCGATCGCGACCGGCAGCAGGAACGGCGCATCGTCCGCCATGTCGTGGGTCCGATCGACGGCGAGCTTCCACTCGCGGCGGAAGTAGCCCTCAGGCCTGGCGTTGGTCTGGGCCGAGACGATCGCGATGAAGAGCGCGCACTCGCGGATCTGCTGCTTGATCTTCTGGTCCCAGGCGTCGCCGCCCCTGAGCTCGCTCTGGTCGAACCAGGCCTCGACGCCGGCCGCACGCAGCGCCTCGGCGATGTGGCGCGCTGCCTGCGCGTCCTGCGAGGCGTAGCTCAGGAAGACGGCTTTGGGGGAATCGGTCATCGAGTCGCCGGCGCAGCTGGCGGCGACCAAAGACGCGACGGTCCGGACCAGCCGGTCGCCGGCCGGACGCGCTCCGCTCGCGAGGCTAGCGACTCCTTCCCCACCGCTTCCCCTTTGCTTCTTGTCTTTGCGGACGGCCGGTCGCGCCGACTGCGGCGGGCGAACAGGTGCCTCGCTGCAGACCGGGCGGCAGGTCGATCGACCCCGCCGGCGCCGAGCTCCCGCGCATCGGAATCGTACGGTATCCGGTCCACGATTCCGCGTCACCCGCGCGCCGGCCGGTGCCGTTCGACGCTCAGGACACGCCGGCACCGGTGCCGGGAGGCCAGCTCCGCCCTGCAGGGCAGCGCCGCGGCCTGCTGGCGCCGTCGCCGCGGCTTGCCGAGCCGGGCCCTCGGCGGCCACCGCGGCGGCGGCACATCCTGGGCCAATACAGCCTGCCCGGATCCGGCCGTCCGATCTCGACCCGGCTGCGAGGCCCACCAGCGGCGCGCGGGTCATCACCGCGCGCTAGCCCGTGTCCTGCCGTCCGCGACGCGAGCACGAGAGGCTGCGACGCGGCTGCGGACGCCGCGATCCACAAGATGAGCGCGCTCTGAACGGCTGGACAGCCGATTGCAATGCCGCCGGATGACCGAGGCGCCGGCTCGAGACGGACAGCGCGCCCGGCAGGCGACGAAGGCCGATGCCGCGGCAGGTGCCGCCATTGCCGCTGACGCGCGTGCGCGCGAGCGGCTTTGCTCGGTGCCCATCCGGCGCGGTGGTCGCACCGCACAGCGCCGTGGCAAGCTCACCGCGCGACCGTGCCGCACGGTCGTGGCCCGCATCGTGCCAGTCGACGCGCCACCGGAGAGAGCAGCATGGGCAAGAGCCGACTCGAGGCGTTCAGTGATGGCGTCATCGCCATCCTGATCACGATCATGGTGCTCGAACTGAAGGTGCCGAACGGCGAGCACCTGGAAGCGCTGGCACCGATGATCCCGGTGCTGCTGAGCTACGTGCTGAGCTTCCTCTATCTCGGCATCTACTGGAACAACCACCATCACATGCTGCACACGGTTCGCCGTGTCACCGGACCCATGCTGTGGGCGAACCTGCACCTGCTGTTCTGGCTGTCGCTCATCCCCTTCACGACCAGCTGGATGGGAACGAACCATTTCGCGTCGCTGCCGACCGCGCTCTACGGCGTGACGCTGCTGATGGCCGGCAGTGCGTATTTCATCCTGCAGCAGCTGATCATCGCCTCGCAAGGCCCGGACTCGCTTCTGAAGCGCGCGGTCCGTGGCGATTGGCAGGGCAAGTCGTCGCCGCTGATCTACCTCGCCGCGATCCCGCTCGCGTTCTGGTCGCCGCGCGCCGCGCAGCTCCTCTACGTGCTCGTCGCGATGATCTGGCTCGTGCCGGACCGGCGCATCGAGCGCGTGCTCGCGGACGGCGAGCGGTAAGTAGCGGCAGCGCGTCGCCGACACGCGCGCCGCGCCCGTCACGCGACTGAGCCGTAGCGCTCGACCGACGCGCGGCGCTGCCGCGCGACTCACCCACGCGTGCCGCTGACTGTCGCTCTTTGCGCACACAGCGCCAGCGCGCGTGCGGCGCTCGCTGCAGCAGCACGGCGCTCGGCATTCAGCCATTCCCTGAATGGTGCCCGCGGAAAACGCGTCATTAAGTTCAATGTCGCAATTCCATGACGGAATCTCGTTCGATTGCCGCGCGCGACCGGACTAGCCTTGTGCCGGTCGAGTTGCGACAGCGACGTCTGCGCGAAATCCTGCAGGCATACACCGGAATTCTCTGAACGCCAGAGTTTCGAGAACCGCGACGCATTAGATAACGGTCGGGCGCTCTACATATTGCGCCTCGGGCCATGACGGCAGCTTCCGCAGCGCGCGGACTGCAGACATAGCTCGCACTGTGACAACGGCAAACCCGCCGCGAGGCGGGGACGCAAAGCCTCCGGTCTCCGGGTACGCCCAGGAGATAGCGGGGCCACCGGAGGTGTGAGATGACTGCATCATCGTTGCCGGCCCCCGCGACCGCGGGGGCCGCGACCCGGCTGACGCGATGGCTGGCATGGGCGCTCGTCGCCGCCGCACTGACCTCCGGCTGCGGTGGCGCTGGCGGCGGCAACTCCCTCGGCGGCGCGCCCACCGGTACCGGCGGCGCCACGCTCTCGACGCCGTCGATCACCGTGACGCCGGCCACCGCGACCGCCAGCGTCGGCGCCACCGCGATCTCGTTCTCCGCCGCGCTACAAAGCGGCGCGAGCTCCGGCTTCGTCTGGCAGGTGAACGGCGTTCCGGGGGGCGACGCCACCGTCGGCACGATCTCGGCCTCCGGCCAGTACCTCTCGCCGGCCGTGATGCCCTCGCCCTCGACCGTGACCGTGCTGGCCGTGTCCGCGAGCGACGCGTCGCAAGTCGGCACCGCCGAAGTGACGCTGCTGGCCGGCCCGGCGATCGCCGTTTCGGTGTCGCCGTCGAGCGCTACGGTCGTCGCTGGCGGCGGTAGCCAGATCTTCGCCGCATCGGTGTCCGGCACGGCGAATACCGCCGTGACCTGGCAGGTCAACGGCGTGGTCGGCGGCGATGCCACCGTTGGCACGATCGGCGTTGACGGCCTGTACACGGCGCCGGCGACGCCGCCAGCCCAGGCGACGGTTACGATCAGCGCGGTGTCGGTGGCAGACCCGACACGATCGGCCTCGGCTGCGGTGCAGATCAGCGCCGCGGCGGCGACGGTGCGCGTGACGATCACGCCGTCGGCCGCCACGGTGGTCATCGGCACCGGCACCCAGGGATTCGCGGCGACGGTCGTGAACGGCTCGACCAGCGCGGTCACCTGGCAGGTCAACGGCGTCACGGGCGGCAACGGCACGACCGGCACGATCACCGACACCGGGCTCTATTCCGCGCCTGTCGCCGGCACCGCGCCGACGACCGTCACCGTGACGGCGGTGTCGGTTGCGGATCCCGCGCAACGCGCCGCCGCGGTCGTGACGCTGACCGCGCCGAGCGCCGTGACGCTGACGCCGTCCGGCGCCGACGTGCAGGCCGGCATCGGCAGCCAGTCGTTCACGGCCAGCGTCTCGAACGCCACCAGCCCTGCGCTGATCTGGCAGGTGAATGGCGTGACCGGCGGCGACGCAACGGTCGGCACGATCACGCAGAGCGGCGTGTACGCCGCACCGGCCGACGCCCCGGCGTCCGGAACCGTCACGGTCTCCGCCGCGCTCAAGACGGCGCCGTCGACGTCGGGCACCGCCAAAGTGACCGTCAAAGCGAGAATCAAGGTGGCCGTCTCGCCCGCGACCGCGACCGCGACGGCCGGCATCGGCACGCAGACCTTCGTCGCGACGGTCAGCAACACGAGCACCACCACCGTGACGTGGCAGGTCAACGGAATCACCGGCGGCAACAGCTCGCTCGGCACGATCACGAGCGCCGGCGTCTACAGCGCGCCTGCCGCCGTCCCGTCGCCGGCGTCGGTCACCGTCAGCGCGGCTTCCGTGGTCGATCCGGCGCGGCCTGGCTCGGCGTCGATGACCGTGACCGCGCCGGTGTCCGTCACGGTGTCGCCGGCCACGGCCAGCGTGCAGGTCGGTGTCGGTACGCAAGCGATGTCGGTCGCGGTCGCAAATACCAGCAACACGGCGGTGACCTGGCAGGTCAACGGCATCGCCGGTGGCAATGCGACGCTCGGCACGATCTCGACCGTCGGCGTCTACACGGCGCCCGCGACCGTGCCCTCGCCGGCGGCGGTGACGGTCACCGCGGTTGCGGTTGCGGACCCGACGCGATCGGGCTCAGCGACACTCACGCTCACGCCCGCGATCGGCGTCTCGGTCACGCCGGCCACCGTCAGCGTTCAGGCCGGCATCGGCAGCCAGAGCTTCACCGCGACGCTCACGAACAGCGCGAATAGCGCCGTGACCTGGCAGGTGAATGGCGTGGCCGGCGGCAACGCGACCGTCGGCACGATCTCCGCGGCCGGTGTCTATCGTTCGCCGGCGGCCGTGCCGTCGCCCGCGGCGGTGACGATCACCGCAGTGTCGGTGGCCGATCCGCTGCGTTCCGGAAGCGCGGTGGCCACGGTCACGGCAGCGGTAGCGGTGGCCATCTCGCCGTCGATCGCGAGCGTCAGCGCGAACACCGGCCGTCAGCAGTTCACCGCCGCCGTCAGCAACGGCTCGAGCGGCGCGGTGAGCTGGCAGGTGAACGGCACGAGCGGCGGCAACTCGACGGTCGGCACGATCTCGGCCGCCGGCCTGTACAGCGCACCGGCCACAGCACCTTCTCCGGCGACGGTCGCGGTGACGGCGGTGTCCGTCGACGACCCGTCGAAGTCCGCGAGCGCGAGCGTGTCCGTGATCGCCGCCACCGTCGCGCCGACGATCAGCGGCACGCCGGCGACGACCGCGAGCGTCGGCAGCGCATACGCCTTCCAGCCGAGCGCCACCGGCGGCTCAGGCGCAACACTGACGTTCTCGATCGCCAACGCGCCGGCGTGGGCGAGCTTCAGCAGCGCGACCGGACTCCTGTCGGGCACGCCGGCCGCCGGCGCGATCGGCAGCTACGCCAACATCTCGATTTCGGTCAGCGACGGAACCAGCAGCGCGACGCTGGCGCCCTTCACGATCACCGTCGCCGGCGGCGCTACCGGCACCGCGACCGTCAGCTGGACGGTGCCGACGACGCGCACCGACGGAACGGCGCTGACCAATCTCGCCGGCTTTCGCGTCTACTACGGGTCCTCGCCAGGCGTCTACCCGACCGTCGTCAATGTCACGAGCCCGGCGACGACCAGCTACGTCGTCGCCAATCTCGCGTCGGGTACCTACTATTTCGCCGCGACCGCGTACGACAGCAACGGCATCGAGAGCGCCTACTCCGCCCCCGGCTCGAAGACCATTCCGTAGCGAGCGGTGACAGCGGACGGCGGTCCGATCGGTCAAGGCCGCCTGCCGGCCGGCCCGTCGCCGGTTGAGTGGCGCGGCTCGGAATCGTTGCACCGACGAGCCGCGCCGCGCTCGCGGTCAATCGCGAGCGTCACGACCGCGCGCTCAGGCGAGCGGCGCAGGCTGACTGGACTGCTGCTGCCGCGCTGTCGCGGCCAGTGGACTTCGCTCCGACTCGGCGCGAGTGGCCGGCGGTCGATCCGACCGAGTCCCGATTTGGATCGCCAAGACGCGCGCGACCACCGATGTCGTCGGCCTCGCACCGCCGCCGACACGCTCCCGCAGCGTCGCCCCGGCGCCATCAAGATCCCCGCGGCCGCGCGAGCCCTCGCCGCGTCGGCGTCCGCAGCCCGTCGCAGTACGGACGATCAGCGCGCGCCTGCTTCGCGATGCACGCAGGCGCGCGTTGGGTCGCCAATCGGAGCCGGAACGCTGCGGAATCGACCGGATGCGCGCGGCTCCATTTGAATCACTACCGCATCGCGCAGCGCCTGCTCGCGCATGCCGCCCGCCGGGAATTGCGCGCGGGAACCTCGCCGGCCTCAGCCGGCGTCCGTCACTGAATGCGCCCCGACACCGGGCGCCAACCGAGCTGCCCTCCTGACGGGCAACGCGGAGCGGATTCGTGCGCGCGGCGGCCGTGCCTCGTCGCGACGCGAAGCTCACCACCGGCCTGCACTCGGCACGATCTGGAGATGTCCATGACCAGTCTTTGCGCTGCCAATCGAAGTACCCGCTGGCGCGCGTCTGCCCGACCCTCGCGGTGGTCGCTGATGATGCCGTGCCTCGCCATCGGTCTCGTCGCCGCCGGCCTGCTGCACGCAGGGCCGACCGTCGCTGCGACACCGCTCGGCACGACCGTCGTCGAGCCCGGAAGCGATGGCGATGCGGCGGGCCACGCCGACGCATTTCGCGCCATCGCGAGCGCGTCGACGACGATCGGCCAGCTGGTCGTGTACCTGCCCAGCACGAATACCGCGCAGCGTGTCAGCGTCGGCGTCTACTCGGATGCATCCGGGCACCCGGGCGCAGCGCTGACGCAGGCGACCGTCGGCGTACCGCAGAACGGCGCATCGAACAGCGTCGCCATTCCACCGATCGCGATCACGCCCGGCCGGACTTACTGGCGCGCCATCCTCTCGCCCGCCGGTGCGGGAGCGGTGACGTTTCGTGACATCGCCGGCGGCGGCCACGCCGAAGACAGCGCCGCGACCATCTTGACGACGCTGCCGCCGACGTGGGCGTCGGGAACCTACAACTTCGTCGCGACCGCCTACGACAGCAACGCGATCGAAAGCGCCTATTCGGCACCGGGCACTGAAGACATTCCCGTAGCGCCGCGCCCGGCGCTGCGCGTTGCTAGCGGGCCGAGCTCGCGAGCTTCGCGAGCGCCGCCTTCGCATCGGCCTCCCACGGCATCTTGGCGCCACCTGTCAGCGCCGCACGCAGCGATTCCGCACCGCTTGCGCTCTGGCCGGCAGCGACCTGGGCGAGCCCGAGGTGATAGCTGATCTCGGCGACCGCAGGCAATCCGGCATGCGCCTTCTGCAACGCGGCCAGCGCCGTCGGTGCATCGCCGAGCTTGAGCTTCACCCAGCCGAAGGTGTCGAGAAAGACCGGGTTGCTGCTGATGGCGAACGGCGCGACGAGTTCAGCCGCGCGCGCCAGGCTCGCCGTGTCGCTGCCTTGCGAGGCCAGCAGCATAGCGAGGTTGTTGGCGGCGAACGGTTGCCGCGGCCGCGCTTTGAGGATCGCCTCGTACTGCTCGCCGGCGGCTTCCCGCTGCCCGGCCTGCTCGTACAGTCCCGCGAGCAGCGCGCGCAGGTCGCTGGGATCCTCGACCTTGTCGATCGCGCCGCTGAGCACGGCGATCTGCGCGCCGCGGCCACCCTTGGCAGCAGCCAGGGACGCGAGGGTCCGGTAGGCCAGCGCCGACTTCGGCGCGCGGCGCAGCGCTTCGGCGGCGGCGACGTCAGCCTCCGCGATCCGGTGCTCGCTCAGCAGGACGTCCGCCTTGAGGCTGAGCGGCAACGCCGACTCGGGGCTGCGCGTTGCGGCTTCGTCGAGCGCGTGCAAGGCGTCGGCCGTGCGCTTCTGGCGCAGCAGCACGCGGGTGAGCGAAGCCAGCGGATCGGCTGCGCCGGGCTGCGCCTGAAGCGCCGCGCGGTACTGCTCGACGGCCTCGCCGAACTGCCCCTGCGCCTCTGCCACCTGGCCGAGATCGAACCAACCGAGAGCGGAATGCGGATCGATCGCCCGCAGGCTGAGCGCCGCCGCCCGCGCCGTGACGTAGTCCTTGGTCGCCGCGCTGGCCACGAACAGCGCCTGCTGCGCCGTGATGTCGGCCGGCCGCGCCTTGGCCAGTTCCTCGACGATCGGCTTGGCCTGCTCGGGACGGCCGCTCTCGATCAGGAAGTTGGCAAGATCCACGCGGACGCCTGCGTCGGCCGGATCCGCGACGAGCGCACGCCGCAACGCATCCTCGGCCTGTGCCGGATCCCCTTTGATCACGTACGCGCGCGCCATGACGCGCAGCGCCGCGGCCGCACTCGGCTTCGTGCGCAGCAGGCCCTGCAGGTCACCGAGCGCGGCGTCGACGTCGCCCTTGGCCAGGGCGAGCTCGGCGCGCAGCAGGATGGCGTCAGGATCGTGCGGGCTGGACGCCAGCACCTCGGCGAGCAGCGGCTCGGCAGACTGAGGCTCGTTGCGCAGCAGCAGGTGCCGCGCGAGGCGGACGCGCGCGTCGAGCCCCGCCGGCCGCGTCCCTTCCTTGGCGATGACCTCGCGGTAGATCGACACCGCCTTGGCCGGCTCGCCGGCCTCTGTGTACACCCGCGCGAGCATGAAGCGCTGCGTGTAGTCGCCCGGCGCGGCCGCGACCATCGCTTCGAGCGCGCTCGCGGCGGCGGCCACGCCGTGGGTCTGGCGTATGAAGTCCACCAGCACTGCCTTGAGCTCACGGTCCTCGGGCACTGCGGCGACGCCGGCGCGCAGTTCCTTTTCGGCCTCGTCGGTGCGGCCCTTGCGCGACAGGAACTGAGCCAGGCGCACGCGTTGGGCGCGATCCCGCGGCCTCAGCTGCACGATTTCCCGCAGCAGCGCCTCGGCGCGCGCGTCCTCGTGCAGGGCGATGTCGAGCTGTGCGAGCGCGAGACGCAAGTCGACGCTGCGGCTGTGTTCGGTCACGGCCGCTTCGAGCACCAGCTGCGCCTTGTCGGTCTTGCCTTCGAGCCGGTAGATGCCCGCGAGCACCGCGAGCGCATCCTCGTTGGTCGGATCGGCGTTGCGCGCCTGGTCGGCGTCGGCGTGGGCGCCGGCCAGGTCTTTGAGCAGCACCCGTGCGGCGGCGCGGATCGCCAACAGGCGCGCGTCGTTGGGGTGATCGCGAAGCCCGGCGCTAATGAAATCGACCGTGCGCTGCGGTTCGGCGCCCACCAGCATGATCCGGGCCATGGCCACGCGCGCTTCCAGATGCTTGGGATCGGCCTGCAGTGCACCTTGAAATAGTTCGACGGCGCCGAGGCCGTTGCCGAGCCTAAGCTGCAGCACGCCGTTGAGGTACTTCGCCTGGGCATCGTTCGGCGCCAGCTTCAGGGCGGTCTTGAACTCCGTGCCGGCCTTGTCGAGATTGCCCGCGTCCAGGGCGCGCTGCCCGTTCTCGAGCGCGCGCGCCTTGCGGCTCTCGGCGCTGCCGCAGCCACCACCAGCCACCGTGACGCCGGCGAGCAGCAGGCACAGCAGCCCGGTCTTGAAGTTTCGATTCACGCAGCGGTCCTCCGAATGCTCTCGCGATCGGTCGGCGAGATGCGCGAGTGTAGTGCGGAATGGTCGCCGCCAGCAGGCTCGACGTCTCAGTTGCGCGCGCTTCGCCGTCGGCGCGCGCCCGCGCGACCGGCGTCGGCCGCAAGGCACAACGCCATCCGCCGAGCACGCGCGGCTGCGCCGCGTCGACGCAGTCGAGCGCCACAGGCGCTCGCGTCACCGCAGTCCCTCGCAGCGTCGCCGACGCGGGCGGCGGCCGCAGGCGAGCGCGCAGGTGGTCCCGCAGCGGGCCCGATCCAAGTCCGACCGAGCGGACGACGCGATGGTGCGCGGCGGAGATCAGGCGCCGACAGCGGCGGCGTCCGCCTGCGCGCGTGCTTCATCGCCTGACCGCGTGGAGTCTGCGGTGCGTCAGCCGGCGCCGGTGGGCGCCCACGCTCAGGCCGCGAGCCCTGATCGCGCAGCGACGGTCCGACACGGCCCCCGCGGCGGCAGCCGACGCGTGGACGATGCCGCCTATAAAGGCGTTGTGGAACAAAGACATACGGAGCGCGCCGGCACGCCGCCGCCCGACGCGGGCGGTGCCCGGCTTCAGCACCGCAGTCGACATCACCCGTTACCCGATCACCGGCGTCGCTGCGCACCGCGCGGCGTCGAGATTCCTTACACCGGCAACCGACGCTTCCGCCCCCAGCGCGCGTGGCCTTCGACTAAGCCGCTGATCATAATCGTGAATTTCGCGTCCGGCGTAGATGTTGCATGCTTCTTACTCGCACTCGGCGCCAGACCGACCCGGTGGTTCGACGCCGTGCGACGAATAATTCCAAGCCGCGATCGGGCGACGCCGAGACCTGCGTGCCACCGATTTCGGCGTTCCCGCAGGCCGGTTGACCACGTCACGATCTCGGCGATTCTTCGAGGGGCGCGCTTCATGCATATTCCAGGTCGTGGTTCACTGCGGCGCGCGCTGGCCGCCACGCTGAGGGGCCTGCTGCTGCTGATCGTGACGACGCCGGCGTGGGGTCTTGCGATCGACGTCTCCGCATCCGCCGATCGCGGCACCGACGCCGCCACGATCGCGTCCCCGACGTTTTCGACGACCGCAGCGAATGAGCTGCTGCTCGCCTTCGTGGCGACAGACGCGGCCACCGCCGGAATCACCGTTACCGGTGTCAGCGGCGCAGGCCTCACGTGGACGCTGGTCAAGCGCGCGAACGCGCAGCTCGGGACGGCGGAGATCTGGCGCGCGTTCGCACCGACGCTGCTCTCGAGCGTCACCATCACCGCCACCACGTCGCAAAAAGTGGCGGCCTCCATCGCGGTCGTCAGCTTCACCGGCGCCGACCCGTCCGGCACGGGAGGCACCGGCGCGATCGGCGCGACCGGGGCAGCAAGCGCGGCCTCCGGCGCACCGAGCGCCGCGTTGACGACCACACGCGCCGGCTCGTGGGTGTTCGGCGTCGGCAACGACTGGGACAGCGCCGTGGCCCGCACCATCGGGCCGGCGCAGACGATGGTGCACCAGTACCTGGCGACCGCGATCGGTGCCACCTACTGGATGCAGCGCCAATCCGCGCCGACCGCCAGCAGCGGGACGTCGGTCACGATCAACGACACTGCGCCGACCACCGACAAGTTCAACCTCGCGCTGGTCGAAGTGCTGCCGGCGCCGTCCGGAACGACGACGGTCCCCGGTGCGCCGACGATCGGCGCGGCGACGGCAGGGAATGCACAGGCCACCGTGAGCTTTGCGGTCCCGGCATCGGATGGCGGCGCGGCGATCACGAGCTACACCGCCACTTCGAATCCCGGCAGCATCTCGGCGACGGTGCAGGCACCCGCCGCGTCGATCACCGTGGCCGGCCTGAGCAACGGCACCGCGTACACCTTCACCGTGACGGCCAGCAACGCGAACGGCGCTGGCGCCGCGTCGGCCGCCTCGAACAGCGTCACGCCGGTCGGCGTGCCGGGCGCGCCGACGATCGGCGCGGCGACCGCCGGCAACGGCCAGGCGAGCGTGAGCTTCGCGGCGCCGGCCTCGAACGGTGGCTCGGCGCTGACGGGCTACACCGCCACCTCGACCCCGGGCAACATTTCGGCGTCGGTCACGGCGCCAGCCACGTCGATCACGGTGCCGGGGCTGGTCAACGGCACGGCGTACCGGTTCACCGTCACCGCCAGCAACATCAACGGCGCCGGTGCGGCCTCGGCGGCCTCGAACAGCGTGACGCCGTCCACGATTCCGGGCTCGCCGACCATTGGTACGGCGACCGCCGGAAACGCCCAGGCCACGGTCGCCTTCACGGCGCCGGCCTCGAATGGCGGCGCGACCTTGACGAGCTACACCGCCCTCTCGAGCCCGGGGAGCCTCACGGCCACCGTGGCCGCGCCTGCCACCACGATCACGATTCCGGGACTGACCAACGGCACGCCGTACACGTTCACGGTGACCGCGAGCAACATCAACGGGCCGGGCGCCGCATCCGGCGCATCCAACCTCGTCACGCCGACCGCCGGGGCCGTCACGATCTCAGTGACGCCGACCCTGGCGAGCGTGCAGGCCGGCAGCGGCAGCGCCCAGTTCGCGGCCACCGTCACCAATACCGCCAATACCGCGGTCACCTGGCAGGTCAATGGCGTCAGCGGCGGCAACGCGACCGTCGGCACCATCTCCACGGCAGGACTCTACCGGGCACCTGCCACCGTGCCGGCGCCGCCGACCGTGACGGCCACCGCGGTCTCGGCGGCGGATCCGACCAAGACCGCCAGCGCGACCGTGACCGTCACGGCGGCAACCGCGGTCAGCGTCAGCGTCTCGCCGGCGCTCGCGACGCTGACGCTCAATCAGAGTCAGCAGTTCACCGCCACGGTCAGCGGCGGCGGGCCCGCGGCCACCTGGACCGCGTCCGGCGGGACGATCGACCCGGTCACCGGCCTGTACTCGCCGCCGGCCACCGCCGGCGTCTACACCGTGATCGCCAGCAGCGGCGGCGCCTCGGCCAGTGCATCGGTCGCGGTGACCGATCTCAGCGGCATCTACACGTTCCACTACGACGCCGCCCGGACCGGACAGAACCTGCACGAGTACGCGCTGACGCCGGCCACCGTCAGCAACGGCAATTTCGGCAAGCGCTGGTCCTGCGCGGTGGACGGTGACGTCTACGCGCAGCCGCTATACGTTGCCAACCTCGCGATCGGCGGCACGCTCCACAACGTCGTGTTCGTGGCGACCGAGCACGACAGCGTCTACGCGTTCGACGCCGACTCCGGTTCCTGCACGCCGTTGTGGCAGCGCAGCTTCCTCGGCACCGGCGTGACCAGCGTGCTGGTGGCCGACAATGGCAACTGTGCGGACATCAGCCCGGAATACGGCGTCACCGGAACGCCGGTGATCGACCCGGCCACGGCCACCTTGTACGTCGTCGCGAAGACCAAGGAGGCGTCGGGGATCGTGCAGCGGCTGCACGCGCTGTCGCTGGCGAGCGGTGCGGAACTGGCCGGCTTTCCGATCGCGTTAGCGGCATCGATCAGCAACGCCAGTAACGCCACCGTCAATTTCACGCCGTTGTCGCAGAACCAGCGGGCGGGGCTCGTGTTCGCCGCGGCGAACGCGGCCCATCCGCAGGGCGCGGTCTACATCGCGTTCGCGAGCCACTGTGACTTCAACACCTGGCACGGCTGGGTGCTCGGCTACGACGTCGCGACGACGTCGCAGTTTGCCGTGTTCAATTCGACGCCGAACGGCTCGCAGGGCGGCATCTGGATGTCAGGCGCCGCGCCAGCCGTCGACGCCACCGGCAGCTTGTTCCTGTCGACCGGCAACGGATCATTCACCGACTCTGGCAATACGCTGCCGGCCGGCGTCAAGTACGACTTCGGTGAGAGCTTCGTGAAGCTCGACCCGCTGTCGCTCGGCGTCGCCGACTACTACACACCGTCGGCAGAGGCCGCGTGGTCGAGCCAGGATCTCGACATCTCGTCGGCGGGAATCACCGCACTGCCGGACGGCGCTGGGCCGCCCGGGCATCCGAACGTCCTCGTCGGCGGCAGCAAGCAGGGCTATTTCTGGATGATCGATCGCAACGTGATGTCGGAGTTCAACAACCCCGACAAGACGGTGCAGTTCATGCGGCTGCCGATTCCGGGCACCACGGCGTGCGGCACGCAGTGCATCTTCTCGTCACCTGCCTACTGGAATGGCACGGTGTACGTTGACACGGTGGACGGTGCGCTGCTGGCGCTGCCGCTGACGAACGGCTTGATGCCGGTGACGTCAACCACGTCCGGCTCGCCGGCCACCCCGACAGCGGTTCCGGCGTCGCGGTCCGCCGAACTCTACCCGCCGCCGGGAACGACGCCGGTCATCTCGGCAGCAGGCCCGACCGCGAACGCGATCGTCTGGGCGATGGATATCAACAAGAACGGCGACAACGCGACCTTCGGCCCGGCGATCCTGCGCGCCTACGACGCGACCAACCTCGGCACCACTCTGTACTCGAGTTCGGCGCGTCCGTTCGACGCCGGCGGTCCGGCGATCAAGTTCACGGTCCCGGTGGTCGCGAACGGCCATGTCTATATCGGCGGTGCGAGCACGCTGACCGTCTACGGCATGGGGACACCGCCGCTGCTGGGCGACCCGACCATCGAGTCGCTGCACGACAGCAACACGCTGGGCCATGCTGAAGCCTTCCAGGTGACCGCGACCGCGTCGGGTACGATCACGCGGCTCTGGGTCTACGTCGACTCCACCTCGACCGCCGGCAGCCTCGTGGCCGGCATCTACACAGACGCCGCCAAGCATCCCGCGACGCTGCTGTCACAGGGAACGGCGACTACGCTGACCGCGGGGGCATGGAATTCCGTGACCCTGCCGGGCGCCGTGGTCAGTTCCGGAACGCCCTACTGGATCGCGATCCTCGGCACCAAGAGCGGCACCTTGCAGTTCCGCGACGGTTCAGGCGGCTGTAGCAGCGAATCCAGCGCGCAGACGACCCTGACCGCACTGCCCGCGACGTGGTCAAGCGGCCCGGTCTGGACGTCGTGCCCGCTGTCGGCCTACGGCACCACAGGGCCCTGATGCCGTGCGAGGCGGTGTCGGGAGCGCGCCCGGCCCGCGTCGCGCGCCGGGCTGCGTCTCGGCCGCTCAAGTCCGGCTGCGGCCGCGACCCTCCCTGCACACTTCGTCCACCGGCAGCGCCGCGCGACGGCGCCGGCAGCAGTAGGCGCCTGCGCCACGCCGACCGTCTGGCCGCGATGCTCGAGAATTGCTGCGCTCGCGACGGCCTAGCTGTCGTGACCGAGCTTGAGCGCGAGCAGGACCAGGCGGCGCAGCTCTTCGAAACGGGTCAACAAGCCATAGCTGACCAGAAACGCTGCGACGGCAAAGGTCGCGGGCGCGCGAACGGACAGCCGCAATAGCGGTGCTGCGAGCCGGGAGCGCACTCGCTGCGTGCAGGCGATGGCCGCGATCGTCGCACCGATTGCGGCCCCGCCGACGATGTCGCTCGGCCAGTGCGCGCCGAGATACACCCGTGGCAGGCAGACGAACGCAAACACGTAGATCGTCATGACGAGCGCCAGCCGGCGTGAGAGGAAGAAGAGGCCGGTGAGAAGCGCGAAGTAAAGAGCAGCCGTGTCGCTCGGAAACGATCCGCCCTTGTTGTCCCCGATCGGCCGGGTCGGTACCGCCAGGTGCAGGGACGGCATCACGTAGGGTCGCTGATGAACGTCCAGCAGGTACGTCAGGCCGCGGCTGGCGAACGCGGCGGCAAGTGCGGCCGCGACGCACGCAATGGCAACCTCCCTGTTCTTGAGCTGGGCCGCTCGCGGGCTCGCCCAATACCACCAGAGCGCGGCGACCATCACACCGCCCTTCACGGCGTTGTTGCCGACCACTTCCAGCGCGAAGGCGTCCAGGCCCGGATAACGCCCGTAGAACTGCGTCACGAACCGAAGAATCGACAGGTCAATCTGCTCGATCACGCCTGACTCCGAATTTCGCGAGCTAGGTCGGCGCGCGGCCGGCGCGACGAAGTGGCGCCGCGAAGCGCCACCAATCGCTCCAAGGTGTCGTGTAACGAACGGCGGCCGTCTCGAATCGGTCGGTCTTGGTGCGCGGTCGTCGCGGTTCTGGGCGATCGTGTCGCAAAGTGGTCAGGCGCCACGTCTACCCTCTCACGGAGTTTGCGGGTGACATCGTATGCGCATGAACGGAGTGCTGCTACCAGGGCGCGACCGTCCGCACGTTCTGACCGGGGCGTGCTCTGGGCAGCTGCCCGACGCGCGCACATGGCCACCACCGCACGCGGAGCGAGCGCCCGCACGCGCGAGTTGCGCCGCCGGCCCCGCGGGACGGCGCGCTGCACGAAGCGTCGCGCGACGCGGCCTTCGCGCCTAAGCCATTGAATCAGCGGGCAGCAGAGGATGGCCCTGTCTGTCCCCAGCCGCTCGCAGCGGACGCGCCGGCGCCGACGCTACCGGCCGCTTGACGCTGGCGGCGGTTGCCGTGCGGGCCGGATGATCAGCCGTGCACCGCGCTCGAAGGTGACGTAGGCCCACGCCCAATGCAGCAGCACCGCCAGCCGGTTGCGAAAGCCGGCGAGAAACACGAGGTGCACCAGCAGCCACAGCCACCACGCGAAGGTCCCCGCGAAACGCAGGCGGCGGATCTCGGCCACGGCGTGATGGCGGCCGATGGTCGCCATCGCCCCACGGTCGAAGTAGGTGAACGCTCGGCGCGGACGGCCACGCGCCTGATCGCGCAGCAGTCTCGCGAGGTGATTGCCCTGCTGGAGTGCGACGCCGCCGTTACCGGGGAGCGCGACGGCCTCGCGCGCCGGGCGGCAGTGCGCGAGGTCGCCGATCACGAAGACCTCCGGGTGGTCGGGCAGCGACAGGTCAGGCGCCACCATCACCCGCCCGCTGGGATCGCGCTCCGCCGGCAGCGAGCGACCGAGCGCCGAGGCCTCGACGCCCGCGGCCCAGATGATATTGGCCGCTGGAATGCGCTCGTCGCCGAACTCGACCTGCTCAGGAGTCATCGCCGTCACGCGCGTCCGGAGCCGCACCTCGACGCCGCGCGAACGGAGGTCCTGCATCGCACTGCGCGACAGGCTGGGATGGAACATCGGCAGCAGGCGCGGCCCGGCCTCCACCAGCAGCAAGCGCGCCTCGCGCGGGTCGATGTGGCGAAAATCGTGCGCCAGCGTGTCGCGCGTGAGTTCCGCGAGCGCGCCGGCGAGCTCCACTCCGGTCGGCCCGCCACCGACCACGACGAAGGTCAGCTGGCGGGCATGTTCGAGCGGATCCGGCACGGCCTCGGCGCGCTCGAAGGCGCCAAGGATCCGTTCGCGGATCAGCGCCGCGTCGGCCAGGGTCTTCAGCGACGGCGCGATCGCCTCCCAGTCGCGGCGCCCGAAGTAGCTGGCCTCGACCCCGGTCGCGACGATCAGAACGTCATAGGACTGCGGGCCGATGTCGGTGTCGACGACGCGCTCCGCGGCGCGAATGCCGGTGATCTCCGCCTGGACGACCCGCACGTTGCGGGCGCGCTTCAGCAGATGGCGGATCGGTACCGCGATGTCGGCGGGTCCGAGAGCGGCCGTCGCGACCTGGTAGAGCAGCGGCTGGAACACGAAATGGTTCTGGCGGTCGATGAGCGTGATGGCAAAGCCCGGTGCGTTCGCCAGGCGGCGGGCAACCGCGGTCCCGCCGATGCCTCCGCCGAGGATGACGACGCGCGTCGGCGCCGGGCTCGCCGCCTTTGAGGTTTCCATGCGCCTGTCTAGGCATTGGCCCCGCTCGTGGCGATACGGACCTTCCGCATTGCGATCAGCCGCTGATCACCGCCAGGCGCCTGGCAGCACCTGCCGCGGCCGTGCGCGAGGCGCCCGTCACGACGACATCCTGGCTTCGCCCCGGTCGCAGCGGAGTGGTTCGTGCCGGTGCCGGAGTCCGCTGGTTCACGGTCACCGCTGCGCACTCCAGGACCCTGCGGCCGAGCCGGCGTTGTTCCGGCGGCCTCGTTCAGCTCGCGGGGCGGCAACGGCCGTCACACTCCTGAGGCAGCGTACTGGCCGCGTGCGCTCCCTCCTCAGTAGACTTCAGGCCACGGCAAGGCCCTGGCCCTCAGACGACGGGCCACCCAGGCGCAGGACACTCGTTGCTCTATGTATGGGCTTGACTGGATAGAGCAACTGAAACTGAGGCTTGCCACGCCACCGCGTCGCGAGCAGCTCGGCAAGGTGAGCCCCGTCGTTTGGCAGCTCGGATTCACGAGCTTTCTGACCGATATCTCCGCCGAGATGGTCAACAGCGCCTTGCCAGGCTACCTCGTACTCTATCTGCACCTCAGCCCGCTTGAGTACGGCGCGATCGACGGCGTCTACAATGGTCTCGCGGTCGCGCTGCTGAGCCTGGCAGCAGGGATCGTCGCCGACCGAAGCCGGCGCCCGAAGCTGGTGTCGATGGCCGGCTACGGATTGTCGGCGATCTGCAAGCTGCTGCTGCTGGCCACCGGCACGGCCTGGGCGTCGATCCTGGCGATCATCTGGCTCGACAGAACCGGCAAGAGCGTCCGCACGGCGCCGCGCGACGCGATCATTTCGCTGAACTCGTCGCCGGCGTTGATGGCCAGCTCGTTCGCGCTGCATCGCGCGCTGGACGCCTGCGGCTCGTTGCTGGGGCCGCTGGTCACCTTTGCCGTGCTGTGGCCGGTGCCAACCCGGTACTCCGGCGTCTGGCTGCTCAGCTTCGGCTTTGCCGCTCTCGGCGTCGCGGTGCTGTGGTTTCGAGTGCCGGAGCCGGCCCGGTCGGCGCGTCCCGTGGCCGACAAGCCGGCCATCGGCGCGCGGCCGCGGCAACGGCTCCTCAGCCGCCGTCTGCTGGCTCTCGCCGTGGTCGCGCTGCTGCTTTCAAGCGTCGCCATCAGCGACGGTTTCATCTATCTGCTTCTGCAGAAGCAGGGCGGACCCGGTGCCGTCTACTTTCCGCTCTTCTACGTGGTCACGGCCTGCAGCTATGTGCTCCTGTCCGTCCCGGCCGGCCGGATCGCCGACCGCTACGGCCGCGCACCGGTCTTCCTGATCGGCTACCTGGCGCTCGGCGTGCTCTACGTCGTGCTCCTTCGCAGCACGGCCGTCAGCCTGGTGACGGTCGGCGTCACGCTGGGCCTGCTCGGGCTCTTCTACGCGGCGACGGAAGGCGTACTGACGGCGATGGCAAGTGTCGTCATACCGGAGGCCACCCGCGCCACCGGCATCGCGCTGGTCGCGACCCTCGCGGGCGTCGGCAAAGTGATCTCTTCGGTTGCCTTCGGGTGGCTGTGGCAGACCTACGGCAGCTACCCATCGGTTGCGACATTCGGCACCGCGCTCATCGCCGCCGCTATCATGGCGGCGGTGCTACTCCGTATCTCCAGGCCACCAGCATGCGCATGAATCCGCTTCCCCCGAAATCGCTTGCGGCGTGGATGACGTTCGCGCTGGCGCTGCTGGGCACCGCCGCGCCTGCCACCGCGAACCAGCCGGCGCCGGCTCACAACGCCCACAGCGAGGTGCCAAGCCAGCCGCCACCCGCGCTCCCCGGGCCGCAGGGCAAGGCGGCGACGGCGACGGCGGCCGGATCGCCTGCGGCTGCGGCGGCGCGGGTCCCAGCAGGCAATGAAGCGAGGCGCCGGGTCTTCTTCCGCTATGACGGCGTCGATGACAACATCGGCCGCCTCGCCGTCACGAGCGTCGACCATCCGGATCAGTTCCAATTTGCCGGCAATCTGCGTTGCATCGTCGCCTATGCGACCGCCCAAAGCGGGATCTGCATGGGCGTCGAGCAGGCCATCCTCGGCATCTATTCCGCGACGCTGTTTGATCCGGCGACCTTCAAGCCGCTCGGCAAGATCTCGGTGCAGGGCCTGCCGAGCCGCGCGCGCATGGCACCGGGCGGGCAACTGGCCGCATTCACGGTCTTCACGAGCGGCCACGGCTATGGCTCCGCGAACTTCTCGACGCGTACCGCGTTGATCGACGTTTCGCGCGCCGCCATCATCGCCGAGCTCGAGTCGTTTGCCGTGAGCAAGGACGGCAAGCCATTCAAGAACAAGGATTTCAACTTCTGGGGCGTCAGCTTCACGCCCGATGCGCGTACGTTCTACGCGACGCTGTCAAGCGAAGGCCAGTACTACCTCATCCACGGTGACCCGAGCGCGCTCACCGCGACGGTCGTGCACAGCAACGTGGAGTGCCCCTCCATTTCCCCGGACGGGCGGCGGATCGCCTACAAGAAGCGCCTGGCGACGCCCGGGATGACCGTCTGGGAGCTGCACTCGCTGGACCTCGCCAGCGGCCGCGAGACCTCGCTCGCCGAACGCCGCAGCGTCGACGATCAGCTCGAGTGGCTCGACAACGACACGGTGCTGTACACCGTTGCGGCTGTGCCGGACGGCGCCTCACCCAGCACCAACGTGTGGCGAACGGCGGCGGACGGGACCGGCAGCCCGCGGTTGTATCTGCGCAATGCCTCAGCGCCGTCGGTGGTGCGCTAGCGTTGCGCGACCGGCGCGGAGCATCGATCGCCCGAGTCAAGGCGTCGCCAGCACCCTCCGGCAAGCGCGTGCGGCGGATCAGCCGACGAAGCCCGCCGTCGCGGGCCTTCGCTCGCCCTTCACTCGAATGAGAAGCGGCGGTGTGGCATCCGACCTCGGTCGCTGACCGAACACGCCTCGTTCGTGACAGCCGCCTGCGGCGCTAGCTGCGAAGCGAAAGGAGCGCCGGCCAGGCTCTACCACCACGACGCGTGCGGGTCTCGCTTCGTGGCCCGCGTCCCGGGCCGCGAGGCCTCTTGCGCGGCGCCAGGACGAGTCGTTCACGTCGCCTTGCGCCGCCTCATGATGCGGACGCCGGCCAGGCCGAGGCCGAGCAACGACAGCGTCGCGGGCTCCGGAACCGGTGGCTGCTCCGCAACGAAATAGGCGTACTCCTGCGCAAAACCGCAATTTAGACTGTCTGACGGAGTGCAGCTGCTGAGCCCGAGTGGCTGCGTGTAGCCGGGTACCAATAGTGGCCCATGGGTGCTCGCGTACCAAACGGAACCGCTGTTGTAGTAGTTCGATACGTCATCGACGCAGGGCGTGCCGGCGCAGTCCGCACCGGTCGGAAGATACAGGTCACAAACGCCGCTTCCGTTGGGCGCGCCGCAGGTGACCCCGAGGAGGCCCGTGACACTGACCGATCTGAAGAGGTTTTGTATCTCGACGGCCGCGGTCGCCGCATCAGCGCTGGTGAGTATCCCCGTCGACGTCGGAAACAGGGCGTTGTAGGACTGTGTGCTGAACTGGACGTCGTAGGCCGTCCCGTTCACGACGAGATCCATGATCCCGGACGGATTGGTCAACGGACCGACCACCATGGTCGTGGCCATGCAGGTTCCGCTGCTCGCGAGCAATCCGAGCACTGCCAGTAGCGTCGCTCTTGGGAGCATCCTGCTCGCCGAGAGGAATCGGAGCGCATTCAACATATGTCGCTTCCCTTGCGACGTTCGGTCGCCTTGCCACTCGATACCATACAAGTTTCATGCCGCGCAGCGCCGAAAAGAATCGCATCAGCAGCTTAGCCTCGGAGCCGCGCAGGAGCCGGCGATGCAAGGCCATGAGTTGTAAGCTTTGTCGACGACCGGCACCCCGCCGGGCAGGGCGCCAGTAGGAACAATCGCGGCTCGCGCCCAGGGCGCAGCCTGAGGCCGCGGCCGCGAATGGCGCTGCGCCCGTCGCGTTGCCAGCGCGCATCGCGCAAATGACCGCACTCCGAGGCCATGCGCCAGCAATCGGGTCACGGGGAATCGATGCACTGCAAGCCTTTGGGCGCCAGAGCGAGTCGGCCGGCGTAGCGCGCGTACGCGGTGACCCCGGGGTGCACGAGGCGCCGGCGAATTCCTCCGGCGGCCCGGTCAATGCGTAGTGCCCGCGACGCCGGACAACCGAATGTCACTCGCCGACCGTGGCGGTCGCCGAGCTAGCGGCGCGCTTCGGCGTCGACCGCCGCAGCGATCATGTTGATGAGCGCGACTCGGGCCGCCGACTGCTCCTTGCCCGTCGCCACCGGCCACGCGCTGTTGATCGCGACGACCAGCCGGCGACGCGCATCGACGTGAATCATCTGGCCGTGAATGCCGATCGCGTCGAAGGTGTCGTCGTCGCGCGTCCACCACTGAAAGCCATAGCCGCGCCCCGGGACGTTGATGTCCGCCTGCTTGTGAGTTGCCGCCTCGAGCCAGCCGTCGGCGACGACCGGCCGGCCGTCGACGACTGCGCCGTCCAGAATGAACAGCCCGATGCGCGCGAAATCCCGCGTCGTGGCCTGAAAGCAGCAGCCGCCCTGCTCGTGGTTGCTGACATCGAGGTGCCAGGACGCGTCTTGCTCCATGCCATAGGGCGCCCAGATCTTCTCCGAGAGGTATGCGGCCAGGGTCTTGTGCGTCGCTTCCTGCACCAGCACGCCGATGAGGTTGGTCTCGCCGGTCTTGTACAACCACTTCGCGCCCGGCGGCGCCTCGCGCGGCAACCGCCGCATGTAGCTCACCGTGGCATCCACGCCCGGGTCCGGCGCGGTCGCGTAAAAGAGCGCGACATCCGACTTGAGGTCGGTGTAGTCCTCGTTCCACTTGACGCCCGAAGTCATCGTCAGCAGCTGGCGAATGCTCACGCCTTCGTAGGCGCTGCCGGCCAGCCCGGTGATGTAGCGCGTCACCGGGTCGTCGATGCTCTTGATGTAGCCGTCACGGATCGCAGCGCCGACGAGCGTGCTGGTCAGGGACTTCGCCATCGAGAACGATGTCCAGCGCCCGACCGGGCTGTGCCCGAGCGCATAGCGCTCAAGCCGCACCCTGCCGTCGACGAGTACGACGAGGCCGGCCAGCTTGTAGTCGGTCGCGTATTGGTCGAGGTACGCGGCGCCGGTGTCGCCGGCCGCGAAGGACGGGAGTGGCGGTGCGATCGGCAGCGGATGCACGTGCGTGCCGCGCGCGACTTTTCGGGTCTTGAAGACCTGCTCCCAGTGCGCGAAACCAAATTCGCGATCCGCCTGGCTCCAGGTCGCGAGCGCGCGGTTGAGTGCTTCGGCAGCGGGCGGCGCCGGCGCCGAGTCCGCCGCTCGGCCTGGCGCGGAGACGCTGAGCAGCGCGATGAGCGCAACACGTACGAACCGGGAAGTGTCGAGCGGTACCATGCGGGCTCCTGCGTTCGCCGCCGGCCGTCGGCAGCGTAGCAGCGGCGCGGGCTGCCCACACCTCGATAGCCGCGCGCCGCTGGCCGCGTTCCGACAGCGGGCCTTTTCTGCCATGAAGCGCCGCGGCGGCGGGGCCAGCAGCGCGCCGCGCAACGCCCGCCTTGACGGGGACGACCTCCGCCGCGCAGGCGGGAGCCTCAGGAACGACGACACCCCTGGACGGGGTATTCCTAAGCCACTGATTTAATTGGTAGCGGGGGTAGGATTTGAACCTACGACCTTCGGGTTATGAGCCCGACGAGCTGCCAGACTGCTCCACCCCGCACCGGGTCTGAGCCGAAAATGGTACTGGTCTACCCGCCCGTTTGCAACGACTTCCTCAGGGCAGCGCCCGGGCGATCGTGTCGATCAGCGCGGAGTTGTAGAGACCGAGCGCGAGGACCGCGAGCGCGTTGAGGCTGAGCAGGAACCGAAGCGCGGGTCCCGCCGTCACCGACACGCCCTCCTCCGCCGGCGCGTCGAAGAACATCACCTTGACGATCCGCAGGTAGTAGAACGCGCCGATGACCGAGAACAGCACCGCCACGATCGCGAGCCAGGTGAGCCCAACGTCGAGCACCGCCTGGATCACGTAGAGCTTGGCGAAGAAGCCGACGAACGGCGGCACGCCGGCCGTACTCACCATCAGCAACAGCATCATCCAGGCGAACCAGGGGTTCTGCTGCGCCAGCCCGCGGAAGTCCTCGATCCGGTCGGCCTCGAAGCCCTTGCGGCTCAGCAGCACGATCATGGCGAAGGAACCGAGCGCCATCACGACGTACGTGATCGTGTAGAAGAGCGCGGCGCGGTAGCCGGAGGGTGTCCCCGCCAGCAGCCCGAGCAGGATGAAGCCGACGTTCGAGATCGTCGAATACGCGAGCATGCGCTTCAGGTTGGTCTGCGCGACCGCAACCACGTTGCCAATCGCCATCGACAGCACCGCAAGCACCACGAGCATGCCCTGCCAGGCCTCGACGGCGCTGCCGAGGCCCTCGGCGAGCACGCGAAACGCGAGCGCGAAGTACGCGAGCTTGGGCGCGGCGCCGAGGAACAAGGTCACCGACGTCGGCGCACCGTGGTACACGTCCGGGATCCACATGTGGAACGGCACCGCGCCGAACTTGAAGGCGATGCCGGCGATCAGGAACGCGAGCCCGAACAGCAGCCCGATCTGGCTCGCCGCACCGGCATCGAGGCGACTCGCGAGCGCGCCGAGGTCGAAGGTGCCGGTGACGCCGTAGACGATCGAGATGCCGTACAGCAGTATTCCGGAGGCGATCGCGCCGAGCACGAAGTACTTCATCGCCGACTCGGCCGCGATCGGCGAGTCGCGGTCGAACGCGACCAGCGCGTACTGCGACAGCGCCAGCAACTCGATGCCCATGTACATCGTCAGCAGGCTGCTGGCCGACGTCATGACGAAGATGCCGAGCGTCGCGAACAGCGCCAGCACGAAATATTCGCCCTTGAAGAGGCCGCGCTGGATCAAGTAGTCGCGCGAGTAGACGAACACCACCGCGACCGTCGCGGTCGCGACCAGCTTCAGGAGGCGCGCGGCGCCGTCGACGACGAACATCCCGTTGAAGCCGAAGTGCCGACCCTCGGGCAGCCCGGCGACCAGCGCGGCGGTCGCCGCAAGCGTCAGCAGGCTCAGGAAATAGCTCACCTGCCGCAGCCGGTCGCTGAGGAACAGATCGAGCAGCAGCACCACGCAGGTGCCGCCGAGCAGCAGTATCTCGGGCGCCGCGAGCACGAAGTCGTTGGCGGAAATCGGGTTCATGGGGTCGTGCCTCTGCGCCTCACAGCTTGCTCACGGACATCAACTGCACGAGGTTGCGAAGCGTCGGCTCCATGACGTCGGTCAGCGGCTTCGGGTACACACCGAGCGCCAGCACCGCGACAGCGAGCAGGCTCAGCACCAGGAACTCGCGGCCGTTCAGATCCTTGAGCGAGGCGACGCCCTCGTTGGCCACGGCGCCGAACACGACCCGCTTGACCAGCCAGAGCGTGTAGGCCGCGCCAAGGATCAGCGTGATGGACGCGACGAAGGCGTACCAGAAGCTCGCCTTGAAACTCGCAAGGATGACCAGGAACTCGCCGACGAAGCCCGAGGTGCCCGGCAGGCCGGCATTCGCCATTGCAAACAACACCATGAAGGCGCCGAACACCGGCATCGTGTTGATGACGCCGCCGTAGGCGCCGATCTCGCGCGTGTGCAGCCGGTCGTAGAGCACGCCGACGCACAGGAACAGCGCGCCGCTGACCAGGCCGTGCGAGACCATCTGCACCATGGCGCCCGACAGGCCGAGGGTCGCGCCAGCCAGGCTGCCGGTCGAGGCGACGATCTCGTAGCCGACGAAGCAGCCGAGCGTCACGAAGCCCATGTGGGCGATCGACGAGTACGCGATCAGCTTCTTCATGTCCTGCTGGACCAGCGCCACCAGGCCGATGTAGACCACCGCGATCAGCGACAGGCTGATGACCAGCCAATCGAGGGCGCGCGACGCATCGGGAGTGATCGGCAGGCTGAAGCGCAGGAAGCCGTAGCCGCCCATCTTCAGCATGATCGCCGCGAGGATCACCGAGCCTCCGGTCGGCGCCTCGACGTGCGCGTCCGGCAGCCACGTGTGCACCGGCACCATCGGCACCTTGACCGCGAAGGCCGCGAAGAACGCGAGGAAGATCGCAATCTGCTCCGGCAGCGTCAGCGGCAGCTTGTAGAAGGCCGCAAGGCTGTAGTCGCCCGTCTTCAGATACATGTAGACCAGCGCGACCAGCATGAACACCGAGCCGAGGAAGGTGTACAGGAAGAACTTGATCGTCGCGTAGATGCGCCGCGCGCCACCCCAGATGCCGATGATGATGAACATCGGGATCAGCATCGCTTCCCAGAAGACGTAAAAGAGCAGCGCGTCGGCGGCCGAGAACACGCCGATCATCAGCCCCTCCATGATCAGGAAGGCGGCGAAGTACTGGGCCGGTCGCTTCTCGATCACGGTCCAGCCGGCGATCACTACCAGCACCGTCGAAAAGGTCGTCAGCAGGATCAGCGGCATCGAGATGCCGTCGACGCCCAGCGAGTAGTCCGAGTGCAGCGACGGGATCCAGGCCATGCGCTCGGGGAACTGCAGCGCCGCGCTCGTGAGGTCGAAGCCCGTGTAGAGCGGAACGCTGGCGATCAGCGCCGCGAGCGCGATGGCGAGCGCCAGCCAGCGCGCGATGCTGGCGCGCGAGTCGCCGACCAGCATGACGACGACGCCGCCGAGTATCGGCAGCCAGGTGAGCACGCTGAGCAGGGAAGAATGCATCGTGTCAGTTCCGTGAATCGCGGCTCAGGCCCGCCCGAACAGCCATGGCCAGAGGAGCCACGCGAGCAGCGCCGACAGGCCGATGATCATCGCGAAGACGTAGTGATAGAGATAGCCTGACTGCACGTGCCGGGTGACCGCGGCCAGCCAGCCGACCGCGCGCGCCGAGCCGTTGACCAGCGCACCGTCGATGATCATCTCGTCGCCGACCTTCCAGAAGATGCGGCCGAGCGCGCGGCTGCCGGCGGCGATGACGTTCTCGTTGACCCAGTCGAACCAGTACTTGTTGTCCAGCAGCCGGTACACGGGCGCGAACAGCTCGCGCGCCCTGGCCGGGAGCTCAGGTCGCTTGAGGTACAGGACCCAGGCCGACAGCACGCCCGCCGCCGCGAGGTACACCGGCAGCCCGGTGAACGCGTGCAGCGTGAAGGCGAGCGGCGTCGTGTACTCGCGGCCGAGCTCGCCGAGCACGTCGTGCGCCGGGCTGACGACGATCGCGCCGCCGAAGTAGCCGTGGAACAGCACCGGCCCGATCGTGGGCCAGCCGATGACCACCGACGGGATCGCGAGCATCACGAGCGGCAGCGTCACGACCCACGGGCTCTCGTGCAGGTGCTCGCGCGTGTGCGCGTCCATCCGCTCCTCGCCATGGAAGGTCATGAACACCATCCGGAAGGTGTAGAGCGCGGTCACGAACACACCGGCCGTCACGCAGGCGAGCGCGTAGCCGGCGCCCGGCGTGTGCGACTCCGCCACCGCCTCGATCAGCGCGTCCTTGGAAAAGAAGCCGGAGAAGCCCGGGAAGCCGATCAGCGCGAGCGCACCGAGCAGCGTCGTCCAGTAGGTGATCGGCAGATGCTTCCTGAGCCCGCCCATGCGCCGCATGTCCTGCTCGTGGTGCATCGCTATGATCACCGAGCCCGCCCCCAGGAACAGCAGCGCCTTGAAGAAGGCGTGGGTCATCAGGTGGAAGATGGCGGCCGAGTAGGCCGACGCGCCGAGCGCCACCGTCATGTAGCCGAGCTGCGACAGCGTCGAGTACGCGACCACGCGCTTGATGTCGTTGTTGACGATGCCGAGGAAGCCCATGAAGAGCGCGGTCGTTGCGCCGATCACGAGCACGAAGCTGAGCGCCGTCGGCGACAGCTCGAACAGCGGCGACATGCGCGCCACCATGAAGATGCCCGCAGTGACCATCGTCGCCGCGTGGATCAGCGCCGAGATCGGCGTCGGGCCCTCCATCGAGTCCGGCAGCCAGACGTGCAGCGGCACCTGCGCGGACTTGCCCATCGCGCCGATGAACAGGCAGATGCAGATCACGCTCATCGCGTTCCAGGCCTGGCCCTCGAACAGCGTGAAGCTCTGCTGCGCGATCTGCGGCGCAAAATGGAAGGCGCGAACGTAGTCGAGCGAGCCGGTGAAGTGCACGACGCCGGCGATGCCGAGCAGGAAGCCGAAGTCGCCGACGCGGTTGACGAGGAAGGCCTTCATGTTCGCGAAGATCGCGCTCGGCCGCGTGTACCAGAAGCCGATCAGCAGGTACGAGACGAGACCGACCGCCTCCCAGCCGAAGAACAGCTGCAGGAAGTTGTTGCTCATGACGAGCATCAGCATCGCGAAGGTGAACAGCGAGATGTACGCGAAGAAGCGCGTGTAGCCCTCGTCGTCGTGCATGTAGCCGATCGTGTAGACGTGCACCATCAGGCTGACGAAGGTCACCACCACCATCATCAGCGCCGTCAGGCGGTCCACCAGGAATCCGACCTGCATCTGAATGCCGTCGGTCACCAGCCAGGTGTACACCGCGCCGTTGTAAGACGGCGCGCCGTCGAGCAGCTGGCCCTTCAGCACCCAGGCCGAGAGCACGAACGACAGCGCGACGGCGAGGATCGTCACGCTGTGCGCGCCGGCGCGGCCGATGAGGCGGCCGAACAGGCCGGCGATGACCGCAGCGATCAGGGGGCCGAGCGCGATCGCGAGATAGACGTTCTGCATCATCAGCCCCGCATCGTGTCCAGGTTCTCGACGTTGATGCTCTTGCGCTCGCGGAACAGCACGACGAGGATCGCCAGTCCGATGGCCGACTCGGCCGCGGCCACGGTCAGGATGAAGAACACGAACACCTGGCCGTTGATGTCGTTGAGCCAGTGGCTGAAGGCGACGAAGTTGAAGTTGACCGCCAGCAGCATCAGCTCGATGCACATCAGCAGCAGGATGACGTTCTTGCGGTTCAGGAACACGCCCGCCACCGCGATGCTGAACAGCACGCCGGCGAGCACCAGGAAGTGCGGCAGACCAATCATCGGCGCTTCTCCGGCTCGACCTTCATGATCCGCAGCCGGTCCGCTTTGCGGGTCGCGACCTGCGCGACGACGTCCTGCTGCTTGTAGCCGGGGCGGCGGCGCATCGTCAGCGTGATCGCCGCGACGATCGCGACCAGCAGCACGACCGCCGCCAGCTGGAACGGCAGCGCATAGTCGGTGTACAGCACCGCGCCGAGCGCCTTGGTGTTCGACTCGCCGGCCGCCAGCGGCGTGCCGACCGCGGCGAGGTCATAGCCGAGGTGCTTGACCCAGACCACGTAGACGATCTCGAAGATCATCAGGCCCGCGATCACGGCGCCGAGCGGCGCGTAGCGCGTGAAACCGGCACGCAGTTCCGCGACGTTGATGTCGAGCATCATGATGACGAACAGGAACAGCACCATCACCGCGCCGACGTAGACCAGCACCAGCACGATGCCGAGGAACTCGGCCTCGAGCAGCAGCCAGAGCACGGCGCTGGTGAAGAACGCGAGCACCAGGAACAGCGCCGCGCGCACCGGGTTGCGCGCCAGCACGACGCCGAGCGCCGAGCCGACCAGCACCGTCGCGTAGAAGTAGAACAGGATGGTCGTCAGCACGGTCGCAACCCCAGGGAGTCCATCAGCGGTACGGCGCGTCGGCGGTCTTGTCGGCCGCGATCATCGCCTCGTAGCGCTCGCCCACCGCGAGCAGCTTGTCCTTGGTCATGATGTTCTCGCCGCGGTTCTCCATGTGGTACTCGTGGATCCGCGTCTCGACGATCGCGTCGACCGGGCAGGCCTCCTCGCAGAAGCCGCAGTAGATGCACTTGAACAGGTCGATGTCGTAGCGGGTCGTGCGGCGCGTGCCGTCGGTCGAGACGCCTGACTCGATGGTGATCGCGAGCGCCGGGCAGACGGCCTCGCAGAGCTTGCAGGCGATGCAGCGCTCCTCGCCGTTCGGGTAGCGTCGCAGCGCGTGCAGGCCGCGGTAGCGCACCGACTGCGGCGCCTTCTCGTACGGGTAGTGGACCGTGAACTTCGGCTTCCACAGGTAGCGGAAGGTCACGCCGAGCCCCGTCAGCAGCTCGCCGAGCAGCAGCGTTTTGGTGAAATTTCGTACCGCGCCCATGGCTACCTCAGGATCCGCTTCACAGCCGGGCCCAGGGCCCGAACTTGTACCAGGCCATCACGCATTCGACACCGATCCAGACCAGCGTCAGCGGGATGAACAGCTTCCAGCCGAGCCGCATGATCTGGTCGTAGCGGTACCGCGGGAAGGTCGCGCGGATCCACAGGAAGCAGAACAGGAACCAGAGGATCTTGACGAACAGCCAGATGAACGACGGCGCTGCGAGCAGCGAGCCGGGCGGCAGCAGGCCCTCGAACGGCGACAGCCAGCCGCCGAGGAACAGCACCGGGGCGAGCGTCGCCACCAGGATCATGTTCGCGTACTCGGGCAGCGCGAACAGCGTCGCGAAGGTCGCGCCTGAGTACTCGACGTGGAAGCCCGAGGCGATCTCCGATTCGCCCTCGGCGACGTCGAAGGGCGCGCGGTTGGTCTCGGCGATGCCGGCGATGAAATAGATGATCATCAGCGGGAACAGCACCAGTCCGTGCCAGTGCAGCATGCCGCCGGCCTGCGAGCGGACGACGTCGGTGAGGTTGAGGCTGCCGGCCGCCATCAGCACGCCGACCAGCGCGAAGCCCATCGCGATCTCGTAGGCGACGATCTGTGCAGCGGAGCGCATCGCGCCGAGCAGCGCGTACTTCGAGTTCGAGGCCCAGCCGGCGAGGATGATGCCGTACACGCCGAGCGAGGTCAGCGCGAGGATGTAGAGCAGGCCCGCATCGATGTCGGCGAGCACGAACTCCGGCGAGAACGGGATGACCGCCCAGGTCGACAGCGACGGCACGAGCGCGATCAGCGGCGCGATCAGGAACACCACCTTGTCGGCGTTCGTCGGGACGATGATTTCCTTGAGCAGCAGCTTGATGACGTCCGCGAAGGGCTGCGCGAGGCCCTTGAAGTACGGCAGGCCGAAGATCCGGATCTGGTTCGGGCCGATGCGGATCTGCATCCAGCCGATGACCTTGCGCTCAGCGAGCGTCAGGAACGCGACCCCGAGGATCACGGCGATCATGACGCCGAGGATCTCGGCGACCATGATCACGAGTCCCTGCAGCTGCTGCGGGATGCCGGCCCAGAGGGCGATGAGGCTGCCCATGGCGGCTCAGTACACGGCCCGCGGCCGGGCGGCGGCGCGGGTCTGCTGCAGGGCCGGCGCGCGGCGCACCACCGGATCGGACTGGTAGATCGGCGCTTCGGCGAGCGCCCCGGGCAGCGGCCCCTGGACGCGCCAGTGGCCGCCGTAGGCGGTCTCGGCGGCTTGTCCGTGGCGGCCGCCGAGCAACGCCACGAGCTCGGCGCGGACGGCCTCCGACGACTCGTAGTCGAAGCCCGGCAGGTTGAGGAGGTTGCCGAGCACGCGCAGCACCTTCCAGCCCGGGCGCGCCTCGCCGACCAGGCGCGCGGCGGCGGCAAAGGTCTGCCAGCGCCCCTCGACGTTGACGAAGCTGCCGGAGGTCTCGGCGAAGGTGCCGATCGGCAGCACCACGTGCGCGTGCCGCCGCACCGATTCCGGCGCGAACGGCGACAGCGCGAGCACGAAGCGCGCGCCGGCGAGAGTGGCCTCGGACTCGGCGTAGCCGGAGTCGAGCGCGGGCTCGAGGCCGCCGAACAGCACGTAGCCGTCGAGACCCTGAGTCAGCATCGACCCGGCATCGCGGCCGGCGCCGGTCACCGGGCGGCCGCCGGCGTCGCGATGCGGCAGGAGGCCCGCGAGCGCGGCGCCCGCGGCGTTGCCGCCGCCGGGCAGGTAGCCGAGGGTCGCGCCGGCGAGCGCGGCGATCGCGGCCGCGACCGCCCGCAGGTCCGCGTACGCCGGATGGCGCTCGGCAAGCCCGCCGAGCAACACCAGCCGCTTAGGTCCCGACAGCAGTGCCGAGGCCACCGCGCGCTGGCCGGCATCCGGGGTCGCCGCGGAGGCGAGCGCCGGCGGCAGCGGCTGGCCGGCGGCCTCGGCGACGGCGCGGCCGATCGAGGCCAGTTCCGCGACCATGGCCAGCGCCGGCACGGCACGTGAGGCCGCCACCGGGAACAGATGCTCGAATTCCGCCGGATTGACGAACGCGACCTGGGTCTTGTTCTTGACCGCCGCCTTGCGGACGCGGTGCGCGAGCACCGGCGCTTCCTGGCGCAGATCCGCGCCGACCACCAGCAGCGCGTCGAGCTGCTCGATGGCGGCGATCGGCACGCCGAGGCCCGGGAACAGCGGATCGGCGTCCTGGTCGCGGAAATCGCGCTGGCGCAGCCGGTGATCGAGGTTCGGGATGCCGAGGCCACGCGCGAGCCGCGCCAGCAGGTACAGCTCCTCGGTCGTCGCCAACGGCAAGGCGAGCACGCCGACGCGCCCGGCGCCGCTCGCCGCGATGGTCTGCTTGAGCCCGCGCGCAGCGGCCTCGAGCGCCGTCTCCCAGTCGGTCGGCAGCAGCGCCCCGCCCTGCCGCACCAGCGGCGTCTCGAGGCGGTCGGCGGCGTAGATGCCCTCGTAGGAGAAGCGGTCGCGATCGGCGATCCAGGCCTCGTTGATCGCCTCGTTCTGCCGCGGCACGACCCGCAGCAGCTGGCCGCGACGCACGTGGCCCGAGAGGTTGGTGCCGATGGCGTCGTGCGGCGAGACGAGCGGCTGCTGCACCATCTCCCAGCCGCGGCCGTGGAAACGGAACGGCTTGGAGTTGAGCGCACCGACCGGACACAGGTCGATGATGTTGCCCGAGAGCTCGTGGTCGACGCTCTTCTCGACCCAGGTGCCGATCTGCATCGATTCGCCGCGACCGAGCGTACCGAGCTCCTGGACGCCGGCGATCTCGGCGGTGAAGCGCACGCAGCGCGTGCAATGGATGCAGCGCGTCATGTCGGTCGAGACGAGCGGACCCAGATTCTTGTCCTTGACGACGCGCTTGCGCTCGGCGAAGCGCGCGTCGTCGCGGCCGAAGCCCATCGCGAGATCCTGCAGCTCGCACTCGCCGCCCTGGTCGCAGATCGGGCAGTCGAGCGGATGGTTGATCAGCAGGAACTCCATCGTCGCCTTCTGCGCGGCGATGGCCTTCGGCGACTTGGTGTAGACCTTCATTCCCTCCGCGATCGGCGTCGCGCAGGCGGGCATCGGCTTGGGGGCCTTTTCGACCTCGACCAGGCACATGCGGCAGTTGGCCGCGACCGACAGCTTCTCGTGGTAGCAGAAGCGCGGCACGTAGACGTCGGCGGCGTCCGTGACCTGGATAATCATCTGGCCCTTGCGGCCCTGCACCGCAACGCCGTTGACCTCGAGATTGACGATGTCCTGGCTCATGCGCGTCGGTTCCGGGGCGTCACGCGGCGCGCCGCGCGGGGTCGTCGACGATGCTCTTGCCGCCATGCTCGATCATGTACTCGAACTCATGGCGGAAATGCTTGATGAAGCTCTGCACCGGCCACGCGGCGGCGTCGCCGAGCGCACAGATGGTGTGGCCTTCGATGCGGTTGGCGACGTCGACCAGCAGGTCGAGCTCCTCGCGCTTCGCCTCGCCGGCGAGCACTTTCTTGACCAGCCGGTTCATCCAGCCGGTGCCCTCGCGGCACGGCGTGCACTGACCGCAGGACTCGGCCTTGTAGAAGCGCGTGATCCGTTCGAGGACCTTTACCATGCAGGTCGTCTCGTCCATGACGATGACCGCCGCCGAGCCGAGCGCACTGCCGGCCTTGCGCAGCGAGTCGTAGTCCATGTTGGCGCCGAGCATGGTCGCCGCCGGCACCACCGGCACCGACGAGCCGCCGGGAATCACCGCCTTCAGCTGCCGGCCACCGCGCATGCCGCCGCAGACGTCCTCGAGCAGTTCCTTGAAGGGAATGCCGAGCGGCAGCTCGTAGTTGCCGGGCCGGTTGACGTGACCTGAGACCGAGAAGATGACCGTGCCGCCGGAGTTCGGCACGCCAAGGTCTGCGAACCACTTCGGACCCTTGCGCAGGATCGTCGGCACCGAGGCGTAGCTCTGCGTGTTGTTGACCGTGGTCGGCCGGCCGTAGAGGCCGAAGTTGGCCGGGAACGGCGGCTTGAAGCGCGGCTTGCCAGGCTTGCCCTCGAGCGACTCGAGCAGCGCGGTTTCCTCGCCGCAGATGTAGGCGCCGGCGCCCGCGACCGCGTGCAGGTCGAAGTCGACGCCCGAGCCGAGCACGTTCTTGCCGAGCAGCCCGGCCGCGTAGGCCTCGCGCACCGCCGCCTCGAAGCGCGGGAAGGGCTCGGCGAGGAACTCGCCGCGGATGTAGTTGTAGCCGACCGTCGCGCCCATCACGTAGCCGCCGATCGCCATGCCCTCGACGACCGAGTGCGGGTTAAAGCGCAGGATGTCGCGGTCGTGGCAGGTGCCGGGCTCCGACTCGTCCGAGTTGCAGACCACGTACTTCTGGCCCGGCGCGCCGCGCGGGATGAAGCTCCACTTCATGCCGGTCGGGAAGCCGGCGCCGCCGCGGCCGCGCAGACCGGAGGCCTTCAGGTCCTCGATGATCTTCTCCGGCGCGATCTTCTCGCGCAGGATCCGTTGCCACGCCTCGTAGCCGCCGATGCCGCGGTAGGTGGCGAGCGTCCAGCTGTCGGGCAGCTTGAGCGGCTCGAACACGACCTGATTCATTTCGCGGGACATGCGCGGCTCACTTCAGGCGGTCGAGCACCTGATCGACCTTTTCGGGCGTCAGGTTCTCGTAGTAGACGTGGTCGATCATCATCATCGGCGCGTTGTTGCACGCGGCGAGGCACTCTTCCTCGCGCTTCAGGAAGAACTTGCCGTCGGCGGTGCTCTCGCCGGTCTTGATGCCGAGCCGGCGCTCGACGTGGGCGACGATCTCTTCCGCGCCGCACAGCATGCAGGCGATGTTGGTGCACACCGACACGTGCAGCCGGCCGACCGGCTTGGTCTCGAACATCGAATAGAAGCTCGCCACCTCGTACACCTGGATCGGCGGCATGGCGAGGTAGGCGGCGACCGCGTCCATCAGCTCCGCGGTCAGGAAGCCGTTGTTCTGGTGCTGCGCGACCCGCAGCGCCGCGATCACCGCCGAGCGCTGGCGTCCCTCGGGGAACTTGGCACGCCAGTGGTCGATTTCGTGGCGGCTGTGCTCGTTGAGCAGCGCGGCCGGGCCCTGTGCGTCAGTCATCGGTCGATCTCTCCGAACACGATGTCGATCGTGCCGATCACGGCGACGACGTCCGCCAGCATGTGGCCGCGGACCATCTCGTCCATGGCCGCGAGGTGCGGGAAGCCCGGCGCGCGCGCCTTAAGGCGGTACGGCTTATTGGCGCCGTCCGACACCAGCCAGATGCCGAACTCGCCCTTCGGCGCCTCGACCGCGGCATAGGTCTCGCCGGCCGGCACGGAGTAGCCCTCGGTGAACAGCTTGAAGTGGTGGATCAGCGATTCCATGTCGCCCTTCATCTCGACGCGCCGCGGCGGGGCGATCTTGCGGTCGTCGAGCATCACCGGGCCCGGGTTGCGGCGCAGCCAGTCCACGCACTGGCGGATGATGCGATTCGACTGCCGCAGTTCCTCGACGCGCACCAGGTAGCGGTCGTAGCAGTCGCCGTTGACGCCGACCGGGATGTCGAAGTCGACCTGGTCGTAGACCTCGTACGGCTGGTGCTTGCGCAGGTCCCAGACCACGCCCGAACCGCGCAGCACCGGACCCGAGCACGACAGCGCCTTGGCGCGCTCCGGCGACAGCACCCCGATGTTGACGGTGCGCTGCTTCCAGATGCGGTTGTCGGTCAGCAGCGTCTCGTACTCGTCGACGCACTTCGGGAAGCGATCGGTGAAATCCTGGATGAAGTCCAGCAAGCTGCCGGCGCGCGCCTCGTTGAGGCGGTCGATCTCGCGCTTGGAGCGGAATTTCGACGGCGCATACTTCGGCATCGTCTCCGGCAGGTCCCGGTAGACGCCGCCCGGCCGGTAGTAGGTCGCGTGCATGCGCGTGCCCGAGACCGCCTCGTAGCAGTCCATCAGGTCCTCGCGCTCGCGGAAGGCGTACAGGAACACGGTCATCGCGCCAATGTCGAGGCCGTGCGCGCCGAGCCACATCAGGTGGTTCAGGATGCGCGTGATCTCGTCGAACATGACGCGGATGTACTGGGCCCGCAGCGGCGCCTCGACACCGAGCAGCTTCTCGATCGCCATGACGTAGGCGTGCTCGTTGCACATCATCGACACATAGTCGAGCCGGTCCATGTAGCCGATGCTCTGGTTGAACGGCTTGGACTCGGCGAGCTTCTCGGTGCCGCGGTGCAGGAGACCGACGTGCGGGTCAGCCTTCTGCACGACCTCGCCGTCCATCTCGAGGACGAGGCGCAGCACGCCGTGCGCCGCCGGGTGCTGCGGGCCGAAATTGAGCGTGAAGTTGCGGATCTCAGCCATTCGGCTTCCCCGGCGCCGGCGGCGCTGCCGGCGCGCTGCGGGCGGAGAGCGCGGCCTCGTAGCGGTGGTCGTCGCGGATCACGCGCGGCACCAGCACGCGCGCCTCGATGCTCACCGGCTCGTAGACCACACGGCGCTTCTCCGGGTCGTAGCGCACCTCGACGTGGCCGATCAGCGGGAAGTCCTTGCGGAACGGGTGGCCGATGAAGCCGTAGTCGGTGAGGATGCGCCGCAGGTCGGGATGGCCGCGAAACAGCACGCCGAACAGATCGAACACCTCGCGCTCGAACCAGTTCGCGCCGGACCAGACGTCGACGACCGAGTCGATCATCGGCGGCTCGCCGGGCGCGCAGTAGGCGCGCAGCCGCACACGGCGGTTCGCCTCGATCGACAGCAGGTGATAGACGACCGCGAAGCGCCGCTCCGGCGTGGTGGCGGCCGGCGCGTCCGCGGGCGGCGCCTCGGCGCGGTAGCGCCCGGCGACGCCGCGGCTGAAGCCGGTGCCGGTCGCGTCGTGCGTGTTCCACTCGTCGCGGCCATAGGTGAGGTAGTCGATCCCCGAGAGGTCGGTCAGCACCTCGAAGCGCAGCCGCGGATCGTCGCGCAGCGCCGCGCACACCTCGACGATCACGTCCGCCTCGACGTCGAAGGCGAGCTCGCCCGGCAGCGCGCCGACCGGCGTCACGCGGCCATTGGCCGCATCGACGATCGCGGCGGCGAACTGCGCGAAGCGGTCAGGCGCAGGAGCGGCGGCGGCGGGTGTGGGATCGCTCATCGGCTCGCTCATCGCGCGATCGTGCTGGTGCGGCGAATCTTGTTCATCAGCTGGAAGATGCCGTACATCAGCGCTTCCGCCGACGGCGGGCAGCCCGGCACGTAGACGTCGACCGGCACGATACGGTCACAGCCGCGCACCACCGCGTAGGAGTAGTGATAGTAGCCGCCGCCGTTGGCGCACGAGCCCATCGAGATGACCCAGCGCGGCTCGCTCATCTGGTCGTAGACGCGTCGCAGCGCGGGCGCCATCTTGTTGGTCAGCGTGCCGGCGACGATCATGACGTCGGACTGCTGCGGGCTGGCGCGGAACACGACGCCGAAGCGGTCGAGGTCGTAGCGGGCCGCGCCGGCCTGCATCATCTCGACGGCACAGCAGGCGAGCCCGAAGGTCATCGGCCACAACGAGCCGGTCCGCGCCCAGTTCATCAGATCGTCGAGACGCGCGGTCACGAAGCCCTTGTCCTGCAGCGCCGCGTCGACCTCGGCGACTAGTCCCATTCCAGCGCTCCCTTCTTCCACTCGTAGACGAACCCGACGATGAGGATCGCGAGGAACACGGCCATCGACAGGATGCCGAAGTGACCGATCGACTTGAGCGACACGGCCCACGGGAACAGGAATGCGATCTCGAGATCGAACAGGATGAAGAGGATCGCGACCAGGTAGTAGCGCACGTCGAACTTCATGCGCGAGTCCTCGAATGCCTCGAAGCCGCACTCGAACGGCGCGAGCTTGTCGGCATCCGGCCGGCGCGGGCCGAGCAGGAATCCGAGGACGATGAGCACGCCGCCGATGCCGGCAGCGACGCAGAGGAAAATCAGAATCGGCAGGTAATTGGCGAGCATCACCGGCGTTCCCGAACCGCGTGCATCGAGGCCCGTGTCATCCGCCGTATTCTAGACGGCTGAGCGCGGCCCCGTCACCCTCTAACGAGTGATCTTGTTGTCCGTCTTGAGGGTGGTGCCGACGGCCGGACTCGAACCGGCACACCTTACGGTGCTAGCACCTCAAGCTAGTGCGTCTACCAATTCCGCCACGTCGGCAATCAAATCGAATCGTCCGCTGAACTCAACGTCGGTAATTACTTACTCGGCGTCTCGGGCGCCGATGCCGGTACGGCCGGCAGCTCGCTGACCGGCGCCGGCACCTGGGCCGGCGTCGTGACCGGAACCTGTTCGATGAGGCTCTTGGGGCCCGTGTTCGTGCGGTGGCTCGCCATATAGGCCAGCGACAGACTCGTCATGAAGAAGCACGTCGCGAGGATCGCGGTCATCTTCGAGAAGAACGTCGACGAGCCGCGTGCGCCGAACACGGTGCCGGACGCCCCGGAGCCGAAGCCGGCGCCGGCATCCGCGCCCTTGCCCCGCTGCAGCAGCACGAGGCCGATGATCGAGGCGGACAGCAGCACGTGTAGACCGAGCAGTATCTGTTGGAGCATGGACAACGTATCCGAGCGGCCGCTCAGGCAGCCGCAGCGCAGATCCTCACGAATTCATCCGCCTTGAGCGAGGCGCCGCCGACGAGCCCACCGTCAACGTCAGGCTGGTCAAAGAGTTCGGCGGCGTTCGCCGCCTTGACGCTGCCGCCGTACAACAGCCGCAGGCCATCCCCAATCATAGCATCCCGGGCGCTGATTCGTGCGCGGATGAAGGCGTGGACCGCCTGCGCCTGCTCCGGCGTGGCGTTCTTGCCGGTGCCGATCGCCCAGACCGGCTCATACGCCACGACCGCCCGGGCGAAGGCGGCGATCCCAGCCACCGCCAGCACGGCGTCGAGCTGCCGGGCGACGATCTCCTCGGTCACGCCCCGCTCGCGCTCGTCGAGCGTCTCGCCCACGCACAGGATCGGCACCAGGGCCACGCCCTGCACCGCGACGAACTTGCGCGCGACCAGCGCGTCGTCCTCGCGATACAGCTGGCGCCGCTCGGAGTGGCCGACGATCGCGTAGCCGCAGCCGACGTCCTTGAGCATCGCGGCGGACACCTCGCCGGTGAACGCGCCCTGGGCCTCGGCGCAGACGTCTTGCGCGCCGAGCCCGATCGGGCTGTCCTTGAGCTGTCGACCGATCTCCCACAGGTAGACGAGCGGCGGGCAGATCACCACGTCGCAGCGGGCCTCGTCGCTCGCCTCGATCAGCGCGTCGACGAGCCGGGCGTTTTCCGCCCGCGTGCCGTGCATCTTCCAGTTGCCGGCAAGCACCGGTCGTCGCATGGGGGGTGTCCTCGAAAGGCGCGGCAGGATACCCGCCGGCCCCGCCAAAATCAATGATTTGCGCCTCAGTCGGCGGCCGCCTGGCGGACCACCGCGGCGAGCGTCTCGACCACCTCCCGGACCAGCGCCTCATCCTGGCCCTCGGCCATCACGCGGATCACGGGCTCGGTGCCGGACGGCCGCAGCACGATGCGCCCCTGGCCGGCAAAACGGGCCTCGGCGGCGCTGACCGCGGCGGCGATCTCGGGGCGGGTGCTGAGGTCAATGCGCTTCGGAGTGCGGACGTTGAGCAGGATCTGCGGGTACTTCGGCATCTCGGCGACCATCTCGGCCAGCTTGGCGCCGGTCTGCTTCATGATCGCGAGCACCTGCAGGGCGCTCACCAGGCCGTCCCCGGTGGTGGTCTTGTCCAGGCACAGCAGGTGCCCCGAACTCTCGCCGCCAAGTTCGCCGCCGGTCTCGCGCAGCAACTCGAGCACGTAGCGATCGCCCACCGCGGCGCGGCGGAACGGCACGCCGAGCGCCGCCAGCGCGTGCTCGAGGCCGAGATTGCTCATCACCGTGCCGACCACCGGGCCCTTCAGGGTTCCGGTCACGTGGCGGTGGCGCGCGATCACGTAGAGCAGCTGGTCACCGTCGACGGTGCGGCCGAGGTGATCGACCATCACCACCCGGTCGCCGTCGCCGTCGAGCGCCATGCCGGCGTCGGCGCGCACGCCCGGCACCGTGAGTTGCAGCAGCGAGGGCTGCGTCGAGCCGCAGCCGTCGTTGATGTTGCGGCCGTTCGGCGAACAGCCGATCGGCACGATCTCGGCGCCGAGGTCGGCGACGACCCGCGGCGCGACCTTGTAGGCCGCGCCGTTGGCGCAGTCGACGACCAGCTTCAGGCCTTCCAGCGTCACGCCGTCCGGCATCGTCGAGCGGCAGAAGTCCTGGTAGATCGTGCGCTCGCGATCGGTGCGGACCGCGCGACCGAGGCGCTGCGATTCGACCGTGGTCGGCGGCTCGTCGATGCGCGCCTCGATGG
Source organism: Pseudomonadota bacterium (assembly GCA_025355105.1). Lineage (GTDB taxonomy): Bacteria > Pseudomonadota > Gammaproteobacteria > Steroidobacterales > Steroidobacteraceae > CAIKZZ01. The sequence goes on along the minus strand of JANYAE010000122.1, from coordinate 119,357 downwards.
CGTGCTCGAGCGCATCGGAGAGCTTGCCGCCGGTGCGGTCGAAGAACTTGATGCCGTTGTCCTCGTACAGGTTGTGCGAGGCGCTGATGACGACGCCGAAGTCGCAGCCGAACTTTTGCGTCAGGTAGGCGACACCCGGAGTCGGCAGCGGCCCCATCAGCTTGACGCTGACGCCTGAGGCGACGAAGCCGGCTTCGAGCGCCGACTCGAACATGTAGCCGGACAGCCGCGTGTCCTTGCCGATCAGCACCGAGCCGCCGTCCGGTGCGAGCACGCGCGCGGCGGCGCTCGCGAGCCGCAGCGCGAACTCGACCGTCATCGGGTGCCTGCCGACGTGGCCGCGGACGCCGTCGGTGCCGAAGTACTTCCTGCTCATCGCTACTCTCCTCTGCCGCGGCCGAGCGCCGCGCCGACTCGAACCGCGTCGACCGTCTCGGCGACGTCGTGCGCCCGGATGATCGCCGCGCCGCGCTCCGCGGCGAGCGCGGCGAGCGCGACGCTGCCGGCGAGGCGGCTGCCGACCGGGCGGCCGGTCAGCTGGCCGACCAGCGACTTGCGCGACAGCCCGACGAGCAGCGGCACGCCGAGCGTCGTGAAGCTCTCGAGCGACCGAAACAGCGCCAGGTTGTGCTCGGCGTTCTTGCCAAAGCCGAAGCCCGGATCCACCGCGATCGCATCCGCCGCGACGCCCGCCGCGCGGCAGGCAGCCACGCGCTCGAGCAGGAACTCGCGCACCTCGGCGACCACGTCCGTGTAGCGGGGCGCATTCTGCATCGTTCCGGGCTCGCCCTGCATGTGCATCACGCACACTCCGGCACCGAGGCGTGCCGCGACCTCGAGCGCCGCGCTGTCACGCAGCCCGCGGACGTCGTTGATCAGGTGCGCGCCGGCGGCGAGTGCCGCTTCGATGACGGCCGCGCGGCTGGTATCGACCGAGATCACGACGTCGAGCTCGGCGGCGATCGCGCGCACCACCGGCACGACGCGCCGCAGCTCCTCCTCGGTCGTCGGCGGCAGCGCTCCCGGGCGCGTCGACTCACCGCCGACGTCGATGATCCGGGCGCCGTCCGCGACCATGCGGCGTGCGGCGTCGAACGCCGCCGCGGGGTCGCCGAAGCGACCGCCGTCGGAGAATGAGTCCGGGGTGACGTTCAGGACCCCCATGACCGCGGGATCCCCGAGCGGAAGTTGCCGGGCGCGGCAGCGCAGGTGCACGCCCGCCGCCTGGTGGATCAGTGCTGGCCGGCCGGCGTGCCGACGCCCCCGAGGCCCGGCTTCTTGTCGGACTCGGCCGGCGGCGGCGACCCGGGCGGCGTCAGCGACGCGTCATCCCAGCCTTCCGGCGGCTTGGGCTCGCGCCCGGCCATGATGTCCTTGATCTGCTGGTCGTCGATGGTCTCGTAGCGCACCAGCGCCTCGGCCATCTTGTGCAGCACGGCGATGTGCGTATCGAGGATCACTTTGGCGCGCGCGTAGTTCGAGTCGATGACCCGGCGCACTTCCTCGTCGATTACGTGCGCGGTCACGTCGGACACCTGCTTGTGCTGCGTGACGCTGCGGCCGAGGAACACCTCGCCCTGGTCCTCGGTGTAGGTCTGCGGGCCGAGGCGGTCCGACAGGCCCCACTTCGTGACCATGTTGCGGGCCAGCTCGGTGGCGCGCTCGATGTCGTTGGAGGCGCCGGTCGTCACGCCGTCGGCGCCGAACACGATCTCCTCGGCGACGCGTCCGCCGAACAGCGAGGCGATCCGGCTCTCGAGCTGGCGCTTGCTGGTGCTGTACTTGTCGCCTTCCGGCAGATACCAGGTGAGGCCGAGCGCCCGGCCGCGCGGGATGATCGTGACCTTGTAGACCGGGTCGTGCTCCGGCACCACGAAGCCGACGATCGCGTGGCCTGCCTCGTGGTAGGCGGTCATGCGCTTTTCCTGGTCCGACATCACCATCGAGCGCCGCTCGGCGCCCATGTAGATCTTGTCCTTGGCGCGCTCGAACTCGGCCATCGAGACGATGCGCTTGTTGGCGCGAGCCGCGAACAGCGCCGCCTCGTTGACGAGATTGGCGAGGTCGGCGCCGGAAAACCCCGGCGTACCGCGCGCGATCAGCGACGGCTTGACGTCGTCGGCGACCGGCACCTTGCGCATGTGCACCTTGAGGATCTGCTCGCGGCCGCGCACGTCCGGCAGCGGCACGACCACCTGGCGGTCGAACCGGCCGGGGCGCAGCAGCGCCGGGTCGAGCACGTCAGGCCGGTTGGTCGCGGCGATGACGATGATGCCCTCGTTGCCCTCGAAGCCGTCCATCTCGACCAGCAGCTGGTTGAGCGTCTGCTCGCGCTCGTCGTGGCCGCCGCCCAGACCGGCGCCGCGGTGGCGGCCGACCGCGTCGATCTCGTCGATGAAGATGATGCAGGGCGCGTGCTTCTTGGCCTGCTCGAACATGTCGCGCACGCGCGAGGCGCCGACGCCGACGAACATCTCGACGAAGTCCGAGCCGGAGATCGTGAAGAACGGCACCTTGGCTTCGCCGGCGATCGCCCGCGCGAGCAGCGTCTTGCCCGTGCCCGGGCTGCCGACCATCAGCACGCCCTTCGGAATCTTGCCGCCGAGCTTCTGGAACTTGGCGGGGTCCTTCAGGAAGTCGACGATCTCCTTGACCTCTTCCTTGGCTTCCTCGACGCCGGCCACGTCGGCAAAGGTGACGTTGACCTGGTCCTCGTTGAGCAGCCGCGCGCGGCTCTTGCCGAAACTCATCGCGCCGCGGCCGCCCGCGCCGCCCTGCATCTGGCGCATGAAGTACACCCAGACGCCGATCAGCAGCAGGATCGGAAACGACGACAGGAACAGCTGCATCAGCACCGACTGCCGCTCAGGCGGCGCGGCGCGGAAGCTGACGTCGTGCTTCTTCAGCAGGCCGATCAGCGCGGTGTTGTCGGTCTCGGGGCTGTAGGTGATGTACGGCTCGCCGTTGGCGCGCGTGCCGGAGATGGTCTCGCCCTTGATCTCGGCCTGGCGGACCGCGTTGTTCTCGACCTCGGTCAGGAACTGCGAGTACGGCATCTCCGGGTTGGTGCCGGGACGCGCGCTGAAATTCGAAAACACCGCGAGCAGCACTACCGCGATGACCACCCAGAGGATGATGTTCTTCGTCAGGTCGTTCAAAAGAGGCTCCGTGCGGGGCTCGAGGCCGGCATTCGCAACCGACGCTACAGGATACGCCTGCCGGTCGCCAGCAGGTACATCTCGGCACTGCGCGCGCGCGACGCCGGTGGCTTCTTCATGCGGACTTTCTCGAATTCCACGCGCACCGCGCGCAGCAACCCGTCGAAGCCCGCTCCCTGAAACACCTTGGCGAGGAACACGCCGCCCGGCCGGAGCACTTCGCGACTGAACTCGAGGGCGAGTTCGGCGAGGTACAGCTGGCGCGGCTGGTCCACAGCATCGATGCCGGACATATTGGGGGCCATGTCGGACATCACAAGATCGACCGGACGTCCGGCCAGCGCCTCCTTCAGCGCCTGCAGCGGGCCGGGCTCGCGAAAATCGCCCTCGATGAAGGTCACTCCGCTGACCGCGTCCATCGGCAGGATGTCCAGGGCGAGCACATAACCCTTACCATTCAATGTCTTGGCCGCATACTGACTCCAGCCGCCGGGCGCGGCGCCGAGGTCGACGATGACCATGCCGGGCTTTAGAAGCCGCTCGGCGGCATCAAGTTCCTCAAGCTTGAACGCCGCGCGCGAGCGAAAGCCCTCCTTCTTGGCCCGTTTGACGTAGGCGTCGGCGCGGTGCTCCTTCAGCCACTGCTCACTCGACTTGCTGCGCTTTGCCATCGAAGCCTCGCACCGTGGCCGCCCTGGCCATCCCTATAATGTGTGCATGAACCTGAACGAACGCCAGAAGAAACACCTGCGCCGGCTCGGCCATCCGCTGCATCCCTTGGTCACGCTCGGCAACGCCGGGCTCACCGACGCCGTGGCCGCCGAGATGGAACGCGCACTCAGCGACCACGAGCTGGTGAAGGCCAAGGCGCGCCTCGGCGATCGCGCCGCGCGCGACACCGCCTTCGCGACGCTCGCCACGCGCACGTCGAGCGCGCTCGTGCAGCGCATCGGCAACGTGGGGCTGTTCTTCAGGCCGAACCCGAAGCTGTCGCGGATCGTGCTGCCGGACTAGCTGCGCAGCTCGCGCACCACCGCGACCACCACCACCACGGTCGCCAGCCAGTAGAGTCCGCTCGAGACCGCGTGCCAGGCCGCGAAGGCGCCGCCGCCGGTGCCGCCGGCGCGCGCCGCCTCGAGCAGCGGCCGGACGAGCCACTCGCTGATCGACAGCAGCACCGCCGGCACCGCGGCCTCGGCCTGCCGCGACCGCACCTGCTCGCCGCCGGCCCGCGCTGCGAGCCCGGCCAGCAGTGCCGCGATCGCGGCCGAGATCACGGTGGCGGAGCGGAACAGGTTGCCGGCGATGAAGCCGGCAAGCGGGCGGTCGGCGAGCACCGCGAACAGCGTCGGCGCGACCACCGCGCCCAGCGTCAGCAGCAGCCCGGCCCAGAACGCGAGCAGCAGCCGCCTCGCCAGTCTCACTCGTACTTGACCTTGACGATCTCGTAGGAGCGCACGCCGCCCGGCGCCTGCACGTCGACCGTGTCGCCCTGCTCCTTGCCGACCAGCGCGCGCGCGATGGGCGAGGTGATCGCGATCAGCCCCTGGCGGATGTCCGCCTCATCCTCGCCGACTACCTGGTAGGTGACCCGGATGCCGTCCTCGGTGCCCTCGAGCTCGACGGTCGTGCCGAACACGACCTTGCCGGTCTGCGGTAGCTTCGAGACATCGATGATCTCGGTGTGCGACAGCCGGCTCTCGATCTCGTTGATCCGGCCCTCGATGAAGCCCTGCTGATCGCGGGCCGCGTGGTACTCGGCGTTCTCCGACAGATCGCCATGGCCGCGCGCCTCGGCGATCGCCTTGATGACGGCCGGACGTTCTACGGACTTCAGCCGCTTGAGCTCCGCGCGCAGGCGCTCGGCGCCACGCACGGTGATGGGACTGCGCTTCACGCCACCAGCTCCTTGTGCAGGTCCTGCAGACGGTTCACCTCGACCTCGTCGAGGTGGTCGAGCGCGTCACAGGTGGCGCGCGCCGCAGGCACGGTCGTGTAGTAGGTCACCTTGCGCGCCACCGCCTCGCGGCGGATCGAACGCGACTCGCGGACGGCCTGCTTGCCTTCCGTGGTGTTGACGATCAGGTCGATCTCGTCATTCTTGATCATGTCGACGATGTGCGGCCGGCCCTCGCGCACCTTGAGCGCATGCCGGCACGGGATGGCGGCGGCCTCGAGCGCGCGCGCCGTGCCCTCGGTCGCGACGATCTCGAAGCCGCGCGCGATCAGCTCGCGCGCGAGCGCGACCGCGCCCGGCTTGTCGCGCTCGCGCACCGACAGCAGGCACACGCCGCGGCGCGGCAGCACCACGCCGGAGCCGCTCTGCGCCTTGGCGTAGGCCTCGCCGAAGGTCCGTCCGGTCCCCATCACTTCGCCGGTCGACTTCATCTCGGGGCCGAGGATCGGGTCGGCCTCGGGGAACTTAGCGAACGGGAACACCGACTCCTTGACGGAGAAGTACTTCGGCACCCGCTCCTCGCCGACGCCCTGCTCCTTCAGCGAGCGGCCGGTCATGACGCGCGCGGCGATCTTGGCGAGCTGCCGGCCGGTCGCCTTGGAGACGAACGGCACGGTGCGCGAGGCGCGCGGGTTGACCTCGAGCACGTAGACGACGCCGTTCTGAATCGCAAACTGAACGTTCATCAGGCCGATCACGTTGAGCGCCTGCGCCATGCGCCGCGTCTGCTCCCTAAGCTCCGCCTGCACCTTGGCCGACAAGGCGTACGGCGGCAGCGAGCACGAGGAATCGCCGGAATGCACGCCGGCCTGCTCGATGTGCTCCATGATGCCGCCGATCAGCACGTCGGTGCCGTCGCAGATCGCGTCGACGTCGACTTCGGTCGCGAGGTCGAGGAATCGATCGAGCAGCACCGGGCTGTCGTTCGAGACCTTGACCGCCTCGTTCATGTAGGTGCGCAGGTCGTCCTCGTTGAAGACGACCTCCATCGCCCGGCCGCCGAGCACGTACGACGGCCGCACCACCAGCGGGTAGCCGACCTCGCGCGCCAGCTGCACCGCCTGCTCCTCGGCGCGCGCGGTCGCGTTCGCCGGCTGCTTGAGGCCGAGCTTCTGGATCAGCTGCTGGAAGCGCTCACGGTCCTCGGCGACGTCGATCGAATCGGGCGTGGTGCCGATGATCGGCGCGCCCGCCGCCGCCAGCGCGCGCGCGAGCTTGAGCGGCGTCTGGCCGCCGTACTGCACGATCACGCCTTCGGGCTTCTCCTTGGCGATGATCTCCATGACGTCCTCGAAGGTCAGCGGCTCGAAATACAGCCGGTCCGAGGTGTCGTAGTCGGTGGAGACGGTCTCCGGGTTGCAGTTGACCATGATGGTCTCGAAGCCGTCCTCGCGCAGTGCGAGCGCCGCGTGCACGCAGCAGTAGTCGAACTCGATGCCCTGGCCGATGCGGTTCGGCCCGCCGCCGAGAATCACGATCTTGCGCCGCTCGGTCGGGTTCGCCTCGCACTCATCGTCGTAGGTCGAGTATAGGTAGGCGGTCGTGGTCGCGAACTCGGCGGCGCAGGTGTCGACGCGCTTGTAGACCGGATGCAGGCCGTAGGCGTGGCGGCGCTTCCTGATCACCGACTCCTCGACGCCGATCAGCTTGGCGAGGCGTGCGTCGGAGAAGCCCTTGCGCTTCAGCACCCTGAGGCGCGCCTGCTCGAGCTCGGCGAGGCCGCCGCCGCGGACCCGCGTCTCCTCCTGCACCAGGTCCTCGATCTGCGCGAGGAACCACGGGTCGATGGCCGTCAGCTCGTAGAGCCGGGCGATCGACCAGCCGGCGCGGAACGCATCGCCGACGTACAGCAGCCGGCTGCCGCCGGGATGGCGCAGCTCCGCGACCAGCGCCGCCTCGCGCTCCTCGTTGAGCGGCAGCTGGATCTGCTCGTCGAAGCCGGTGAGGCCCGTCTCGAGACTGCGCAGCGCCTTCTGCAGCGACTCCTGCAGCGTGCGGCCGATCGCCATCGCCTCGCCGACGGACTTCATCTGCGTCGTCAGCCGCGTGTTGGCGCCCGGGAACTTCTCGAAGGTGAAGCGCGGGATCTTGGTCACGACGTAGTCGATCGCCGGCTCGAACGAGGCCGGCGTCGCGCCGCCGGTGATCTCGTTCTTGAGTTCGTCGAGCGTGTAGCCGATCGCGAGCTTGGCGGCGATCTTGGCGATCGGGAAGCCGGTGGCCTTCGAGGCCAGTGCCGAGGAGCGCGACACGCGCGGGTTCATCTCGATCACCAGCACGCGGCCGTCCTTCGGGCTGATCGCGAACTGCACGTTCGAGCCGCCGGTATCGACGCCGATCTTGCGCAGCACGGCGATCGAGGCGTTGCGCAGCCGCTGGTACTCCTTGTCGGTCAGCGTCTGCGACGGCGCGACGGTGATCGAGTCGCCGGTGTGCACGCCCATCGGGTCGAGGTTCTCGATCGAGCAGACGATGATGCAGTTGTCCGCCGAGTCGCGGACCACCTCCATCTCGAACTCCTTCCAGCCGAGCACCGACTCCTCGAGCAGCACCTCGCTGGTCGGCGAGGCGTCGAGGCCGCGGGCGACGATCGTCTCGAGCTCCTCGCGGTTGTAGGCGATGCCGCCGCCGGTGCCGCCCATCGTGAACGACGGGCGGATCACGGTCGGGTAGCCGATCTCGGCCTGCACCGCCAGCGCCTCCTCGAGGCTGTGCGCGATCATCGCGCGCGGCGTCTCGAGGCCGATGTCGCGCATCGCGATCCGGAACAGCTCGCGATCCTCGGCCATGTCGATCGCCTCGCGCGAGGCGCCGATCAGCTCGCAGGCGAACTTGTCGAGCACGCCCTCGCGCACCAGGTCGAGCGCGCAGTTGAGCGCGGTCTGGCCGCCCATCGTCGGTAACAGCGCGTCCGGCCGCTCCTTCTCGATGATGCGGGCGACCGTGCGCCAATGCACCGGCTCGATGTAGATGGCGTCGGCCATCTCCGGGTCGGTCATGATCGTCGCCGGGTTCGAGTTCACGAGCACGACCCGGTAGCCCTCCTCGCGCAGCGCCTTGCAGGCCTGCGCGCCGGAATAATCGAACTCGCAGGCCTGGCCGATGATGATCGGGCCGGCGCCGATGATGAGGACGCTCTTGATGTCGGTACGCTTCGGCATGGTGGGGTCTGTGGTGCCTCAGCCTTCGGTGACGCCAGTCTGTTGGGGGGCCGCCTTGCTGACCTCGCGAGTGCGCAGCTGCGACTGCAGCCGGCGCAGCATCAGGTGCACGAAGTGCTCGAACAGCCCCGCCATGTCGTGCGGCCCCGGGCTCGCCTCCGGGTGGCCCTGGAAGCTGAAGGCGGCGCGATCGGTGAGCTCGAGGCCCTGCAGCGAGCCGTCGAACAGCGAACGGTGTGTGGCGCGCACGTTCGGCGGCAGCGACGACTCGTCGACCGCGAAGCCATGGTTCTGGCTGGTGATCAGCACCCGGCCGGTGTCGAGCTCCTGCACCGGATGGTTCGCACCGTGGTGGCCGAACTTCATCTTCAGGGTGCGCCCACCGGCGGCGAGACCGAGCAGCTGGTGACCGAGGCAGATGCCGAACACCGGCACGTCGGTTTCGAGGTACTCGCGGATCGCGCTGATCGCGTAGTCGCACGGCTCCGGGTCGCCCGGGCCGTTCGAGAGGAAGATTCCGTCCGGGTGCAGCTCGAGCACAGTCGCCGCCGGGGTCTGCGCCGGCACCACGGTCACGCGGCAACCGTGATCGGCGAGCAGTCGCAGGATGTTGCGCTTGATGCCGAAGTCGTGGGCGACGACGTGAAGGCGCTGCGCAGCGCGCACCGGCCGCTCGGCGGCACCGTCGAAGTGCGTGCCGTCGTTCCACTGGTACGAGCGCTTCGCCGAGACCACCTTGGCGAGGTCCATGCCCTTCAGGCCCGGAAACTTCTTCGCCGCGCGGACCGCCGCCGCCGCATCGACCGTGTCGCCGGTCATGATGCAACCGGCGAGCGCGCCCTTCTCGCGCAGGATCCGCGTCAGCTGGCGGGTGTCGATGTCGGCGATCGCGACCAGCTTGCCGCGCTTGAGGAAACTCTGCAGCGACTCGGCAGCGCGCCAGCTGGAGTGCAGCAGCGGCAGGTCGCGGATCACGAGACCGGCGCAGTAGATCGCGCCGGACTCGAGGTCCTCAGGCGTCGCGCCGGTGTTGCCGATGTGCGGATAGGTCAGCGTGACGATCTGGCGGGCGTAGGACGGGTCGGTCAGGATTTCCTGGTAGCCGGTCATCGCGGTATTGAAGACGACTTCGCCGGTGGTATTGCCCTTGGCACCGATGGAAATACCCCGGAAGACCGTTCCGTCTTCCAGGGCGAGTACTGCGGGTGTCGTCACGCGGATCTCCACCGGGTCACCGGCATCCGGCCGTCGCGGCGCACCCTCCCGTGGCCCTCGGGATGAGGTGACGTTGGACGGGAACCCGGTCTGCCGACTCCAGATAAACCAAAGCGGGTGGAGTCGCGCTGTTGGACTCCGCCCGCTTCATGGGAATTCGTCATCAGAACCGGAACGCGACTTTACTTTAGAGCGCGTGCAACGTCCATCCGCATGGCGCTCGCCGGCGCTCGTCACGACGCCGTGCGCGGCCGCCATGCCCGGCCAATGTTTCGCATCAATAAGCCGGCATAGGCTGATGATCCAGCAAAGCTTTACGCGCACTTTCCCGGTCGCCAGCAGCCGTGTCTAGGAGCCGTCGACGGCCCGCGCGGCGCAACCCCCGCAGCGCCCCCTGAGCGGCGCCTTCGAGGCCGCGCCGCGCGCCGCGCGCGACGGCCGTCGGGCAGCGCCGGGCAGGCGCTCTCGGCGCGGCTGTTCGCCGTCCAGGCGGCCGGAGTTCGCGCTCGGTCCCGGAGTCACGCGCCACGCCGGCGTGCTCGACGACAAAGCGGGCGGCAGCGACGCGCGGCAGGCCCCGTCAACGGGTCCGGCCGCTGCCGGCGGACAGCGGGCAGCCGCCCGGTCGGAATCAGCCGAGGTTGAGGACGTCGGCCATCGCGTAGCGCCCCGGGCCGCGCCCGCGCAGCCACTCGGCGGCGCGCAGCGCCCCGTAGGCGAAGGTCATGCGGTCATGGGCCCGGTGCGTGAGCTCAAGCCGCTCGCCGGGACCGGCGAACACCACCGTGTGGTCGCCGACGATGTCGCCGCCGCGCAGCGACGCAAAGCCGATCGAGCCCTCGCGGCGCGCGGCGTTGCGCCCGGCGCGTTCGGTGACGCCGATCTCGCGCAGCTCCGAGCCGCGGCCGGAGGCCGCGGCCTCGCCGAGCGCGAGCGCCGTGCCGGACGGCGCGTCGAGCTTGTAGCGATGGTGCGCCTCCACGATCTCTATGTCGTAGTCGGCCGGCAGTGCCGCCGCCGCCTGCTCGACGAGCCGCGCCAGCAGATTGACGCCGAGGCTGGTGTTCGCCGCCTTGAGCACCGCGATCCGGCCGGCCGCGGCCTCTAGCGCATCCAGCGTCGCGCCGTCGAGCCCGGTCGTGCCGACCAGCAGCGCGCAGCCGCGCGCCGCGCAGGCGGCGATGTTGGCGCCGACCGCGCTGGCGACGGTGAAGTCGAGGGCGACCTCGGCGCTGGCGAGCGCGACCAGCCGGTCGGCGCTGAGCGGCGTGCCGAAGTTTCGCCCGAGCGAGGCGATCTCACCGACGTCGCGCCCGAGCGCCGGGCTTTCGGGCGAGGCGAGCGCGCCGACGAGCTCGAAGTCGGTGCTGTCGTGAATCGCGTGAATCAGGCTGCGGCCCATCCGGCCGGTAGCGCCGAGCAGCGCGATCCGGACCGGAGCGAGCGAGGCGCTGGTGGCGCTCATTGGCCGATGCTCTCGAAGAACTTCTTGACGCCGTCGAGCCAGCCGGCCTCGCGCGGATTGTGCTGCTTGGGGCTCTTCTTCAGCGAGGAGTCGAGCTTCTTCAAGAGCTCCTTCTGCTCGCCGGACAGGTTGACCGGCGTCTCGACGACCACCCGGCAAAAGAGATCGCCGGTCGGGCCGCCGCGGACCGGCCGTACGCCCTGTCCCTTGAGGCGGAACACCCGCCCGGACTGCGTCTCCGACGGCACCTTGATCGCCGCGTGGCCACCGAGCGTCGGCACCTCCACCTCGCCGCCGAGCGCCGCGATCGTGAACGCGATCGGCACCTCGCAGGAGAGGTCGGCGCCCTCGCGCTCGAAGATCTCATGCTTGCGGACCGCGACTTCGACGTACAGGTCGCCCGGCGGGCCACCGTTGCGGCCCGCTTCGCCTTCGCCGGACAGCCGGATGCGATCGCCACTGTCGACGCCCGCCGGCACCTTGACCTGCAGCGTGCGCGCGCGGCGCACGCGGCCCTGGCCGTAGCAGCTGTCGCAGGGCTGCTCGATGATGTTGCCGCGGCCCTTGCAGCGCGGACAGGTCTGCTGCACCGCGAAGAAGCCCTGCTGCATCCGCACCTGGCCGACGCCGCCGCAGGTCGTGCAGCGGGTCGGCGTGCTGCCCTTGGCGGCGCCGCTGCCGGCGCAGGTCTCGCACTCGGCGAGCGTGGTCAGCTCGATCTCGGCGGCGTGACCGAAGACCGCCTGCTCGAGCTCGAGCTCGAGCTCGTAGCGCAGGTCCGCGCCGCGGAACACCTGCCGGCCGCCGCGCCGACCGCCGCCGAATATGTCGCCGAACACCTCGCCGAAGATGTCGCCGAACACCTCGCCGGGGTCGACGCCGTGGCCGCGACCCTGCTCGAGGCCGGCGTGGCCGAACTGGTCGTAGGCCGCGCGCTTCTGCGGGTCGGACAGGGCCTCGTAGGCCTCCTTGGCTTCCTTGAAGGATTCCTCGGAGGTGGCGTCACCGGAGTTGCGGTCCGGGTGGTGCTTCATCGCGAGGCGGCGGTAGGCCTTCTTGATGTCGGCGTCGGTCGCCGTGCACTCGAGCTCGAGGACCTGGTAGTAGTCGCGCTTCGCCATGCACCCTCACGCCCCAACGACCGCGCCGCCGCGGGTGCGTGACCCGCGGCGGCGTTTCCAGTTATACCGGACCGACGGCCGTCAGGCCTTGCGGTCCTTGCCCTTCACTTCCTCGAACTCGGCGTCGAGGACATCCTCGTTGCCGGGCTTGGCGCCAGCGCCGGGCGCGGCGCCCGCGGCCGCCTCGGCGCCGGCTGCGGAGGCCCGCTGCAGCACCTCGCCGGCGGCGGTCGACAGCGCCTCGGCCTTGCGGTCGATCGCCTCCTTGTCGTCGGCCGTCATCGCGGTCTTGAGGTCGCCGAGCGCGGACTCGATCTTGGCGCGATCCTCGCCCGTGACCTTGTCGCCGAGGTCCTTGAGCGACTTCTCGACCTGGTGCGCGAGCGCATCCGCGCGGTTGCGCGTCTCGACCAGCTCACGGAACTTCTTGTCCTCCGCGGCGTGCGCCTCGGCGTCCTTGACCATCCGCTTGATCTCGTCCTCCGACAGGCCCGACGAGGCCTTGATGACGATCTTCTGCTCCTTGCCGGTGCCCTTGTCCTTGGCCGAGACGTGCAGGATGCCGTTCGCGTCGATGTCGAAGGTGACCTCGATCTGCGGCATGCCGCGCGGCGCCGGCGGGATGTCAGAGAGGTCGAAGCGACCGAGCGACTTGTTGTCGCCGGAGCGGTCGCGCTCGCCCTGCAGCACGTGGATCGTCACCGCCGGCTGGCTGTCGTCGGCGGTCGAGAACACCTGGGTCGCCTTGGTCGGAATGGTGGTGTTCTTCTCGATCAGCTTGGTCATGACGCCGCCGAGCGTCTCGATGCCGAGCGACAGCGGCGTCACGTCGAGCAGCAGCACGTCCTTGACCTCGCCCGACAGCACGCCGCCCTGGATCGCGGCGCCGACGGCCACCGCCTCGTCCGGGTTGACGTCCTTGCGCGGCTCCTTGCCGAAGAAGTCCTTGACCGCCTTCTGCACCAGCGGCATGCGCGTCTGGCCGCCGACCTGAATCACCTCGGCGATGTCGGTGAGCGAGACGCCGGCGTCCTTGACCGCCGTGCGGCACGGGCCGATCGTGCGCGTCACGAGGTCCTCGACCAGCGACTCGAGCTTGGCGCGCGTCAGCTTGACGTTGAGGTGCTTCGGGCCCGACGCGTCGGCGGTGATGTACGGCAGATTGATGTCGGTCTGCTGACTTGAGCTGAGCTCGATCTTGGTCTTCTCGGCCGCTTCCTTGAGTCGCTGCATCGCGAGCGGGTCCTTGCGGACGTCGACGCCGGACTCCTTGCGGAACTCGTCGGCGATGTAGTCGATGATCCGGCGGTCGAAGTCCTCGCCACCGAGGAAGGTGTCGCCGTTGGTCGAGAGCACCTCGAACTGGCGCTCGCCGTCCACCTCGGCGATCTCGATGATCGAGATGTCGAAGGTGCCGCCGCCCAGATCGTAGACCGCGATCTTGCGGTCGCCGGCGGCCTCCTTGTCGAGGCCGTAGGCGAGCGCAGCCGCGGTCGGCTCGTTGATGATGCGCTTGACGTTGAGGCCGGCGATGCGGCCGGCATCCTTGGTCGCCTGGCGCTGCGAATCGTTGAAGTACGCGGGCACCGTGATCACCGCCTCGGTGACCGGCTCGCCAAGGTAGTCCTCGGCGGTCTTCTTCATCTTCATCAGCACGCGCGCGGAGACCTCCGGCGGGGCGATCTTCTTGCCCTGCGCCTCCACCCAGGCGTCGCCGTTGTCGGCCTTGACGACCTTGTAGGGCACCAGCCCGACGTCCTTCTGGACCACGTCGTCGGCGAACTTGCGGCCGATGAGGCGCTTCACGGCGTACAGCGTATTCTGCGGATTGGTGACCGCCTGGCGCTTGGCCGACTGCCCGACCAGCACCTCGTCATCCTTGGTGAAGGCGACGATCGACGGGGTCGTGCGGTCGCCCTCGCTGTTCTCGATGACCTTGGGCTTGCCGCCCTCCATGATCGCCACGCACGAGTTGGTCGTGCCGAGGTCGATGCCAATGACTTTGCCCATGTCTTCGCTCCTCAAACGGGATCGGAAATTCGTTACCGCCTAGATGCGGCCGGCGCGGCGCTTCTCAAGCGTCCGGGGCGCGGGCGACGATGACCCGCGCCGGGCGCAGCACCCGGCCGTTCAGCACGTAGCCCTTCTGGATGGTGCGCAGCACGGTGTTCGGCGCCTGGGCGCTGGTCGGCTCGGCCAGCATCGCCTCGTGCTCGGCCGGGTTGAAGGCCGTGCCGCTCGGGTTGAGCTCGGCGATGCCGGCCTTCTCGAAGGCCTTGAGCAGCAGGCGGTGGGTCGCCGACTGGCCCTCCAGCAGGCTCCTGGCGTCGGCGTGGGCCGCGTTCGCGATCGCGAGTTCGAAGCCGTCCAGCGCCGGCAGGAGCTCCTGGGCGAAGCGCTCGACCGCATACGCACGGGCGCTCTCCAGATCGCGCGCGCTGCGCTTCCTGAAGTTCTCGAACTCGGCCAGCGCGCGCACGTACTGGTTGAAGTTCTCGTCGGACTTGTGGCGCGCCGCGGCCAGCTCCGCCTGCAGCACCGTCAGCTCCGGCCGGAAGGCGTCGCCCTCCAGGACCGCGGTGGCGTCCGGGTCACGGCCGGCGGCGTCCGCCGCATCGCTCGGGGGGCTCTTGGGGTCGGTCATCGAGGACTCTCCGCAGGGTCAGGAGCGCGGCTCAGGCCGCGCCGGCGCGGAGGATGGGGGCTTCGTGGCCCCACTTCAAGGCCCCGGCGGCTCTCAACGGCTCTGGTTGAGGGCCGAGCCGAGCAGCCGCGCAGTGAGGTCGACGATCGGGATGACCCGTTCGTAGGCCATGCGGGTCGGCCCGATCACGCCGAGCACGCCGACCACCTCGTTGCCGACCGTGTACGGGGCGGTGACCACGCTGCAGTCGTCGAGGATCTGATAGCCGGATTCGTGGCCGATGAAGATCTGCACCCGGTCAGCCGACAGGCACTGGTCGAGCAGGTGCAATATGTCACGTTTCTCGGTGAAGGCATCGAACAGGCGCCGCAGCCGCTCGACGTTCGACAGCTCCGCGAAGCCCATCAGGTTGGTCTCGCCGGCGATCACCATGTCGATCGGCAGCTCGCCCTCGCCGCCCGGCGCGAACATCTTCTGTGCCATCGAGATCGCGTCCAGCATCATCTGGTTCATCGACGCCCGGGTTTCCTGCAGCTGCGCGAGCAGCAGGCCGCGGACGTCGGAGAGCTCGAGGCCGCAGAACTGCTCGTTGAGGAAGTTCGCCGCGCGCCGCAACTCCTCGCTGCTGAACGGCCGCTCAACCTGCAGGATGCGGTTCTGCACCTCGCGGCCGTTGACCACCAGGATCGCGAGCACGCGGTTCTCGGACAGCGCCAGAAACTCGATCTGCGTGACCGCCGAATGCGCCTGGCGCGGCACGGTGACGACGCCGGCCAGGCGGGTGAAATTCGACAGCAGCTGCGAGGCCGAGGCGATCAGGTGACGCGGATCGTCGGCGCGCTCGCCGAAGCGCTGCTGCAGCGCCATCGACAGGTCGCGGTCCATGTCGCCGCTCGGCCGCAGCTTGAGCAGCGCGTCGACGAAGAAGCGATAGCCCTTGTCGGTCGGGATGCGCCCGGCGGAAGTGTGCGGCGAGGCGACGAAGCCGAATTCCTCGAGGTCGGCCATCACGTTGCGGACGGTGGCGGCGCTGACCGGCAGGCCCGACTCGCGCGTCAGCGTTCGCGAGCCCACCGGCTGGCCGTCGCGGATGTAGGCCTCGACGAGCGCCGTGAGCAGGCGCTGCGCCCGCTCCGAGAGCACCGTCGTGCCGCCGCGGTCGGTGACCGAGGCTTCGCGCGATTCGCCGGCCATGTTCAATAAGCCCCTGTCCAGAATGGACTTTCACGCCGCCGCAGCCGAATCTAGCGAGCCGCCGCGCGAGGTGTCAAGGCGCATCTGCGGGTGCTCGCGGCGTTCCCGCCGCGTCCGTGCAGTGTCCTCCGAACCGCACCGCTTCGCTGAGATATCCCGCCCGGGCTGCCGCCGCGGGAAGCGCGCGTGTTAAGTTGCCGGCACCCTCATGCAGCCCCGTTTCAAGACCATCGCGCTCATCGGACGGTTCGCGGATCCGCTCGTCGCGGAGGCGATGCAGGCGCTCGCCGCGCACGCCACCGGCCGTGGCGTCGACGTGGTCGTCGACGCCGAGAGCGCGATCGCGCGCGGCGCCGGCGTCAGCGCGCTCCCCGAGCAGGAGCTCGCCGGGCGCGCCGAGCTGCTGGTCGCGGTCGGCGGCGACGGCACGCTGCTGCACGCCGCCCGGCTCGCCGAGGCCAGCGACGTGCCGCTGCTCGGCATCAACCGCGGCCGGCTCGGCTTTCTGGCGGACATCAGTGCCGCGCAGATGTTCGACCGCTTCGGCGACGTGCTCGAGGGGCGCTACAGCCGCGACGTCCGCCACGGCCTCAAGGCGCGGCTGCTGGACCCGGCGGCATCGCAGGAGCGCACCGCGCGGGCCCTCAACGACGTCGTGCTGCAGAAGCGCGAGACCGGCCGGATGATGGATTTCGAGACCTGGATCGACGGCCGCTTCGTCAACGCCCACGGAGGCGACGGCTACGTGGTCGCGACCGCGACCGGCTCCACCGCCTACGCGCTCTCCTGTGGCGGGCCGATCGTGACGCCGAACCTCGACGCGCTGGTGCTCGCACCGGTCTCGCCGCACACGCTGTCCGACCGGCCGATCGTCGTGTCGCGCCGTTGCGTGATCGAGATCCGCCTGATCGCGCAGGCGCCGGTCCGCGCGCAGGTCACCTGCGACGGCGTCGTGCTCGGCGACCTGCCGCCTGACGGCCGGCTGATCGTGGAACCGTCGGAGAGCACAGTGACGCTGCTGCACCCGCCGGGCTACGACTATTTCCGCATCCTGCGCTCGAAGCTCCATTGGGGCCGCGGCGCGCGGCACGGCCAGCCGGACGCCTGAGCATGCTGACGCAGCTGCTGATCCGCGACTTCGCGATCATCGACGCGGCCGAGCTCGAGCTCGGCCGCGGCCTCACCGCGCTCACCGGCGAGACCGGCGCCGGCAAGTCGATCCTGGTCGACGCGGTGCTGCTCGCGATCGGCGGCCGCGCCGGCGCCGACGTCGTCCGTCACGGCGCCGAGCGCGCCGAGATCACCGCGACCTTCGACATCCGCGGCAATGCGCCGGCGCGCGCCTGGCTGGAGGAACAGTCGCTCGAGCACGACGGTGAAGTCATGTTGCGGCGTCTGGTCGGCGCCGACGGCCGCACCCGCAGCTGGATCAACGGCCAGGCGCAGCCGGTCAGCCAGGCGCGCGCGCTCGGCGAGCTGCTGCTCGACATCCACGGCCAGCAGGAATTCCTGACGCTGACGCGCACCGATACGCAACGCGCGCTGCTCGATGCGCACGGCGGCCACGAGGCGCTCGCCGAACCGGTCGCGCGCCTCGCACGCGAGTGCCGGGCGGTCACGAGCGAGCTCGCCGCGCTCGAGGCCGCAGCCGTCGAGCGCGACTCGCGGCTCGAGCTGCTGCGCTACCAGGTGCAGGAACTCGAGGCCCTAGGCCTCGAGCCTGGCGAGCCCGAAGCGCTCGCGCTCGAGGCACAGCGGCTCGCCAACCGCGGCCGGCTCGCGGAGTCGGCGCAGGCGGCGCTGACGCTGCTCTACGACGGCGAGGGCCAGGACGCGCACGCGCGCGCCGGACGCGCTGCCGCGGCGCTTAGGAACGCGCTCGAACTGGATGCGCGACTCAAGCCGGTCGGCGCGTTGATCGAGGAGGCGCTGATTCCGCTGCGCGAAGCCGGCCGCGAGCTGTCGGCTTATCTCGACTCGCTCGACGTCGACCCGCGCCGCCAGGAAGCGGTCGAGACGCGCATCGCCTCGCTCGAGCAGCTGGCGCGCAAGCACCGGATCGCCGCCGCCGAGCTGCCGGTGCAGCTCGGCAACTTGCGCCGCGAACTCGAGGCACTGGAGCGCGCGGGCCTGACGCTCACCGAGCTCGAGGCGCGCCGCACGGCGCTCGAGCGCGCCTACCAGACTGCCGCGGCGACGCTGAGCGCTGCCCGGCGCCAGGCGGCGACCGAGCTCAGCCGCTCGGTGACGGCGCTGATGCGCGGGCTCGGCATGCCCGGCGGGCAGTTCGCGGTGGAGGTCACGACGCCAACACCGCTGCCGGTGGACCCGCATGGCGTCGACCGGATCGAGTTCCTGGTCAGTGCCAACCCCGGCCAGCCGCCGCGGCCGATCGCCCGCGTCGCCTCCGGCGGCGAGCTGTCGCGAATCAGCCTCGCGGTGCAGGTCGCGGCGGCACATGAGGTCGGCGGGCCCACCTGCATGATCTTCGACGAAGTGGACGCCGGCGTCGGCGGAGCCGTGGCCGAGATGGTCGGACGGGAGCTGCACGCCCTCGGCCGGCGCGGCCAGGTGCTGTGCGTCACGCACCTGCCTCAGGTCGCGAGCCAGGCGGACCAGCAGGTGCGGGTCGCCAAGCTCTCGGACGGCCGCGCGAGCCGCACGGTGCTGACCCAGCTCGCGCCGGATGAGCGGGTGGAGGAACTGGCGCGAATGCTCGCCGGCGTGGATGTCACGGCCACTGCGCGCGAGCACGCGCGGCAGATGCTCGCGAAGCCCAGGGCCCAGGCCAAGGTGCCCGCCGAGCGTCGCCGGCGCCGCGAACCTTAAGGCTCAGGCGTCGCGGGGCTTCTTGTTGGGGCAGGCGACGCGGCGGCAGTGGCCGTAAAGGATCAGCGCGTGATCCGCCACCGTGAAGCCGAGCCGGTCGGCGGCCGCGGCCTGCAGCGCCTCGATCTCGGGATCGTTGAACTCCTCCACCTTGCCGCAGTCCACGCAGACGACGTGGTCGTGGTGGTCGCCGCGGTTGAGCTCGAACACCGCCGTCCCGCCCTCGAAGTGGTGGCGGGTGACGAGGCCGGCCGCCTCGAACTGCGTCAGCACGCGGTAGACGGTCGCGAGCCCGATGTCCTCCTTCAGGTCGAGGAGCTTCTTGTAGATGTCCTCGGCACTCAGGTGATGGGCAGCGGCGACGGCCAAGATCTCGAGGATCTTGAGGCGTGGCATCGTGACCTTGAGTCCGGCCCGGCGCAGGTCCTGGCTTTCCACGCAGCTTTCCTTGAGGTTCCGGTATGATCCGCCGCCATTATCCACCCCACGCCGCGCGGGACCAACCCGTCCGCGGCGCAGAGTCCCGCACCATGCGTAGCGTCCGCCTCCTGCCCGTCGCCGCCCTGCTCCTCAGCCTCGCCGCCAGTGGCTGCGTCTACCGGGTCAACATCCCCCAGGGCAACTACCTGGAAGCCAAGATGCTGGACCAGGTCCAGGTCGGCATGACGCGCAGCCAGGTGCGCTACGTGCTCGGCACGCCGATGATCTCGGATCCGTTCCACCCCGACCAGTGGAATTACCTCTATTACTTTAAGGACGGCAAAAGCCGTAAGGTCGACACCCGCCTGGTGGTGGTCTACTTCGCGGACGAGAAGGTCTCGAAGATCGACCGGCCGCCGGGCGAGTTCAAGGACCCGAAGCTGCCGACCTCGCCGGGCGCCTAACGCGGCCGGCCCATCGTCCGGCCCTCGCGCGCCAGTCGCCGCCGCTCCTCCTTCGGATCCGCAGGCAGCGCCCGGTAGAGCTCCACCCGATCGCCGGCTTCGAGTACCGTCGTCGGCGCCACCAGCCGTCCGTAGACGCCGAGCGCAACGCCGGCCGGGATGCCCGGATGGCGGGCGCGGATCGCCGAGCGCTCGACGGCCTCGGCCGCGGTGGTGCCCGCAGGCACGGTCAGCGCAATCACCGTCTGAAGGTCGCGCTCGGCGTAGGCCACCGATACCGCGATCTCAGGCCGGCTCACGGTAGACCTCGCGGGCGCGGCGCACGAAGGCGTCCACCAGCGAATTCCAGGTGGACTCGAACAGCGGCCCGAGCACGAGGCCGAGCGCCGCGCTCTTGAACTCGAAGCCGACCAGCAGCTCGACCCGGCAGCCGCGCAGCGCGCCGGGCGCGCCGCCCTCGCCCGGCGCGTGGATCGGGACGAACTGCCAGCTGCCGGCGAAGCTGCCGAGCGGGCCGTCGACCAGCGTCATCTGGATGTGCTCGCCGGGACGCATCGTATTGCGGGTGGTGAGCGCGATGCGCACGCCGGCGCGCTGCATGTCGACCGTCGCGGTGATCGACTCCGCCGTCTCCTCGTGCACGCAGGTCGCCGGGCACCACGGCAGGAACTCCGGGTAGCGACGGACGTCGTTGACCAGCGCGTACATCTGCACGGGCGTGTACGGCACCAGGGCGCTGCGGCGGACTTCGCGCATCGACGGACTTCGGCATGGCGGCGACCCGGCCATTGTGGGGTCCGCGCGGCAACTCGACAACGCGGGCTAGAATGCCCGCACCGACGCTGGAACGACGAGCCCATGGCCGAGAAGAAGGACAAGGACACCCACGAGGGGACGATCGCGCTCAACCGCCGGGCGCGGCACGACTTCTTCATCGACGAGCGCTACGAGGCGGGGCTCGCGCTGCTCGGCTGGGAGGTCAAGGCGCTGCGCGCCGGGCGGCTGCAGCTCGCCGAGGGCTACGTGGTGATGCGCGGCGACGAGGCCTGGCTGTTCGGCTGCCACATCACGCCGCTCAACACGGCCTCGACCCACGTCGTGACCGACCCGACCCGCACCCGCAAGCTGCTGATGAGGCGCCGCGAGATCGACCACCTGGTCGGCGCCGTCGAGCGCAAGGGCTTCACGCTGGTGCCGCTGTCGATGTACTGGAAGAACGGCCGCGCCAAGCTCGAGATCGGGCTGGCGCGCGGCAAGAAGGAGCACGACAAGCGCGCCTCCGAGAAGGACCGCGACTGGCAGCGCGAGAAGGCGCAGACGCTCAGAGCCCGCAACCGCTGAGCGAGCCGCCGCGCGCGCCGCTCACTCGAGACGGTTCAACACCACGCGACCGGCGCGGACCACGAGCATCGGCTCGAACAGCGTCGTGGTGTCGCGGCGCGGGTCGCGCTCGACCACCAGCAGGTCCGCGTCGAGGCCGACGGCGATGCTGCCGGTGCGCGACTCGATGCCGAGCAGCCGCGCCGACTGGTAGGTAGCCGCGCTGATGGCCTCGAGCGGCGCGAAACCGAGCGCCACCAGCTCCTCGATCTCGTGCGCCGGCCGGACGCGTGCGCTGTCACCCTCGCCGTAGTCGCCGTCGGTGCCGACCGCGATCGGGATGCCGAGCGCGTGCGCCTTGCGCACCGCCTCCCGCAGCGGCCGCATCATCGCGCGGGTCCGCAGCTGCAGCGCAACCGAGTCGGCGCTGTCGCCCCGCGGATCGCCGAGCGGGCTCATGATCGCGAGCGTCGGCACAAAGAACGTGCCGCGGCGCTTCATGAGCGCGAGCGTCTCGTCGTCGAGGTAGGTACCGTGCTCGATGCTGCGCACGCCGGCGCGCACCGCGGCGTTGGCGCCGCTACGACCGTGCGCGTGGGCCGCGACGAATAGGCCGGCGCGGCCGGCCTCCTCGACCACCGCACGCATCTCCTCGTAGCTGAGCTCAGCTCGCCGCGGATCGGTGTCGGCGAGCCCGGCGCGCTCGCTGGCACCGACCTTGAGCACGTCGACGCCGCGGGCGATGACGGCACGGGCCACCGCCCGGACGTTGTCGACGCCGGTCAGCGGCGCATTGAGGTACTGGCCGAACTGCGGGAAGCTGAGGATGAACGGCTCGCCGAGGCGCGGCCGGATGTGCCCGCCGGACACCAGCATCTGCGGTCCCGGCACGTGGCCGGCGCGGACCAGGTCGCGGGTGGCGAGCGCCTTCAGGTACTCGTCGCCCAGCACGCGCGTGGTGGTGACGCCGGCGGCGAGCGCGCGGCGCGCCGCTGCCGGATCCTGGATGTGCGAGTGCGCGTCGACGAAGCCGGGTAGGAGATAGGCCCCGTGCAGGTCGATCGCGCCCGGTCGTGCGGACGCCGGGACGATCGCCGCGATCAGGCGTCCGTCGATGCGCAGGTCGACCAGCGGCACCTCGGCGGCGTTGCGGCCGTCGATCAGGTGCGCGTTCGCGAGCCACAGCGGCTCGGCGCCTGCCGGGCAGGCGCCGAAGGCGGCACAGAGCGCGACCAGCGCGGCGACGCCTCGCAGTCCCATGCGTCCCCCTGCAGCGATGCGCTGGCTCAGCGCAGCGCGGCCGTGACCACGATCTCGACCTTGTAGGCCGGCGCCGCGAGCGCTGCCTCCACGGTCGCGCGCGCCGGCGTGTGGCCGGGGGCGACCCAGGAATCCCAGGCGGAGTTCATCGCCGCGAAACTGCCGATGTCGGCTAGGTAGACGGTGGCCGCGAGGATCTGGGTCCGGTCGGAGCCGGCGGCGGCGAGCAGCCGGTCGATCGCCGCGAGCACCTGGCGGGTCTGGCCGGCGACGTCCAGGCTGGTGTCGTCGGCCACCTGGCCGGCCAGGTAGACGGTGTTGCCGTGCACCACGGCCTGCGACATGCGCGGGCCGACTTCGAGACGCTTGATCATCGAATTTCTCCGGAATCAGGTTGGCCGCCCTTGTGGGCGGGCGAAATGTACCCCAAATCCACCCCGTGACCGCCGTCCGGGCAGGCCGGGCGGATGTCGGTTATGCTGTGACCGCTTCTGGGGGCGACCGGTTTCGACGTGGGTTACGAAACTCCAGGTGCATGCCGAGGTGCAGGTTCCTCGTTAAACCATTTGCAAATTCTAGCTGCGAACGACAACAGCTACGCTCTGGCGGCTTAAGCCCCGCCTACTCCACCCTTCTCCGTGCCTGTGCGGGTCGGGATGGGGTCGCAATCACAGGATCGCTCTGCGTGCGTGTTCCGGGTAACGCAGGGCTAAACAGGACGGAGCTGGCATCGGGTTTTCCCTGCCGATCGGGTAGCCCGGCGTGAGATCAATAGACCGGATAAGCATGTAGGTCCTGTAGCGTAGGGCTCGCGGACGGGGGTTCAATTCCCCCCGCCTCCACCAACCCCGAGGGCCGGCAGCACTGCCGGCCCTCCGCGGCGTCGCGCCTTCGGCAGGGCTCCGTCGACAACTTCGATCCCGAGAACGCCGTCCGCATACGCCCCGCCGTGTGACCGAGCGCACGTTTCCGACCAGCGCGGCGCCTCGATTGTGTCAAATCCAGACGCGCGCACACGCCGTCCAGCCGGCGCCCGCATACGTTGCCGTCGAAGCGATGCGCCCTGAAGGCGCCTCGACGCCCCCCCTGCCACAACGGAGGTTGGCAACCATGCGCTCGATCGGAATCCTCATCGGCACCTTGCTGCTCTCGCTGAGCGCGCAGGCGGGTACCGAGACCTTCTACATGCAAATCCCCGGCATCAAGGGCGAATCCCTCGACAAGACCTACGTCGACTGGATCCCGGTGACGTCCTTTTCGGAAGGGTTCATGACCTCCGGCCGCGCCGGCAGCGGCGGAGCGGGCCGAGCGGCTGGTCGGCTCGTATGCCAAGCGCTGCAGGTCGTCAAGCAGCTCGACAGCTCGAGCCCGGCCATCACCGCCGCGGTCGCGACCGGGCAGGTGTTCCACGAAATCGATCTTGTCGCGGTCGCCTCCAGCGACCGGCCGATCACGTTCCTGAAGTTCGCACTTCACAACGCGCTGATCTCGTCGGTGACGTTCGGCGGCGACAGCTCGACATCCGCGCGCGTCGAGACTCTGTCGGTGACGGCGCCCCGGGTCGATGTGACCTACTGGCCGCAGTTGCCGGACGGCTCGCGCGGCGCGGCGCTCACTGCAATCGTCGACTGCAGCGCGTTCAACTGACGGACCACGTGGCGCGGGGCCAGGCCGACCGGCCTGGCTCTGAGATCGCTCCTTGAGCGGTCCCGAGGCGGACCTTTGTCGCGCCGCCGACCCGGCCGCCGCCGGTGGCGCTAATCCTAGAGCCCGAACGCCTGTCGCAGGAAGGCGTCGCTTCGACGCAGCAGTTCGGTACGGGCCGCCGAGTCCTCGAGCTGGTGGTCCAGGTGCTCGAAGGTCACGAGCTCGTGCCGCGCGCCCGCGGCGGCGAGACTCTTGTCCATCAGCCGCGACTGCGCGTAGTCGACGTTGATGTCGTCGGCACCGTGAAACAGCAGCACCGGCACCTTGATCTTCGAGGCATTGCGCGCCGGCGAGCCGTCGATCGCCGGCTGCCCCTCGCCGATATAGTCCGCCGCCAGGTAGAAATTCGACCAGCGCCGGTAGCGCTCCTTGAGGTCGACGAGGTCCGTGACCGGCGCGATGGCGACCACCGCCTTGAACACCGAGGCGTCCGCGACCGCGGCTTGCAGCGCCGCGTAGCCGCCGTAGGACCAGCCGACGGCCGCGAGCCTCGCAGGATCGGCAATACCCTGCGACACTAGCCAGCGCCCGCCGTCGAGCACGTCGCCGATCGCGATCGGCCAGGAGCGAAAGCCATTGGTCTGGAACCAGCCGTCGCCGTAGCCTGCCGAGCCGCGGAAGTTCGGCTGCAGCACCGCGAAGCCGCGCGCGGCGAAGAACTGCGCGAGGTAGTTGAAGCCCCACACGTCGCGCGCGCCGGGACCGCCGTGCGGCATGACGATCGCCGGCAGCGACTTGGCGCTCGCGGCGCCGGGCGGCAGCGTCAGGTAGCCTGGCACCTGCGTGCCGTCGGCGGCCGGGTAGCTGATCGGCGTGACGTTGGCGAGCTTGACGTTCTCGAGCGCGCTGCGCGCGACCAGAAAGGTATCCAGCTGTCGCGCCGTTCGGTCGAACAGGTAGTAGACGCCGGCGTCGTTGTCACTGCCGGCAAAGATCAGCAGCTTGCTTTCGTCGACGCTGGAGTCCGCGATGCGAAGGTTCGGATGGCTCGACAGCGCCCTCGAGATCGCGCCGGACAGCTTCTCGATCGCCGGATCGAGGAAATACGTCGAGCGGTAGTCGGTCGCATACGAGGCGCCGACGACCCGCTGCCGCCGGCCGATCCGCACCAGGTGGTCGATGTCGACGTCCTCGCGGGAATAGATCAGCGTCTCGCGCAGCGAGCCATCCAGCGCCACCGAGTAGAGCGCGAGCCGGCCGTCCAACTTTTTGAAACCGAAGGCGACGTCGAGCTCCGGATCGACGGCCACCGGCTCGAAGCCCTCGCGATGGACGTCATCGTAGGAACTGAGCGACGCCCACTGCCGGCTGCCCTTGCGCCGGTAAAGAAAGCTCCTGATCCCCGAGCTGTAGCCGGAGCCTGCCATCGTGCGCATCGCCATGATGCGCACCGTGCCGCGGCCATCGCTGATGTAGCCCTCCGCCAGGCGGTTCGGCTCCTCGACAGTCTTCGACGCGAGCGTGCGCGTGTCGATTAGGTCGACGCCAAGTCCTTCGTTGTCCGACCCGAGCCGGCTGCCGATATGGTCGTCCGCGAGCGTGACGCGGCTCATGAGCACCGCGCCATCCTGGTCAGGCAGCCAGTCGATGATCGAGCCGTCGCCGAACATCAGGCCGCGGCTATAGCCGTTGGTGCGCTTGGCGAGCAGCTTTGCGTTCTTGCCGTTCACGTCGATCGCGAGCAGCCGCGTGACGTACTGCAGGGTCAGCAAGGCCGGCTCGCGGATGATCGCGTAGACCATGCACACCAGCCGGTCGTTGGAGACCCAGTTGCAGTCGTTGATCCGGTCAGGCGTGCCGTCGGCCAGCAGCGCGATCTGCGGCTTCGCGCCCTTGGCAAGCGACAGCGTGTAGAGCGCCGATCCCTGCCCCTTGGTCGGCGACAGGTACGCCACCGACTGGCCGTCCGGCGACAGGCGCAGGTCCGCGACGTTCGGCCGCGAGCCAAAGGCCGCGGCGGCGTCGAAGCCCGGCGGCGCATCGCCGAGTGCCGGCGCCGCGCCGATGACCGCGAGCGTGAGCGTGAGCGTGAGCGAAGCGAGTGCGATCCGGCGCATCCCAATGTCCCCAGGTTCGTTCTTGTAGCGCGAATCCTCACCGATCGGCGGTGCGTGATGCAACCACACGGCGGGCCGGGTCGCGCCGGGCGCCGCCGACGTCCTGTTAAGCTCTGCGGCGAAACGCGACACGGGGTGAGATCGGTGAGACGGCTGCCGCGACTGGGGTTGCTTTTGCTGTGCCTCCTCGCCGCGGCCGCACCGGCGGCGCCGGCGTTTGCGACCATGCAAGTCGAGACGGATGTCGTACACGCAGGTTACGTGGCGCTCCCAGGGGCCGCGTTCATGGCCGATCGCTATGCCTGCGCCGTGTGCCTCGAAGGGATATCGGATATACCTGCCGGGCTGCCAGACACGCTTCCGGTTCTGTCCGGCGCGGAGTCGACTGCTCTCGCGTACTGGGACCAGCACGTGGGTTCGCCCAACGACCGAAAGCTCGCACTAGGTTTGCAGGTCATTGCGGTCAAGCCGATCAAGGCGCAGGTGCTAGTCCTTCTATGGAATGGCTGAAGCTGTCGTACCCAAATCTCAGTACGAGCAAATGGCGTGTGAACTGCGGGCCGCCCACAAGGACGTCACGGTCATGACGTTGCCTGCTCCAGACTACTGGCTATCGCGTACCGATACGCGCGTTTGGGCGCCAAAGGCGCTCGAATCGTTCCTGCGAGATCATTTGTAACGCGCGCCCCAAGATACTCGCCGGCGCGATGCGCCGCGCGGCCGGGGCCGCGCTCGGGTCTTTCGGCGCATCGCTCACCACGTGGCAGTGAATCGCCCTCCATGACGAGACGGAACCTTCAATATGAGCTGGCAGCGTTTCAGATTGCTTCGTCAGATCCGCGCGCGGCCGCGCCTGTTCATCGCGACGGTCGTCGCGTTGGCCGTCGGCGTTCTGCTGCCGGTGAGCGTGGCCGGTCATTTGGTGACCCGCGCACTGATCGCGTGGAACGCCGGCGCCGACCTGTACGTCGTGCTGGCGGCCATCATGATGCTGCGCTCATCGCACCATCACATGCGCCGCCGGGCGCAGCTGCAGGATGACGGTCAGGTCGCGATCCTCGTCCTCGCAAGCGTCGCGTCCGTCGCGAGCCTCGCGGCCATAGCCGGCGAGCTCGCGGTCGTCAAGGACACGCATGGCTTTCTAAAGACCGCTCACATCGCGCTGGCAGGCATGACGGTGCTGACGTCCTGGGCCTTCGTCCAGGTCATGTTCGCACTCCACTACGCGCATCAGTACTACGCCGCCGTCTGTCATGGACGCGCCGCCGGCCTGCAGTTCCCGGGCGGCGAGGAACCGGACTACGGCGATTTCTTCTACGCCGCGGCAATCGTCGGCACCTCGGGGCAGACGGCGGACGTGTCGTACGTCTCAAAGTCCATGCGTCGCATCGGGTCGCTGCATTGCATTCTCGCCTACTTCTTCAATACGACGGTGCTCGCGCTACTGATCAACATCGGCGCGAGCCTGTTGTAGCAGGCCACGCTTCCCGTCATGGCGCCGTGGTGGTGGAGCGGCGGGACTCTGACGCCGGGACATTCCGGCACTGCTTGCCACGAGACCGGCCCGGCGCGATGACCGGGAACTGCTCGGGTTGGCTCCGCCTCACAGCGGCGTCGCCGCCGGCCCGCAACGCTCGGCACACGCCGAGCGTCGTCGCGGCCAATACCCCGCTGTCATCAGCCGTTCGGCAGGCCGCCATCCAGCTGCCGTCATGCGTTCACAAGCAGGTGCGAGAGTCCGGCACGCGCTACCTCGCGCAGTCCACGTGCCTCCACGGTACGTTGCGAGCACTCCCTGTCGGGTTGCCCGCGATCCGCCCCCGCGCGCTGCGGCGACCGGCCCCGGCCGCCGCAGCCGCGGAGAGGGCCAGCAACTGCGACACCGGGCTCGCGGCATCATCGGCATGCTCGGCACGCCTTCGCCACGTGAATGCGCAATCGTTCCGACATCGGTCCTTCATGCCGCGCGGGTAGGCTGCTGCCCCGGGATCGCCAACCCCTCATCTGGGCGGTCCCTTCCTAGCCACCCGGCTCGCCGATCTTCCCCCCCGACGACGGCGAGTGCGGGCTGGCGTTTTCGTCAGTTGCCTGAGTCCCAGTCTGCCCGGCCGGTGACGCCGTGCTTCAACGCTTCGCCTCATCCCAAAATCCGCCATACGTGGATTGGATCGAAACGGGTGCCCCGCCGGTTCCGCTCCTTCGACTGTCGATCGTCCCGAAGCTGGGTCTGTCGTCGGAACAGGCAGCCAAGCTTGGCGCGCGAGTGTCGTTGCCGCAACACCTGAACGACGAGGGTCCACCGCACGTCTGGAACCAACCGCGGTGCCAGTCGATGCGGCTCGCCGTACGGCTCGAGTCGACGGCGATCGGCGCGATCTACCACGGCGGTCCGCCGTATGCTCACGACGTCGCCTGGTGGTTCGATTCTCAATATCGAGGTCGCGGTTTCGGGAGCGCCATGGTGGACGCGCGTGCGCGGCGATTGGCTGACGCCGGCGTCACGGGCATTGGCGAAATCAGCATCCAGGGCCCGTATTGGAAACGATCGGCCGCGCTCGTGCGTCGCCTGAAACGTCAGTTCACGACCGAGCGCGACACCTGGTGGTTCCTGCGCCTTCCGGGCCGGGGCTGAAGCCGGCACGCGTCTCCAGCCGGGGCCGAGACCTAGCGGCGAATGACACAGTTCAGGGCACGGCAGGAGTGTCTCGGCGCCCACTCTGCGCATCTCCTGCGCGGGCCCGCCGCATCCCAACGTCCCCAGGTTCGTTCTCGTAGCGCGAATCCCCACCGATCGGCGGTGCGCGATGCGACCGCACGGCGGGCCGGGTCGCGCCGGGCGCCGCCGACGTCCTGTTAAGCTCTGCGGCGAAACGCGACACGGGGTGAGATCGGTGAGACGGCCGCCGCGACTGGGGTTGCTTCTGCTGTGCCTCGTCGCCGCGGCCGCGCCGGCGGCGCCGGCGCGCACCCGCAACGTCGTGCTGATCGTGAGCGACGGGCTGCGCTGGCAGGAAGTCTTCACCGGCGCCGATCCGCTGCTGATCGACGACGCCAATCACGGCGGCAGCTGGACGAGCCCCGCCGCGCTGCGACAGGCCTACGGCCACCCGGACCCGCTCGAGCGGCGCCGGCAGCTGTTGCCGTTCCTGTGGGGCACGGTGGCGACGCGCGGCCAGCTGTACGGCAACCAGGCCCTCGGCAGCCACGTGCGCGTCACCAACGCCGTGCGCGTCTCCTATCCGGGCTACAACGAGATGCTGACCGGCCGCGCCGACCCGCGCATCGGCGGCAACGAGTTCGGGCCGAACCCGAACGTCACGGTGTTCGAGTGGCTGAACGGCACGCGCGCCTTTCACGGCCGCGTCGATGTGTTCGGCACCTGGAGCGAGCTTGCCGACATCTTCAATGCGCCGCGCAGTCGCCTGCCGGTGCGGGTCGGCGCGACGCTTCCGGATGCCACCGATCCGAGCGCCGGTGGCCGGCTGTTCGCCGAGCTCTATGCGACCACCACGCACCTCTACGGCAGCAACCCTTTCGACGCCTTCATGCAGCACGCGCTGCGCGCGCATCTGCGCCAGCACCATCCGCGGCTCCTGTTCGTCGGCTATGGCGACACGGACTTGTGGGCGCACATGCGGCGCTACGACCTCGTTCTCGAGACCGCGCACAGCTTCGACCGCTTCGTCGGCGAGCTCTGGAAGCAGCTGCAGGCGATCCCGCAGTACCGCGACCGGACCACCTTCATCATCACCGCCGACCACGGCCGCGGCAGCGGAGCAGTGCAATGGCAGGAGCACGGCGTCGCCGAGCCAGGCTCCGAAGACATCTGGCTGGCGGTCATCGGTCCGGACACCGCGCCGCTCGGCGAACGGCGCGACGTGCCGGAGATTAGGCAGTCACAGGTGGCGGCGACCGTCGCGGCCTTGCTCGGTCGCGACTTCGTCGCCGCCGTGCCTGCCGCCGCCGCGCCCGTCACCGCCGTGCTCGCGGCACCGGCGCGCGCGAATGCTCAGCCGCGCGACGCGGCCGGTGGCCGATGAGCGCGGCGACGCGGTCCCGCGGCTGAGCGATGCCGCTGCTCGCGCTTGCGGCAGTGTTGATCGCGGCGGTGATCCACGCGGTCTGGAACGTGATCGCCAAGCGCGCGGTCGGCTCGCGGCACTTCGTCTGGCTCTACTCGGTGGCCTCGATGCTGATCTGGGCACCGCTGGTCGGCTACGTGCTGTTCACGGCGGGCGCGCCGCGCCAGCCGATCCAGTGGCTGGCGCTGGCCGCGACCGGCGTGCTGCACCTCGCCTACGCGATCGCGCTGCAGTCCGGCTATCGGGCCGCCGACCTGTCGATCGTCTACCCGATCGCACGCGGCTTCGGGCCGCTGCTGTCGTTCGTCGGCGCGGTGCTGCTGCTCGGCGATCCGTTCAGCAGCGCCTCGGTACTCGGCCTCGCGCTGGTGCTGGCCGGCATGACGCTAGTCTCCGGGCTCGTCGGCCGCGCCCGTCGCATCGACCTGCGCGGTGTCGGCTGGGGGCTGCTGACCGGCACCTGCATCGCCGGCTACACGCTGAACGACGGCTGGGCGGTGCGGGTGCTGGCGATCTCGCCGCTGATCGTCGACTACTTCGGCAACCTGGTGCGCTTCACCGCACTGCTGCCCACGGCGCTCAGCGACCGCGCCCGGTTGCGGGCCGAAGCTCGCCAGTACTTCTGGTCGGCCGTCGGCATCGGCGCGCTGGCGCCGCTCGCCTACATCCTCGTGCTGTTCGCGATGCGGCTCGCGCCCGTCAGCCACGTCGCGCCGGCGCGCGAGCTCGCGACGCTGGTCGGCACCTACCTCGGCGCGCGGCTGCTGCGCGAGGCGGTGACGCCGGCGCGGCTGCTCGGCGCCGCCGCGATCGTCGCCGGCATCGTCTGCCTCGCGCTGGCGCGCTACTGATCGCGAAGGCCGTGCTAGCATCGCTGCGCCGTGCCGCGACACTTCCCCTCGCTCTGGTGCCTCGATCCGACGGTCACCTACCTCAATCACGGCTCCTTCGGCGCGTGCCCGGCGACCGTGCTCGGGCGGCAATCGGCGCTGCGCCTCGAGATGGAGCGCGAGCCGGTTGAATTTCTGTCGGTGCGCCTCGCCCGGCGCCTCGCCACCGCCCGCGAGCCGCTGGCATCCTTCCTCGGCGCCGACCCGGCCAACCTCGCCTTCGTCAGCAACGCCACCAGCGGCGTCAACGCGGTGCTGCGCTCGCTCGAGTTCGGGCCCGGCGACGAGCTGCTGACCACGAGCCACGCCTACGCCGCCTGCCGCAAGACGCTCGACTACGTCGCGAGCCGCAGCGGCGCCCGCGTGGTCGTGGCGCCGCTGCCGTTCCCGATCGGCGGCGAGGACGAGGTGGTCGCCGCAGTGCTGGCGGCGGTCACGCCGCGCACGCGCCTGGCGCTCATCGATCACGTCACCAGCCCGACCGCGCTGATCCTGCCGCTAGCGCGGCTGGTGCGCGAGCTGCGGGCCCGCGGCGTCGAGACACTGGTCGACGGCGCGCACGCGCCCGGGATGGTGCCGCTGGCGCTCGAGGAGCTCGGCGCCGCCTACTACACCGGCAACGCCCACAAGTGGCTGTGCGCCCCGAAGGGCGCGGCGTTCCTGCACGTGCGCCGCGACCGCCAGCCGGGACTTCACCCGCTGACGATCAGTCACGGCTACGGCGGCGGCTGGCAGGCCGAGTTCGACTGGACCGGCACGGCCGACCCAACCGCATGGCTCTGCATCCCGGACGCGATCGCCAGCGTCGGCGCGCTGCTGCCGGGCGGCTGGCCGCAGGTGATGGCCACCAATCACGCGCTCGCCATCGCGGCACGGCAGCTGCTCTGCGAGCGCCTCGGCGTCGGCGTGCCGGCGCCGGAGTCGATGATCGGCTCGATGGCCTCCGTGCCCTTGCCCGCACCAGCGCCAGGCTCGCCGGCGGCGCGACTGGACAGCGAGGCACTCTGTGCGTGGGTCCGCGAGCGCGGCGTTCGCACCTGGCTGTACGGCCAGCCGCTGCCGCTGGTGCGGGTGTCGGCGCAGCTCTACAACGACATCGACCAGTTCCGCCAGCTCGCCGCGCTGCTGGCCGAGGCGCTCGGTGGCGGCTGAGCACGGCGCGATCGAGGCACGGCTCTCGCCGTTCGACACGGCGATGATCGTGTTCAGCCTGGTGGTCGGTATCGGCATCTTCCGCACGCCCGCGATCGTCGCCGGCGCCGCGGGCACGACGACGCTGTTCTTCGTCGCCTGGTCGGCCGCCGGGCTCATCAGCCTGGTCGGGGCGCTCACCTTCGCCGAGATCGGTTCGCGCCACCCGCGCGCCGGCGGCTACTACCGCGTGGTGGCCGACTGCTACCACCCGGCCGTCGCCTTCATGCTGAACTGGGCGCAGACGGTGATGCAGGGCGCGAGCGCCGCCGGAGTCGCGTTCATCGGCGCCGAGTACCTGGCGCCCATCCTGCTGCCGGCCGCGTGGCAGAGCGCGCACGCGCCGCTGGTGCTCGCCTGCGCGACGATGCTGATCCTGCTGGCGCTGAACCACGGCGGCATCCGCAGCGGCGCGCGCACCCAGAACCTGCTGTCGTTGCTCAAGATCGCCATGATCGTCGGCCTCGCGGTCGCGGCACTCGCGTTCGCGCCGCGCGCCGCCCCCGCGGCGCCGGCGGCAGCGCCGGCCGGCCACTGGCTGGCGCGCCTCGCCGCGGCGCTGATCCCGTGCTTCTATGCCTACGGCGGCTATCAGATGACGATGAACCTGGGGGCC
Source organism: Pseudomonadota bacterium (assembly GCA_025355105.1). Lineage (GTDB taxonomy): Bacteria > Pseudomonadota > Gammaproteobacteria > Steroidobacterales > Steroidobacteraceae > CAIKZZ01. Next base: position 86,606 of record JANYAE010000122.1, on the reverse strand, counting down.
GATCTCAAGGACGCCCGGCGCTGGTTCCCGCTCGCCATCACCGCCGGCATGCTCACCGTGGTCGCGCTCTACCTGTTGCTCAACCTCGCCTACCAGCAGGTGCTCGGCACCGCCGGCGTCGCGGCCTCGAAGCTGGTCGCCGCGACCCTGTCGCGGGCCACCTTCGGCGCGGCCGGCGAGGTGCTCGTGTCGCTCGCCGTGTTCCTGTCAGCGGCCGGCTTCGTCAACGCGACCATCCTGCAGATGCCGCGCAGCTTTCACGCCATGGCGAAGGACGGCGTGCTGCCGAAGGCGTTTCTGCGCGTCAATCCGCGAACCCAGGTCCAGGAGGTGGGGCTGCTGTTCTTCGCCGCAACGATGCTGCTGCCGGCCTTCCTGCTCGGCTCCTTCGAAAAGCTGCTGAATTACGTGATCTTCACCGACACCCTCAGCATCGCGGTCGTGGCCTCGACGCTGTTCGTGCTGCGCCGGCGCCACGCCGGCGACGGCGGCTTCGCGATGCCGCTCTACCCGTACCTGCCTGCCGCCTACCTGCTGGCACTGCTCGCCGTGGCGGCCAGCGTGCTGGCGACCGCGCCGGCGCTCGCACTCGCCGGCGTCGTCATCTTGCTGCTCGGCTGGCCGCTCTATCGCCTGGGCCGCCGCATCAGCGGCGCGTCGGCGGGCACGTGAGCGGGCGCGCGCCGCGGCACCGGCGAGCGGTGCTCCGTGCGCAGCCGCCGGCGTGTTGCCCGCGGTGAGCGGCAGCGCCGCCGGCCGTGGCCGGGTCCCGCGGCGGACGCTGCTGGTGGCACTGTGCTCGCTCGCGGTGTTCGTCGCCTACACCGACCGCGTCAACCTCGCGGTCGCGGCGGTGGTGATGAAGCCGCAGTTCGGCTGGACGCAGACGCAGAAGGGCTTGGTCCTGTCCTCGTTCTTCATCGGCTACCTGAGCTTCATGTTCGCGAGCGGCTGGCTGGCGACGCGCTTCGGCGGCAAGCGCGTGCTCGGCGCCGCGGTGCTGGCGTGGTCCGCGTGCACGCTGCTGACGCCAGCGGCGGCGAACCTGTCGCTGAGCGCGCTGATCGCGGTGCGGATCGCGATGGGGCTGGGCGAGGCGGCGGTGTTCCCGGCCGCGCTCGAGCTGTACGGTCGCTGGGTGCCGCTCAGCGAGCGCACGCGCGCCGTCGGCTGGTTGATGAACGGCATTCCGCTCGGCACAGTGGTCGGGCTCGCCGCGAGCGGTTCGCTGCTCAGCCGCTTCGGCTGGCAGATGCCGTTCTACGTCTTCGGCGCGGTCGGCCTCGTCTGGGCGATCGGCTGGTACCGCCTGGTCGCCGACGACCCGGCGACGGATCCCGGGATCTCGGCCGCCGAACGCGAACTGCTCGCGCAGCGTGAGCTCGCGACCGGCGCTGGGCCGGTGCCCTGGCGGCGGCTGCTGCTGCGCGCGCCGCTGTGGGCGGCAGTCAGCGCGCACTTCGCGTCCATCTGGACACTCTATGTGCTGCTGTCGTGGTTGCCGAGCTACTTCCGCGAGGCGCACGGCGTCAGCCTCGCGAACGCGGGCCTGTACTCGGCCGCCCCGTGGCTGGCGATGTTCGCGGTCACGACGCTGGCGGCGCCGGTCTCGGACCGGCTGGTCCGGCGCGGCGTCAGCGTGACCTTCGTTCGCAAGCTGATGCAGTGCTCGGGGCTCGCGCTGTCCGCCGTGCTGCTGCTTGCCGCGCGCGACGTCGAGTCCCCCGCCAGCGCGCTGCTGGTGCTGTGCGGCGCCACGGGCGCGCTCGGCCTGACGTGGCTCGGTTACGCCCCCGGCCTCATCGACCTCGCACCGCGCCACAGCGCGCTCTTGATGGGCTTCAGCAACACGATCGCGACCCTGCCGGGCATCGTCGGCGTGGCGGTGACCGGCTGGCTCGTCGACATCACCGGCTCCTATGCCGCACCCTTCGCGCTGACCGCGACGGTCAGCCTGGTCGGGGCGATCGTGTTCGCGGGCCTGTTCCGCTCGCGGCCGCTGCTGCAATGACGGCCGGCGCTCGGCCCGCCGAGCGCCGCCGGCGCCGGATTGGCGGCCTAAGGCAGCCGGCCGACGCGGCGCGCGGCGCCGGGGGATCGCCGGCGCCGATGCATGGCATAGAATGCCGCCTGCATGACGGCCTCGACCCCGCACCACCGCAAGACCACGGCTGAGCCGGTGCCGGAGCTTCATCCCCTGCCGGCGGACGACGGCCACCTGCCGCAGTTCCACGTGGTTGGCTTTACCGGCCACCGCCAGCTGGCCGAGCCGGCCAAGGCCCGTGCCTGCCTCGGCGAAGCGCTCGACGCGCTCGCCCAGCAAGCGGCCGGCGAGTGGATCGGCGTGTCCTCGGTCGCGCTCGGCAGCGATGTGCTGTTCGCGCGCCTGGTCCTCGACCGCAAGATCGCCTGGCAGGCGCTGCTGCCGTTCCCGCCGGCGGAGTTCCACAAGGACTTCGACCCCAAGACCTGGGCCGAGGTCGAGGCGCTGCTCGGTCGCGCCGAGATCGTCACCGTGCTCGGCGGCGAGGGTCAGCGCGAAGAGGCCTATCTCGACTGCGGCATCGAGACCGTCAACGCCTGCGACGTGCTGATCGCGCTGTGGGACGGCGAGCCGGCCCGTGGCCGGGGCGGCACGGCCGAGGTCGTCACCTACGCACGCGAGCTCGGCAGGCCGCTGGTGGTGATCGACCCGACCACCGGCGCGGTGCGCCGCGAAAACTTCCAGCACTTTCGCCCCAGGGACCGCGAGCTCGCGTTCCTCAACGCGCTGCCGGACCCGCCGCAGCTGGCCGCAGCGCCGACCGACGCACGCAGCCGCGTCGAGCGCTTCCAGCTCAAGGCGGACCACGCCGCCAATCGCGGCGCGCCGAAGTTCCGCACGCTGCGCGCGTCGATCGTGCTGCTGCACGCCGCGGCGACCATCGTCGCGACCGCCGGTCTCGCCTTCGACTGGCACCCGCTGCTGGTGTCGTGGGCCAAGCTCTCGTTCCTGCTCGGCTCGCTGGGCGCCGTGCTCGCGATCAACCACTACCAGGCGCAGCACACCTGGGTGCGTTGCCGGCTGGCGGCCGAAATCGGCCGCGCGGCGCTCGCGACTTGGGGCATGCCGCGCAAGGCGGCGCTGTTCGAGGACCTGGAGCTGCCCGAAGTCCGCCAGCTGGTGCGCTCGCTGCACACGCTGCACATCCGCGGCGCGTCGGAGCGCCGTGCCAACCTCGACACCTTCCGGCAGAACTACCGCAACGAGCGCATCAACGACCAGCTGCGCTACTACCGGCGGCGACTCGACCACGCCGCGCCGCAGCTCGCCCGGCTGCGCTTCGGCTTCGTCGTCAGCACGCTGGTCGCGATCCTGTGCAGCGCCGCCTACGCACTGCACGCGACGCTGCACATCGGCGAGCTGCACCCGGCCTTCGAGTCGGTCGCCTTCCACTTCCTGCCGATCGTGCTGCCGGTGGTCGCGGCCGCGTTCATTGCGCTGATCGCGATCAACGATCTGCACCGGCGCGTGGCGCGCTACCGCGAGATGTGCCATCTGCTCGAGGCGGCCCACAAGCAGATCGTCGTGACCCACACCTGGCACAGCCTCGAGCACCTGGTGCGGCGCACCGAGCGCGCACTGCTGCAGGAAGTTCTCGAGTGGCACACGCTGATGAGCCACCTCGAGTCGCACTGAGGCAACGGGCCGACGGGACGCGGGCGGTCGCACCACGGCGGCGGCCGAGGCGGAGGCGTTGCAGGCCAACCGGACGAGCACGGCCGCCCGGTCGTCGCCGCGGGCGGCGGCGGGCGCCCGATCGTGCCACGCGCCTCCTCTACCGCCTGGTGCTCGACTACTCGGTGCGCCCGATTGAGCAGGACGCCGCCGAGTGGCGCGAGTTCGCGGCGGCCGAAGTGTTGTCGCCTGGCGCGGCGAGCGGTTCCGTTCGCGCTTCGAGCCGGGCGCATTCCTCGCAATGGCGGGTGCGCTCGGGCTTCGGTTGGTGGAGGACGTGGACGCGGCCGAGCGGTGCCGCCGCTGGTTCGCCGGCCGGCCTTACGGGCTACGGCCGACGGCGCTGACGCAGGTCGGGCAAGTCGAAGCAGACGAGGCAGCCGCCTGAGCGGCGCGCGGCGCTGCCAGTGGCGTCGCCGCGCGGCCCCTGATCGAGGGCCGTGCTACTCCGACTTCGGCGCCGCAGCGGGCGTACCGAAGCGGTAGGTAGCGCTCAGCGCGACCAGGTTGACGTTGTAAGCGGATGCCGGCACGCCGAGCGCCAGCAGGTTCGGCACCGACGCCGGACCGACGCCGTCGTATGCCCAGTCGTCGCTGGCATAGTTCTGGTAGACGTAGCGCAGCCGCAGCTTCAGCGCCGGCGTGAGCTGGTAGCCGAGCGTCAGCCCGGCGTTGTCGTATCGCGTGCGCAGCTGCGGGAACGCCGCGAGCAGACCGACGATGCCGACGCCGGTGTCGCCTGTCGACACCGCATGGGCGTAGTCCGCAGACAGCTCCCAGTGGTTGTGGGTGTAGCGGCCGCCGGCTGCGGCGTTCCAGTAGCGATCCTTGATCGCCGCCTCCCAGAATGCGGCGCCGGCGCTGTACTCCCCGGCCTGCCGAGTGCGTCGTGTCTGGTAGCCGCCGTCGGCGTAGAACGACAGGGAATCCGACGGCGTCCAGCCGAGCGTCGCGCTGCCGCGCCGCTCGCGGCCGGACTTGAGACCAAGCGTCGAGCGCCGGTAGTCGTCGTTGGCCCATTGCCCCTGCAGCCCAAGCGACAGCGTCGCGGACGCGCTCCAGGTGGCGGCGAGCTCGAAGAAGTCTCGGTCGCGGTTCGAGAGGTTGAAGATCGCGAGCAGCGGATTCTCATTTGCCGGCAGCAGCGACAGGTCAATGCCGCGGGCCTCGCGGTGTGCAGCGCCGCCCTTCAGCGTCACGACCAGGCTCGTCAGCGGCGTCAGCCGCACGCGGCCGTAGCTGCGTCCGTCCTCGGTGTGCCGCGCCACCTGCTCGGTGCGATCTACCTCGAGCCGGTCGGCGCCGATCCCGGCCGTCAGCCACTTGGCGACGCGGACGTCCGCACCGCCGTCGGCGCGGGTCCGCGTGTAGTCGTAGCGCGGCGTCGCCAGGGTCGCACCGCTCGCGACGTCGGTGACGGTCTGCGCCAGCGTCAGCGGCGTGCTGTCGTCGCTGCGCTGGTCGTGCGCGATGCGGCCGTGCAGGCTCAGACGGTCAAGCGGTCGCGAGCCGATGGTCGCCGCGTAGTGCGCGAGGTTCACCTTGCCGTCGAAGGCACCCGGCGCCGTCGCCCCCGGCAGCGTGCTCGAGGCAAGCAGCGCCTGGTCCTGCGTCAGCTGTGAGTAGGAGGCCGCTAGCGACGCGCTCGTGTTGCCGGGCAGTGCGAGGCTGCCCGACAGGCTCGCCGCGCGGGCATCGTTGTCGGGCGGCAGCGCCCGCATGCCCAGCGCCGCGCTCGGCACGAGCGGCGTGTACGGGTTCTGAAAGCCGTAGGCTGACCAGGCGTCCTTGAACTTCGAGTCCGACAGCACGAAGCGTAGCGACGCGCGCTGGCCGGCCCAGACGACGCCGGCCTCGACGGTGTCGGTCTGGTAGTCGACCGCCGCCGCGATTTGGGTCGCCTGCACGAGGAATGCGGAGCCGAGGATATCGGTGCCGCGCTTGGTCTCGTGGTTCACCGAACCGAACACGCTGAAGCCGGAGCCGAGGATGCCACGCGCGGTGAGTCCGGCGCTTTTCCTGATCGTGCCGACCTTGACGCCGTGCAGGTTCGCCGCGAGGTCGGTCATGCCGGCGGTCGAGCCGGCGGGCACCCAGCCGGACGGCAGCGACGCCGAACCGGTCGTCGCGTACGGCGTCACGGTCGCGTCGTAGAGGTAGTGTGGCTGGCCGGCGTAGCTCAGCGTCACGGCGTAGCGGCCGTCGCGGCCGACAGAGATCTTGCCGCTGCGCGAATCGAGACCGAGGTCATCGAGCGCGTAGCGCGTGTAGTTGCCGTTGTCGTCGCGCCACTCGCCGTGCGCGTCGAGGTCGGCGTAGCCCTTGCTGCGGTCAAGTCCGGTGTAGCGGCCGTAGCTCGCGTTGGCGTGGCCCGCGTCCAGCACGCCGAGCGTTGCGTCGGCCTCGTAGCCTTTGGGGAAGGGGCAGGACTCGCACTTCCAGTTGCTGGTGTCCGGTGCAGAAGGTGCCGTCGGCGCCTCCGCTAGCGCCGTTGCGGATGCTGCCGCGAGCAGCGCGGCGATCGTGATCCGGAGAGTCGTGGGCGATGACATGTTCATTCCCTCAACGCATCAGCTTGGAGCCGGAGGGGTGGTTCGATCCGTGCACCTGCGAGTGGCAGTTCACGCACCCACCGGCCGCGAGGAACGCACCGCGCTGTGGACCGCCGCCGCCCGGCAGGCCGTCCGGTGTGTAGGCCACCGCCGGATGCCCCTGCGCCTGGTGGCACTCCTGGCACAGAAACGGCGCGCGCGTCTTGAGCAGCGACGACTGCGTCGAGCCGTGCGACTGGTGGCAGATCGTGCAGTCCTCGGTCACCGGGGCGTGCTCCCAGAGGAACGGCCCCCGATATTCGGTGTGGCAGCTGGTGCAGGTCTCGGTGACGGAATTCCTGACCAGCTGCGCGGGCCCGGTGGAGCCGTGCGGCGCGTGGCAGCTGCTGCAGGCCATCTTGCCTTCGGACAGCGGGTGGCGGGACGGCTTGAGCGTATCGGCGTGCTGCGCCTGGTGGCAGCGGGCGCAGACCGCCTCCTGGGTCGCGGCGCCGCGCACGGCGTCGCGCGGCGCGTGGCTCTCATGGCAGCTGGCGCAGGAGACGTCGTTGGCCGCGTGCGAGTTGCCGGCCCAGTGCTGGGCCGAGCTGCGGTGGCAGGCGATGCACTTTTCGTCCTGTACCGGGGCCGGCGATTGCGCCTTCGGACCGAAGTCGACCAGCCGCGGGCGCTCGCCCTTACCCTTGACCTTGGCGTGCGCATCGCCGGGACCGTGGCAGGACTCGCACTGCAGCTGGCCGTGACCAAACGGCGCGCGCTCGTCGGTCGGACGCCCATGGGCGGTGCGGAACAGTCCCTGCAGCGCCAGGTCGTCGTGGCAGCCGAGGCAGGTGTCGGCGCCCTTGCGGCTGTAGGCGCTGGCAGGCGCGGCGGCTGGGCCGGTATCGGCGGCGTGCGCCGGCACCGACGCGAGCGCAGCGAAGGCGACGCCGAGCACGGCCAGGGCCGTGGCACGCAGTCGTTGGGTCGGTAGCTGATCGCGCATCGGAAGCCTCACGTAACAACCAGTTCATCCTTGCCGCTTCGGCGAGTGCGTCGCCGCAAGGCGCGTGCCCCGCGGCGCCCGCCGGGTCAGTTGAACAGGTACTGACCGACCTTGTGCACCACCTTCACGTCCACGATCTGGCCCGGGCCGTGGCAAATTGAGCAGGTCTCCACCGCGGCGCCCGGCAGCGTACGGCCAAAGGCGTCCTTCGCGACCTGCTGCGAGCCGCCGTTCAGCAACATGTGCGAGGTGGCGGCGCTGGTCGTGTGGCACGCCGAGCAGAGCGCCATGTTCGCGGAGGTCGCGGCCGGCGGCGCCGGGTTCTTCGGGTTGATCGCACTGCCGGTGCTGAAGGTCGTCGCCTGCACCCGACTGTCGTCCACCGGGTAGTAGGCGCCGGCGATGTGGCAGCCCTCGCAGTTGTTGATCGCGCCGGGGAAACCGACGTCCCCGAAATCGTTGAGCGAGCCGCCGAAGCCGTAGACGCGGAACGGCGCCGCAGCTTGCGTCGTGCGGAAGCCGGCCGCGTGGATCGCGTGGATCATGTATTTGAAGTCGATCGGCTGCTCGTACAGCCCGTCGACCGGGTCGACGCCCGTGACCGTGCCGCCGGCATCCACGATGCCCGTGCGGCGCCCGGCGTCGGTCGCGCCCGGGTTGTGGCAGGCGACGCAAGCTTGCGGGTTGTCGGTGCGGTTGTTGCCGTGCACCGTGAGCGAGTTGTGGCACTCGTCGCACTTCGCGATCGCGACGACATTGCGCCGCGCGACCGCTGCGGAGTCGTGAACCTTGGCGTAGCTCACCGCGTTCTTGACGGCGATGCGTTGCCAGCTGGTGCCGGCGGCGGACGCGGCGTTTTGTGTGTCAACGGCCGGATGACCTTCGAAGATGATGCCCGCCGAGCCGATGCCCGCTGGCAGCCCGCCGGTCTTCTTGGTCACGAGCGTGAACACGCCGTTGGCGTCAGGCCCCGTCAACGTCGATCCGGCATCGGCCGGGCAGCCGGCTAGCGTGCCGAGCGGGTTCAGCGACCAGGGCTGGGCCGGCGCCGCGCCCGAGCCGAAGTTCGTGTAGTCGCTCGTGCTCCACGCAACGTCGATGCTGAGGCGCGCCGGGCCGCCGTTGCGGCACACGACACCACCGCCGTCGACGCCCGCGAACGCCGTCGCCGTCAACAGGTTGTAAGGCGCATTGCCGTTGGTCGGGTCCGTCACCGAGAAGCTGATCATGAGCTGCCCGCCGTCGGCGAGCGGCTGGCCGTTGGGGTCGGTCACCGACAGCAGGTTGTACTGGAACTTCGTGCCAGCGACCTTCTCCGGGATTACGTGTGCGACCGCCACCGTCCAGCCGCCGCTCGCCTGGGCCGCGTTCGGGCCGTGGCAGGTCACGCAGTCGCCATCGGTGACTGGCAGGTTCGCGGCGCTGTGGTTCTGGCCGCTGGCGAAGTTGACGGTGTCGTGGCAGGCGCCACAGGCGGCGCCGTTGGGCACGTTCTGGTAGTTGTTCGCGTCCGGCGTGGACGGATCGCTGGCGCGATGGCAGGTCGTGCAATTGCGCTTGTCCTGCGGGAACCGGACCGTGCTGAAGTTGTAGAGCGTCTTGCCGAAGCCCCAGATCACGTAGCCGACGCCCTGCGCGGGCGAGGTGCTGCCTGCGGCGACGACCGTCGGCAGCGTCACGCCGGAGTGGATCCGGTGCACCATCACCTTGAAGTCAAGCGTATTGCCGGACTGCGCGTCGGTGGTGCCGGGGTTGTGGCAGAGCACGCAATACTGCACGTCGGTGCGCGGCCCGCCATGGAACTGCAGCTTGTCATGGCAGGCGTCACATTCGGCATCGTTGACGACGTCGCGCGTGAACAGCCCGGTGGTGGCGCCGGTTGCCGGCAGGTAGGTGTAGACGGGGTTGTTGATCGCGTTGTTCGTCCCGCCGGTCGCGGTGCCCCGCAGCTCGAGGCCGATCCGGTGCGTCAGCGTCGCGTCGTAGGTGACCGCGGCTCCCTGCGCGTCGGCCGGCGTGTAGGCGTCGAGGGCCTTGGCAAACTTGTAGGTGTAGCTGCCGTCCTTGTTGTCGGTGAGTACGCCGCCCGTGGTGGTCGCCACCTCGGCGGTTGCCTGGCGCGTTGGCGTCGTGCCCCACCAGGCGACGGCGCCGGCCGCCGGCGTGCCCGGCTGTTCGACGGTGTTGACGTACGACTGCCAGGCGCTCGGGCCACCGTTCGTTCCGGGTACGAGCTTCGCAACCGCAAAGCGCACCTGCGCCGGCTGCAGCCCGGTCAGCGGCTGGCCGTTCTGATCGAGCAGGTGGAACGTGACGATCGGCCCGCTGCCGCCAGTCACGGCGGTGATCTGCGCGCTGATCGTCGTCGCGGTGCCGATCGGCCGCGGCAGCCCTGACTGTGGCGGCCCGGAGCTGCCGCCACCGCCCGCAGGGCCACTGGCGCCGGCCGGGCCGCTGCCGCCGCCGGAGCATCCGGCGAGCAGCGCACCGGCCAGGCACGCGAGCGCGAGCCCGGCCCGGGACCGTCCCTGAACCATCCGGATCACAGCGAGCATGTTTCGCTCCTCAACGCCTGGCGCGGGCGGCGGTTCACGGGAAGGCCGAGATCTTGTGCACGATCTTGACGTCGGCCACCGCGCCAGGACCGTGGCAGACGCCACAGCTCTCGGTCTGGAACGCCGCTTTGGTGGTGCCATCCGCGTTCTTGATCGAGCCGCCCATCGCGGTCAGCTGCGCCTTGTAGTCTGGAATCGACGTGAAGGTCCCGGTCGGGTACTGGTAGCTGTAGGCGCCGTAGGTCGCCGCATCGATGATCACGCCGCCGTTCTGCTTCATGTGCGCCTGCGCCAGCGTCGTGACGTGGCATGCGCCGCAGGCCGCGACGTTCGGCGTGATCGCGAGGTCATCGCCAGGACCCACGGCGGTTGCCGGTGCGGTGGCGCTGTTGCCCCAGACCGTGGTCGCGAACACCTTGCTCGAGTCCACCGGATAGAACGTGTCGGCGCCCTTCACGTGGCAAGCCTCACAGTCGCTGATCGCGCCCGGGAACTTCACCGGCAGCGACGAGAAGTCGAGCGCGAAGTCGACCACCGGGGTCGCGGAGGCAGCGGAGCTCGTGAAGTTGTGGCTGCCGTAGTTGTAGGTCCCGGCATGCAGCCCGTGGATCAGGAACTTGAAGTCCATCGGGCCCGCAGGCGCAGGCGTTGCCCCGGGCGCAGCCGGCGGCGCCGGCGGCGGAAACGTGCCGGTCGTCATCTCAGGGTTGTGGCAGACGACGCAGAGCGTGGCTGAGCTGTTGCGCGCCTCGCCGTGCATCTTGAGGTCCTTGTTGTGGCACTTCGCGCAGTTGGCGAAGTCCACGACCGTCCGCCGCGGGGCGGCCCTGGTCACGCCCGCCGGCAGCGAGATCGGAAAGAACAACGGCGCCGAGGCGTCGATGCCGACGATCGCGTTGGACACCGGCTGGCCGGCTGGCGCGACGTTGCGGATCGCCTTGCCCTCGATCAGTGCCGCGCCCGAGACGTTGCCGTTGATGCCGAGCAGCGCCGTGGTCGGCGTCGGCGTCTTGACCGGGTACAGCGTCACCTTCGAGTAGCTGCCGTCGGCGTTCTTCGCCGGCAGGACGCCGTCGGTGGCCGTGGTGACGGCACCGCTGACCGTCGCCGCCGCGTAGGCGAGGCCGGTCGGCGGCACGGCGTTGGTCGCGGTGGTCTTGAAGGCGAGAAAGCGGATCGTTAGCGGCGGCGAGCGGGTCGCGCTCGTGTTCTGCGGGTTGGAGGGTCCGGTGTAGTTCGCGGTCGTATACGCCACGTCGACGCTGATCGACGCGGAGGTGACGTTGGCAGCGGCGCTCGCGCCGGGCACGTAACTGCTATTGGCGAAGCCCGGGTCGGTGGCGAGATCGACCGGCTGGCCGGCCGCGTCGCTCACCTTGATCGTGACCTTGGCGTAGTCGCCCGGCGGAACGAGGCAAACGCTGCCGCTCGGTGGGCAGGCCGCCGTGTCGATGGTGGCGCCGGCCGCATCGGTCGTCGGCTCGACCTTGACCACCTGGAAAGTGTAGCCGGCGGCCAGCACCTTCTCCGGGATCAGGTGTGCCGCGGCGACCTCGACCGAGCCGCCGCTGATCGGCGAGAAGGTGGCGCTGCCGTTGGCGTGGCAACTCTGGCACTTCGTGTCGTCGGCCTCGGCGATGCCGCTCGGGTTCGTGGCCCACTGCACGTGACCCGCTCCGGTCGCGAAGTTGACGTTGTCGTGGCAGGTGCCGCAGGACTCGCGGTTGATGACGGTCTCGTAGTTATCGGCGTCCGCCGCGGTCTTGTGGCAGGTCGTGCAGTTGCGCTGGTCCTGCGGGAACACCACGGTGTTGAAGTTGTTGAGCGACTTCTGGAAGCCCCAGATCGTGTAGCCGACGTTCGGCGCCGGGTCGGTCGTGCCGGCCGCGACGACGGTCGGCAGCTTGATGCCGCTGTGCAGCTTGTGCACCAGCACCTTGAAGTCGAGCGTGTTGCCCGACTGGGCGTCGGTCGTACCTGGGTTGTGGCAGATCACGCAGTACTGCACGTCGGTGCGCGGTCCGCCGTGGATCGCGAGCTTGTCGTGGCAGGCGTTGCATTCGGTGTTGCTGACGATCTCGCGGCTTGCGGGCAGCGAGGTCGTCAGTCCGGTCGCGGGCACGTAGGTGTAGGCGGCGTTGTTGACGCCGTTGTCGGTGCCGTTCGCACCCGTGCCGCGCAGCTCGAGGCCGATGCGATGCGTCAGCGCCCCCTGGTAGCTGATGGCGAGATCGGTCGAGTTCGGGCCGGCGGCCGTGTAGCTGCCGAGGTCGTTCGCGAAGCGGTAGCTGTAGGTGCCGTCACCGCTGTCCTTGAAGGTCCCCGGGCAGCTGCCCGAGAAGCCGGGCTCGGTGGAGGCTTGGCGCGTCTGCGCCGTGGCGGGCGTCTGGCCTACGGGCGGGCCGTTCCAGGCGCCCGTGCCCGCGGTCTCGACCGAGTTGATGTAAGACTGCCAGTAGCTGGAGCCGCCGTTCGCGCCCGGCACGAGCGCGGCGATGGCAAAGTGGATCTGCGGGCACTTGAGGCCGCTGAGCGGCTGGCCGTTTTGATCGACGAGATTGAACGCGACGGTCGGCTGGCCGCCGCCGGTGACGCCGGTGATCGTCGCCGTGACCGCCGTAGCGGTCGAGATATCGAGCGCCAGCACCGGTCCCGGCGTGCCGGGCGAACCGGAACCTCCCGGCGGACCGGCGGGGCCCGTGGCGCCCGGCGTACCGTCCTTGCCACCGGTGCAACCGGCAACCAGAACGGCCGCGAGTAGCGCGAGCGCGCCAAGACGGGTGACCGTGCCTGAGATCCTGCTGTGCTCGGACATTGCGTGCCTCCCCGGCTCTCGTCCCTTCAACGCGTCGCGCCCCGTTCAACTGGCGCGTGCCGCCTTTGACTCCAATCGCGCTCGCGCAATTTGCACCGCAAAACCGGTGTTTGCAGTATCGGAAGGTGCGTAAGTACTTTCCGCGCATCGAGGCCAAGCGCGTAGCGGCAACAGCGACTTGCACGTGTGCTGGCAGCGGCACACCCGGAGCCGCGCGCGGTAGTCGTGGATGCAACGCTGCGCTATGCGGTCGTCCCGGTGGCGAGCGGGCGCTGCGCGAAACCAAGATTGTCGGCAGCGGGACTCCGCGGTAGAAGTTGCCGGCCCGTTCACCGACGTCGAGCATCAGGCGTCGGCGGCGGTGAAGTTCAGGATCTGATTCCCTGCCAAATTGGAGATGACGCCCATGAAAAGAATGCTTCTGGTCGCGCTGTCGACCGCCTGGCTGCTGCCGGCGGTCTCGCTGGCGGCGGCCGATCCCAAGCTCGTCGATTCCTGCAACGACTGCCACGGCGACAAGGGCGTGACGACGTCGCAGGATGTGCCGACGATCGCCAGCATCTCAGCGAGCGTGCACTCGGATTCGCTGAAGGCCTTCAAGGCAAAGACTCGGCCGTGCACCAAAGTCAGCTACAAGCGCGGCGACACCAAGCGCCAGGGCGACATGTGCACCGTCGCCGGCAAGCTCACGGACGCCGAGATGACCGCCCTCGCCGACCACTACTCGAAGCTGCCGTACGCGCCGATGAAGCAGCCGACCGAGGCGGCCAAGGTGGCCGCCGGCAAGATTCTCCACGACCGTGACTGCAAGAGTTGCCACTCGAACGGCGGCAAGGACCCGGCCGATGACGCCGGCATCCTCGGCGGCCAGCCGGCCACCTGGCTGAAGGCCGCGCTCGCGGACTTCAAGGCCGACAAGGCCGAGCAGCCCAAGAAGATGAAGGACAAGATGACCAAGCTGTCCGAGCCTGACCTTGAGGCGCTCGCGCAGTACTACGCCAGCCAGCAGTAAGGCGGCTCGCCGCCGCTGACGCCCGCCGCTGCCGGCGGCGGGCTTTCTTTTGGATCCCGACTCGCCGGTTCGCGGCCTCGGCGCGAGTGCCGCCGCGCTCGCGGCACCGGCCGACGCCTACTCGAGTGCCTTCAGCACTTCCGGCGCGGCCTCGTTTTCGGCCACGACGTTATGGCAGACGTCGCACTTCTTGCTGATCTTGGCGCCCGTCTCGGTCACGTGCTTGTTGTCGTGGCAGCGCAGGCAGCCCGGCGACTGCTGGTGGCCGATGTGGTTCGGGTACGTATTCCAGGTCACCTTCATTTGCGGGAAGACGTTCCACGCCCAGATGTCGCCGAGTGCCTTGCCCGCCTGTGTGACGGCCGAGGCACGCTCGCTAGACACGGCCGGGTACTGGGCGCGGTAGAAAGCGTCGATCTCCTTCAGGATCGTCGCGCGCGCCTGCGCCTCTGAGGCGTAGTCGGTCTTGAGCAACCTCAACGCCTCGCGCTTGATGTACGGCAACGAGGTGTCGATGCGGCCATCGGCAAGCGCCGCGTCCACTTCGAGCCCCGGATCACGATAGACGTGCGACGGCCGGTTGTGGCAGTCGATGCAGTCCATCGTGCGCCACTGCGCGTCGACCGGCGGGGTTGCGGCCGTCTTGAAGGTTTTGACGGTACCGTCGGACCCGGCGAGCTCGACCGTATAGATGGTCTCGCGGCTGCGGTCGGACAGGTAGCGGACGCTGGTCCCCGAGCCGACGTGCCAATGGATCCCGTTCGCGGCCTTGCCCACCTGGCCGCCGACGTGGAGCATCAGGACGCTCTTGGTCCGTGAGTTCGGCTCGTCTTCACCAAAGTGGCTCCGCACGACGAGCTGGTCACCGATGAACTTGGCTGGCCAGTGGCACTCCTCGCAGACCTCGCGCGCCGGGCGCAGATCGTGAAGCGGAGTCGGCATCGGGCGCGGGTACGAGTTGAATGTGACGTCTACCAACTGCTTCAGGCCGTTGATCTTCGACTTCACGAACCAGCTTGCGCCAGGGCCGACGTGGCAGTGGACGCAAGCGATGTTGGCGTGCGGCGAGCGCGCGTGCGCGGTCGCCTCGGGCTGCATCACCGTGTGGCAGGCCTGGCCGCAGAACTCAGTGGACTCGAGGATTTCGACACTCTTGTATCCGGCGCCGGCGAGGATCACGACTATTGCGAGGGCGAGTAGTACGGCGACGACGAGCACGCCGCGCGTCGTCGGACGGTTCAGGTCGATCACCGGTAGCGGCGGCGCGGAGCCACCGCTGGCGACGGCGGCGCGCTCGCGCCGTCGCTGCAGCCAGAGCCCGATCGGGATCAGCAGCAGTCCCATGACCAGCACGGCCGGCAATAGTAGGTAAGCGAGGATGCTGATGAACGAGCCCAACTTCACGCCAAGCGTCCCGATCAGCGTGATCAGCACGAGCAGGACGCCGGCGAAGCCGGCGAGCAGCACCCCCGCGAGGCTCAGGAAGTTGCGCGTGAGTGCAGCGAACAGCGGCTTGACCATGGACCGTCCTCAGAAGTTGCGGGACATGCGCGGCATCAGTGCAGCAGGCCGCCGAGCAGCGCGATGAAGATTCCGACGGCGAGCACCACACCCACCGCGAGCGCCACGAAGCCGAACACGTAGGCCCGAGCGAGGTCGCCGCTCGACGGTGCCGGCATGATCAGCGCGTCCAGCTGGTTCTCGGCTACCAGTCGCTGGTACTCGAGCGGCCGCTCTTCCTTGAAGCGCTCGAGCGGCATCCGGCCGGTGAACACGACCGGATCCATCGGGAAGCTTTCCGGCCGCAGGTGGGTGTGGAAGAAGTGGAACAGGAAGATGAAGCCGGTCGCGAGCAGCGCCTCGTCGCTGTGGGCGATGTAGGCGGCGTTCAGCGCCCAGCCCGGCAGAATCTTCGTGAAGAAGCCCGGGAACCAGAGCACGAGGCCGGTAACGCCGATCATGCCGACGCCCCAGAACACCGCCAGGTAGTCGAACTTCTCCCAGTAGGTCCAGCGGTCGAACTCGGGCCGTGGGCGCCGGTAGAGGAAGTAGCCGACCATCGCCGCGAGGTCGCGGATGTCGCTCGGCTGCGGCACCATCGAGCCCGGACCCCACAGGAAGCCCTTGCGCTTGCGCACGACCATCTGGAAGGCGACGTTTGCGAGGTGATAGACGAAATATCCAAAGGTCACGATCGCCGCGATCCGATGCAGCACGCCGGCGACCAGTGGTCCGCCCCACAACGCCATCAGTTTCGGCGCCCAGGACGCGGCGGCGAACTTCAGCGGCAGGCCGGTCGCGGCGAGCACCAGAAAGCTGACGACGATCGTGATATGCACGGCGATCTGCGCGCTCGAGAAGCGCCGCACGTACGGTCCCTCGGTCTTGCGGGCCGCCTTGAACTCACCGCGAAGCGCGCCGACCAGGCTGCGTTGCAGCCACAGCAGGTCGTGCAAGCCGAAGAAGCCGAAGACCCCGAGCAGTAGCCCGGTCATGGCGATCCAGACCCAGTAGAGGTACGGATTGCGGCTGCGGTCGCTGGGCTTGGCGTGCGGATCGTAGGTCAGGAACGCCGCGTTCGCCTCGCTCTGGTGGCACTTGCCGCAGGTCGCGCCAAGGTTCGCCGGGTTGACGCTCGAGCGTGGGTCGGAGGCCTTCAGGTTATGGTGCGGCGTGTGGCAGTCGGCACACATGGCGGCCGCTGTGTAGCCGAGCGCGCCTGCCTTGCCGTGGAAGCTGTCGTGGAACGACGCGTAGAGCGCCGCGTGGCAATTGCCGCAGTCGCTCGGGAAGTGGCGGCGCATCTCGGCGCTGGTCGGCACCTTGATCGCGTGCGCCTCGTGGCAGGTCATGCACACCGGTCCCTTGCTGCTGCCCGCGCGCCAGAGTTCGCCGTGGGCGCCTTCGGACCACTCCTTGAGGATGCCGGCGTGGCACTTGCCGCAGGTGTCGGGGCTGTGCGCCGCCGCGGTCACCGCGTCCGGCGCGTCATGCCTAAGAATTTCGTGGCCGCCGCCGTGGCAGCCGGTGCAATCCGGCGCACTGACGAGGCCGGAGACGAACAGTGCCCGTGCATGCTCGCTCGTCAGGTAACCGGCCATCATGGTGCGGTGGCATTGGCCGCACTGCCGTACCTGGTTGACGGCCGACATCGAGTTGTTCGGGTCCTTGCTCTTCAGCACCGAGTGCTGGCTTCCATGGCAGCCGGTGCAGGTGGCAACGGTCAGGCCCTTCGCGGCGTGGATGCTGTTCTTGTTCTTGTCGAACTCCTCCTGATGGCAGGCCGTGCAGGCGGCGATGTCGACCGTCCCGAGCTTCTCGCCCGGGTGCGAGGTCCTGAGTGCGTCAGCGTGACAGTCGCTGCAGGCCACCCGTCGGTGCGCGGAGGCCGACAGCGTTGCCGCCTCGACCCGCATCGGATGGCCGGCGGCGTCTTTGAGCTTCGGGTTGTCGTGGCAGGAGACGCACTTCTCGTCCGGAATAGCAGCTGCCGCGGTCACCGCCGCGGGCGCCGCCGCCGCCGCACCGGGCAAGGCGAGCAGCGCGGCGAGCATGGCACCCGCGAACAGGGCGACGAGATTCGGGCTGGCGTGCCGGTGCACGGGGAACTGTATGCTCACGGCAGTAACTCCGCTGATCGCGCGCTGCGACGCGTTCGATTCGCCGCCGAGCCTAGCGCGTGATCATCAGCAGCCGCGACTCGGTTTTCCGTAGCAGTGGCGCGAACTTCCGTGCGACACCGCGCAATATCCCGCGTTGTCGGTTGCCGCGGGCCCTGCTAGCGTGTCGGCCCGGCAGAGGAGATGTCATGACAGTTGCGACCGCCACCTTCGCACCGGATGCCGCCGGCTGGGCGCGCCTGTTCGCCGCCATCGACGCGCGCGACGCTGACGCCTTCGTCGCCTTCATCGCCGAGGACGGTGAGTTCCGCTTCGGCAACGCGCCACCGGTCGTCGGGCGCGCCGCGATCCGGGCAGCCGTCGGCGGCTTCTTCGCCGCGATCGGCGGCTGCCGTCACCGCCTGCTGGCGAGCTGGACGGGACCGGGGAGCGCCGTCGGCGAGGGTGAGGTCACCTACACGCGCCACGACGGCTCGACGCTGACCGTGCCCTTCGTCAACGTCTTCACGCTCGGTGGCGGTCCGATCCGCTCGTACCGGATCTTCATCGACAACGGGCCGCTGTTCAACGCGCCCGCCTGAGACTCGCCGGTCCGTGGCGGATCTCGGCGATCGGCACCTGCGCCTCGCCGAGGCCCTGCTCCTCGAGCTCGGCGCGGATCTGGTGGCGCATCTGCTCGCGGAACGCGTTCACCGCCTCGAAAAACGCCGACATCATCTGCACCCACAGATACATTCCGCGGTCGGTCAGCGACCAGCCGGCGGCGTCGGCGGTGACGGCGCCGAGCCCGCGCAACGGCAGCAGTTCCGCGGCCAGGATGCGCTCGAGGCGCCAGCCGTATCGCCGCCGCACCCAGTCGCGCTCGAGCCGCAGCCCGAAGAGCCGCACCAGCACGTCGTAGTGCATGCGCTCATGCACGCCGAGCGGCCGCTGGCCCGTCACTCCAGTGCCGCCGCGCTCGACGCGTTCGACGTAGCCGTTGAGGGAAAAGGTCGTCGCATAGACGGCGCCACCGACATAGCTGAACGCGCCGCTGCCGAGGCCGACGTAGTCGCCGTTGTCGACCAGGTACTCATCGATGCCGCGCGCGCCGCGGCTGAAGCACCAGCCGGAGGTGGGCGTGAACTCCGGCCGCTGCCGCGCCAGGATCCGCTGGTAGTCGCCGTGCAGCCGGCGGCGCGGCGGCACGCCCATGGTCCGCGCCATCTGCCGCGCCGCGGCGCGGGTCTGCATCAGCGGATAGAACGAGGCCTGGTTGGCGGGGCTGCCGAGCACGGCCTCAAGGTCCGCCTCGAGCATCGCTTCGCTCTGGTGCGGCAGATTCCACATCATATCGACGTTCAGCGTCCGAAAGCGCCCTGCCGCCGCCGCCAGTCGCGCGAGGATCTCGGCACGGTCGCCGTACTTTTCGAGTCGACCCATCCTGGCGAGCATGCCGTCGTCGAAGCTCTGCACGCCGACCGACAGCCGCCCGACGCCGGCGCCGACCAGCGCGGCTAGCACCTCCTCGCGCAGGTCCTTCGGGTTGGTCTCGACGGAGATGTCGCCGAGGCCGGGGTTGAGCTCGCGAGCGAGGCCGAGCGTCGCCACCAGCTCGCCGGGCAAGACCGTCGGCGTGCCGCCGCCGACGTAGACGCCGCTGAAGCGAAAGCCCTGCTCGTGGTAGTGCCGCAGCTCCTGGCGCAGCGCCGCGAAGTAGCGGTGCGCCTTGCCGTCCTGGTAGCGCACGCGATGGAACGAACAGTACGGGCAGAGCACTTCGCAGAACGGCACGTGCAGGTACAGAAAGACCGGCTGTTGCGGTGCCGCCGGGATGCCGGCGCTTGGGGCCAACCGCATCCGGCGGCGCGCTGCCGTTCGAAAGACACCGGCGGCCAGAGTCTCAAGCATCGTGGTCCCTCAGGAGGACCCGAATTATGCCTCCGTCGCGACGCCGGGCGGCCGCGGTTTGCCGCAGCAACGGCGCTAGCGCGGCGCGGCGCGCAGCTCGAAGGCGTCGCGCGTCTCGAAGCGGCCGGGTGCGGCCGCGTCGAAGTCCTCGAGCCGCAGCATCTCGCCGCGCAGCACCTCACCCTCGAGCGTGAAGCGCAGGAAGTGGAAATTGGGGAAGGTGGGTCCCCGGTACAGATCGCCGGCGTCGCGCGCGACCTCGTACGGCCGCGCGCCGCCGCCGCCGGACACGAGGTAGACGATGCCGCCCTGCAGGTGTCGCTCGTAGTTGTGGATGTGCCCGCCGCAGACCACGAAACGCAGCCGCGTGCGCGCGGTGAGCTGCTCGAGGTCCGCCGCGAGCGCCGCCTCGTTCGGCCGCGGGTTGTGGTCGGCGGCCGCGCCCTCCTGCAGGTCCGCGACCGGCGGGTGATGCAGGAAGACGACGACGAACTCGACCGAGGGCGGCAGCCGCTCGAGCGCGGCGTCGAGCCACTCGCGCTGCGCCGAGCCGGCGACCAACGGCGCATCGCTGTCGAGCGCGAACGCAACCAGACGCGAGCCCATGGCCACCGAGTACCAGCGCTGGCCGCGCAGCGCCGGGAATGCGTTCCACCAATGCTCGAGGCAGTCCCCCTCGATGCACATCGCAAACTCGTGGTTGCCGAGCGTCGGGAACACCGGGAGCCCACGCGCCCGCCAGGCGGCGGTCTCCTCGCGGAACACGTCGTAGTCGGCGGTCACGCCGCCGTGCCACGGGACATCGCCCGTCAGCAGCACCGCCGCCGGGCTCTCCGCCGCGATCCGGGCGACCAGCGCCTGCCGCACGCTCGGCACGCTCGCGACGCGCTCGCTCGGTGCCGTGAAGCGGATGTCGCCGTAGATGACGAAGCGCAGCGGTTCGCCGGCCACCGGATGCGAAACCTGAAAGGTCGCTGCGACCTCAGGCGGCCGCGCCTGATGGGCGCAGGCTGCGGTGAGCAACGCGGCGAGCAGCGTCGCGCCGAGGGCCAGGGCGCGGCGCAGCGCGCGACTCGGAATACTGTTCATGGCCTGCCCTTTGCTGCCGGCGCCCGGTAGACGCGCCGGCCCTCGAACCACGTGCCGAGCACCCGGGTCGCGGCGATGTCCTGGTAGCGGCCGGCCTTGGCGAGCGCCAGCAGATCGCGATCGAGCAGCACGAAGTCGGCGGACTTGCCGACCTCCAGCGAGCCCGCGTCGCGCTCGCGGCCGAGGAAGCGTGCGCCGTTGATCGTGTAGGCCTGCAGCACCTCCTCGATCGTGATCGCCTCGGCCGCGTTGAGCGGCAGCTCGCCCGGGTTGCGGCGCGCAAGGGCCATCGCCATATTGGCGAAGGGCCGCGGGTCGCGCGTCTCGACCGGCGCATCGGAGCCGGCGGTCAGCACGGCACCGGCGTCCAGCGCGCTGCGGAACGGGTAGGCGTTCGCCTCGTAGTAGCTGCCGGCCGGATGCAGTGCCGCGTAGCTGTTGCCGCTCACCTTCTGGATGAACGGGATCACGGTCAGGTCGTAGTCCTGGCTGGCATTGGCCCAGCCGTAGGTGAATGCGACAAAGAGGCGATCGCGGCCGATGCGGCGCACGTCGTCCGGGTGCGCCAGCTGCACGTGCGCGAGGCCGTCGCGCGTCGTGCTGACGCCGTCCTCGGCGCGCGCCGCCTCGATCGCGTCGACCGCCGCGCGCACGGCGCGGTCGCCGAGCGCGTGGATGTGGACGTTGAAGCCGGCGAGGTGGAAGCGCCGCACGAACTCGAGGATCACGCCGCGCTCATGCTGCAGCTGGCCGCTCGAGATCTGGCATTGGCCGGGGTGGAAGCCGTTGGCCTTGGTGAAGGCCGCGATCGTGTCGTCGGCGGCGTAGCGCTGCGGTGCCGCGCGCACCGCCAGGCAGCTCGCCGAGGCGGTATCGACGTAGCCGACGACGGTCGCGTGCCCGGCCGCGTCGGTGGCAAATATCGGCTGCAGCAGCGGCTCGAGCACCGCGCCATTCGGCAGCGTCGGCGGCACCGCGAACGGGTTGCCCTCGAGCACGCCGTCGGCGAACAGCTTCACGGTGCCGGCATCGAACAGCGGGTTGCCGGCGTAGCGGCTGCGCAGCGCCTTCGCCTGACTCAGCATCGCGTCCCAGTCCACCTGTCCGTCGGCGCGGCGAAAGCGCGCCGGGTCGTAAAACTGGGCGATGCTCGTGCGCACGGTGAGCTGGTGACGGGCCAGCAAGCGGTCGTAGACCGGCAGGCCGTCGGCGGTCGCCATCGCGTCCATCATCGCGGTGATGCCGACGCTGTTGAGGCGCGCCGGAATGCGCTCGGCGACCCGCAGCGTCGCCTCGAGCTCGGTGTAGAGCATGCTGTTGGGGTTGATCGTGTAGCGCGCATCCTCGTTGACCGCGCCGTTTGGCTCGCCCACGGCGTCGACGCCGATCAGTTTCGAATACGCGCTGAAGGCGCCGCCGAGCGTCTGCTTCGAGATGCCGACCACGAGCCCGTCGGCGTTCTTGGCGCTCGCGAGCGCGAGGCTGTTGAACGCAGCGTGGTGCGCGTCGTTGCCGAGCAGCTCGATCTGGTGGCGTGTCGAGACCTGGTCGAGCGCCGCGCGCAGCGTCGGGTATTGCGGGTCCGGTTGGTTGCCGCTCGTGTAGTTCCACTGATGCACGATCAGCCGCTTGCCCGGGGCCGTCCGGTAGCGCGCCAGGCAGGTGCGCACGAATCCCGACAGCTCGCGCAGCGACATCGGCTTGCTGTCGAGGTCGCAGACGTCGAGGTCGACGATGTCGAGCGGGTGGATGTGCGTGTCGGCGAGCCCCGGGATCACCAGCCGGCCGCCGGCCCGCTCGACCCGCGTGTGGGCGCCGATGAAGGGGCTGACACCCTCCGCGGCGCCGACGTACACCAGGCGGCCGTCCTTGACCGCCAGCGCCGCCGCGAGCGGCCCGCCGGCGGCGGTGTAGATGCGCGCGCCGGTGACGACGAGGTCGGCGGCGACCGGTGCGGCGGCCGCCGCCGCGACCGGACCGGCAAACGCGAGCCATCCGGCGCCGAGGCCGATGGCCGCGCCGCGCACCCAAGTCCCGAGCTGTCGTCCGGTCATACCACTCCTTTCATTTCGAAATCGCCCGGCGCACCGGTCGCCAGCGCCCATCGGGGCCCGCCGGGAAGCCGGATCTTCGCATCGGGGTCCCCTGCTGGCCAGCACGTGACTGGTTGTGGCGCGCACGCCTCTGGGCAGGCGCGCCATTCTCGGGTACCTTTCCGGGGCGGCGGCGCAGGCCTGCCGCCAAGACAACGACCGCAAACACTCCAGTGTCGCGTGCCGGCAACGAGGGGACGGCAGCGACAAGCGGCAGCCGCACGTGCGACGCCGCTGGCCGCAACTTGGGACATCACAGGGGATCAGAGCATGACCGGGATTCTCGTACGCATCAGCGTGACCGCCGCCCTGTTGGGCATGCTGTCCGCCGGCACCGCCGTCGCCCAGACCGCCGACCAGAGCGCGAACTCTGGCGGCATCGAAGAAGTCATCGTGACTGCGACGCGCCGCGCCGAGCGCCTGCAGGACGTGCCGATCAGCGTCAGCGCCTTCAGCCAGGAAAAGCTCGATTCCCAGGGCCTGAAGAACATCGACGACCTGTCGCGCCTGTCGCCGGGCGTCACCTTCATGCGCAACGGCATGGGCTCGTCGGCGAACTACAACGACGAGAACTCGGACATCAACATCCGCGGCGTCGATTCCACCGCGGGCACTTCCACCACCGGCATCTACGTCGACGACACGCCGGTCCAGAGCCGCCACATCGGTTTCGGCGCCGTGACGATCTTCCCTGCGCTATTCGACCTCGACCGCGTGGAGGTGCTGCGCGGGCCGCAGGGCACGCTGTTCGGTGCCGGCGCCGAGGGCGGCGCCATTCGCTTCATCACGCCGGCGCCGAACCTAGTCGGCTCGACCGGCTACACGCGCGCCGAACTTTCCTCCACCAGCCATGGCGACCCCAGCTACGAGTTCGGCGCGGCGATGGGCCAGGCGCTGATCGACAACGTGCTTGGCCTTCGCATCAGCGCCTCGATTCGTCGCGACGGTGGCTGGGTGGACCGCGTCGGCTACACGCTGAGCGATCCGGTCGCGGCGACGCCGACGCCGAGCTATGCCAACACCAGCGAGAAGGCCGCAAACTGGCAACAGACGACGACCTTCCGCGTGGCGCTCAAGTGGAAGCCGGCGGACTCCGTGACCGTCTCGCCTTCGCTGTACTACCAACGCCTCCAGCTCAACGACACGGCCGCGTACTGGCAGGCGCTCTCGGATCCGAGCGGCGGCGTCTATCGCAACGGCAACGCGCTTACCAACCCGAGCACGGACCCCTTCTGGCTCGGCGCGGTCAAACTGGACTGGGATCTCGGATTCGCACAACTCGTCTCGAACACCTCGTACCTATCGCGCGACCAGCACTCGACCTCGGACTACACGCAGTACCTGCGCGCCACATGGGCGTTGTTCGCGGAACTGCCTAACACTTTCCCGCAGCCGGGCGACAAGGGCTTCGCGACCTTCGGCGACACGCAGCGCAACTTCTACCAGGAGCTCAAGCTGTCGTCGAAGGACCCGAACGCGCGCCTGACGTGGACCGGCGGCCTGTTCTTCTCGCACCTCAGCGAGAACATCCCCGAGAACATCTACGACCCGACGCTCGACTCCGAGGTGCTCGCGTATACAACGGCGCACCCTGAGATCTGGCCAGCCGGCGGATTCGGGGTCTGCGACCCGACCACCTTCGCGCTCGCCTGCCCGAACGGCCAGATCTACTACGGCCAGCTCGACAAGGTCGTCGACAAGCAGCTCGCGGCCTTCGGCGAGGTGACCTACAAGATCACCGATACCCTCAAGGCGACCGTCGGCCTGCGCGTGTCGAAGCTTGATTACACGGGTTACCTGTACAACTACGGCCCGTTCCTCGGCGCGGCGACGCCGGTCGGCAGCACGACGAGCGCGACCGATAAGCCGGTGACGCCCAAGGCCGTGCTGGCGTGGGAGCCGAACCGCGACAACATGGTCTATGCGAGCGCCGGCAAGGGCTTCCGGCCCGGCGGAGTGAACGCCGGGGTGGCGACATTCTGCTCGCCGGACCTGAACAGCCTCGGCCTGCCGGTCGATCCGGCCACGGGCCTGCGGCAGCCTCCGGTGCAGTTCAAGTCGGACTCGCTGTGGAGCTACGAGCTCGGCGGCAAGAACTCGTTCCTGAACCACCGCCTGCAGGTCAACGCCAGCATCTTCTATATCGACTGGTCCAACATCCAGCAGAACGTCTACCTGCCGAGCTGCGGCGAGCAGTTCACCGCGAATCCCGGCAAAGCGGTCAGTCGCGGCGGCGAGGTCGAGCTGCTTTGGAAGCCGGTGGACGAGCTGATGCTCGACCTGACCGCGGCCTACACGGATGCGAAGTTCACCGGCACCTCTTGCGTCGGCGTGCTGACGTATACCGGCGCCACGCCGAAGCCCTGCACCGGTACCGACCCGGCCACCGGCCTCGCGATCAGCGGCAACCCGGTAGTGAGCAAGGGTGACCGCCTGCCGGGCGCGCCGTGGTCGTTCACGGGCTCCGCCGAATACCAGCTCCCGGCGATCGGCGGTCACCGGCCGTACGTGCGCATCGACCTGCAGCACACCTCGGCGCAGTCCGCGCTGCTGCCAGGCCAGAACCAGAACAACGCGCTCTTCGACACGACGATCCCGGGCCTGCCGGTGACGAACAACGTGTCGCTCCGCGCGGGCATGCGCATCAATGGCATCGACGTGTCACTGTTCGGCAATAACCTCGCCAACTCGCACCCGCTGCTGTTCGCCTCGCGCGACATCGCAGTGCCTACGGTCGACCAGCTGTACTTCGGCCGCGGCGTGCGGCCGCGGACGATCGGCATCACGGGAACTTATCGCTACTGAGCGACCGCGGCGGAGGCGGCCTTTCCGGCCGCCTCCGCAGTCTCCGACTACGTGACCCTGCCGACTACCACTGGTCTCGTCGCGCACGAGCGCTACTTCTGGCACGACGCCGGCAGCGGCGCGGGATTCGCCGACGGCAATCCCTACGCTCAGCCGGACCGGCATCCGGAGTCCCCGGACTCCAAGCGCCGGCTGCTGTCGCTGCTCGACGTCAGCGGGCTGCTCGCGCGCCTCGAACGCATCGAGCCGCGCCTCGCCACGCGCGCCGAGGTCGAGGCCTTCCACACGCCCCGCTATGTCGACGAGGTCGCGCGGCTCTCGGCCGCGAGCGGCGGCGTGATCGGCGACAGCGCGACGATCGGCCACGGCAGCTACGAGATCGCGCTCCTGTCCGCGGGCGGCTGCATCGCCGCGGTGGACGCGGTCGTCGCCGGCCGGGTACGGAACGCCTACGCGCTCGTCCGCCCGCCCGGCCACCACGCCGAGGCCGACAGCGGCCGCGGCTACTGCGTGTTCGGCAACGCCGTGATCGCCGTCCGCCACGCGCAGCGCGTCCAGCAGCTGACGCGCATCGCGGTCGTCGACTGGGACGTGCACCACGGCAATGGCACGGAGGCGGCGTTCCTCGACGATCCGTCGGTGCTGGCGATCTCGGTGCACCAGGACCGCTGCTACCCGGTCGACACCGGCCAGCTCGCGGTCACCGGCCATGGCCGTGCTGCGCACACCAACCTCAACATCCCGCTGCCGGCCGGCAGCGGCCACGGCGCCTACGTCGCCGCCTTCGAGCGCGCCGTCGTACCGGCACTGCTGCGCTTTCGCCCGCAGCTCGTCGTAATCGCCTCGGGGCTGGATGCCAACGCGATGGATCCGCTCGGCCGCATGATGTGCACCAGCGACACCTATCGCGATCTCGCGCGGCAGGTGCTGGCGGTGGCCGAGGTGACCGCGAGCGGCCGCGTGGTCGCGACCCACGAGGGCGGCTACTCGAACGCCTACGTGCCGTTCTGCGGGCTCGCGGTGCTCGAGACCCTCGCCGGCCTGCGCACCGAGGCGCGTGACCCCTACCTCGCCGAGCTCAAGCAGATGGGCGGCCAGGAGCTGCTGCCGCACCAGGCGGCGGCCATCGATGCGGCTGCGGCCGTGGCCGCCCGCGTGCCGGCGGGCAGCGCCGCCTAGAGCGGCGTCGACAGCTCGTCGCGGTGACGGGCGTGCAGCACGAGCCCGTAGACGATCCCGATCGCGAGCCAGCCGAGGCCGACCTCGGTCGCCAGCAGGCTCATCCCCGAGAACACCGCGCCGACTACCACGATGCCGGCGAGCGGCGCGAACCAGTGCGCGAACAGCTGCCGCGAGCGGCCCTGGATGCCGAATTTCGCGATCACCGAGACGTGCAGCAGCACGAAGCCCGACAGCGCGCCGAAGTTCACGATGGTGGCGAGCTCGTCCATCATGTTGCGCATCGCGAGCGCGACGCCGAGCGAGATCGCCGCCGTGACCAGCATGCCGACGTAGGGCGTGTGGTAGCGCGGATGCACCCGCGCCAGCGCGTGCGGCAGCTGCCGGTCGCGACCCATCGCGAACAGCACGCGCGCGACGCCCACCTGCATCGGCAGCGCGTTCGAAAAGCCGACCACGGTGACGTACGCCCAGGCCAGCGCGATCGCCGACCAGGCGCCGATCGACCAGTCGGCGAGCTCGTAGACCGCGGCGGCCGGATCCTTGATGCGGATGCCGGGCAGCAGGTTGCCGAGCACCCAGGTGACCAGCACGAAGAACGCCCCGGAGATCACCAGCACCGCGATGATCGCGCGCCCGACGAGTCGCCGGTCGTGGCCTTCCACCTCCTCCGACAGCGTCGAGATCGCGTCGAAGCCGAGGAAGGACATCACCGAGATCGAGGTCGCGGTGAAGATCGCGCCGGCGTCGAAGTGGCCGGTCTCCCAGAACGGCTTCAGCGTCAGGGCGCCGTTGCCCTTGCCGTGCAGCAGCGCGAGCACCGCGAGCGCGAGGAACACCAGCAACACCACCACCTGCACGCCGACCGCGGCGAAGTTGGCGCGGGTCGTGACCGTGACGCCGAACCAGTTGATGAAGGTGGTCATCGCGACCATCGCCACGATCCACACCGCGCGATCGACGCCCGGCACCAGCGTCTCCATCGCGACCGCGATCAGCACGTAGACGAACGCCGGGATCAGCAGGTAGTCGAGCAGGATCATCCAGCCGGCGATGAAGCCCGGCAGGGCACCGAGCGAGTGGCGCGCAAAGCCGTACACCGAGCCCGCCGTCGGGATCGTCTCGGTCATGATCGCGTAGCTCTTGGCGGTGAAGTACATGCAGACGCCGCCGAGCACGTAGGCCAGCGCGATCAGGCCGTGCGAGGCCTCCCAGACGAAGCCGAGCGTCGACAGCGGCGCGATCGGCGCGATGTAGGCGAGACCGTAGACGATCAGATCCCAGTACTTCAGCGTGCGCTTGAGTTCGTGCGGCGGCGCTGCCGGCGTCGTGGTCATGCGAGCCTCAGGTGACTGCGGGCGATGGCGGGAAGCTGCCGCGGAACAGGTCGAGGCCGGCGCCGGCGGCGTGATGGAAGGCGACTGCGAACACCGCCTCGTCGCCGTACGGTGGCCCGACGATCTGCAGACTGGTCGGTACGCCAGTCAGCGCCCGCCCGGTCGGCACCGCGAGCGCCGGGCAGCGCGACAGCAGATTGAAGGGCTGCGTGAAGGTCCAGCCGAGATAGCTGTCGACGCCGACGCCGCCGATCTCGAGCGTGGCGGCGGTCGACGGGTCGAAGTCGGCCGGCACCGCCGTGGTCAGCACCGTCGGGCAGAGCAGCACCTTGCCGCCCCGGCTCCAGAGCTTGGCGTCCAGTTCGCGATGCAGCGCCGAAGCGAGCGTCGCGGCCTTCATGATCGAATTGCGCCGGCCGCGATAGCGGCCCACCAGCCAGCGCAGATACGGCGTCGCGCGCGTCAGCGCGGCGGCATCGAAAGCCTCGAGGTACTCGTCGAAGAACAAGCCGAAGATCGCCTCGATCAGCACCTCGCCGAGTGCCGCCGGATCCCAGTCGAGCTCGACCGGCTCGATGCGTGCGCCGCGGCTGCGCAGCACCTCGCAGGCCAGCTCGAGGTTGCGGCGCGTGTCGGCACAGATCGGCCGGCCGGCGCTCGGCCAGGCGACGCCGAGCAGCGCGCCGTCGAGGTCCGGGTAGCGGGCCGGCAGCGGCAGGCTCGGCATGCCGACGTAGCTCGCCGGGTGAGGCCCGGCGATCACGTTCTGCATCAGCACGAGGTCGTCGAAGGTCCGCGCCATCGG
Source organism: Pseudomonadota bacterium (assembly GCA_025355105.1). Taxonomy (GTDB): domain Bacteria; phylum Pseudomonadota; class Gammaproteobacteria; order Steroidobacterales; family Steroidobacteraceae; genus CAIKZZ01. The sequence goes on along the minus strand of JANYAE010000122.1, from coordinate 58,151 downwards.
CCCTTCCGCGGCGAAGCTGAACAGTTCCTCGCCCGGCGTGCTGGCGAGCCGGCCGAAAGGCGGCTTGTAGCCGTAGACGCCGGCGAGTGCTGCCGGGATCCGCGTCGAACCGCCCATGTCGCTGCCGGTCGCGAGCGGCGCGAGCCCCGCGGCCAGCGCCGCGCCCGAGCCGCCACTTGAGCCGCCCGGCGTGAGCGCCGGGTTCCAGGGATTGCGCGTCACGCCGTAGCGCAGCGAGTGCGTCTCGGGAATCACGCAGAACTCGGGATTGGTGGTCTGCAGGTGCGGGATCGCGCCGGCGCGCAGCAGCTTGTCGACGATCGGATGATGGGCCGCCGAGACCTCGTCGTGCAGCCACGAGCCGATCGTGCGCCGCCAGCCGGCGACGGCGGTCTCCTCCTTGATCGCGACCGGCACGCCCTCCAGGGCGCGCGCCGTGCCGGCCTGGTAGCGCGCCTCGGACACGCGCGCCGCCGCCAGCGCCTGCTCGGCGTGGATGGCGACGGTGGCGTTGTACAGCGGCGCGAGCCGTTCGGCGCGCGCGAGCAGCGCCTGCATCAACTCGACCGGCGACAGCCGCCGCGCGGCGAAGCGGTCGACCGCCTCCCGGGCCGAGAGATAGCAGAGCTCCTCGCTCATCCAGCGCCTCGCCGCCGCGCCGCCGCGCGCGGCTTCGGCCGCGGACCGCCGTGCGTCACGACCCGGGCGCGGGCGAGTCCCGGCTTCAGCCCGGCTTCCGGAACCGGCACGCCGAGGCCGTGGCGCAACGGCACGACGCCGGCCCACACCGGCCAATCGAGGTCGCGCGCCGGGTCACCGGCCTCGCCGCTGCGGACCTTCGCCGAAGCGAGGTCGAGCGGCATCGACATCACCGTGGTGGCGCCGAGCTCCTTGCGGTTGACCGGGCGCAGCGCATCCCAGCGCCCCGGGAACCAGTGCTCGGTGAAGGTCCGCAGCACCGCTTCCTTGTCCGCCGCCGGCACCGGTTGCGGTCGCCCGAAGCACATGACCGCGCGATAGTTCACGGTGTGGTTGAATGCCGATCGGGCCAGCACCCAGCCGTCCATGAGGTACACCGTGAGGCAGACATCTCCGCCCTGGGCGTTGGTCTTCAGCATCCGGCTCGCGACGCTGCCGTGCCAGTAGACCCGCTCACCGATCCGCCAGTGCAGCGTCGGCGTGGCGACCGGGCGGCCATCGACGACGTGCGCGACGATGCAGCTCGGCGTGGCGTCGAGGATCGCGTGGACCGAGGCGGCGTCGTAGCGGCCGCGCTCGGCGAGGCGGCGGACCCTGGTGAACGCGCTCGGCGGCTCGACCTTGCCGCCGCCCTGCCCGCCGCGCTTGCTGCCTGCCATGAACCGCTCTCCGTGAACGCACCGATGCCGGCCGCAGTATGCCTCGATCGTCGTCTCGAAATCCTGCACGCCGACGCGACGCTGGTCGCCGTCGCAAAGCCGTCAGGCCTGCTCGTGCATCGCACCGCGCTCGACAGCCGCGCCACCGAGTTCGCCGTGCAGCTGCTGCGCGATCAGCTCGGTCGACCGGTCTACCCGGCACACCGGCTGGACCGCGCGACCTCGGGGGTGCTGCTGTTCGCGCTCGATGCCGCGGCGCACGCGCGGCTGGCGGCCGCGTTCGAGGCAGGCGCCGTGCAAAAGCGCTACCTCGCGATCGTGCGCGGCTGGCCGGCGGCCGCCCAGCTGATCGACCACCCGCTGTCGCGGCTCGAGGAGGACCGTGGCGGGCACGCCGGCGGCCCCGCGCGCGCGGCGCAGACCACGCTCGCGACACTCGCGACCGCGGAGCTGGCGGTGCGCGTCGACCGCTACCCGACCAGCCGCTACGCACTGGTCGCGCTTGAGCCGCGCAGCGGCCGCCGCCACCAGCTGCGACGGCACCTGTCGCACATCCACCATCCGATCATCGGCGACACCACCTACGGCCAGGGCCGTCACAACCGGCTGTTCCGCGAACGCTTCGGCTCGTCGCGACTGCTGCTGCACGCGCTGTCGATCGGCTTCGCGCACCCGCTCAGCGGCGAACCGCTCGTCATCCGCGCCGCGCCGCCGCCGGACTTCGCCGCCGTGGCCGCCGCGCTCGGTTTCACGCCGGCGCGGTGGGAAGCCGGTTGAGCCGGCCGCTGCTCGCGATCGTGAACCCGGCGGCCGGCCACGGCCACGCGGGTCGGGCCTGGCCGCGGCTCGCGGCGGCACTCGGCGCCGCGGGCGTGCGCTTCGACTGCGTGCTGACGCGCGGGGCGGGCGACGCGACCCGGCTCGCCCGCGAGGGCAGCGCCGCGGGCCCGCGCCCGCTGCTGGCGGTCGGCGGCGACGGCACGCTGCACGAGGTGCTGAACGGTCTGCTGCCGGCCGTCGGCCGACCGACCCTCGCGGTGGCGCCGTTCGGCACCGGCAACGACTGGGCAGGGTTTCTCGGCGTGCCGCGCGAAGCCGCGGCGCTCGCGGCAGTGCTCGCGCGCGGCAAGACCCGCGCGGTCGACGTCGGCTGCGTCGAATACGCGAGCGGTGCCGGTCGGTCCTCACGCCACTTCATCAACGTGGCCGGCGCCGGCTACGACGCCTACGTGCTCGATCGCATGCCGCGCCACGGACCGCGCCGCCTCGCCTACCTCGCGGCGCTCGCCTACGGGCTGCTCAGCTACCGGGCGCCGCGCTTCGCGGTCCAGCCGCCGGGCGAGACCATCACCGGACGGCTGTTCGTCGCGCTCGCGATGCTCGGCAGTTCCTGCGGCGGCGGCATGCGCTTTGCGCCCCACGCCCGGCCGGACGACGGTCTGCTGGACCTCGTGACGGTGGACCACCTCGGCCTGCTCGCCGCCCTCATCCGCCTGCCGCGGCTCTACAGCGGCTCGATCCTCGCCGATGCGGCAGTGCGCTTTCGGCAGTGCCCTGAGGTGCGCATCGACGCGGATCCACCGGCCCGGGTCGAGGCGGACGGCCAGCTGCTCGGCATGACGCCGGCCACCATCCGCGTGCTGCCGGGGGCGCTCGACTTCGTCGTCCCGTGAGATGCTAGGCACCTCGTCACGGGTGAAGCGGAGCCGCGCATGTACGAAAAGCGGGTCGAAGGACTGGCCTCCACGCGGGCATTCGCGCGGCGGGTCGGGCGCCACACCGCGATCGCCGCAACCCTGATCGCCTGCTCGCTCGCGGTCGGCATGAGCGGCTACCACGCGCTCGAAGGACTGCCGTGGCTCGACGCCTTCGTCAATGCCTCGATGCTGCTCGGCGGCATGGGGCCGGTCGACGCGCTGCACACTGACGCCGGCAAGTTGTTCGCCGGCTGCTATGCGCTCTACTGCGGCCTGGTCGTCATCGTCGCGGCGGGTCTGCTGCTCGCACCCTTCGTGCACCGGCTGCTGCATCACTTTCACCTCGACCCGGGATCGGCGCGCTGAGCGCGCGGCATCGCCTGATGCGGATCGCGTCCGTCCTGCTCGGGATCCTCGCAGCGCTCGCCGCCGGCGCTCTGCCGGCCGCGCGCGCCGACGTCGCCGCGCCGACGGCCGCCCGTCCGAAGCTGTGCCTGGTGCTGTCCGGCGGCGGCGCCCGCGGTATCGCCCACATCGGTGTGCTGCGCGTGCTCGAGGAACTGCGCGTGCCGGTGGACTGCCTGGTCGGCACCAGCGCCGGGGCGATCATCGGCGGCGCCTACGCGGCCGGCTCCTCGCCCGACGAGATCGAGACCGCGATCCGCGGCGCCGACTGGGACATGCTGCTGTCCGACCAGCCGGCACGAGCCAATCGCTCGGTGTACGCCAAGGAGCTCGAGCGCGAACGCATCGGCGCCGCCGAGGTCGGCGAGCGCGGCACGACGCTCCTGCTGCCGCGCGGGCTGGCCGGGCAGCACCTGCAGTTCTACCTGCAGTCGCTGGTCGCGCCGGCCGGCCGCGGCGCCTTCGACGACCTCGCGATCCCGTACCGCGCGATCGCGACCGACTTCGAGAACGGAGCGATGGTGGTCCTCGACCATGGCGACCTGGCGGCATCGATCCGCGCCAGCATGTCGGTCCCCGGCGCGTTCGCGCCGGTCGAGATCGACGACCGCGTGCTGGTCGACGGCGGACTGGTCCGCAACGTCGGCATCGACGTCGCGCGCGCGCTCGGCGCCGAGCGCGTCATCGTCGTCAACGTCGGTACGCCGCTGCTCAAGCGCGCCGAGTTCGGCTCGGTGCTGTCGGCCGCCGAGCAGACGCTCAACCTCCTGGCGGAGCAGAACGTCGCCGCCTCGCTCGCGACGCTCGGCCCGGACGACGTGCTGATCACCCCCGAACTCGGCGCCTTCAGCGCCGGCGACTTCGCCGCCGGCGCGACGCAGATCCCGGCCGCCGAGCAGGCCACGCGCCGCGTGGCCGCGCAGCTCGAGCGCTACGCGGTCGGCGTAGACGAGTTCGACGCGTGGCGGGCACGCCACCGCCGCGCCCGCCTGCCGCCGCACTACGCCCGCATCGTGGTCGACACCTCGACGCTCGCGCGCGTGCCGCCGGCCTCGATCCACCGGTTGCTCGGCGCGGCGCCCGATCCCGCCGATCCGCAGGGCGCGATCGCGACGCTGCTCGGCACCGACGACTTCGAGTCGGTCACGGCCACCGTCGAGCCGGGTCCGCAAGGCCCGACGCTGGTGCTGCAGCCGGTCGAGAAGCCGTGGGGCCCCAACTACCTGCACGGCGGCGCGGTGCTGAGCTCGGACTTTTCCGGCGAGAACGACTTCATGCTGACGCTCGACCAGCGCGCGACCTGGCTCACCGATCGCGGCCTCGAATGGCGCAACCGGGCGAGCGTCGGTCGTGTCGACGCGATCGCCTCGGAGCTGCGCCAGCCTTTCGACGCCGCGCGGCGTGCATTCATTGCGCCGAGCATCGACGCCGTGCAACAGCTGCGCAGCATCTATCAGGAGCACGACGCGCTCGGCACCTTCCGCACGCGGCGGCTGCGCGCCGCGCTCGACCTCGGCATCCGCCTCGGCAACTACGGCGAGTGGCGCGCCGGCATCGAGGCCGGCGACGACTCGGTCGCGCGGACCACCGGCCTCGCCGTGATCCCCGACCTGCGGCAGCGCGCCGCGGCCTGGCGCACGTCGCTGGTGGTCGACCGGCTCGACAGCCTCGACTTCCCGCGGCGCGGCTTCCTGGTGTCCGCCGACGCGCGCTTCGGCCGGCGCATGTTCGGCGCCGTCGAGAGCTACGACCGGCTGTCGGTCGAGGCCCAGCAGGCATTCGGCGGCGCGCGCTTCTCGGTGCTGCTCGCGGCGCGCGTGCAGACCGAGGCCGGTGGCGACGTGCCGCTCGCCGACGTCTTTTCGCTGGGCGGCTTCCAGAACCTGTCAGGCTACGAGCGCGACCAGGTGCTGGCCGAGCGCCTCACCTTGCTGCGCGCCGTGGTGCGCGAGCGGCTCACCGGTTTCGGCACGCTGCTGCCCGCCGTCTACGGCGGCTTCTCGCTGGAGGCCGCCGACGTCGCGCGCCGCGTCGACGCCTCGGCGCCCGGGCGGCTGTACGGCGGCTCGCTGTTCGTGTCGGCTGACTCGGCGCTCGGCCCGCTGTACCTCGGCACCGGCTTCGCGGCGCGCGGCTTCGTGTCGCTGTATCTCTACCTCGGCCGGCCCTGAGCGCCGGCGCCGGCCGCCGTGAGGCTTCGCCCGTACCGCAGGCAGATCGCGCTGGCCGTGCTCGGCTTGCTCGCCGTCTTGCACCTCGCGGCCTTCGGCCTGTACACGCGACGCGAGCGCCAGTCGGCGCTGCTGACCGAGTACCTCGACGCCCGCGACCAGTGGAAGGCCGGCCACCTGGAACTCGCGGCGCACGAGTACGCCGGGTTCCTGGCCGCTCGCGCCGCCGCCGCCTGGCCGCTGGTGCTGGTGCGCAGCTTTCCGGACGCGGCGAGCGGCTGGTTCGCGCTCGGCCGCGTGGAGTCCGAGCGCGGTCGCACCGACGCGGCGCTCGCTGCCTTCGAGCAGGCAATGGCGCTGGACCCGAGCCGCGGCCGCCGCGAGTACCGTGACCTGCTGCTCGAGAGCGGCCGCGGTGACGCGCTCGCCGCGTTCGCGCGCCGCGAGCTCGAGCACGATCCTGCCTCGGCGCCTGCCGCCAAGGATCTCGGTGCCGCCGAACTCGCGCGCGGCGACCCGCGCGCGGCGGTCGCGGCCTACACGCGCGCGCTCGCGCTACTGCCGGGGTTTCTCGCCCGCCACGACCCGGCCGTGGCGCGCGGCCTGTCGGCACAGGAGGCGGACCTCGTCAACCTGCTGTCGGTGGCGGTGCGGCTGAGCGGCGAGCGGACGCGAGCGGATGCGCTTTGCGAGGACCTCGGCAGGCGCCAGTCGCGCACCGTGCGCCTCGACCGCCTGTGCCGCGCCTACGCGCGCGCCGATGCCGGCGACGCGGCCGGCGCCCGCGAGGCGCTCGCCGGCTACCAGCCCCCGGCACCTGAGCACGAGGCACTGGCCGAGGCGCTCGCCGCGCGCCTCGGTCCCGGCTGAGGCGGCGCGCTCAGTGCGCGCCGGCGCGGACCAGCGCCGCGATGCGCGTCGCGGTCTCGAGCGCGGCCAGCCCCTCGGCACCGCCGACCAGTGGCGGACGGCCGCTCGTGATCGAGTCGGCGAAGGCCTCGATCTCGGCTCTGAGGGCATCGCCCTGCTCGTAGGTGCGCTCCTCGATCGCCACCTGCGGCAAGTCCCCGTCGGCCGGCGCCGCGCCCTTGCGGATCACGGTCAGGATCTTCTGCTGCAGGTCCAGCGACAGGTAGGCCTCGTCCTCGAACAGCCTCAGCTTGCGCTCGGTCTTGAGGCTGACGCGGCTCGCCGTGACGTTGGCGACGCAGCCGGACTCGAACTTGAGCCGGACGTTGGCGATGTCGAGGTCGTCGGAAAACACCTTGGCGCCGATGGCATCGATCGACACCAGCGGCGAGCGCACGATGCTCTGGATCAAGTCGATGTCGTGAATCATGAGGTCGAGCACGACGCTGACGTCCGTGCCGCGCTGCCGGAACGGTGCGAGCCGCGCCGACTCGATGAAGCGCGGCCGGCTGACGAGGCCCTCGATGGCGCGCACCGCGGCATTGAAGCGCTCGAGGTGCCCGACCTGCAGCACGCTGCCGGTCGCGGCGGCCACGCGGATCAGGTCCTCGGCCTCGGCGACGGTTGTCGTGATCGGCTTCTCGACCAGCACGTGCACGCCGGCCTCGAGACAGGCGCGGGCGATCGGGTGATGCAGCGGCGTCGGCGTTGCGATCGAGACGGCCTCGACGCGACCGAGCAGCTCACGCCAGTCGGCGAAGGCCTCGACGCCGAGTTCGGCGCCGACCGCAGCGCAGGTCGCCGGTACCAGATCGGCGATGCCGACCAGCCGGCAGCCGGGCAGCGTGGCCCATTTCTGGGCGTGAAAACGGCCCAGGTAGCCGACCCCGATCACCGCCACCTTCAGTCCGTCACCTTCGGTCATCGTCGTCCCCTCGCGAGCCGCCTGCCGCCGGCCCCCGCGGCGCGGTTGTCGCGGCAGGTGCGGCCCGCCATTATAGGCAGGCCCCCCGCAAGGCCCCGCCTATGCCCGAACCCGCCACCTCTGCCCCCGTCAGCGCCGATCCCGAGCGCCGCGCGCGCCTGCGGCGCGAGCTCGTGTTGTTCGCCGCGGTGGGCGGCTTCGGGCTCGTGCTGCTGCCCTTCCTCGTCTATTTCGCCGGGGCCGCGACACTCGGTCCGTACGAGGGCGGGCTCGGCACCTTCCTCGGCAAGCTGTACGGCGATCTCGTGCGACTGACGCCGTCGGCGCTGGCGCTCGTCTTCGGGCCTTATGTCATGTTTCAGGCGGTCCGCTTCCTCACCCGGCCGCTGCGTCAGGCCTGGACCTCAGGCAAAGCCCGAACCTAGGGCATCCCCTAAAGAATCGGCCGGTCCGGACGTTAAAGGTTCAGGACCGGCGCGTCGGCGTCGGCATTTGTTGAGCCCGCTCGACGGAGCCCTGGCATGACGCCGGAACTCGATGCCCAATTGCGTTCGCTGGTGAACTTCCCGTCACCGCCGGGCGTCGCCTCGCACATCATCCAGCTCGCCCAGGATCCGAACATCGAGATGGGCAAGGTCGCCAAGGCGATCGGCATGGACCCGGCGCTGTCGACCAAGGTGCTGCGGATCGCGAACTCGCCGCTCTACGCCCAGCGCCGCCGCAGCGAGAACCTCCGCCAGGCGCTGATCGTCCTCGGCCTCAACGCGACGCTGACCCTCGCGCTCAGCTTCTCGCTGGTCAAGTCGCTGCGTGGCGGCAAGCCGAACGGCGTCAACCATCCGCTCTACTGGCGCCGCGCGCTGCTCGGCGCCTCGGCCGCGCGCGCACTCGGCGAAGCCACCGGCCAGACACTACTCGAGGAACTGTTCCTCGCGGGCCTGCTGCAGGACATCGGCATGCTGGCGCTCGACAAGGCGGTGCCGGACCTCTACCGCGACAGCGGCGAGATGCAGAAGAACCATCGCGACCTGGCCGCGCACGAGCGCAAGCGCATCGGCGGCGACCACGCCGACGTCGGCCACTGGCTGATGAAGCAGTGGAACCTGCCCGAGCGCCTCGCGACCGCGATCGGCAACTCGCACAAGCTCGACAACCGCCGCGTGCTCGACCCCGCCGACGGCTTCAACCGCTGCGTGGCGATGTCCGGGCCGCTGGTCGACATCTTCGTGCTGCCGAACGACAAGAAGCCGTTCGCCGAGACCGCGCAGCAGGTCGAGCGCGTGTTCGGCCTCGACAAGGAGGAGTTCGGCAGGGTCATCCAGCGCGTCAGCTCGCTGGTCCCCGAGACCGAGGCGATCTACGAGACCGACCTGCTGGCGGATCCCGAGGCGATCGTTGACCAGGCGCGCGAAGTGCTGATGATCCGCAACCTGCACGCGATGCAGGAGATCAGCCAGCTGCGCGATACCGCCGACTCGCTTTCCGAGCGCGCCCGCGAGCTCGAGGAAGAGTCGCGCCGCGACCCGCTGACCGGCGTCTACAACCGCACCTACCTCGAGCAGTACCTGCGCCAGGAGTTCGATCAGGCGAGCCGCAACGACTGGCCGCTGTCGATCGCCTTCTGCGACCTCGACGGCTTCAAGAAGGTCAACGACACCTACGGCCACCAGGCCGGCGACAAGGTCCTGAAGACCACCGCCGCGATTCTCAAGAACAGCGTGCGCCGCGTCGACGTCGTCGCCCGCTACGGCGGCGAGGAATTCGTGCTGGTGCTGCCGGCCACCGACCGCGACATCGCGCGCACCGTCTGCGAGCGCATCGTGCAGTCGTTCCAGACCACGCGCCACGACATCGGTCCGCAGCCGGTCTCGGTGACGGTCTCGATCGGCTACGCGACGCACGGCGGCGGTCAGCGCTTCGCCAACGTCGAAGCGCTGGTCAAGGCCGCCGATCAGGCGCTCTACACCGCGAAATTGCAGGGCCGCAACCGCTTCGTCCGCTACGAGGCCGGGGAGCGCGCGCCGGTCGTCCAGTTCCTGTGACGCGCACGCCGGCGGCGGCGACGCGGACGCAACATAACCGGGTCGCCGACCCGGGCTGAGCGGTGGATCACGCCCACTGCTCGTGCCGGCATTGCACGCTGGCCCTGACCCTATCCGGGTCAGGGAGCCTCTCCGATGACCGGAGCTTTGCGCGACGGACTCGTCGCCGCGTGCGCACTGATCGCGCTCGGCTTAAGCGCCACGTCGGCACGCGCCACCGCGCGTGCCGACGCCGAGTGCACGCGCGACGACGCCCGTTCCGCGGCCGGCGGCGAGGTCCGCGGCGGGCCTGCCGCCTCGACCCCGGAGGCCAACGCGATCGCCGCCGAAGCGGCGCAGCAGCTGCCGACCGTCACCGTCGAGTCGCGGGCGCTGCCGGCGACCCCGCGCCGCAGCTTCTGGCCGGCGCGCTTCGTCGACCACTTCGTCGACCACTTCGACCTCGCCACGCGGCTGCGCGCCATCCGCCGCCTCAAGCTCGTGCCGGTGTTCGACAACGCGCGGGTCACGATCTTCATCGGTGTCGATCGCCGCGGCGTCGCCGGCCTGCACATCCAGCAGCAGGACGCGAGCGACCTGCCGCCGCTCTTGGCGCGCGAGGTGCCGTACGCCGAGCTGCCGCCGTTGCGGGCGCTGCCGCCGCGCCTACCGTGAGGCCGCGGCGCGGCTGCGCTCACGGGTGGCGCGGAATTCGCTCGTCGGGTACCACGCCGGCCAGCCGGCGTCGTCGGCGACGTGCCGGCCGACGCCGTACAGGAGCGCCAGGTCCTCGAGACTGCCGCTGACGTCCCATGCCGGATCGTAGCGATCCGCCGGTTTGTGGTAACGGTGCGCAATGTAGTCCTGTTCCTCGGCCTCGACCCAGCCGGGCGGATGCTCGCGCGAGTCGACACCGGACTTGATGAAAAGCGCCGGTACGCCCTGCTTCGCCAGGTTGAAGTGGTCCGAGCGAAAGAAGAATCCCTTCTCCGGCTGGCTGTCCGGCCGCAGCACGCGGCCCTGCCGCGCGGCCTGAGCACGCAGCAGGTCCTCGAGCTCGGAGGCGCCGTAGCCGATCACCTCCACGTCGCGCGTGCGGCCGACTGGCGCGAGCGCGTCGATGTTGATCGCCGCCGCGGTCCGCGCCAGCGGGAACAGCGGGTTGGCGCCGTAGTGCGCCGAGCCGAGCAGCCCGGACTCCTCGCCGGTCACGGCCATGAACACGACCGAGCGCTCCGGCCGACGGCCGGCGTGCGCGAAGGCCTTGGCGATCTCGAGGATGCCGGCCACCCCGGTCGCGTTGTCGACCGCGCCGTGATAGATCGGATCGCCGCTCGCACCGGGCGCGAGCGAGCGCCCGAAATGATCCCAGTGCGCCATGTAGATCACGTACTCGCCCGGGCGCCGCGCGCCGCGCAGCACGCCGACGACGTTGGCCGAACGCGCGCGGCGGATGCTGTTGTGGACCGCGACCGTCGCCTGCGCCTCGAGCGGCACGGCCCGAAAGCCCGGCCGCGTCGCGGCCCGCTCGAGCGCCTCGAACTCCTGCCCGGCGAGCGCGAAGACGCGCCGCGTCGCCTCGAGCGTCAGCCAGCCCTCGATCGCGACGCGCCCGGCGTGACCGTCGGCGGCATCGGCCTCGAGCAGCGGTCCGGTGTTGCCGTTGCGCACCACCTCCCAGCCGTAGGCTGCCGGCCCGGTCTGGTGCACGATCAGCGCGCCGGCTGCGCCCTGGCGCATCGCCTCCTCGTACTTGTAGGTCCAGCGGCCGTAGTACGTCATCTTGCGGCCGTGGAACAGAGCGGCGTCGCGAAACCCCGGGTCGTTGATCAGGATCACCGCCGTCTTGCCGCGCATGTCGACGCCGGCGTAGTCGTTCCAGCCGAACTCCGGGGCGACGATGCCGTGGCCGACGAACACCAGCGGGCTCGCCGCGAGCTGTGACTCGGGCACCACCTGCTTCGTCCAGACCACCATGTCGTCGGCGTAGGTGAAGCGCGCCTCTCGGCCGCCCGCGGCCACCGTGAGCTCGGCGCCAGGCAGCGCCGTGATCTCGACCAGCGGTACCTCCTGGCGGTAGCCGCCGTCGACCCCCGGCGCGAGGCCCACGGCACGAAACTGCGCCTCGAGGTAGTCCAGCGTCTTCGGCTCGCCCGGCTGGCCGGGCTTGCGGCCCTCGAAGGCGTCGGAGGCCAGCGTCGCGACCGTCGCCCGGTAGCCGGCCTCGGTGATCCCGCCGCCGCCGCCTCCTGAGGGGCCCGGGGCCGCGGCGCAGGCGGCGACCAACAGAGCGGCCAGTGCGACCAGCGCCGCCGGGGCCAGGGGAACGCGGCACGATCTAGGCATGTCGAAGCTCCGGAGGGTCACTTCGGCCAGTAATAGGCGGCCAGCACCGCGATCGCCGCCCAGGTGCCGGCCTGGGCCAGCCACAGCCAGCGGCGCTGCCGCAGGGTGCCCATGAAGGCGTAACCCGAGATGAAGGCGAGCGCGAGGAACAGGAAGAAGCTCTTGAGCAGCGGGGCGTATTCTCGGGCCAGCGCCGGCTGCTCCCCGGACATGATCAGGAACACCACCAGGACCATCGCAAGACCGATGACAATCGTCACCGCTGACCCCAAAATGATGCCCGTCAGGACCGCCAATGGCGACATGCTGCCCTCCCCGGTCCCGGCACTTGATCCCTGCCCCCCCGGTCACTACGCTCAAGCCCATGAAATACTTCGGAAGCGCGACGCAGGCCGCGCCGCCGGCGCCGCGCCGGCCGCTAGTCTAACCTCCCTATGACCGACCTCCCGAAAGCACCTGCCGGGCGGCGCCCGGGCCTTGGCTCACGCCTCGCGCTCATCCTGCCGCTGCTGGCCGTCGCCGGCCTGCTGTTCACCGGCTCGACCGCCAACCGGCCCGCCGCCGTGCCGGCCAGCCACGCCGCCGGCACCGAGCTGCAGCCCTCCGAGCGGCACCGCAAGGTCGCGCGGCTGGTCGGCGAGGTCATCGAGCGCTCGCACTACCGCCAGGCGGTGCTCGACGAGAAGATGTCCTCGCAAGTCTTCGACCGCTACATCGAGTCGCTGGACCCGAGCCGCAGCTACTTCCTCGCGACCGACATCGGCGACCTCGAGCGCTTCCGCTTCAAGCTCGGCGAGACGATTCGCACCGGCAACGTCGATCCGGCGTTCGTGATCTTCGCGCGCTTCCAGGAGCGCAACCGCTCCGCGATCAAGGGCGCCATCGCCGACCTCGAGTCGGAACCGGATTTCGGGCTCGAAGAGACCTTCGCCTTCGACCGCGTCAAGGCGCCGTGGCTCGGCGCCCAGGCCGACGAGGATGACCTGTGGCGGCGACGGGTCAAGAACGACGCGCTGTCGCTGATGCTGGCCAACAAGACCTGGCCGGACGCGCGCGACGTGCTCAAGAAGCGCTACGAACGCGTGCTGAAGCGCGTCGACCAGGTCTCGAGCGACGACGTGTTCGAGAACTTCATGAACGCGTATGCGCACGTCTACGACCCGCACTCGAATTATCTCTCGCCGCGCTCGAGCGAGGAATACAACATCCAAATGAAGCTGAGCTACGTCGGCATCGGCGCCTCGCTGCAGCTGATCGACGACCACGTGACGGTCATGAACGTGATCCCCGGCGGGCCGGCGGCGGTCAGCGGCCAGATCAAGGTCAATGACCGCATCACCGCCGTCGCGCAGGGCAAGAGCGGCGAGCTGGTCGACGTCGTCGGCTGGCGCCTGGACGACGTCGTGCAGCTGATCCGCGGGCCGGGCGGCACGGTGGTGCGCCTGTCGGTGCTGCCGGCCGGCGCGACGCCGGGATCGAAGGAATCGACGCTCGAGTTCGTGCGCAACAAGATCACGCTCGAGGCGCAGGCCTCGCAGAAGAAGGTCCGCACCGTCAAGCGCGGCGACCAGGAGTTCAAGGTCGGCGTCATCGACGTGCCGAGCTTCTACCAGGACTACGAGGCCAAGGTCAGCGGCGACAAGGACTACCGCTCGACGACCCGCGACGTCGCGCGCCTGATCGCCGAGCTCAAAAAGGAGAAGGTCGAAGGCATCGTCATGGACCTGCGCGGCAACGGCGGCGGCCACCTGTCGGAGGCCACCAGCCTGGTCGGGCTCTTCATCCGCAAGGGCCCGGTGGTGCAGCTGCGCGAGACCGGCGGGCGCATCGAGGTCCTCGATGACCCGGAGCCGGGCGAGAGCTGGGACGGCCCGCTGGTCGTGCTGGTCGACCGCACGAGTGCCTCGGCCTCGGAAATCTTCGCGGCCGCGATCCAGGACTACGGCCGCGGCCTGATCATCGGCCAGCAGACCTACGGCAAGGGGACGGTCCAGAACCTCTACCCGCTGGACCGCTGGGCGCTCGGCCCGAACGCCGGCTTCGGCCAGCTCACCGTGACGATCGGCAAGTACTACCGGGTGACCGGCGACAGCGTGCAGAACCGCGGCGTGATGCCCGAAATCGCCCTGCCCTCGCTGATCAGCACCATCGAGGTCGGCGAATCGACACGCGACAGCGCGCTGCCGTGGGACCGGATCCGCTCGGTGGAATTTGACGCCGACCACGGCCTCGCCGGGGCGCTCGAGATCGTCGCGCGCGCACACGAGCGGCGCATGCAGACCGACCCGGACCTCAAGGCACTGATCGGCGATGCCCAAGCGGTCGAGAAGCTGCGCCAGGAAAAGACCGTGTCGCTCAACCTCAAGGCGCGCAAGGCCGAGCGCGAGCGGCTCGACGCCGATCGCCTCTCGCGCATCAACCTGCGGCGCGGGGCGCACGGCGAGACGGCGCTCAAGTCTCTCGAGGAGCTGAAGGCCGAGGATGAACCGGACGCCAACCTCGGCGAGACTGCCGAAATCGTCGCCGACCTTGACCAGGCTCTTCGGCAGTCCCCTGCCCGACTGTCGCAGGTGCAGCCGCACAAAAAGTAAGCCGTTCATGACGTTATGAACGGTATAGTGTTGTAGTTGACTATAACACTGAGCGAGCATAGCATGGCCTCCAGCACGAATTCCTGGAGCCCGCCATGCGCATCCCCCAAGGCTTTGCCTTCTCCTCTGCCGGACGCGCCACAGGCGCCGCTCTGGCGGTTGCCGGCCTCGGCCTGCTGCTGACCGCGCTCGGCGGCTGCGACCGCTCTGCGGCCGATCAGAAGGCCAAGGGCGATGCCGCGCCCGCGGTGGCCGTCGAGACCATGCACCCGCTGCGCTCGGACATGGCGGCGGTCTACTCGGGCACGGCGCCGATCGAGGCCGACCAGGAGGCGCGGGTGGTCGCCAAGGTCGGCGGCGAGGTGCGCCGGCTGCTGGTCGAGGAAGGCGACCTGGTGCGCGAGGGACAGGTGCTCGCGGTGCTGGACGGCGACAAGCTGCGCCTCGAGGCCACCGAGGCCAGGGCCAACCTCGCCCGGCTCGAGCGCGACTACGCGCGCAACGTCGAGCTCAACAAGCGCGGGCTGATCGGCAGCGCCGCCTTCGACACGCTGCGCTTCGAGCTCGACGCGCAGCGCGCGGTCACCGAGCGCGCCACGCTCGCGCTGTCCTACACCGACGTCCGCGCGCCGATCGCCGGGGTGGTCGCCGAGCGGCGCGTGAAGGTCGGCAACAGCGTGCAGCCGAACGACCCGATGTTCGTCGTCACGCGCCCGTACCCGCTGCTGGTGCACGTCCACGTGCCGGAACGCGAGCTCTCCAAGATCGCCGTCGGGCAGCGCGCCGACGCCCAGGTGGACGCCGCGCAAGGCGCGTTCGCGGCCACGATCCGCCGCATCAGCCCGGTGGTCGACCCGGCCACCGGCACTTTCAAGGTGACGCTCGAATTCGAGCAGAACCCGCGCCTCAAGCCCGGCATGTTCGCGCGCGTCAACATCGTCTACGAGCGGCGCCAGAATGCGCTGCTGATCCCGCGCGCCGCGCTGATCGACGGCGAAGCAGGCCCGAGCGTGTTCGTCGTCGACCATGGCAAGGCGGCGGTGCGCCTGGTGCGCATCGGGCTCGCCAACGGCGGCAACGTCGAGGTGCTGTCCGGGCTCGGCGACGACGAGCCGGTGGTCGTGGTCGGCCAGAACGGCCTCAAGGTCGGCAACGAGGTCCGCATCGTCCCGCCCGCGCCGGCGACCGCCGGCCGCGCCAGCTGACGCCGCGCGCCATGAGCCTGATCGACTTCGCCGTGCGGCGCCGGGTCACGGTGCTGATGTTCACCGTTGCGCTGCTGCTGTTCGGGCTCGTGAGCCTGACGCGCCTCAAGCTCAACCTGCTGCCGGACCTGTCGTACCCGACGCTGACGATCCGCACCGAGCTGCCGGGCGCCGCGCCGCTCGAGGTCGAGAGCCTCGTGACCCGCCCGATCGAGGAGGCGGTGAGCATCATCCGCAACGTCCGCCAGGTGCGCTCGGTGTCGCGCTCCGGCCAGTCGGATGTGGTGCTCGAGTTCGCGTGGGGCACGAACATGGACCTCGCCGGCATCGACGTGCGCGAGAAGGTCGACCTGCTGCAGCTGCCGCTCGAGGCCAAGCGGCCGCTGCTGCTGCGCTTTGACCCGTCCACCGAGCCGGTGATGCGACTCGCGCTGCAGGACCCCGCCGGCAGCGCCGCGGGCGAGGACCGCCTCAAGGTGCTGCGCCGCTACGCCGAGGATCGGCTGAAGCCGGACCTCGAGTCGGTCGAAGGCGCCGCGGCGGTCAAGGTCAGCGGCGGCTACGAGGACGAGGTCCAGGTGCAGGTGGACCAGCAGAAGCTGGCCCAGCTCGGGCTCGCGGCCGACACGGTGGCGAAGCGCCTGCGGCAGGAGAACGTCAACCTCTCCGGCGGACGGCTCGAGCAGGGCACGCAGCGCTTCTTGGTGCGCACCCTCAACGAGTTCGCGACGGTCGAGGACATGGCCAACGCCATCATCGCCATGCGCGGCGGTCAGCCGGTGTACCTGAAGGACGTGGCGCGCGTCGCCCGCGGCCACAAGGACCGCGAGGCGATCACGCGCGTCGACGGCCAGGAGTCGATCGAGCTCGCGGTCTACAAGGAAGGCGACGCCAATACCGTGCGCCTCGCCGGCGCCCTCAAGGAGCGCGTCGAGAGCCTCGGCAAGTCGCTGCCGGACGGCGCCAAGCTGCGCACCGTCTACGACGAGTCGCACTTCATCGCCGCGGCGATCGGCGAGGTCAAGCAGGCCGCGCTGATCGGCGGCCTGCTGGCGGTGCTGGTGCTGTACTGCTTCCTGCGCGACGCGCGCATGACCTTGATCTCCGGCGTCGCGATTCCGGTGTCGGTGGTCGGCACGTTCATGCTGATGTACTCCGCCGGCGTGTCGCTCAACATCATGTCGCTCGGCGGCATCGCGCTCGCGGTCGGCATGCTGGTCGACAACGCCGTGGTGGTGCTCGAAAGCATCGTGCGCCGCCGCGAGCGCGGCGCCGACCTCGCCAGCGCGGCGCGCGAGGGTACGCGCGAGGTGTCGATGGCGGTCACGGCCGCGACGCTGACCTCGATCGCGGTGTTCTTCCCGATGGTGTTCATCAGCGGCGTCGCCGGCCAGCTATTCCGCGACCAGGCGCTGACCGTGACCTTCTCGCTGCTGCTGTCGCTGGTGGTGGCGCTGACGCTGGTGCCGATGCTGGCCGCCGGCCGGCCGGCGACGGCCGCCGGCGCCGCGGTCGAGACCACCGCCCCGGGCCGCCTCACGCGGGCGCTCGCCTGGCTGCTGCGCGGCCTGGCGCGCGCACTCGGCGCGATCTCCGGCGGGATGCGGCTGGCGCTCAGCCCGCTGGTGCGCGCCACCCAGGCCGTGTACCTGGCCGCCGACCGCGTCTATCCGCCGGTCGTCACCTGGGCGCTCGGCCACCGCGGCCGCGTGCTCGGCGGCGCCTTCGCGCTGTTTGCCGTGACCCTCGCGCTCGTGCCGCTGCTCGGCACCGAGCTGCTGCCGCAGATGTCGCAAGGCCAGTTCGACGTCAACCTGCGACTCGCACCGGGCACGCCGCTCGAGCAGACCGACGCCGCGATGCGCGCCGCGAGCCGCGGCGCGAGCGAGCTCGGCAACGCTGCGCTCGCCTACTCGGTGGCCGGCACCGGTAACCGTCTCGACGCCAACCCGACCGACGCCGGCGAGAACAGCGGCCGGCTTGGAGTCACGCTCGCCGCCGGCGCCAAACGCGCCGACGAGGAGCTCGCGATCGGCAAGCTGCGCAAGACACTCGACCAGCTACCCGGCGTGCAGTACGAGTTCAGCCGGCCGAGCCTGTTCACGATGGCGACGCCGCTCGAGGCGGTGGTCACGGGCTACGACCTCGGCGAGCTGCGCAAGGCCGCCGACGCCATCAAGGCGCGCGTGCTCGCCGACGAGCGCTTCAGCGACGTGCGCTCGACGATCGAGTCCGGCACGCCGGAGATCCGCATCGTGTTCGACCAGGAGCGGGTGACGCAGCTCGGCCTCGCGGTGCGCGACGTCGCCGACCGCGTCGTCGGCAGCATCCGCGGCGAGGTGGCGACCCGCTGGCAGTGGCGCGACAAGAAGATCGACGTGCGGGTGCGCAGCCTCGACACGCACGCCGCGTCCATCGACGACGTGCGCAACCTGATCGTGAATCCGGGTAGCCCGCATCCGGTGCCGCTGGCCGCGGTCGCCGACGTGTCGCTGGCGCTCGGGCCGGCGGAGATCCGCCGCGCCGCGCAGGAACGCGTCGCGATCGTGTCCGCCAGCCTCGGCCACGGCGACCTCGGCAGCGCCTCGCAGGCGCTCAAGGAGATCGTCATCGGCGTGACGCTGCCCGGCGGGCTGTCGGCGCACGTCTCGGGCCAGAGCGACGACATGCGCGATTCGTTCCGCTCGCTGCAGTTCGTGCTGCTGCTCGCGATCTTCCTGGTCTACCTCGTCATGGCCTCGCAGTTCGAATCGCTGCTGCACCCGCTGGTGATCCTGTTCACGATCCCGCTGGCGGTGATCGGCGCGATCTGGGCGCTGCTGATCACCCACACGACGCTGAACGCGGTCGCCTACATCGGCCTGATCATGCTGGCCGGCATCGTCGTCAACCAGTCGATCGTGCTGATCGACGCCGTCAACCAGGCGCGCGAGCGCGGCCTCGACAAGCTCACCGCGATCGTCGAGGCCGGCCGGGCGCGGCTGCGGCCGATCCTGATCACCAAGCTCACGACCATCCTCGGCCTGCTGCCGATGGCGCTGGGCCTCGGCGAGGGTGCGGAGGTGCGCGCGCCGATGGCGATCACCGTGATCGGCGGCGTACTGCTGACCACCTTCCTGACGCTGATCGTGATCCCGGTCGTCTACGCGACCCTCGACCGCCGCGTGTCGGCGGCCGACGCCGCCGCCGCAGCGCGGCCCGCCGGCGCGGCAGCGCTCGCGGCCGCGGCGCTGGCCGCAGGCGGCTGAGCGATGCTGCACACCGAGTTCGCGCTGCGCCGCCCGGTCACGACGCTGATGGTGTTCGTCGCGATCGCGGCCATCGGCCTGATCGCCGCCGGGCTGCTGCCGCTCGAGGAGTTCCCGGCCATCACCTTCCCGGGCCTCGAGGTCAGCATCCCCTACCCGGGCTCGAGCCCCGAGGAGGTCGAGCGGCTCGTGACCCGGCCGGCCGAGGAGGCGCTCGCGACGCTGGCCGGCGTCAAGCGCGTCTCGTCGACCTCGACCGCCGACATGGCGCGGCTCAACATCGAGCTCGGCTGGGGCCGCAAGCTCGAAGCCGCGAGCTTCGACGTGCGCGCCAAGCTCGACTCGATCCGCGCCCAGCTGCCGGCCGGCGCCGACCGCATCCTGGTGCAGTCGTTCTCGTCCGCCGACCAGCCGGTGGTGGTGGTGCGCCTGTCCGCCAACGAAGACCTGTCGCAGCAGTACGACGCGCTCGAACGTCACCTGGTGAAGCCGCTCGAGCGCCTCGACGGCGTCGCGCGCGTCAGCCTCGCCGGCGTGCAGCGCCGCGAGGTCCGCATCCTGGTCGATGCCGACCGCGCCGCCGCGCACCACATGGCGCTGCCGGAGCTGCGCGATGCGCTGCAGAAGAGCAACTTCGCGGTCAGCGCCGGCGAGATCACCGAGCGCGGCCAGCGCTTCACCGTGCGACCGCTCGGCGAGTTCCACTCGACCGCCGACGTCGAGCGCCTGTCGATCCGGCCGGACCTGCACCTCGGTGACGTCGCCGAGGTGGCGCTGGTGACGCCGCCGACCGAGGTCGGCCGGCACGTCGACCTGCGGCCGGCGGTGGGCCTCGACGTGTTCAAGACCACTCAGGCCAACGTCGTCGACGTCGTCGACCGCGTGCTGAAGGCGCTCGAGACCGCCCGCGACCTGCCCAGCCTGCAGGGCATCAAGATGGTGATCGTCGGCAACCAGGCCGAGAGCATCCGCAACTCGCTGACCGAGTTGCGCAACGCCGGGCTGCTCGGCGGCCTGATGGCGCTGTGCGTGCTGTACTTCTTCCTGCGCGACGGGCCGACCACCGCGATCGTCAGCCTCGCCGTGCCCTGCTCGCTGGTCGTGACGCTCGCGGCGATGTACTTCCTCGGCCTGACGCTCAACGTGCTGACGATGATGGGCATGATGCTCGCGGTCGGCATGCTGGTCGACAATGCGGTGGTCGTGACCGAGAGCATCTTCCGCCATCGCGAGCGCGACCCGGCTGACGCCGTGGCCACCACCATCCGCGGGGTCAGCGAGGTGGGCGTCGCGACGCTCGCCGGTACGGCCGCGACCGTGATCGTGTTCCTGCCGCTCGTGTTCGGCGAACGCAGCCAGACCTCGATCTTCCTGGTGCACGTCGCGATCCCGATCGTGGTCGCGATGATCGCCTCGCTGCTGGTCGCGCAAACGCTGATTCCACTGCTGACCTCGCGGCTGCCGGCACCGAAGCCGCAGCCGGCCGGCAGCTTCGTCGGCCGGCTGCAGGAACGCTACGCGCGGGCGCTGCGCTGGGTGCTGCGCTCGCCGTGGAAGACCGCCGGGCTGGTCGCGCTGACCCTGGCCTCGCCGGTACCGCTGTTCGCGCTCGGCCTCGTCAAGGTGGATCCGTTCCCGCAGGGCGCGAGCCGTACGCTGATCCTCGACTACAAGATCGACGGCAGCCACCCGCTCGACCGCGTCGAGCAGGCCGTCAACCGCGTCGAGGCCTTCCTGCAGGCCCATCGCGCCGAGTTCGACATCGAGACCATCTACTCGCGCTACGAGCCGAACCAGGCGGTCACCTTCCTGCAGCTGACGCCGAAGAAGAGCGCCAAGCTGCCGGCGCGCGAGGTCCTCGAGCGCATCACCAAAGGCCTGCCCGAGATCATCATCGGCAAGCCGACCTTCAAACTCGACGACTCCGGCGGTGCCAGCGGCTTCAGCGTGCAGCTGACCGGCGAGTCGACACCGGTGCTCGCCGACCTGTCGGTGGCCCTCGCGCACCGGCTCGCGGCCGTACCGGGCCTCGAGGGCGTGCATTCCGAGGCGCGCAGCGGCGACCGCGAGGTGCAGATCGTGGTCGATCGCGACCGCGCAGCCGAGGTGGGCCTCGCGACCGAGGACGTGGCGCGCACCGTGGCGGCCGCGCTGCGCGGCGACAAGCTGCGCGAGTTGCGCAGCGGCGACCGCGAACTCGACATGCGGCTCGCGTTCCGGCCGAACGACCGCCAGGGCGTCGACGACCTCGCGCGGCTGCTGATTCCGCTGCCGGCCGGCGGCCAGCTGCCGCTCAGCGCAATCGCTCGCTTCCACGAGGTGCCGGGCGAGCGTGCCATCGAACGCACCAACCGCCTGACGTCGGTCGTGGTCAGCGGCGGGGTCGCCAAGGGCGCGACCCTCGACGAGATCCGCAAGCGCGTCACGCCGGTGCTCGACTCCTTCCCGTGGCCGGCCGGCTACGCCTGGAAATTCGGCCGCGGCTTCGACGACAACGACGCGACGCTGGCGACGATGCTGCAGAACATCGGTCTCGCGATCGTGCTGATCTTCCTGGTGATGGCGGCGCTGTTCGAGTCGCTGCTCTATCCGCTCGCGATCGTCACCTCGATCGTCTTCGCCGTCATCGGCGTGTTCTGGCTGTTCGCCGCGACCCAGACGCCGATCACGCTGATGGCGATGATCGGCATCATGATCCTGGTCGGCGTGGTGGTGAACATCGGTATCGTGCTGATCGCGCACGTCGCCAACCTGCGCGCCGCCGGCATGGAGCGCGACGCGGCGATCGAGCGCGCCGGACGTGACCGGCTGCGGCCGATCCTGATGACCACCGCGACCACGCTACTCGGCCTCGTGCCGCTCGCGGTCGGTGACGCCCAGGTCGGCGGCGGCGGCGGCGGGCCGGCCTACTACCCGATGGCGCGGGCGATCATCGGCGGGCTGGCCTTCGGCGCGGTCGTGTCGCTGATCTTCGTGCCGGCCTTCTACGCCTGGTTCGACGACCTTGCCGCCTGGCGGCGCCGGCTCGCGGCACGCGCCGCGCCCGCCGCTCAGCGCAGCAACGCCGCGTAGAGATCCCAGTAGTCATCGACCAGCACGTTCGGCTCGCGCACCGGCAGGCCGCGCCCGATGAAGGCCGACGGCAACGAGCCGGGATCCGGCACGGTGTCCTCGGGGTGGCGATAGGTGGCGGCGCCCTTCAGCGCCTCGGTGCGGACGCGGATCTCGGCGGCGATGTCCTTCTGCGACTTGACGATCGCGATGCCGGCGACGACCTCGTTCATCAGCGACTCGCACTCGGCACGCGCCCCGTAGTTGCTCTCGTGCACGCTACGGGTGCGCGCCTGACGTGCGTGCAGCGCGAGCCCCGACTCCGCCAGCCGCGCGTACAACAGCTGCGCATAGGCGATCACCGCACTGTTGATCGCGCGCCGACCCTCGAGCGACAGGCCGCCGAACTCCGGCCACGGCTCCTTCTCGATCGTGCGCTTGGCCTCGCGCATGTCCTCGAGGTAGCGGCGCGCGTTGGCGAGCTGCCCAGCCTGGCGGGCGATGCGGTCGGCGAGCCGGCGGCGGCTGAAGTAGTGCCATAGGCCGGTTGCGGCGCCGAGCTTGGCCTTGAGCGCCGACTCGGTCTCCTCCTCGACCTGCAGCGCGTCGCCAGCTTCCGTCATGCGCGCCGCGGCAAGCGCCGTACGCGACTGCCGCTCCTGGTGGAACTCCACCAGCTGGCGCTTGCGCTCGCGGTCCTCCTGCTGGCGCCGCAGCTCGGTCGCGAACTGCTCGAGCTGCGTATGACTGGCGCGCCACAGGCCGTTCAGCTGAAAGTGCACCAGCGCGCCGAAGCCGAGCTCCGGGTTGCCGAGCAGCGTCTCGAGCGACTCGCGCTCCTCGTGCGCGCGCTGCGTGGCGGCCTCCTGCTGCTTGAGGCGATCGCGCAGCTGGTAGAGCTGGTCGTCGAGGCTGGCGAGCTCCTTCTTGAGCTCGGCCCGGTTCCAGTAGAGCTTGAGCAGCCGCTCGTGCTCGTCCGCGGTGCGGCGCGCGCCGATCAGCGGCAGCCGCAACGAGTTGATTTTGTCGCCGATGCTCATGGGGGGCGGCGCCATCTGGCCCGCGGCCGGCCGCTCACGCGCTGGCCGCGCCGAAGCGATGGCCGCGATCGACGCAGTACTCGAGCCACTTGTTCAGCATGACGTTTCGTGCCCAGCGCGAATGCAGGTCGGCGCCGTCGGCGGTCAGCCGCGAACTCGCGCCGACGGCATGGGCCTCGGCGACCCGCGCGTCGTGATAGACGCGCACGCTGAGGTCCGGCGAATCTGGCCCCTCGGGCTCGCCGCCGAAGGCGTAGGTCAGCTGCAGCATCGTCGTGTAGGGCCCGCGCTCGACCACGGTCAACTTGAGCTCGACGTCGCGCAGCACGCGCGAGCGGTGCTCGCCGGCCAGGCCGCGCAGGTCACCTGCCAGCCAGCCGAGCCGGATGTAGTTGCTTTCGTAGAGCGTCATCAGGCCGACGAAGCTGCCGGGCCGCGCGCGCCACGACACTGCACAGAGGTCGTCGCCGAGCATGGATCGAATATAACACAGCGATTTTGCGCGTCTGCCGGGCGCTTTCGAGATGAGAACACGCGCAGATTTTTGCGCATGGCATGCGAACTGCATCACGCCCGCTCAGGGCTTGAGGCGGCGCTCGATGCCCGTGGCGTGCATGATCCGGCTGCCGATCTCCTCGACCGAGGTATGGGTGGTGTCGAGGAACGGGATCCCGAGGCGAACGAACAGCGCCTCGGCGGTACGCACTTCGAACGCCACCTGCTGGGCGGAGGAGTACTTGCTGTTCGGCCGCCGCTCGTGGCGGATCTCGCGCAGCCGCTCCGGCCGGATCGTCAGCGCGTACAGCTTCGCCTGGTGGCGCACCAGCGCCCCCGGCAGCTTGCCGGACTCGAGGTCGTCCTCGGTCAGCGGGTAGTTGGCCGCGTAGATGCCGTACTGCAGCGCCATGTAGAGGCAGGTCGGCGTCTTGCCGGAACGCGATACGCCGATCAGGATGACGTCGGCCTGCTCGTACTCGCGGGTCTGGGTACCGTCGTCGTTGGCGATCGCGAAGTTGGTCGCGTTGATGCGCGCCGTGTAGCTCGCGAGGTCCGCCATGCCGTGGGCGCGGCCGGCGGCGTGCGAGCTCTTGACGCCGAGCGCGGCCTCGAGCGGCCCGAGGAAGGCATCGAAGAAGTCGAGGAACACGGCCCGCGCGGCCTTGACCTCGTCGCGCAGGTCGTCCTTGATCAGCGTCGAGAACACGATCGGCAACTCGCCCTCCGCGGCCGCGGTCGCGTCGATCCGGGCCCGCGCCTCGGCGGCCTTCTCAAGCGTGGCGACGAACGGCAGCGTCACGGCGCGAAAGGTCAGTCCCTCGAACTGCGTCAGGAGGCTGTGACCCATGGTCTCGGCCGTCACGCCGGTCTGGTCGGATACGAAGAACACCGTGCGTTTCGGCAAGACCGCACCTCCCCGGGGACGGCGGAGTGTACCGTGCCGGCCGGCTCCGGCGGGGCTCCGGGCGGCATGCGGTAGTCGCTCACGCAGGGCGGCCGCGAATGCGGCACAATCCGCGCCCGGGTACCGGCCGGTCGAGGACTGACGCGTGAGCAAATACATCGTTCCTTTCGAGCAGCTCGGGATGGGCGACGTCGAGCGGGTCGGAGGCAAGAACGCCTCGATCGGCGAGATGATCGGTCAGCTCGCGCGCGTCGGCGTGCAGGTGCCGGGCGGCTTCGCGACCACCGCCGACGGCTACCGTGAGTTCCTCGCCAAGGACGGCCTCGCCGCCCGGATCCAGGCTGCGCTCAGCGACCTCGACGTCGACGACGTCGACCGCCTGGCCGCCACCGGCGCGCAGATCCGCGAGTGGATCCTGGCAACGCCCTTCCCGCCAGCGCTCGAACGCGAGGTCATCGACGCCTGGACGCAGATGGGCGGTGAGGCGATCGCGGTCGCGGTGCGCTCGTCGGCGACCGCCGAGGACCTGCCGGAGGCGTCCTTCGCCGGCCAGCAGGAGACCTTCCTCAACGTCCGGGGCCGCGCCGCCGTGCTGCGCGCCATGCACGAGGTGTACGCCTCGCTGTTCAACGACCGGGCGATTGCCTATCGCGTCCACCAGGGCTTCGACCACGCGCTGGTGGCGCTGTCGGTCGGCATCCAGCACATGGTCCGCAGCGACCTGGGCGCGAGCGGCGTCATGTTCACGCTCGATACCGATTCGGGCTTTCGCGAGGTCGTCTTCATCACCGCCTCGTACGGCCTCGGCGAGACGGTAGTCCAGGGCGCTGTGAATCCGGACGAATTCTACGTCTACAAGCCGGGCCTGCGCGCCGGCCTGCCGGCGATCCTGCGGCGCAATCTCGGCGGCAAGGCGATCAAGATGATCTACGCGGCCGACGGCGAGGCGACGCGCGGCCGGCGCGTCGACACCGTCGACGTCGCGGCCGCCGACCGTGCCCGGTTCTCGATCGACGATGCCGACATCGCGGCGCTCGCCCGCCAGGCGCTGCTGATCGAGGACCACTACCGGTGCCCGATGGACATCGAGTGGGCCAAGGATGGCGAGGACGGCCAGATCTACGTGCTGCAGGCCCGCCCCGAGACGGTTCAGAGCCGCGCCGGCCGCTCGATCCAGCGCTTCACGCTCAAGGGCAGTTCCAAGGTGCTGGCCTCCGGCCGCGCGATCGGCAGCCGCATCGGCACCGGCCCGGCGCGCCTGATCAAGGACGTGCGCGAGATGGCGCGCGTGCAGGCCGGCGACGTGCTGGTCGCCGACATGACCGACCCGGACTGGGAGCCGGTGATGAAGCGCGCCTCCGCGATCGTCACCAACCGCGGCGGGCGAACCTGCCACGCCGCGATCATCGCTCGCGAGCTCGGCATCCCGGCGGTGGTCGGCTGCGGCAACGCCACCGCGACGGTGCAGGAGGGCCGCGAGGTCACCGTCTCCTGCGCCGAGGGCGACACGGGCAACGTCTACGCGGGACTCCTCGACTTCGAGAAGCGCCAGATCGAACTCGACGCGCTGCCGGCACCGCCGGTCAAGATCACGATGAACGTCGGCAACCCCGACCGGGCGTTCGACTTCGCCGGCATCCCGAACCACGGCGTCGGTCTGGCGCGGCTCGAGTTCATCATCAACCGCATGATCGGCGTGCACCCGCGCGCGCTGCTCGAGTTCGACCGCCTGGAGCCGTCGCTGCAGGCCACGATCCGCACCCAGATGGCCGGCTACCGCGACCCGGTGTCGTTCTTCATCGACAAGCTGACCGAGGGCATCGCCCAGATCGCGGCCGCCTTCGCGCCGAATCCGGTGATCGTCCGACTCTCCGATTTCAAATCGAACGAGTACGCAAACCTGATCGGCGGCAAGGCCTACGAGCCGCACGAGGAGAACCCGATGCTCGGGTTCCGCGGCGCCGCACGCTACATCGACGAGACCTTTCGCCCCTGCTTCGAGCTCGAGTGCCTGGCGCTGAAGCGGGTCCGCAACGAGATGGGCCTGACCAACGTCGAGGTCATGGTGCCGTTCGTGCGCACGCTGAAGGAGGCCGAGCAGGTCACGACGCTGCTCGCCGCCAACGGCCTCGGCCGCGGCGTCAACGGCCTCAGGGTCATCATGATGTGCGAGCTGCCGACCAACGCGCTGCTCGCCGACGACTACCTCAAGTACTTCGATGGCATGTCGATCGGCTCGAACGACATGACCCAGCTGGTGCTCGGGCTCGACCGCGACTCCGCCATCGTCGCCAAGCACTTCGACGAGCGCGACCCGGCGGTCAAGGCGGCGATCGCGATGGCGATCAAGGCCTGCCGCGCGCAGGGCAAGTACGTCGGCATCTGCGGCCAGGGCCCGTCGGACCACCCCGAGTTCGCGCGCTGGCTGGTCGACCAGGGCATCGAGAGCCTGTCGCTCAACCCGGATACGGTGCTCGAGACCTGGCTGTTCCTGGCCGGCCAGACGCGCAGCTAGCACACCCCGCCGTCAGCCGAGCTGGCCGCGGGCGGCCTCCCAGTTCCGTCCGTCGTAGGGACTGATGCACATCGCCGTCACGGTCGACGGGTCGAGGCAGCGCGCGTGGACGCTGACGTCGTGCGGGTGCGAGCGGGGCACGTAGAACGACTTGATGCCGCAGCGCCGGCAGAACAGGTGCTTGGCGACACCGGTGTTGAACGTGTACTCGGTCAGCGCGTCCACGCCGCGCAGCAGCCGGAAGCGGCCCTTCGGCACGATCAGGTGCAAGAAGCCGGTCATCGTGCAGATCGAGCAGTTGCAGTCCAGCACCTCGAGCGAGGCCGGGGCGTCGACCTCGAAGGCCACCGCGCCACAGTGACAGCCGCCGCGATGCGTGACCAACGGCGCCGCCGTCATGGGCTTCTGCCCGCCTCGAGGGCGCGCCACGCCGCGAGGCGCGGCTCCATCACCCGGCGCCACAGCGGTGGCAGCATCGCGACCAGGAACATGCCGCCGTAGCCGGTCGGCAGTTGCGGGGCGTCGGCGACGTGCAGCAGCTCCTGGTAGTGGCGCGTCACCTGCGCATGGTGGTGCGAGTGCCGCTGCAGGTTGAACAGGAACCAGTTGCTGAGCCGCTGGCTCGAGTTCCACGAGTGGCGCGGCGTGACCGTCTCGTAGCGACCGTCAGGGCGGCGGCGGCGGACCAGCCCGTAGTGCTCGAGGTAGTTGACCTCCTCGAGCAGCGAAATCGCGACCGCCGCCTGCACGACGAACAGCACGACGGCGGCGGCGCCGAAGGCGAGCCCGAGCGCCGATGCGATCGCGAGCGGCGCCGCGATCACCCACCCCATGCGGTTCGCCGCGCTGGCCGGACGCCGTCCGAGCGCGACTAGCCGCTCGCGCTCGATCTGCCAGGCGCTCGCGAACTGACCGACGACGGTGCGCGGCAGGAACTGCCAGAACGACTCGCCGGCGCGTGCCGTGGCCGGATCCTCAGGGGTCGCGACCCGCGAGTGGTGACCCTTGTTGTGCTCGATGTAGAAATGCGCGTAGCCGACGCTCGCCAGCAGCACGCAGCCGAGCAGGCGCTCGCCGGCGCGCTGGCGGTGGCCGAGCTCATGGGCCACCACGATGCCGACGCCGCCGGTCACGACGCCCACCGAGTAGGCGAGCCCGACCTGGCTGAGGAGGTCAGGAAGTGCCGCGAACGCGCCGGCGGCCCAGACGATCAGCGCCAGCTGCACCGGCACCCAGAGGTACAGGATCCCGTCGAAGAAGCGCGCCCAGCCGGCCGAGCGCGCATCGCGCGGCAGCACCGCGGCGGTGTCGGCACCGAGCAGGTAATCGAGCGCCGGCAGCGCGACGAACAGCCAGCCAAGCGTCAGGAAGTTCCAGGCACCGCCCAGCCGGTAACCGGCGAGGATCAGCAGCGGCATCGACAGCGGGAACAGGAAGCCGAGGCGGCGAAGCAGCATGGCAGGACCTCCCCCGGAATCATAAGGTCGCGGCCACGACGCTGTCGATCCGGCGCCGGCCGGCCTCAGCGGCAGACGGTCCCCGCGGCCGGCTGCTCGCCGACCGGCGCGAGCAAGGCGAAGGCCCGCCCGCCCGGGCGCTGCAGCACGCATTCGCTCTGCACCGCACCCAGCCCGGCCGGCACGATCACCGCCGGCGGCGGCGGCACGCCACCCGGCTGATAGCCGAGAAAGCGCAGCCACGCGCCGGCATCCCAGCGGCTGCGCGCCGGCACCAGCCACAGTGCGCGCGTGCGCGGCGCGAGCGCCGCCACGCCGCCGGCGCGGCCGCCGTCGTCGCTGCTGCTGCTGTGCAGGACCGTGCGCGCTGCGTGCGGCAGGTACAGCTCGGCGAGTGCGAGCGTGGTCTCGTCCGGATCGAGCAGCAGCAACGGCGCCGGGCCTGCCGCCGCATCGATCCGCGCCGCGAGCCGCTCGAGGCTCAGCCAGTCGTTGATGGCGAGGTACAGCGGCGCGATCGCCAGCGACAGCACGAGCGCGGCCGC
The DNA here is from genome assembly GCA_025355105.1 of Pseudomonadota bacterium. GTDB lineage: Bacteria > Pseudomonadota > Gammaproteobacteria > Steroidobacterales > Steroidobacteraceae > CAIKZZ01. Next base: position 29,265 of record JANYAE010000122.1, on the reverse strand, counting down.
CCCCGCGAGCCGCGGCAAGGCCGCTGCGCCGCCGCTACGCGGCGTGAGCGCGAGCCACGCGGCGACGAGCGCAGTCGCCGCGCCTGCGGCGCCGAGCGTCGTCGCGAACGCAGCGTGGCTGGCCGGCGCGAACGCGACCAGCGCATCGAGCAGGCCGACGACGGCCGCAGCCGCGGCGATCAGCACGCCGCTCGCGCGCCACGCGATGCGGTCGAGCCGGTCGAGCGCGGCACCGGCGCTGCCGACGTAGAGCCCGACCAGCATGGCGAAGCCGAGCGCCGCCGGCGCGTAGTAGACGCCGCGCGCGGTCGCGGCCAGCGACAGCAGCAGCGAGGGCAGCGCAATCGCGCCGACCGCGAGTCGCCACACCGTGCCCTCCGCATCGCGCCGCCGCAGGCCGCGCGGCACGCGCCGCAGCGCTGCGAGCGCGAGCGCGGTCCACGGCAGGAGGTAGAGCGGCAGCTCGATCAGGTACTTGCCCGGCGAGTTGCCGTGGCCGCTCGCGTAGGCGAGCTCGGCCGGCGCCGCCAGTGGCACGACGCGCCCCACCAGGTTGTACCAGAACAGCACCTTGAGCGATTCCGCACCGTCGGCGCGCGCCGCCACCCACGCCACCCAGCCGCCGATCGCGGCGAGTACGAGCGGCACCCCGGCCCAGAGCTCGACGCGCAGGCACTCGCGCCAGCGCCGCTCGAGCACGACCACGGTCAGCCACGCGGCACCGGGCACCAACCAGCCGGCGAAGCCCTTGGCGAAGAAGGCGATCGCGAGTCCGAGGTGCATCACGAGGTAGCCGCGCCGGCAGGCGCGCGAGTCGCCGGCGCTCAGGCCGACGCTGGCGCCGCAAAGCGCGAGCGCGACGCCGGCCACGAGCGGCGCGTCGGTCGCCAGCCAGATCAGCACCTGGTAGAGCTGCAGCATCGTCGCCGCGGCGATGCCGGCGGCGAAGCCGGCGCCGGCGCCGGCGACCCGCGCGACAAGTGCGCCGATCGCGAGCGCGGCCGAGAGCAGGTAGAGCAGATTCGGCAGCCGCGCCGCCGCCGGCGCCGGGCCGAAGGCCGCGACCGACGCGCCGCCGAGCCAGTACAGGAGTGGCGGCTTTTCGGCGAAGGTCCGCCCGGCCAGTTCCGGCAGCGCCCGGTCCGCCTGCTGCGCCATCGCCACCACGAGGCTCGCCTCACGCGGCTCGTCGGGCGTGTAGTAGGCGCGGGCGCACAGGCCGACCAGCGCGACCGGCACCAGCAGCACCAGCAGCCGCGCGACCGGCAGGCGCGTCACGGCGTCTCGAGGCGCAGGAAGTGGTCGCGGTAGTGCCGCAGTTCCTTGATCGAGTCGCGCACGTCGTCGAGCGCCTGGTGGGCGTTGCCCTTGGTGACGCCGGCGAGCACGCCGGGCGCCCAGCGCTTGGCAAGCTCCTTGAGGGTGCTGACGTCGAGGTTGCGGTAGTGGAAAAAGCGCTCGAGCCCGGGCATCCAGCGGGCCAGGAAGCGGCGGTCCTGGCAGATGCCGTTGCCGCACATCGGCGAGGCGCCGGGCGCCAGCCACTCGGCGAGAAACGCGAGGGTCAGGCGTTCGGCGTCGGCCGCTTCGGTGGTGCTGGCGCGGACCCGCGCGATCAGGCCGCTGGCGCCGTGCGTGCGGCGGTTCCACTCGTCCATGCGCGCGAGCGCTTCCTCGGCCTGCCGCACCGCGATCACCGGGCCTTCCGCCAGCACATTGAGCTCGCGGTCGGTGACGATCGTCGCGATCTCGATGATCCGGTCCGACTCAGGCACGAGCCCAGTCATCTCCAGATCGATCCACGCGAGGTTGTCGGGGTGCTGCGGCATAGGGCTCAGGTTGCCGGTGATTCTAGCAGACGCTAGAGTGCCGCCTCCTTCGGGGACCCGGATGCCGATCCTCACCTCAGCCTTCCTGCTCGCGCTCGCCGCCATGGTCGCGATCCGCTACTGGCTCGCAACCCGCCAGCTCGCCGCACTGCGGCGCCACCGCGACGCGGTGCCGGCGGCGTTCGCGGCCACCATCACCGCCGCCGACCACGCGCGCGCCGCGCAGTACACAACGGCGCGGCTCAGCCTGGCGCGCCTTGAGCTGCTGTGGGACGCCGTGCTGCTGCTCGGCATCACGCTCGGCGGCGGCTTCGCGATGCTGGACGCCTGGGTGGCCCGGCTGCACTGGGCGCCGCTCGCGCACGGCGTCGCGACGCTCGGGCTGCTGACGCTCGCGATGGCCGCGGCCGGCCTGCCGTTCGAGCTGTACACGACTTTCCGCATCGAAGCGCGCTTCGGCTTCAACCGCACCACCGCGCGGCTGTACCTCGCCGACCTCGGCCGCTCGCTCGCGCTCGGCGTGGCGCTCGGCGCGCCGCTGCTCGCGCTGATTCTCGCGCTGATGACCGCGGCCGGCCGCGCGTGGTGGCTGTATGCGTGGGCCGCGTGGGTGCTGTTCGGCCTCGCCGTCAGCTTCCTGTGGCCGCGCTTCATCGCGCCGCTGTTCAACCGCTTCCGGCCGCTCGAAGCGGGGCCGTTGCGCGAGGCCGTCGAGCGCGTCATGCGCCACTGCGGCTTCTCGAGCGAAGGCGTATTCGTCATGGACGGCTCGCGCCGCTCGAGCCACGGCAACGCGTACTTCACGGGCTTCGGCCGCCACAAGCGCATCGTGCTCTACGACACCCTGGTCGAGCGGCTGGTGCCGGGCGAGGTCGAGGCGGTACTGGCGCACGAGCTCGGCCATTTCCGCCTGCACCACATCCGCCAGCGCCTGGCGCTCGGCTTCGCGGGCGCCTTGCTCGGCTTCGCGGTGCTCGGCCGCGCGGCGCTCGACCCCGGCTTTTACACGGCGCTTGGCGTGCCGGATCCCTCGGCGCACGCGGCGCTCGCGCTGTTCGCGCTGGTCGTGCCGGTGTTCACCTTCCTGCTCGCGCCGCTCGGCAGCTGGTGGTCGCGGCGCCACGAGTACCAGGCAGACCGCTTCGCGGCCGAGCACGCCGAGGCACGCCTGCTCGCTTCGGCGCTCGTGAAGCTGTACCGCGACAACGCCTCGACGCTGACACCGGATCCGCTCTACTCGGCGTGGCACGACTCGCACCCGCCGGCACTGGCGCGGATCGCCGCTCTCGAGCGGGGTCGCTGAGTGAAACGCGCCGACGTGACCGGCGGCACGGGCATCGCGCTCGCCGTCGGGCGCGTCGTCGCGAGCCACGGCCGCCAGCTGGTCGTCGAGGATCCCGCCGGCCAGCGCACTCCGTGCCGCCTGCACGGCCGGCGCCTCGCCGCGGTGTGCGGCGACGAGGCGCGCTGGGGCTATGCGCACCCGGGCGAGTCCTACGGCACCGTCTACGAGCTCCTGCCCCGCCGCAACACGCTCGAGCGCCTGACGCAGGGCGGACGCGCCGAGCCGGTGGTCGCGAACCTGACGCAGCTGGTCGCGGTGGCCGCGCCGCTGCCGGCGCCGGACTGGTTCGTCGTCGACCGTTACCTCGCCGGCGCGGCCTGGTGCAGCGTCACGGCGCTGATTGCCTATAACAAGGTCGAGCTCGGGGTCGCGGCCGATGCCGCCGTGGAGCTGGCGGCCTATGCGGCGCTCGGACTCGCGATCGTGCAGTGCTCGACGCGCGCGGCACCCGGCATCCTCGAGCTCGCCACGCATCTCAAAGGCGCGGTCAGCGTGCTCGTCGGCCAGTCGGGCACCGGCAAGTCGAGCCTGCTGAACGCGCTCGCGCCGGAGGCGCGCGCCGTGACCCAGGAGATCTCGGCGGCCACCGAGGAAGGACGGCACACCACGACTCACGCGGTGCTGCACCGGCTCGTCAGCGGCGGCGATCTGATCGACTCGCCGGGCGTGCGCGACTACGCTCCGCCAGTGCCCGAGGCGCGCCACGTGGCCTCCGGCTTCGTCGAAATCCACCGCGCCGCCGCCACGTGCCGCTTCCAGGACTGCCTGCACGTCCAGGAGCCAGGCTGCGCGGTGCGCGCCGCGGTTGCGAGCGGCCAGATCCGCCAGCGCCGCTACGAGAGCTTCCGGCGCCTGCTGACGCTGTCGCGCGAGCTGGGCGAGCGCTTCCCGGACCGGCGGCCCGGGCGGTCGCGGCGCTAGACGAGCAGCTGGCGGCCGGCGAGCGCGTGCGCGAGCGTGCCGCCGTCGACGTACTCCAGTTCGCCACCGACCGGCACGCCGTGCGCGATGCGCGTGGCGCGCACGCCGCGGCGCGTCGCGAGCTCGCCGAGGAAGTGTGCGGTGGCATCGCCCTCCACCGTCGGGTTGGTGGCGAGGATCATCTCGCGGACCGAACCCTCCGCGAGCAGCGTCTCGAGCTGGCCGACGCCGAGCTCGGCAGGGCCGACGCCGTCGAGCGGCGACAGGTGACCCATCAGCACGAAGTATCGGCCGCGAAAGCCGCCGGACTGTTCGACCGCGACCACGTCGGCCGGTGACTCGACCACGCACAACAGCGCCGGATCGCGCTGCGTGCTGGTGCAGATCGGGCAGAGCTCGGCGTCCGAAAGCATGCGGCAGCGCCGGCACTGACCGATCGTCGCGACGGCCTGGGCGAGCGAGCGACTGATGTCGAGCGCGCCCTCGCGATCGCGCTCGAGCAGGTGGAAGGCCATCCGCTGCGCGGACTTGGGGCCCACGCCGGGCAGGCGGCGGAGCGCCGCGATCAGCTGTGCGAGTGCCGGTGAGTAGTTCACGGCGTCAGAACGGCAGCTTGAACCCGGGCGGCAGCTGCATGCCGCCCATCATGCCGGCGAACTTCGCATGGGTGGTCGACTCGACCTTGCGGACCGCGTCGTTGATCGCCGCGGTGACCAGATCCTCGAGCAGCTCGCGGTCATCCGTGGCGACGATCGGATCGATGCTGACGCGGCGCACCTCATGCTTGCCGTTCATCAGCACCTTGACCATGCCGCCGCCGGCCTCGCCGGTGACTTCGAGCGCGGCCAGCTCGGCCTGCGCCTTCTGGAGGTTTTCCTGCATCTGCTGCGCCTGGCGCATCAGGTTGCCGATTCCAGCCTTCATCTGTCGCTCCTCGAGCTCAGCGATTCGGTTTGACACTCTCCGGCGCGACGCTCGCGCCGAAACGTTCCTTGAGCGCGCGCACGGCGGGCTCGACCTCGAGCGCGGCACGCGCCGCGGCGATCTCGGCGGCCGCCGCACGGGCCTCGATCTTGGCCGGCGTATCGGCCGCGACCGGCGCCGCGCCCGGTGTCTCGTCGCGCTCGATCAGCAGCCGGATCGCGCCGCCGAAGTGGCGGCCGAGCGCCTGCGTCAGGCGCTCCTCGGTCTGCGGCGTGCGCAATGCGTCGTTGCGCCGATCGAGCCGGAAACGAACCGTGTCGCCGTCCTTGCCGAGCCAGATGCAGTTCGCCGCCAGCTGCGGGGCGGCGCCGACCAGATCCAGCCGGTTGAGCAGCTCAGGCCAGTCCGTGCCGGCACTGCCCTCCGCCACTGCCGGCGCGGCGCGCGGCGCCGCGACCGCGCCGGCGGCCGGTGCGGCGCGCACCGACGGCACGGCCGCCTTCGGCGCCTCGGAGCGCTGACCGCCCGGCGCGTCGCCACCGCCCGGCGGTAACGGCCGGAAGGCGAGCATCCGCAGCAGCGTCATCTCGAACCCGACGCGCGGTTCGGGCGCGAGGCCGAGGTCGCGGCGCCCGACCAGTGCGATCTGGTAGTAGAGCTGTACGTCCTCGCGCGGCACGCGCGCGGCCAGCGCGGTGACGACGCTGGCCTCGAGCCCGGCCTCGGTGCCGGCCCCCGGCACGACCTGCTCGAGCGCCAGCCGCTCGAGGAGTCCGGCGAGCTCGACCAGCACCTGGTCGTAGTCCGGCGCCTGCTCATCGAGCGCTCTCAGCGTAGCGACCAGCGCCGCGCCATCGCCGTCGGCGAGACACTCGGCGAGGCGCAGCACGTGGCCGCGGTCGATGGTTCCGAGCATGGTCCGCACGTCGGCCTCGAGGATGCGTCCGGCGCCGTAGACGAGCGCCTGGTCGAGCAACGACAGCGCGTCCCGCAGGCTGCCGTCGGCAGCGCGCGCCAGCAGCGGCAGGGCCGCCGACTCCGAATCGATGCCCTCGGCCGCAAGGATCATCGCCAGCCGCTCGATGATCAGCGCCGGCGGCAGGCGCTTCAGGTGGAACTGCAGGCAGCGCGACACGACCGTGACCGGCAGCTTCTGCGGGTCGGTCGTCGCGAGCAGGAACTTGACGTGCGGCGGCGGCTCCTCAAGCGTCTTCAGCAGGGCGTTGAACGAGTGCCCCGAGAGCATGTGCACCTCGTCGATCAGGTACACCTTGTAACGACCGCGCGACGGCGCGTACTGCACGTTCTCCAGCAGTTCGCGCGTGTCCTCGACCTTGGTGCGCGAGGCGGCATCCACCTCGATCAGGTCGACGAAGCGGCCCTCGTCGATCTCGCGGCAGGCCGAGCAGACGCCGCACGGCCGCGCCGAGACGCCGGTCTCGCAGTTGAGCGCCTTGGCGAGCAACCGTGCCACCGTGGTCTTGCCGACGCCGCGCGTGCCGGTGAAGAGAAAGGCATGGTGGACGCGACCGGAGTCGAGCGCATTGGCGAGCGCGCGCACGACGTGCTCCTGGCCGGCAAGCTCGGCGAAGGCGCGCGGGCGCCACTTGCGGGCGAGGGCGAGATAGCTCACGGCGCAGATCCGGGGCGGCAGCCCAGCAGGGGGGAGGCGGCCCGCGCCAGCACCCCTCCGGCACCCGATCGCACCGCTACCGCTGCTCCCTTCCGGGCCTGACGGGGTTTACGGCTGATCGTCGCGGAGGAACCGACGCGGGCCACCATGGAAATCATCGTCCAGTATTCTGGGGCCGAGCGGCGCGTGCCACGCGAACCGGGACCGGGGACTGCCGAGGCTGCGCGACGTTACACGGGGGTCTCCCGAGCGTCAATTCGGAACCCAGCGCGTGAGCTTTGATCGTTAAGTTATTGATTTAAATATTGTTGTGTAAGAGCCAATCTGCCCACACCTCGCGCAGGCAGGTGTGGCGGAGAGGGTGGGATTCGAACCCACGAATACCTTTTGGGTATTACTGGAATTCCAGTCCAGCGCCTTCGACCGCTCGGCCACCTCTCCGGCGGCTGCGAAGCCTAACCGCGGCGCTGCCGCGAGGCAAACTGAGCCGCGAGCTACTTCGGCGCCGCCGGCTTCGGCCGGTCGGCGTAGAAGCTCGGCGCCCGATCCAGGCAGGCGTCGCTGGACTTGCGGGGCTTGGCCTCGGTGGTCACGTCGGGGACCTTGAGCGCGTTCTTGGTGTTGGCAGGCGGCAGGCCCTCGGCAGCCCGCAGCGGCGCGATGCTGACCGCCGACTCGTAGTGCTGGTTCTCCGCGCAGCTCGCGCTGCGCGTCGACGAACAGCCGGCGCACGCGGCAAGCGCGGCGACGGCAAGGATCCGGACAATCAATTGCATGCAACCCCCGCGGCGCGCATGGCCTCGCGCACCGGATTCTGGCCCGCCGCCGACAATGGCGTCAGCGGCAGGCGGATGCCGTCCCCGATCAGGCCGAGCCGGGCGACGGCCCACTTGACGGGAATCGGGTTCGATTCCACAAACAGCGCGCGGTGCAGCCCCTGCAGCCGCGCATCGAGTTCGCGCGCCCGCTCGGCGTCGCCGCGCAGCGCGACACTCGTGAGCTCGTGCATTGCCCGTGGCACGACGTTGGCGGTCACCGAGATGACGCCACGCGCGCCGGCGAGGATCGCCTCGGCGGCGATCGGGTCGTCACCGGACAGCAGCTCGAGATCTGCGCCGCACAGGGATTGGAGCTCGCCGAGGCGCGCTAGGTTCCCGGTGGCCTCCTTCAACGACACGATACGCGGGTGGCCGGCGAGCCGCGCGGCGGTCTGCGGCAGCAAGTCGACGCCGGTCCGGGACGGCACGTTGTACAGAATCACCGGCACGCTCGAGTCGTCGGCGATCGCACTGAAATGCTGGAACAGGCCTTCCTGGGTCGGTCGATTGTAATACGGCGTCACGACCAGCACCGCGTCGGCGCCGGCGGCGGCCAGCTCGCGCGTGCGTTCGATGCTGCGGGCGGTGTCGTTGGTGCCGCTGCCCGCGATCACCGGGATCCGGCCGCCGACGCGCGCCGCCGCCCGCCGTGTGAGCTCCACCGCCTCGGCCAGCGTCACCGTCGGCGACTCGCCGGTCGTCCCGCAGACCACCAGACCATCGCTGCCCTCGCCGACGTGCCAGTCGACGAGCGCCTCCCACGCGGCAAAGTCCACGTCGCCGGACGCGGTCATCGGCGTGACGATGGCGACGATGCTGCCGCTGTACATGAGGCTCTCAAGAGGAGTGGGCCGGCGATGGTACTGACCCGGCGCCGGCGGGCGCAAGCGCAACGCCCGCGCCCGTTTCCCACGGCCGGGGGCCCGGGGGTACACTAGCCGTTCACCCGTCTCCCCGCGAGTTGACCGCCCCGGATGAAGCAGCTGATCGCCCTGTCTGCCATTGGCAGCGACCGCACCGGCATGGTGCACGACCTCACCCGCGTGATCGCCGACTGCGGCGGCAACATCGTCGAGAGCCGAATGTCGGCGCTCGGCAGCGAATTCACCATGGCGCTGCTGATCTCGGGCAACTGGCACTCGCTCGCCAAGATCGAGACCGAGATCAAGAAGGTCGCCGACGCCGGCGAGATGTCGGTGCAGATGCGGCGCACCGAACAGCGGCCCGTGCGCAGCGACATGCTGCCCTACTCGGTCGACATCGTCTGCCTCGACCAGTCGGGGATCGTCTCGAGCGTGTCGGGATTCTTTTCGGCGCGTGGCATCGACATCGCCGAGCTCGACACCCGCAGCTACCCCGCGGCGCACACCGGCGCGCCGATGTTCTCGCTGCGCCTCGTCATCAACGTGCCGAGCCGCATTCATCTCGGCGTACTGCGCGAAGAGTTCATGGACTTCTGCGACCATCTGAACCTCGACGCGATACTCGAGCCGGTCAAGAGCTGACGCAGTCACAGGAAGCGACATGGCGGCACCGGTCGTCGGCAAGAAGATTCCCGATTTCACGGGCGACTCGACCGCCGGTCGTTGGCGTCTCAAGGACGCGGCCGGTACCCGGCTCGTGCTCTACTTCTATCCGCGCGACAACACCGCCGGGTGCACCCGCGAGGGCGAGGCCTTCCGCGACCTCGCGGCCCAGTTCCAGAAAGCCAAGACGGTGATCGTCGGCGTCTCGCCGGACGGCGTGCCCGCGCACGAGAAGTTCAAGAAGAAGTTCGGCTTCCCGTTCGAGCTGCTCGCCGATCCCGAGCAGCAGGTCTGCAAGCTCTTCGACGTCATCAAGGAGAAGAGCATGTACGGCAAGAAGTACCTCGGCGTCGAGCGCAGTACCTTTCTGCTCGACGACAAGGGCGTGCTGCGGCACGAGTGGCGCAAGGTCAAGGTCGACGGCCACGCCGAGCAGGTGCTCGCCGCGGCCCGCGCGCTGTAGGCGGCGCCACGATGACGCGCGCAGCGCGCGCCAAGCGCCGCATTTTCGTGCTGGACACCAACGTCCTGATGCACGACCCGACCGCGATCTTCCGCTTCGAGGAACACGACGTCTACATCCCGATGATCGTGCTCGAGGAGCTCGACGCGGGCAAGAAGGGGCTGTCCGAGGCGGCGCGCAACGTGCGCCAGGTGAGTCGCTTTCTCGACGAGCTGATGCACGGCGCGAGCAAGGACGAGATCGATCGCGGACTCGCGCTGCCGGACGCGCTCAATGGCAGCGGCGGCAAGCGCCCGCCGGCCGGACGGTTGTTCTTCCAGACCAAGAACCTCGACGCGGGCCTTCCCGAGCTGCCGGGCCACGGCGCCGACAACGCGATCCTCGGCCAGGCGCTGGCGCTCAAGCGCGCGCACGCCGATGCCGAGGTCACGCTGGTGTCCAAGGACATCAACCTGCGAATCAAGGCCGCGATCCTCGGCGTGCACGCCGAGGACTACTTCAGCGACCAGACGATCGAGGACGCGGACCTGCTGTACACCGGCACGCAGGCGCTGCCCGCCGACTTCTGGGAGCGCCACGGCGCGGACATGCAGTCGTGGAAGGAGCACGCCCGCACCTTCTACCGGCTGCGCGGGCCCGCGGTCCGCGACTGGCACCCGAACCTGTTCCTCTATGAGGACACGCCCAACGGCGTCGAGGCGACCGTGCGCACGGTCGCCGGCGGCGAGGCCGTGGTCGAGCTGGTGCACGACTTTCGCACCGAGCGCCACAACGTCTGGGGCGTGACGGCGCGCAATCGCGAGCAGAACTTCGCGCTCAACCTGCTGATGGACCCCGAGATCGACTTCGTCACAGTGCTCGGCCCGGCGGGCACCGGCAAGACCCTGCTGACGCTCGCCGCCGGCCTCGCGCAGACGCTCGACAACCGGCGCTTCAACGAAATCATCATGACGCGGGTGACGATCCCGCTCGGCGAAGACATCGGCTTCCTGCCCGGCACCGAGGAGGAGAAGATGGAGCCGTGGATGGGCGCGCTGATCGACAACCTCGAGGTCCTGACGCAGGGCCAGGAGGGCGGCAACTGGGCACGCGCCGCGACCAACGACCTGCTGCGCAGCCGCATCAAGATCCGCTCGCTGAACTTCATGCGCGGCCGCACCTTCCTGAGCCGCTTCCTGATCCTCGACGAGGCGCAGAACCTGACGCCGAAGCAGATGAAGGCGCTAGTGACGCGCGCCGGCCCGGGCACCAAGCTGATCTGCCTCGGCAACATCGCGCAGATCGACACGCCGTACCTGACCGAGACCACCTCCGGCCTGACGTACGTCGTCAACCGCTTCCGCGGCTGGCCGCACTCGGGCCACGTCACGCTGGTGCGCGGCGAGCGCTCGCGCCTCGCCGACTTCGCCTCCGACATGCTCTAACCCGGTGCAGTGAACCAAAGCCGCCGTGCGCGGTCCTAAAGCCCAGCCATGCCGTCCGCCGCCTCCCTGCTCCGCCGCGCGCTCCTCGCCGCCACTGTCGCGCTGTTGACCGCGAGCGCAGCGCTGGCCGCCGCGCCGACGCAGCAGGAGCTGCCGGACATCGGCACGCCGGTGGACCAGATCATCACCGGCAGCGACGAATACAAGATCGGCTCGATGATCATCCAGGGGCTGCGCGACCAGGGCCAGATCCTCGACGACCCGGAGATCAACGAGTACATCCAGGCGATCGGCTCGCGACTCGCAAGTCACGCCCAGGAGGGCAACACCAAGTTCACGTTCTTCGTCGTCAAGGACCGCGGCATCAACGCCTTCGCGCTGCCGGGCGGCTTCGTCTGCGTTAACGCCGGGCTGCTGCTCGCGACCACCGGCGAGAGCGAGCTCGCCGGAGTCCTGTCGCACGAGATCTCGCACGTCACGCAGCGGCACATCGCCCGCAGCGTCCAGGAGCAGAGCAAGGCGAGCCTCGCCTCGACCGCCGCGATGCTCGCGGCGATCCTGCTCGGCGCGGTGTCCGGCAACTCCAACGTCGGCATGGCCGGCGTCATGGCAGGCCAGAGCGCGGCGCTGCAGCACCAGCTCAACTTCTCGCGCGACAACGAGTACGAGGCCGACCGCGTCGGCATCGGCGTCATGGCAGCGGCCGGTTACGACCCGAACTCGATGGGCACCTTCTTTGAGACGCTCGAGCGACGCATGGGCAACCCGGGCCCGAACGCCAAGATCCTGGAGTTCCTGCAGACCCACCCGGTCACCAGCGGCCGCGTCGCCGAGGCCAAGAATCGCGCCGCGCAATATCCGATCGTCCGGCCCATCGACACGACGGGCTACCGCCTCGCGCGCGAGCGCGTGCACGTGATGACGCTCGGGCCGGAGGACAATCCGCGCGACGTGTATGCCGACGCCGCCAACGTCGACCTCGCGGTCGCCGACTACCGCTACTACGGGCGCGCCCTGGCGCTGATGCAGGCCAATGCGCCAGCCGAGTCGCTGCCGATCCTCAAGGACCTGGTGCAGCGCCACCCCGACACCATCGAGTACCACTCGGCACTGGGCCAGGCGCTGCTGGCCGCCGGCGACATCAAGCAGTCACGCGAAGTGCTGGCGCGGGCCAAGGACCTGTTCCCGCGCAACGTGCCGGTGACGGTGCGCTACGCCGAGACGCTGATGCGCGACAACGACGCCCGCCTCGCGCATGCGGTGCTGCTGGACCTCTTCAACAACGTCGCCCCGACCCAGGCTCAGGTCCGGCTGATCGCGCTCGCGGCCAGCGCCGCCGGCGAGGCGGCCGAAGCCAACTCCTACCTGGCCGAGTACCACGTCATGAGCGGCGACCTGACGCTAGCGATCGAGACGCTGCGGCTCGCGCTGCTGACCCCGAACCTGACGCCGGTGCAGCGCAGCCGCTTCAAGGCGCGCATCGACGAGCTCAAGGAATTCCTCCCGCCGCGGGTTCAGGCGGCCGTGGACCGGGGTGACCCCCTGCCCGCGCCGCAGCCGGACGGCCGGCGTTGACCGGCACCGGGTGCTGGTAGACTCCCCGCCCAGCACGGAGGACACGATGCTCGATTCCGAGGACAGGAGCCCCGGGCGGGGCACGCGCCGGCGCACCACTGCGCTTTGGCTGCTGCTCGCCACGCTCACCGCGACGCGCGCCGTCGCGGCCGACAAGGCCCCCAACGACCCGCTTGAGCGCCTCAACCGCGCAACCTACGCCTTCAACGACGCGCTCGACCGGATGCTCGCGCGACCGGCGGCGAAGGCCTACAAGGCGGTAATGCCCGCGAAGGTGCGGCAGGGCGTCAGCAACTTCCTGGCGAACCTGGCCTACCCCACGGTGATCGTCAACGACGCCTTGCAGGCCAAGTTCAAGGACGCGGGCTCCGATACCGCACGCTTCCTGGCCAATACCGTCGTCGGCGTCGGCGGGATCTTCGACCCGGCGACCCGCTTCGGCCTGCCGATCCACGACGAGGATTTCGGACAGACGCTGGGCGCCTGGGGCGTGCCGGCAGGACCGTACCTGGTGCTGCCGCTGCTCGGTCCGTCGGACGTGCGGGACGGGCCCGGCAAGATCGTCGACCACTTCACCGGCGGCGACTACTCGCTGAAGCGCCTCAACAACGACGTGGCGCAGTCGAGCAACACCGGCTACGCGCTGTTCATGCTGCGGCTGCTCGATCGGCGCACCGAGCTGCTCGCGACCGAGGAGACGCTGCAGCAGGCCTTCGACCGCTACGCCGTCGTGCGCAACGCCTACGTCGCGCGACGGGAATACCTGGTGCGGGACGGCAACATCCCCGACGATTCCTACGACGAGCCGGCTGGTGACGCCGAGGCGCCGCCGGCGCCGCCCGGGTCCACGCCGCCGCCCCAGCCAGCGTCGGCGGGACCGCCGGCGCAGCCGCCTCAGGCTGAGCCGCCGCCGCAGGCACCTGAGGCGGTCCCGCCGCGCGAGCCGGAGCCCTAAAAGCCGCCGCGCGGCCCGGCGGCGCTAGTCGGCCGCAGCCGCCGCGGCGTCGAGCATCGCTTCCACGCCGCAGACCCGCGCGAGCGCCGCCAGCTGCACCGGCAGCCCCGCAAAGCGCAGCACCTGCCCGGCAGAGCGGGCCCGCTCGACCCAGCTCAGCAGCACCGCGAGGCCCGCGCCGTCGGCGACCGTGACGCCCGACAGGTCGAGCTCAACCGCGCGCAGACCGCTGAACTGCGCGAGTCCGCGCTCGAGCAGCTGGCGGGCGCTGCCCATGTCCGCAGTGCCGCTCAGCCGATAGCGGCCGTCGGCACCCTCAAGCACGAAGTTCGGCGGGCGCTGGCGTGCCATGCGGCCGGCGCCTAGTGCTTGCCGGCGGTGGCGGCGGCAGGCTTGTCGGTCGAGATGTGGACGTCGAGGCCCTCGTGCTCGAGGCGCGCGATCACGGCCTCCAGGCCCTTCGCGCTGACCTCTGCACCGAGGTCGGTGCGGTAGTTCTTGACGTACGAGATCCCCTCGATTACGACGTCGAAGACCTTCCAGCCATCGGAGGTCTTGCGCAGCCGGTAGTCGACCGGCACCTCAGCGCCGCTCGAGCGCAGCACCTTGGTGTGCACGACCGCGGTGGTGGCCGCGGGGTCACCCTTGAATGGCAGCAGCTTGAGGCGGTCGGCCGTGAAATCGGCGATCGCTCCGCCGTAGGTCTTGAGCAGCGCCCGGTACAGCGCGCCGACGAAGCGCGTTTTCTGGTCCGGCGTCGCGGTGCGCCAGGTCTGCGCCAGCACGAGCTGCGCGGCGTAGTCGGTGTCGAAGTGCGGCAGCAGAATCGTATCGACGATCGGAAAGGCTTTCTCGGGGTCCTTCCTGATCGCCGCGCGGTTGGCGTCGAGCGCTGCGAACAGCTGCTTGGAGATCGACTCCATCAGCTCCTGCGGCCCGAGCGTCGCGGCCGGCGTATCGGCCCGCGCCGGCGCGGCGAGTCGCGGCACGAGCAACGCCGCCGGCACGAGCGCGAGCAGCGCGGCAAGCAGCGCGAGGCGCGGCAGCTGGGGACGGTGATTCACTTGGCGGCTCCTTCGGTCTTTTTGGCGTCGCCCTGTCCGGCCTTGTCGAAGAGGAACTTGCTGATCAGGTTCTCGAGCACGACGGCGGACTGGGTCAACTCGATCTGATCGCCGTCCTTGAAATAAGTTTCCGAGCCGCCCGGCGTGAAGCCGACATACTGCCCGCCGAGCAGGCCCGCGGTGTAGATGGCGACGTCGCTGTCGTTCGGGATCTTGTCGTAGCGATGCTGAATCGCGAGCCGCGCGACCGCCTTGTAGGTCTGGACGTCGTAGTCGATCGCGTCGACGCGGCCGACCGTGACCCCGCCGATCGACACCGGCGAACCGACCTTGAGCCCGCCGACGTTGTCGAAGCGCGCGCTCAGCCGGTAGTTCTGCTCGCGCCACACCAGCCCCTTGTTGGTGATCTGCGTGACCATGAAGAACAATGCCGCGAAGCCGAGCATCACGAAAAGTCCCGTGCTGAGCTCGATCGTTCGTGTCTGCCTCATCGAATCTCTCCTGCGCTCACAGCAGCACCGCCGTCAGCATGTAATCGAGCACCAGTACCGCCACCGACGAGATCACGACGGTGCGGGTCGTGGCGCGGCCGACGCCATCGGCGGTCGGCACGGCGTGGTAGCCCTCATAGACGGCGATCGCGCTGCACGCGAGGCCGAAGGCCCCGCTCTTGATGACGCCCTCGGTGATGTCGCGCAGCTCCACCGCGCCGCGCATCTGCGACCAAAACTGGCCTGCATCGACGCCCATCAGCGTCACGCCGACCAGCTGGCCGCCGAAGATTCCGGTCATGCTGAAGATCGCGGCCAGCAGCGGCATCGCGACCACGCCGCCGATGAAGCGCGGCGCGCACACCCGCCGCACCGGGTCCACTGCCATCATCTCCATGGCCGACAGCTGGTCGGTCGCGCTCATCAGTCCGATCTCGGAGGTGAGCGCGGTGCCGGCGCGACCGGCGAACAGCAGCGCCGTCACGACCGGACCGAGTTCGCGCAGCAGGCCGAGCGCCACCGCCGAGCCGAGCGACTCGGTCGAGCCGAAGCGCCGCAGCAGGTCGAAGCCTTGCAGTCCGAGCACCATACCGACGAACAGTCCCGACAGCATGATGATGACCAGCGACTGCGCACCGCTGTTGTGCAGCTGCTCGACCAGCAGCGACGGCCGCAGCAGCGCCCGCGGCGTGACCGCGCACAGCCGCGCCGTGAACAGCGTGAACCGGCCCCATTTCTGGGCGAGTTCGCGCCCGCTGCCGGCGAGCTCGGCGACCAGGCTCATGCCGGCACCTCGGTGCCGAGCAGCTGTGCCTCGTAGTCCGGGGCCGGATAGTGGAACGGCACCGGTCCGTCCGCCTCGCCCGACATGAACTGGCGCACGACCGGCGCCGGATCGGCGGCCAGCTGTGCCGGCGACCCGGCCGCCGCGACCTTGCCGGCCGACAACAGGTAAGCGGTGTCGGCAAGGATGCCGATCTCCTGCACGTCGTGCGACACGACGATGCTGGTCAGGCCGAGCGCGTCATTGGTGTTGCGGATCAGACGCAGCACGACGCCCATCGCGATCGGGTCGAGGCCCGCGAAGGGCTCGTCGTAGATCAGCAGCTTCGGGTCCATGACGATCGCCCGCGCGAGCGCCACGCGCCGCGCCATGCCGCCGGAGAGCTCCGACGGCATCAGCCGGGCAGCGCCCCTGAGGCCCACCGCCTGCAGCTTCATCAGCACGACGCGCGCCACCAGCGACTCCGGCAGGTCGGTGTGTTCGCGCAGCGGAAACGCCACGTTCTCGAACACGTCGAGGTCGGTCAGCAGCGCGCCGTTCTGGAACAGCATTCCCATCCGCTGCCGCAGCCGGTACAGGCCGTCGGTGTCCAGGCGCCCGAGGTCCGCCCCGTCCACCTCGATCCGTCCGCTGCTCGGGCGGATCTGGCCGGTGATCAGCCGCAGCAGCGTCGTCTTGCCGGTGCCCGACGGCCCCATGATCGCGGTGATCTTGCCGCGCGCGATCTCGATGTCCAGGCCGTCGAACACCTTGCGGCCGCCAATCGCGTAGGTGACGCCGGCGAGGCGCGCGATGCAGCCGGCCTCAGCCGCCGCGGCCGGGACGGTGGCGGCGCTCATCGCGGGCGGTGCCAGGTGGCGTTCAGGCGGCCTGCTTCTCGAGCGCCGGGTCGTACTTACCCTGCGCCGCGAGGCCGTTGAGCCGGGCGCGCTTGATGAACTCGCGCTGCGCGCCTGCCACCTGGGCCGCCACGCCGCTCCAGCTGCTGAGTGCGGTCGACTGCAGCGCGCGACCGTAGCTGAACGACAGCGCCCAGGGCAGCGAGCCGATCCGGTTCATGAGATCGAGATGCAGGGTCGCCTCCGGCTCGCTCTGGCCGCCGGACAGGAACGCGATGCCCGCCACCGCCGACGGCACGTGGCGCTTGAGGCAGCGCACGGTGGCCTCGGCGACCTGCGCAGGGCCGGCACGCTCGGCGCACTTCTGGCCGGCGATCACCATGTTCGGCTTGAGCACGATGCCCTCGAGGTAGACGCGATGGGCATCGAGACGCTGGAACACCTCGGCGAGCACGGCGTTCGTGACCTCCTCGCAGCGCTCGAGCGTGTGGCTGCCGTCCATCAGCACCTCCGGCTCGACGATCGGCACGATCTCGGCCTCCTGGCACAGCGCCGCGTAGCGCGCCAGCAGCTCCGCGTTGGTCTCGATGCAGGTGCGGGTCGGGATGCCGGCGCCGATATCGATGACGGCCCGCCACTTGGCGAAGCGCGCGCCGAGCTTGTGGTACTCGGCGAGCCGGCCGGCGAGCCCGTCGAGGCCCTCGGTGATGACCTCGCCGGGGAAGTTCGGCATCGACTTGGTGCCGGCATCCACCTTGATGCCGGGGACGACGCCGAGGCGGCCGAGCAGGTCCGCGAAGCGCTCGCCGCCCTTGGTCGACTGGCGCAGGGTCTCGTCGTACATGATCACGCCCGAGATGTACTCGGCCGCTCCGGGCGCGGCGAACAGCATCTCGCGGTAGGCCCGCCGGGTCTCCTCGGTGGACTCCACCTTGATCTTGTCGAAGCGCTTCTTGATCGTCCCCGTGCTCTCGTCCGCGGCGAGGATGCCCCGCCCCTTGGCGACCATGGCGTGCGCGATGCGCGCGAGTTCAGTGCGATTCATGACCCGACTCCTGTTGTGGCGCCGCCGCCACTGTCGACGGACCGGCTGCGCGAAACGAAGTTCCCAATGATAGCGGATCACCCCGGCTCGCCATCGTGGCGCGCGCAGCGGACTTGGCGTCGAGGTCTAATAGGACTAAAATGGTACTGTATCAGGAGGTGCCCATCCGATGCTCCGCATCAGCAAGATGACCGACTACGCGACCGTGATCCTCGCGCACCTGGCTGGTGACGAGCCGGTCCGGCGTACCGCGGTGGCACTTGCCGAGCTCACCGGCATCGGCCTCGCGACCACCAGCAAGGTGCTCAAGGAACTGCAGCGCGCGGGCCTCGTCGCCTCGACCCGCGGCGCGCACGGCGGCTATGCCCTCGCCCGCCCGGCGGCGGCGATCAGCGCGGCCGACATCATCGACGCCGTGGAAGGCCCGGTCGGCCTCACCGAGTGCGCGACGCACCCCGGCCAGTGCGACCTTGAGTCGAGCTGCCGCGTCGGCCGCAGCTGGCAACGGGTCAACGTCGCGATCCACCGCGCGCTCGCCGACGTCAAGCTGACGCAGCTGACCGGGCGCGACGGCGCGGCGATGCCGGTACCGGACCTGACCATCTTGCTCGGCGCGCGCCCGGGCGTGCGCGTGCGAGCCTGAGGCGCCGCATGGCGAGCACCCCCACCGACCTCGACGCGCTGGTCGCCCAGAAGTACGAGCACGGCTTCGTCACCGACATCGACTCCGACACCGTGCCACCGGGCCTCGACGAGGACGTCATCCGGATGATCTCGCGCAAGAAGGGCGAGCCTCGATTCCTGCTCGACTGGCGGCTGAAGTCGTATCGGCACTGGCAGACGATGCGCGAGCCGCACTGGGCGCACGTCAAGTACCCGCCGATCGACTACCAGGCGATCTCCTACTACTCGGCGCCGAAGCAAAACAGCGACGGCCCGAAGAGCCTCGCCGACGTCGACCCGAAGCTGCTCGCGACCTACGCAAAGCTCGGCGTGCCGCTGCACGAGCGCGCGCGGCTCGCCGGCGTCGCGGTCGACGCCGTGTTCGACAGCGTCTCCGTCGCGACCACCTTCAAGTCGCGGCTGGCCGAGGCCGGCGTGATCTTCTGCCCGTTCTCGGACGCGGTCCGCGAGCATCCGGCGCTGCTCGAGCAGTACCTCGGCAGCGTCGTGCCGCCGACCGACAACTTCTACGCCGCGCTAAATTCGGCCGTGTTCACCGACGGCTCGTTCGTCTACATCCCGCCGGGCGTGCGTTGCCCGATGGAGCTGTCGACGTACTTTCGCATCAACGCCGCCAAGACCGGCCAGTTCGAGCGCACACTGATCATCGCCGACGCAGGCAGCCATGTCTCATACCTTGAAGGCTGTACTGCACCGATGCGCGACGAGAACCAGCTGCACGCCGCGGTGGTCGAGCTGGTCGCCCTCGACGACTCGAGCATCAAGTACTCGACGGTGCAGAACTGGTACCCCGGCGACGAGCACGGCGTCGGCGGCATCTACAACTTCGTCACCAAGCGCGGCGAATGCCGCGGGCGCAACGCGCGCATCTCCTGGACGCAGGTCGAGACCGGCTCGGCGATCACCTGGAAGTACCCGAGCTGCGTGCTGACCGGCGATAACTCGGTCGGCGAGTTCTACTCCGTCGCGGTTGCGAACCACTACCAGCAGGCCGACACCGGCACCAAGATGATCCACATCGGCCGCAACACCCGCAGCACGATCGTCTCCAAGGGCATCTCCGCCGGCCACGCGCAGAACACGTACCGCGGCCTGGTCAAGGTGCTGCCGTCGGCCGACGGCGCGCGCAACTACACGCAGTGCGACTCGCTGCTGATGGGCGCGCGCTCGGGCGCGCACACCTTCCCGTACGTCGAGGTCAGGAACCCGACCGCGACGGTCGAGCACGAAGCGACGACCTCGAAGATCGGCGAGGACCAACTGTTCTACTGCCTGCAGCGCGGGCTGTCGGCGGAGGACGCGGTGAACATGATCGTCAGCGGCTTCTGCAAGAGCGTCTTCAAGGAACTGCCGATGGAATTCGCGGTCGAGGCACAGAACCTCCTGGCGGTGAGCCTCGAGGGTGCGGTCGGCTGAGCGCAGAGCACAGGACTGAACACATGAGCGATATCAACAAGGGCGACAGCATCCTCGAGATCCGCGGCCTCGCGGTCGAAGTCCAGGGCAAGCGCATCCTCGAGGGACTGGACCTCACCGTCCGCGCCGGCGAGGTGCACGCCATCATGGGACCGAACGGCGCCGGCAAAAGCACGCTGTCGCAGGTGCTCGCCGGGCGACCGGACTACGACGTGAAGGCCGGCACAGTGCGCTACCTCGGCGAGGATCTGCTCGCGCTGGCCGCCGAGGAACGCGCCCGCCGCGGCCTGTTCCTCGGCTTCCAGTACCCGGTCGAGATCCCGGGCGTCAACAACGTCTACCTGCTGAAGGCCGCCCTCAACGCACGCCGCCGCCAGCTCGGCCAGCCGGAGGTCGACGCCTTCGAGTTCCTTGGCCTGGTGCGCGACAAGATGCGCCTGATGCAGATGGACGAGAGCTTCCTGTCGCGTGGCGTCAACGAGGGCTTTTCGGGCGGCGAGAAGAAGCGCAACGAGATCCTGCAGATGACCGTGCTCGAGCCGATCCTCGCGATTCTCGACGAGACCGACTCGGGCCTCGACATCGACGCGCTCAAGGTCGTCGCGCACGGCGTCAACAGCTTGAAGCGCGACGACCGGGCCATCGTGCTGGTGACCCACTACCAGCGGCTCCTCGACCACATCGTGCCGGACCACGTGCACGTCCTCGCCGGCGGCCGCATCCTCAAGTCAGGCGACGCGAGCCTCGCGCTCGAGCTCGAGCGCCGCGGCTACGACTGGGTCCGCGCCGAGGCGGCCGCGGCATGAGCGCGAATCCGCAGGCGACATCGCCGCTCGCACCGCTGGCGGCGGCCCAGGCAGGGCTGCCCGGCGGCGCGGCCTGGGGCGCATGGCGCGCCGACGCGCTCGAGCGGCTGATGGCCGTCGGCCTGCCGACCCCGCGCGACGACGCCTGGAAGTACACCAATCTGCGCCTGCTCGCGAGGCGCGACCTGCTGCCTGCCGCGCCGCGGCCGCTCGCGACCGGTGCGCTCGACGATCTGCCGGCGATCGCCGGTCCGCGGCTGGTGTTCGTCGACGGCCGCTTCCACGCGGCGCTCTCGGCCGCTGAATTGCCGGACGGCTGCACGTTCCGCAGTTTCGCGGCGCGCTTCGCCGCCGAGGCGCCGGCGGCGCTGGGCGCGAGCCTCGCCGGCGACGCGCGGCTCGCCGACGAGCGCTTGCGGACGCTGAACGCGAGCCTCGCCGCGGACGGCCCTTCGCTCGAGCTCGCGCCGGGCGCCCGGCCGGCCGAGCCGATCCACCTAGTGCACGTCGCGACCGGCGGCGGCGCCTATCCGCGCACGCGCGTCGAACTCGGCGCCGGCGCGACGCTCGAGCTCGTCGAGAGCCACCTGAGCGCTGGCGGCGCCGAGGCCTTCGTCGCTGCCGCCGGTGACTTCCGGCTGGGCCGCGACGCGACCCTGACCCACAGCTCGCTGCAGCTCGCCGGCGCGCGCACGATTCTGCTCGACGACGCCGCGGTGACGGTCGCGGCCGGCGCCCGCTACGAGCACCGGCTGGTGGCGCTCGGCGGGCAGCTGACGCGCCTGGACCTGCGGATCGCGCTCGAGGGGCCGGGCGCGCGCGCCGTGCTCGCCGGTGTGTTCTTCCCCGACGGCACGCGCGAGCAGCACCTGCGCACGCTGATCGAGCATCACGCCCGCGAGACGAGCAGCGACCAGCGGTACCGCGGGGTCGCCTCCGGTCGCGGCCGCGGCAGCTACGACGGCAAGGTCGTCGTGCACCCGGGCGCCTTCAAGACCGACTCGCGCCAGTCGAGCCGCAACTTGCTGATCGGCCGCGAGGCCGCGATCGAATCGCGGCCGCAGCTCGAGATCAATGCCGACGACGTCAAGTGCAGCCACGGCGCGACCACCGGCACGCTCGATGAACAGATGATGTTCTACCTGCTGGCGCGCGGCCTGGACCGCGACACGGCCCGGGCGCTGCTGACCTACGCCTTCGTCGGCGACGTCCTGCGCAGGCTGTCGCCTGAGCCGCTGCGCCGCGCCGCCGAGGCGCGCGTGCTCGGCCGCTTGCCGGCCGCGGAGCTGCTGCGCGAGTTCGTGCCGTGAGCGCGGTGGCCGCCAAGCCCGCGGCGCTCGACGTCGCGCGCCTGCGCGCCGACTTCCCGGTGCTGGCGCAGCGCATCAACGGCAAGCCGCTCGCCTACCTCGACAACGGCGCCTCGAGCCAGCGGCCGCACGCGGTCATCGAGGCCGAGCGGCACTACGCGTCGGAAATGCACGCCAACGTGCACCGCGGCGTGCACACGCTGTCGCAGCGCGCGACCGACGCCTTCGAGGCGGCGCGCGAGCGGGTGCGGCGCTTCCTGAACGCCCGCTCGACGCGCGAGATCGTGTTCACGCGCGGCACGACCGAGTCGATTAACCTGGTCGCCCAGTCCTTCGTCCGCCCGCGCGCGCGGCCAGGCGACGAGATCCTGATCACGCACCTCGAGCACCACGCCAACATCGTGCCCTGGCAGATGGCCTGCGCGGCGACCGGCGCGATGCTGAAGGTCGCGCCCATCGACCGGCGCGGCGAGGTCGACATGGAAGCCTTCCGGTCGCTGCTGTCCGCGCGCACGCTACTGGTCGCTACGGCGCACGTCTCGAACGCGCTCGGCACGGTGTTGCCGGTGCGCGAGATCGTCGCGCTCGCGCACGCCCGCGGCGTTCCGGTACTGCTCGACGGCGCCCAGGCCGTGCCGCACTTCGCGCTCGATCTGCAGGCGCTCGACTGCGACTTCTACGCGTTCTCGGGCCACAAGCTGTACGGTCCGGACGGCATCGGCGTGCTGTATGGCCGCGAGTCGCTGCTCGAGGCGATGCCGCCGTGGCAGGGCGGCGGCGACATGATCCTGGCGGTGAGCTTCTCGGGCCCCACCTACAACCAATTGCCGTTCAAGTTCGAGGCCGGCACGCCGCACATCTCCGGCGCGGTTGGGCTCGCGGCGGCGATCGACTACGTCGACGGCGTCGGACTCGAGCGCATCGCGGCCTGGGAGCAGGAACTGCTCGGCTACGCGACCGCGCGGCTCGGCGCGGTCGACGGCCTGACGATCATCGGCACGGCGCGCGACAAGGCGAGCCTCGTGTCCTTCGTGGTCGAAGGCGTGCATCCGCACGACCTCGGCACGATCCTCGACCAGGAGGGCATCGCGATCCGCACCGGCCACCACTGCGCGATGCCGGCGATCGAGTTCTTCGGCGTGCCGGCGACGGCCCGCGCCTCGTTCGCGTTCTACAACACCCGCGAAGAAATCGACCGGCTGGCGACGGCCGTCGCGGCCGCCCGCGCGATGTTCCGCTGAGCCGCCGGCGATGGACCTCAAGGAGCTCTACCGCGACGTCATCCTCGACCACAATAAGCGGCCGCGGAACTTCGGCCGCCTCGAGCCGCCGGCGCACTCGGCGCGCGGCCACAACCCGCTGTGCGGCGACCAGCTGACGATTTACGCGACCCTCGACGGCGAGGTCGTCAGCGAGCTGCGCTTCGAGGGCAGCGGCTGCGCGATCTCGGTGGCATCGGCGTCGCTGATGACCGAGGCGGTGCGCGGCAAGACCCGCGCCGAGATCGGCCGCCTGTTTGGCCTCGTCCACGACCTGCTGACCCGCAGCGACGCACCGGCGCCGGCCGAACTCGGCAAGCTCGCAGCGCTGTCGGGCGTGCACGGGTTCCCCGCCCGCGTCAAGTGCGCGAGCCTTTGCTGGCACACGCTGAATGCCGCGCTCGAGGGCGCGGGCGTGCCGGTGTCCACCGAATAGACCCAGGATCCGAGCGAGCGCATGCGCCAACATGACAGAGAACCGTTCGTCGTCAGCCGCGACGTCAAGGCCGTCTTGGTCCCCGCCGGGATCGAGGTGAAGCTGCGCACCGGCAGCGTCGGCTACATCACGCAGGCGCTCGGCGGCAGCTTCACCGTCTACGTCGAGGGCAACCTGTTCCGGGTGGCCGGCGAGGACGCCGAGGCGATCGGCCGCGACCCGCCGCAGCGCCTCGAGCTGCCGCCGGACGCGACCGACGCGGACGTCGAGAAGCTCGCCTGGGACCAGCTCAGGACCTGCTATGACCCGGAGATCCCGGTCAACATCGTCGACCTCGGCCTCGTCTATTCGTGCGAGGTCTCGCGGCGCGAGGACGGCAGCCGCGCCGCCGCCGTCCGGCTGACTCTGACCGCGCCGGGCTGCGGCATGGGCGAGGTGCTGGTGCAGGACGTCAAGGACAAGCTCGAGCAGATCCCGACCCTCGGCACGACCGACGTCGAACTGGTGTTCGACCCGCCCTGGAGCCGCGAGATGATGTCCGAGGCGGCGCGCCTGCAGACCGGGATGATGTAGTGACCGACGACGTCGCCACGATTGCCTGGGTCGAGGTCGCCCCTGAGTCCGAGCTGCCGCCGGGCACGCATCGCGTCTACGAGGTCGACGGGCGCTTCGTCGCGGTCTACAACGTCGGCGGCGAGCTGTACGCGATCGAGGACCTCTGCAGCCACGACGGCAACCCGCTGTCCGACGGCCCGGTGGAGGGCCACGAGGTCATTTGCCCGCGGCACGGCGCGCGCTTTTGCCTGCGCACCGGCGCGGCACTGACGCCGCCGGCCTACGAGCCGGTCGCGAGCTTCCCGGTCGCGGTCCGCGGCGGGCGCATCTGCGTCGGCGCCAGCTGATGCGCCGGCCGGTAGAATCCGCGCCATGAAGCACGTCACGATCGTGCGCCACGCGCACGCCGAGAAGCACGACTCCGACATCGAGGATTTCGAGCGGCGCCTCGACAAGCGCGGCCGCCGCGAGGCCGAGCAGATGGCCGAGCTCGCGCACGCCATGGGACTGCGGCCTGACCACGTCGTCACCAGCCCGGCGGTGCGCACGGTCAGTACCGCCAAGGAATTCGCGCGCACCTTCGGCTTCCCGCTGCAGAAGATCCGCCACGACGATCGGATCTACCTGGCCGAGCGGGCGACGCTGGTGACCATTCTGAAGGCCGTGCCGCCGGCCTGCCGGCACGTGCTGCTGGTGGGCCACAACCCCGGCCTCAGCCGGCTCGCCAAGTGGCTGAGCGACGACGACACGATCGGCGACCTGCCGCCGGCGGCGGTGTGCGCGCTGCGCGCCGACATCGACCGCTGGGCGGACGTCGAGGCAGGCCTGTTCGAGCAGGTCGCGCTGCGCTGGCCTGACGACGACGGCGCCAAGCCTTAGCCGGCCGCCGCACGGCGGCCGGCAGCAGGCGCGGGCTACTTCGCGTTCGGGTCGTAGGTCCCGGCCTTGAAGATCAGGCCGTCGTAGACCTCCCAATAGGCGAGCTTGTTCTCGACCTTGCCGTCGACCGGATTCTTGCGCTGGTAGTTGATCCAGCCGGAGCTCTTGGTCTTCGCCGCGTCGACTATTTCCTTGATGAACTTCTTGCCGGCCGGATCGGCGGCCTCGAGGCGGTTCAGTCCGACGAGGCTCGGCGTCACCGGGTGCGCGACACAGGTGCCACCGACGTCGTGCACGTCGACGTAGTCCTCGCCCTTGGCGAACTGGCCTTCCTTGCTGTTGAACTCGGCGAGCGCCTTGTCCTTGCCGGCGGACTTGTAGAAGGCGACCGCCTTCTTCACCTGCGCGACCACCTCGTCCTTGCTCGGTGCGCCCTCGGCGAAGGCGCTGCCGAGCGGCGCCACCACGAACATCAGACCCAGCAGGGTCGCAGTGAACTTGCGAAACATAGAACCCCCTTCAGTTTGAACGTCAGCTCGCGCGCACCTGCCGACCGGACCACGGCCGTTCGGCGGCGCGCCGCTCCGCCTCCAAGGACCCCGTCAGCCGCGTCCCCGCCGAGGCTGCCTCGGCCGCGACCCGGTAACGGCTCATCATCTCATTGAGCGCGCTGGAGGAGTCGGCGAGCGAGTGGGAGGCCGCCGCGGCCTCCTCGACCAGCGCCGCGTTCTGCTGCGTCAGCTCGTCCATCTGCGTCACGGCCCGCCCGACCTGGTCGATACCTGAGGCCTGCTCTTCGCTCGCCGCGGAGATCTCGGCGATGATGTCGCTGACCTTCTTGACCGCCGCCACCAGCTCCTCGAGCGTGGCGCCGGACTCCCCGACCAGCCGCGAGCCGTCTTCGACGCGCGACACGCTGTCCTTGATTAGCGCCTTGATCTCCTTGGCCGCCTCGGCGCTGCGCGACGCGAGGTTGCGGACCTCGCTCGCGACGACGGCGAAGCCGCGGCCCTGCTCGCCTGCGCGTGCCGCCTCGACCGCGGCGTTCAGCGCCAGCAGGTTGGTCTGGAAGGCGATCTCGTCGATGACGCCGATGATGTCGGCGATCTTGCGGGATGCGACGCTGATGCCGTCCATCGCCTTGACCGCCTGCGAGACGACGCTGCCGCCGCGCTCGGCCCGCGTGCGCGCATCGAGCGCGAGCTGGTTGGCCTGGCGGGCGTTGTCGGCGTTCTGCTTGACGGTGCTGGTCATCTGCTCCATCGACGCCGCGGTCTCCTCGAGCGAGGCTGCCTGATCCTCGGTACGCTTGGAGAGGCTGGCGTTGCCCTGCGAGATCTCCTGCGAGCCGCGCGCGACCTCGGCAGCCGCCTCCTTGACCCGGGCGACCATCGACGCCATCTCGCCGACCAGGTTGTTGACGCCGTCGGCGATCTGCAGCTCGAGGCCGCTGCGGTTCTGGGTGTACATGCGCTGCGTCAGGTCGCCGCCGTTGGCGCTGCCGACGATCCGTTGCAGGCCGGTGACGATCGCGGCCACGGTCTCGATCAGGCTGTTGAGGCTCGTCGCGAGCTGCTCGGCGAAGCCCGACTTGCCGGTGGTCGACAGGCGTCGCTCGAGGTCGCCGGCGACGATCGCCGCGGCGATGTCCTGCACTTCGGCGAGCGCGCGGCGGTCGGACTCGGCGCGCTCGCGCTCGCCTTCGGCGTGGCGCCGCTCGGTCTCGGCGCGCGCACGCAGCGCCGCCTGGGTCGCGGCGACGCCGGCCAAGAGCTCACCGACCTCGTCGCGCCGCGAGGTCTCGATCGGATTGTCGAGGTTGCCGGCGCCGATCTCCTTGAGCAAGCCGACCGCGCGCTGCAGCGGCCGGGTGATCGCCCGGCTCATAACGAGCGCGATGATGACGCCGAGCGCCGCCGCCAGCCCGAGCAGGATGAATACCGTGCGGCGCGCGCCGGTGGCGATGCCGTCGGCGGCGGCGCGCGCCTGGCCGGCCTCGGTGTTGCTGAACTCGATCAGCTTGCGGATCGCGGCGCTCATCGCATCGTATTTGACCTTGGCCTGCGCGATCAGCACGCGCTGGGCGTCGCCGGGCAGCCCGTCCTCGGCCATCGACAGGGCACGTTGCTGCTCCTTATCGTAGTCCTTCCACTTGGCCTGCGCATCGGTCCACAGCGCGCGGTCATCGCCTGCGCCCACCAGCGGCTCGTAGGCGGCCACGTCAGCCTTCATGCGCGCCGCGACAACGGCCAGTGCCTGGCTGGATTCCTTCGCACCCTCGGCGTTGTTGAGCTGCAGCCGGGTCAGGATCTCGAGCACGACAGAGCGGCTTTCGATGGCGTCGTTGGCGATCTGCGAGGCCCAGTAGACGCTGCCGAGCGAATCGGTGGCGAGCCGGTCGGTGGTCGCGGCCACCTTCGACAGCTGCGCGACCGCCGTCAGACCGATGACGCCGGCGAACGCCAGCACGACCAGGAATGCGACCTGAAGCTTAGGACCCAGCCGTAAGTTGTTGATTGATTTCATCTCGGATCAACTCTCCATGCATTCCGACCTCCCCAATCAGGTCGCCGCGCGCGACCGAGCGAGGCCAACTGACGACGCAGCACCAGCCGCAGTCGCCTGTCGAAGGCGAACGTGCCCATCCCGGGGAGTCGTCCGATCAGGTGAAAACTGAAGCCCGGCAGGCGGCCAGCCGGCCGTTTTGCGGGTCAGCCCGAGGACCGGGGCCACCTCACGCAGGCGGCGCCGGCCTCGGCGGTACGAGCCTCAGCCGGCCAGCGCCAGCAGGCTCGCGTTGCCGCCGACCGCGGCGGTGTTGACGGTCACGGTCTGCTCGGTCGCGAAGCGGTGCAGGTAGTGCGGTCCGCCGGCCTTCGGCCCGGTGCCCGACAGGCCGTGTCCGCCGAAGGGCTGCACGCCGACCACCGCGCCGATCATGTTGCGGTTGACGTAGATGTTGCCGACGCGGGCGCGGGCGCGGATCCGCGCCACGGTCGAGTCGATGCGCGTGTGGATGCCGAGCGTCAGACCGTAGCCGGTGGCGTTGATCGCATCGACCAGCGCGTCGAGTTCCTTCGCCTGCCAGCGCACGACGTGCAGCACCGGCCCGAAGACCTCGCGTTCGAGCGTGTCGATGCCCGCGATCTCGACCGCGAGCGGCGCAAAGAAGCTGCCGTCGCCGGCAGCGGCGCCAGCGGCCGTACGGTGCGACCAGCGGGCGCCCTGCACGATCCGCGCGGCATGCTGCTCGAGCCGCGCCAGCGCCTCGGCGTCGATCACCGGTCCGACGTCGGTCGCGATCAGGCCCGGCGCACCGAGCGCGAGCTCATCCATCGCGCCGGCCAGCAGCGTCTCGACGCGGTCGGCGATCTCCTCCTGGACGCACAGCACGCGCAGCGCCGAGCAGCGCTGGCCGGCGCTGCCGAAGGCCGACAGCAGCGCGTCGTTGACCACCTGCTCCGGCAGCGCCGAGCTGTCGACGATCATCGCGTTCTGGCCGCCGGTCTCGGCGATCAGCGTCGCGATCGGCCCACGGCGCGCCGCGAGTGCGCGCTGGATCGCGCTCGCGGTTTCGTTGGAGCCGGTGAACGCGACGCCTGCCACGCGCGGGTCCGCCGTCAGCTGAGCGCCGACCCGGGCGCCGTCGCCCGGTAGGAACTGCAGCACCTGCTCCGGCACGCCGGCCGCGTGCAGCAGCTCGGTGGCGAGCGCCGCGACCAGCGGTGTCTGCTCGGCCGGCTTGGCGATCACCGCGTTGCCGGCCGCGAGCGCGGCTGCCACCTGGCCCGTGTAGATCGCCAGTGGGAAGTTCCACGGACTGATGCAGACGAACACGCCGCGCCCGCGCAGCAGTATCTCGTTGCTCTCGCCGGTCGGACCCGGCAGCGCCTGCGGGCGCGCGAACTCGAGCCGCGCACGGTGCGCGTAGTAGCGCAGGAAGTCGACCGCCTCGCGCACCTCGGCCACGCCGTCGGCAACCGACTTGCCGGCCTCGCGAACCAGCAGCGCGATGAATTCGGCGCGCCGCGCCTCGAAGGCGGTCGCGGCCCGATCGAGGATCGCGGCGCGTTGCTCCGCCGGCATCAGCTCCCAGCCCGCAAATGCCGCCGCGGCAGCGGCGAGCGCGCGCTCGACGTCCTCGGTCCCGGCCTCGACCACCGCGCCGACCCACTCGCGGCGGTCGGCCGGGTTCGTGAGCCGCACGCCGCGCTTGAGCGCCTCGGCGGCCGCGACGCGCCGGCGGCCGCCGACCATCGGCACCGCCGCGCGCGGCTCGGCGAG
>JANYAE010000133.1 GCA_025355105.1 Pseudomonadota bacterium | reverse complement strand
CTGGTCGTACGCCTTGAACTCGCCGCCGTGCTTCTCGGCCATCACCTTGGTCAGCGCCGCCGTCAGCGTCGTCTTCCCATGGTCCACGTGCCCAATAGTCCCCACGTTCACGTGCGGCTTCGTACGCTGGAATTTTTCCTTCGACACGGCAGCTTCTCCTTCTAGGGGGCCCTGGTGGCCCCGTCTCAACGCCGTCCCCGCCTGGCGGGGATGGTCATCATGAATAAACCCTTCTCTACACTCGCCAGCGCCGGTGCCCGGCGTCATCTGGTGCCCACGTCCGGGATCGAACCGGAGACCTCGTCCTTACCAAGGACGCACTCTACCGACTGAGCTACGTGGGCCTAAGCCTTTGTCCTAACAGGGCTTTCCCCTGTCCGCCATTCGCCCCTGCCACTCCGCTCACCCGCGAGCTCCGCCGTGGGGCTCTGGAGCGGGTGATGGGAATCGAACCCACACCATCAGCTTGGAAGGCTGAGGTTCTACCATTGAACTACACCCGCCTCGTCCAACCTGCCGATCTGACCAAGCCGGCACGCCTATTAGAAGACTCCGCAACCGACCAGAACCTCAGGCCAGCCCCGCTCCCGCGGCCACCTCCGGCCCGGAAACTGGTGGAGGGGGAAGGATTCGAACCTTCGAAGGCATAAGCCGGCAGATTTACAGTCTGCTCCCGTTGGCCGCTTGGGTACCCCTCCGGCAAATGAGCCGCGTATTTTCGGGCCAGAGGCCAGTTGTGTCAACGTCTGTGGCGCAATTGATTGCCCGCCGGAGGCCCGGCGGGACGTGAGGCTCCCGGTCGTGGCGCCGGGAGTGCGGCGGGCCCCCGCAGCGGGGGGGCCGGCCGGTCAGCTGGCCTTTCGGCCGCCGTGGACTAGGCTGACAAGGTCCGCTTCGCCGCGGCTCAAGCCGAAATGCGTCACCAGCCGGTCGGCGTCGGCACCGTGGCGCACCAGCGCGATTGCGTGGTCATAGGGCCGCCCGTCGCCGCGGACCTCCAGCTGGCCGAGGCGGTCGTTGAGCTGAGCGGTCACCTGGTCCACCCGGCGCAGCCGCTCACCGACCCGCGCGCCGATGCCGGCGGTCGCGGACACCGCGGCGCGGAGCCGCCCCAGCTCGTCCTCGAGCGCCGCGAGCCGCCCGGCCTGACGCCGCGCCCGGCCGCCGAGCGCCGCGCCGCACAGGGCCGCGACTCCGAAGGCGCTGCCGGCCAGCGCGGCGACCGCCCAAGCTGTGTCGATGATCATGTCGCGTCCTTCCCCACGTTGTTGTTGCGCTGAACGAGCACGGTCGGCCCCTCGTGGCCGTCCACCGCGGCGGTGCCGCGGAGGGCCTCGTCGACCGGGTCCTGGCCGCCGTCGGTAACCTTCTGTTCCATCACCACGATGACCACCCGCCGGTTGGAATTGCGGCCGTCCGCGGTCTCGTTCGGCGCCACCGGCCGGAACTGGCCGAGGCCGAGCACCTGCATCCGCAGCGGGTCGACTCCGGCCTTGGCAAAGAGCTGCACGACGTTGGCGGCCCGGGCCGCCGACAGTTCCCAGTTCGACGGGAAGGTCGAGGTGCTGATCGGCCGGTTGTCGGTGTGGCCTTCGACCCGAATGGCGTTCGGGAAGGGCTTCAGGATCTCGGCGATCTTGCCGAGCACCGGTAGCGCACCGGGAGCGACCGCCGCGACGCCGCTCGGGAACAGGATGTCGGTCTTGATCTCGACCTCCAGCGAGAACGCGGTCTGGCGCACGTGCACGATCTTTTGGTCGATCAGACCCTGCAGCGCCTTGCGCACCTCGTCGGCCATCTTGAAGAGGGCGTACTTGGGGTCGGTGCCGCCGCCGCCCTTGGCCCGCGCCTGCGGGTCCTTGGCGTCCGCAGCGCTCTGCTCGGCCGTGCGCTCCGCGCCGGGCAGGGTCGGGCGCGGGTCCCTGAGCTTCATGAGCGCGGTCGGCCGCACGCCGGTCAGATGCTGGTCGCCGCCCTTGCCGCTCGAGGCCTTCTCGACGGTGATCGGCGTGGTGGTCTTCGGCGTACCGCGAAACGCCGCGACCAGCGAGTCGGACAGCACGCGGTACTTGCCCTCGTTGACCGAGGACATCGCGTACATGACCGTGAACAGCGCGAATAGCAGCGTCACGAGGTCGCCGTAGGGAATGGCCCACGCCTCGTGGTTCTGGTGCTCCTCGTGCTTCTTCTTGCGCGCCATGCTGTCGGGCGCCTAGTGGTGCACGTAGGACTTCAGTTTCGCCTCGATGTTGCGCGGGTTCTCGCCCTGCGCAATCGAGATGATGCCCTCGATGCACATCTGCCGGACCTGCGTCTGGGTGTGGATCACGGACTTGAGCTTGGACGCCATCGGCAGCAGGAACAGGTTGGCGAAGCCGATGCCGTAGAGCGTCGCGATGAAGGCCGCGGCGATGCCGTGACCGAGCTTCGACGGATCGTTCAGGTTCTGCATGACCGCCATCAGGCCCATCACCGCGCCGATGATGCCAAGCGTCGGCGAGTAGATGCCCATGCCCTCGAAGACCTTGGCGGCGGCGGTGTCGGCGTGCTCGCGCACCTCGAGCTCGATCTCGAGCAGGTTCCTAATCGCGTCCGGTTCGCCGCCGTCGACGAGCGCCTGCAGCCCCTTCTTCATGAAGTCGTCTTTTTCCGTCTCGACCGCCGACTCGAGGCCGAGCAGCCCCTGCTTGCGGGCGACGTTGCTCCACTCAACGATCTTGCCGATCGTCGCGTCGGGGTTCATCGACGGCGGCTTGAACACCCAGCCGACGATCTTCATCGCGCGCTTGAAGGTCGAGAGCGGCGTCTGCAGCAGACTCGCCGCCAGCGTGCCGACGACGACGATGACGAACGCCGCGGCGCCGAGCAGCGCCTTGACGCCGCTGCCCTTGAGGATGCTGCCGCCGATCATCGCGACGAAGGCGAGCACGACACCGACGATGCTGAGAATGTCCATGGGTCAGCCGCGCGGCGCGCTCAGCGCCCCTGCCGCCAGTCCTCCATGCGGGCCCGCAGGCGCACCAGTGCCTGACCGTGGATCTGGCAGACCCGCGACTCGCTGACGTCGAGTACCGCGCCGATCTCGCGCAGGTTCAGCTCGTCGTCGTAGTACAGCGACAGCACCAGTTTCTCGCGCTCGGGCAGGCCCTCGATCGCGGTCGCGAGCGCCTTGCGGAAATCCTCTTCCTCGAGATCGTCCTGCGGTCCCGGATTGTGGTCGCGCGCGTGCGCCACCGGTCCGTCGTCGTCGCTGGAGCCCATCTGGTCGAAGCTGAACAGCCGGCAGCTCGCCGCGTCGGCAATCGCCCGGTGATAGTCCTCGACGCTGATGCCGAGCGCCTCGGCCACGTCGCTGGCCCTGGCCTCGCGTCCGGTCTCGTTCTCGATGCGCCGCACGACCTCGCTCATCTCGCGCACCGTGCGGTGCACCGAGCGCGGCGTCCAGTCGGACTTGCGAACCTCGTCGAGCATCGCGCCGCGGATGCGGATGCCGGCGTAGGTCTCGAAGTTCGCGCCCTTGCTCGCGGTGTAGTGCCGGGCCGCGTCCAGCAGGCCGATCATGCCCGCCTGGATCAGGTCGTCGACCTCGACGTTGGGCGGCATCCGGCTCACCAGGTGGTACGCGATCCGCTTCACCAAATCGGCGTGGCGCAGGACGAGCTCGTCCTGCGGAATGTCGGCCGGGCCGGCGCCCGTTGCGGGGCGCGCAGCCTCGGCGTATTGCTGTCTTGCTCTCATTGCAAAGCGCCTACGCCTGTGTTCGCCATGACCAGGCGTTCTACGAAGAACTCCAGGTGGCCCCGGGCTCCGCCGGGCACGGCCCATGTATCGGCTTCGCCGGCCAGTTTCTTGAATGCCTGCGAGGCGATGGCCCCCGGGAAAGCCTCGACCACCGCCGATTGGCGCTGCACCGCCCGGCGCAGGAACTCGTCGTAGGGGATCGAGCCCGCGTAGTCGAGCGTCACATCGAGAAACCGGTCACAGACTCGGGCCAGCTTTTCGTACAGGTCGCGCCCCTCGCCGGGGCTGCGGGTCTGATTCGCCAGGACCCGGAAGTGCTGCACGCGGTGCTCGCGGCTCAGGACCTTGATCAGCGCATAGGCGTCGGTGATCGACGCCGGCTCGTCGCAGACCACCACCAGCACGTGGTGGGCGGCGCGGGCGAAGGTGGTCACGCTCTCGTGCAGGCCGGCGGCGGTGTCGATCAACATCACGTCGACCCGCTGGCCGAGGTCGCTGAAGGCGCGGATCAGGCCGGCGTGCTCGAGCGGTCCGAGGTTCGCCATCTGCCGGATCCCGGAGCTCGCCGGCACCACGCGGATGCCGCGCGGGCCCTCGACGATGACCTCCTCGAGCGAGCGCTCGCCGGACAGCACGTGGCTCAGGTTCCAGCGTGGCTGCAGCCCGAGCACGACGTCGACGTTGGCGAGGCCGAGGTCGGCGTCGAGCACCAGCACCGACTGGCCGCGGTCGGCGAGCGCGACCGCGAGGTTGGCGGTGACGTTGGTCTTGCCGACCCCGCCTTTGCCGCCGGTGACGGCGACGACCTTGACGGGGCGGCTGGAGGCCGGCCGCGGCGGATCGAAGGGTTTCCAGTTAGCCATGCGACGCCACCTTTCCGAAATGAGCTGCGAGGTAGGCGTCGTCGACGCCGTGGAGTGCGCCGCCGCGGGCGGCCAGTTTCAGCGCCTTCTTGACCAGCCAGACGCGCTTCGGCGGGGCGGCGTGCAGGTCGTCCGGCACGCGCTGGCCGTCCGCCAGCCAGGCGAGCGGCAGCGCGTGCCGCAGCGCGACCGAGAGCACCGCCCCGAGGCTCGCCGCCTCGTCGATCTTGGTGAGCACCAGCCCCTCCGGCCGGGCGCGCGCGTAGGAGCGGATGATCTCGTCGAGCGACTGCTGCTCGCTGTTCGCGCCGAGCGCGAGCAGCGTCTGGATGCGACGGCCCGGCACCGCGAGCGTCGCGAACTGCTCGGCGAGCCGATCGTCGTGCGGGCTCATGCCGGCGGTGTCGATCAGCACCAGGCGGCGCGAGCCGAGCCCCTCGAGCACCGCGCCGAGCTCGCGCGCGCTGGTCGCGACGTGCATCGGCACGCCGAGGATGCGGGCGAAGGTCAGCAGCTGGTCGCGGGCGCCGATCCGGTAGTGGTCGAGGCTGACGAGCGCCAGGTCCTTGGCACCGTGGCGCAGCGCCCAGCGCGCGGCGAGCTTGGCGATGGTGGTGGTCTTGCCGACCCCGGTCGGGCCGACGATGGCGAAGACGCCGCCGTCGTCGAGCGTGCCGAGATCCACCGACGCCAGGTGCTTGAGCAGCAGCGCCGGGGCGATCCGTGAGGCCGCCGCGGCGCTGGTCTTGGCCGGCACCTTGTCGGTGAGCGCGCGGGCGATGTCCGGTGCGACGCCGAGCAGGCTCAGGTCCTTGAGCACGAGCGCCTTGAGCGGCTCGCGGCGCAGGCGGTCGCTCCAGGCGAGGCTCGCGAGCTGATCCTGCAGCAGCGCGCGCAGCGACTCGACCTCGCGGCGCATCGCCAGCAGGCCCTCATCCTGCGACCAGACGACGTGCGGGCGCTCGGCCGCGGCCGGCGTCGCGACCGGCCGGTTCGCGGCGGGCCGAGTCGCGGCCGGGGCGCCACGCAACGCGACGCGCGCGCTGTCGGCCGCCGCCGCGAC
>JANYAE010000123.1 GCA_025355105.1 Pseudomonadota bacterium | reverse complement strand
TGCCTCCGGTTCACGGGGCCTGCTGTTCTACCGCCTCCTCACGCAGGCGCTCGGGGCCGATCCGGTCACCTACGCCGACGTCGCCGGACACAACAGCCCAGATCCTTAAGGGCCCGGTGGAGCTAACCGGATATCCCTTATATCCATACAGGATGGACGTCCCGATCAAGGGCCGCGGCGCGCAGAGCAATCACGCGTCGCGCTTCTTGCGCCTCGCCACCGATGCCTCGCCGGAATTCGTCGACCTCCCGGCCGGCGACGAGGAGCTGCCGCCGCGTCACCCGGCGACGCGGCTGCACGTCGACGCCGCGCGCACGGTCATCAGCCGCAACGACTCGCCCGACGTGCCGTTCGGGCAGTCGATCAACCCGTACCGCGGCTGCGAGCACGGCTGCGTGTACTGCTTTGCGCGCCCGACCCACGCCTACCTTGACCACTCGCCGGGGCTCGACTTCGAGACCCAGATCTACGCGAAGCCAGAGGCCGCGCGGCTGCTCGATGCGGAGCTTCGCCGGCGGGGCTACCAGCCGGATCCCATCCATCTCGGCGCCAACACCGACCCTTACCAGCCGCTGGAGCGCGAGGCGCGACTCACGCGCCAGATCCTCGAGAAGCTGCTGGAGTTCGGTCATCCGGTGACGGTGCTGACCAAAGGCACGCTGATCGAACGCGACATCGACCTGCTCGCCGAGCTCGCGCGGCGCGGCCTCGCGCGCGCCGCGATCAGCATCACGACGCTGGACGCGCAGCTGAAGCGCACGCTCGAGCCGCGTGCCGCCTCGCCGGCCGCCCGGCTGCGGACGGTGGCTGCGCTGACCGCCGCCGGGATCCCGACCGCGGTGCTGGTGGCGCCGGTGATCCCCGCGGTCAACGACCACGAGCTGGAGGGTATCCTCGAGGCCGCCGCCCGCGCCGGCGCGCGCCGCGCCGGCTGGATCCTGTTGCGGCTGCCGCGCGAGGTGCGCGGCCTGATGAGCGAATGGCTCGCGGCGCACCGCCCGCTCGCGGCAGCGCGCGTCATGAACCTGTTGCGCGACGCGCGTGGCGGTCGCGACTCGGATGCGCGCTTTCACTCGCGGATGCGCGGCGATGGGGCCTACGCGGCCCTGATCGACCGGCGCTTCGAGTCCGCCGTGCGCCGGCTCGGCCTCGAGACCGGCTCCGGCGAACCGCTCGACTGCACGCAGTTTCGCGTGCCGCCGGCCGGCGGCCAGCTCACGCTGTTCTGATCAGGCGTCGCCGTCAGGCGACCGGCGCAGCGGCGTTGTGCCAAAAACCGGGTGCTATAGTCGGCCTGAGGTTCCCCCGTGCCGCGCGCCCCAGCGCCCTTGGAGCCGCCGTGAGCCCTGCCTCGACCGACCCTCGCGTGCGCGCGTGCGCCGCCATTGGCGCTGGCGCGCTGCTGGCCTCGTGCATGACTGCCAAGCTTGACGAGAACCGCATCGCGCCGATGCGCATCGCCAAGGGCGAGGCCGTCGTGATCCTGGCCAAGCCGCAGGTGGAGGGCACCGGCGCCGAGCAGGACTTCATGAGCTGTGTCGGCGACAAGCTCGCGCAGGGCGGCGACGGGCTCAGCGTCTACGGCAACGAGGACTTCCAGGACACCATGTACCCGTGGTTCGAGCCGTCAGTGGCGCCGGTGCGGGCCGAAAACGTCGCGCTGCTGCTCGAGCGACCGAAGGTCTCGCGGCGACTCGGCGAGACCGGTGTCCGCTACATCGTCTGGCTTGACGGCAACACCCGCAAGACCGACGGCGGCGGCAGCCTTGCCTGCGGCGCCGCGCCGGGAATCGCCGGCTGCATCGGCTTCGGCTGGTGGGAGAAGCAGTCGGACTACCAGGCCACCGTCTGGGACCTGAAGAGCTCGAAGTCGGCAGGCTCGGTGAGCACCAACGTCACCGGGACCTCGGCGATCCTCGGACTCATGGTGCCGCTGCCCTTCGTGGCACGAGTCCAGGCGACGGCCTGCGATCGCATGGCAGGCCAGCTCAGGACCTTCTTGAAGGGCGGTGACCCCTCGGTTGCCGACACCGGCTCTCGTTGAGGGAACCGGCAGTCAACGCAGCGGCGAAGGCCTGCGTTGACCTGAACCACTGGGGCGATCGGCGGATCCAACTGCCACAGGGCAACGGTCTCAGCCTGCGGCGCGGAGAGAGAGGGCTATGAATCGGCGCATTGATCGTGGGGCTCCGATGACGGTGCTGGCGCTCGCAGCCACGCTGTTGCTCGCCGGCTGTCCGGCGGACAAGTCATCGTCGAGCTCGAGCTCGAGCTCTAGTTCGTCGGGGTCGTCGGGGTCGTCGGGGTCGTCAGGATCCTCAGGTTCATCCGGTTCATCCGGTTCATCCGGTTCATCCGGTTCATCCGGTTCATCCGGTTCAAGCGGTTCAGCCGGTTCGTCCGGTGGCAGCGCGGGCGGCGGCGGCGTTCCAGGCTCAGGCGGCAGCGCGGGCAGCAGTTCGCCGATGTCGCTGCCGACGACCGAGGGCAGCGGCGGCGGGACCTTCAATCAGCCGCAGACCGCAGGAGCCGGTTCGGTCGCGAGCGGCACGACCGGCGCAACTGGCACCTCCGCAGGCGCGTCCGGGAGCGCGTCGCCTCCGGCCGGTGCAGGTTCAGGGTCCGCGGGCGCAACTGCCGGCGGCTCCGGCACCGATGGTGCCGGAGCGGCGGCAAACGCCGGGGCAGCAGGCGCCGGGGCAGCAGGCGCCGGGGCAGCGGCGACGGCGGCAGGCACGACTGCCGGAAGCGGTACCGGCGGCACCGGTGGTAGTAGCGGCAGCAGTGGCGCAAGCGACGGCCGCGCCACGGGAGCCGGCGCCGGCCCCACCGCGGGTGCGGGCGGCGGCTCAGCGGGGCCACCCTCAAGCGCGACACCGGGCAGCTCGAAGGGTGCTGGGGGGCCAACGGCCAGCGGGACCGCCGGCGCAGGACCGAAGCTGCCAGGCGGATCCGGCGCAGGCGGCGCCGACAATGGCGGCAGTCCCGTGGATCGGCGCGCGGAGATCTATCGAAGGATCGACGAGACCCTGGGCACCTTCGATGGCCGCATCCGCGCCGAACAGGAAGCGATCCTCTCCGATCGGAACGGAAAAGGTGGAGAAAATCCGGGATCTGGCGCGACGGCCGGTGACGGTAAGAGCGCCACTCCTGCTGGCACCGCCGGTGCCAAGGGTGACGCGGCCAAGGGCAGCAAGGGCCAGACCGGTGGCAAACCAGGGAGCGGCGGCGCCGAGGGCGGTGCCGGCAGCGATGACCCTGGGGTGATGCGATCAGATCGAGCCGGCGCGGCGCGTGCGTCGGTCGTTGGCGGCGGTGGCGCCGCGCCGGCGGACGTGCCGGACGGGCGCGACGACGACATCGTCGCGCGGCAGATTCGCGAGGCGGCGCTCAAGGAGACGGACCCGGAACTTCGCGACAAGCTGTGGGATGAGTACCGCAAGTACAAGAAGGGCAAGTAGCCCGCGACCAGGACCTTCGGCGATGAGTTCACGCATGAACCGGCAGCTTCGATCGACCCGCGACCGCCGCACGGCGCTCCGGCACGTGCTCCGGCTCGCGCCCGTCGCGCTGGTGCTCTGCGTCGCCGGTTGCATGATGCGGGAGACGCGGCCGCAGCCCAAGCTGGTCGCGGTGCAGGCCACGCGCGAGATCCCGGCCGAGCAGCTGCTCGACGTCGGCGTGCGGCTGTTCGATCCGGGCGTGCCGAAGGAGGTCGAGGAGCACCCCGAGAAAGGCGACAAGCTGCGCATCAATCCGGAGATCCGCAAGGCCGAGGCGCGCTACCTGCCGACGTTGCTGCGCGCGACGCTCGAAGGCACCGGCCAGTGGGGTGCGGTGCGGGTGGTGCCGCCGAAGACGCTGATGGACGTCGACGTCGACGCCACCATCGTCGAGTCGACCGGCTACCGCCTGGCGCTTGACGTCACGGTCAGCGACGCCACCGGGCGGCACTGGTTCAGCAGGCGCTACCAGCGCGAGGCCGATACCAGCACCTACCGCGACGGCGCGCCGCGTGGCCGCGACCCGTTCCAGAACGTCTACGTCGAGATCGCCAACGACATGCTCGCGTTCCGCGAGCAGCTGGCTGCGGCCGAGCGCGCGGCGATCCCGCGCACCGCGCGGCTGCGCTTCGGCGACGACCTCGCGCCGGCCGCCTTCCACGACTACCTCGCCAAGGACCGGCCGCGCGAGGGCAAGGCCGAGTACCGCATCGTGCGGCTGCCGGCGGACGACGATCCGATCGTCGATCGCGTCGACCGCATTCGCCAGCGCGACGCCGCGATGGTCGATACGGTCAGTGACCACTACGGCGTGTTCGCCGAGAAGCTCGCCGATCCCTACACCGGCTGGCGGCGCTCGACCTACGACGAGATCGACGCCGAGGAGAAGGCCAAACGCGAGGCGATGACCCGCAAGCTGCTCGGCGTCGGCGCGATCGTCGCCGGCATCGCCATGCCGAACCTGTGCGGCAACAGCCCGACCTACGGCAACTACGTCTGCAACGCCGGCGAGAGCGTCGCTCGCGCCGCCGCGGTCACCGGCGGCGTGATGGCGGTGATCTCAGGCTTCGAGAAGGGCAAGCAGGCGGAAATCCATACCAACGCGATCAAGGAAATCACCGGCTCCTTCCAGAGCGAGGCCGCGCCCGCGGTGGTCGACGTCGAGGGCCGGACGCTGAAGCTCACCGGCAGCGCCGAAGCGCAGTTCGCCGAGTGGCGCCGGCTGCTGCACGACCTCTACCAGGAGGAGACCGGGATCGTCGCCGAGCCGGGCTCGCCTGACAGCGGCGGCAACGCGCCGAGCGTCGCGCCCGCGCCGGCGGCCACGCCGCCGCCGAAGGACATGACCTGACCGGGTCCATGGCGAGCCTGACGCCCGCAGAGTGCCTCGCCGGCCGCTTCGTGCTGCTGCGCCAGCTCGGCGCAGGCGGCATGGCCGAGTGCTGGCTCGCCGAGGACGGCGCCGGACGTGAGCTGCGGGTACTCAAGATCGCGACTGCACCTGACGCCCGGCGCGCGCTGGCGCGCGAGGCGGCGCTGCTCGCGGCGCTCGCGCATCCCGGCGTCGTCGTGAGCCACGGCGCGATCGAGGACGGCGAACGGCTGCTGC
Organism: Pseudomonadota bacterium; assembly: GCA_025355105.1. Taxonomy (GTDB): domain Bacteria; phylum Pseudomonadota; class Gammaproteobacteria; order Steroidobacterales; family Steroidobacteraceae; genus CAIKZZ01. The sequence continues at coordinate 2,588 of JANYAE010000123.1, read as the reverse complement.
TCGTGACCGACTACCTGGCCGGCGGCGATCTGCGCGCGGCACGCGGGCCTGACGCGCTCGCCGCGCTTGAGCCGGCGCTTGCCGGCCTCGCGCACGCCCACGCCCGCGGCGTCGCGCACGGCGACCTCAAGCCTGCCAACCTCGTGCGCGCCGCCGACGGCGGCGCGCGGCTGGTGGACTTCGGGGTCGCCGCGGCCGCGCTCGAGGGCGCGACGGCGCGCGGCTCGCCGTACTCGCGCAGCCCGGCGCAGTGGCAGGGCGCGGCGGCGACGCCGGCCGACGACCTGTGGGGCCTCGGCGCACTGCTTCACGAGCTCGTCGCCGGTCACCCGCCGTTCTACCCGGACGTCGATGCGGCGCGGCTCGCGAGCGGTGCGCCGCCGCTGCCGGCCGGCACGCCGGACGCGCTCAAGGTGCTGATCGGCCGGCTGATGTCGCCGGATCCGGCGGCGCGCGGCGAGCTCGCGACCGCGCGTGCGCAACTCGGCGCGCTGACCGCGCCGCTCGCCGCACCTGAATCGCCGGCCGTCCGCGCGCCGGACCTCATCCCGGCGCCGCCGCGGCCGGTCGGCTTCGCCGGCTGGCAGCCGCCGACGCCGCTGGTCGGCGCGGCAGGTCCCGCGCCGACGCGCCGACCGGCGCTCGCGCTCGGCGTGGCACTGCTCGCTGCCGTGCTCAGCGTGTTCGTGGTCCTGCCGCGCTGGGTGCGCGAGCACCCGCCGACGGTGGACGTGCCGGTCGGAGTCGCGTCGCCGATTCTCGCCGCCAAGGAGGCGGCCGGCCCGCGGCCGCTGCCGTCGACGCCGGAAGCTCTCGCCGACCTCGCCCGCGCTAAGAGCCGCGCCGAGGAGGCGCGCGCGGCCTATGCGGCCGCGCGCGCAGCGCTCGAGCAGGCGCACGCCGAGCTCTGGGGCGGCGCCGAGCTCGCGCGCATGACCGGCAGCGCGAGCGAGGCCGAGGCCCGCTACAACGAGCGCGACTACGTGGCCGCGGCCATCGCCTGGGCGGCGGCCACCGAACGCGCGCCGCGCATCCGCGCCGCGCGCGCGCCGGCGCTCGCCGCGGCGCTGCGCGAGGCGCAGCAGGCCTTCGCCCGCGCCGACGCCGCCGCCGCGACCGCGGGCTTCCAGCGCGCGCTCGCGATCGAGGCCAACCACCCGATCGCGCGCGCCGGACTGGCGCGCGCCAGCCACCTCGACGCGGTGATCGCGCTCTGCGACGCCGGCGCCGCGCTCGAGCGACAGGGGGATCTGGACGGCGCGTCCGCGAAATTCCGGGCCGCGCTGGCCGCCGACCCGGCAACCGCGAGCGCGAGCGCCGCGCTCGCGCGCCTCGCGACTAGGCGCCGCGCCGCGGCCTTCGCGCAGGCGATGGCGCAGGGCCAGAAGGCGCTGGCCGGCGGCGACCGCGTCCGGGCCCGCGCCGCCTTCGAGCAGGCGCTCGCGATTGAGCCGCAGGCCGCCGGCACCCAGGAGGCGCTCGCGCAGCTCGCGCTCGGCGACCAGTCGGCGCTGATCGCGCGGCAGCGGGCGGCGGCCGCGACGGCGGTGCGCGAGGAGCGCTGGGCCGACGCGATCCGCGCCTACGACGCGGCGCTGGCGCTGGATGCGACGCTCGTCTTCGCGACCGCCGGCAAGGCCGAGGCGGAGCCGCGCGCCGCGCTCGGCGCGCGCATCGAGCGCCTGCTGGCGGCGCCGGCGCGCCTCGAGTCGGAGGAGGGGCGGCGCGGCGCGCGGGCCCTTCGCGCCGAGGCCGAGGACACGGCCACGGCCGCCGGCAATTCGCCGCTGCTGCGCCAGCAGGCGGCGGCGCTCGAGCGCGCGATCGCGCTGGCCGAGACGCCGGTGCGCGTGACGCTGCTGTCGGACAACCTGACCGAGGTGGTCGTCTACCGGGTCGCGCGGCTCGGCGCTTTCGCAGCCCGCGAGCTCGAGCTGCTGCCCGGCCGGTATACGATCGTCGGCCGGCGGGCGGGCTTTCGCGACGTGCGGCGCGAGCTCGAGATCGCGCCCGGCGCCAGCGCGCTGGCGCCGGTCGACGTCCGCTGCCTCGAACCGATCTGAACTTCGCGAAACGAGCCCGTGCGCCAGTACCGCCTCAGTTCCCCGCTCGGATCGCAGCCGTTGCTGGCGGCGGACTTCCCGCTGTCGATCGGCGGCGCCGGCGCGCGCCTGGTCGTGCCGGGCGTCGCCGACGGTGAGGTGGTCGCGCTCGTCGGCCTCGCGGCCGGTGAGCCTTACCTGCAGCCCGTGGCGCCCGGCGGCGGCGCTGCCGAGTCGCTGTGGCTGCTCGACGGCGAGCGCTTCGCGGCCGGCGCGGCGCGCTGCCGCGTCGAGGCTGCGGGTGATGACTGGACGCTGCTCATCGAGCACGACGGCGGCGACAATCGCACCGAGCCGCCGGCCTTCGCCGACGGCGGCGAATCCGGCGCCGACCAGCTGCTGCCGGCCCGCCAGGCGCTGCCCCAGGTCCGCTTCGACGCGCCGGCGGCGGCCGCCGCCCGGCCGAGCGCCGCGCGGCGCGTTGACCGCGCGCGCCTCGCGCTCGCGGCCATCAGCACGCCGAGCACCGCGAGCCCGGCGAGCCCG
>JANYAE010000070.1 GCA_025355105.1 Pseudomonadota bacterium | reverse complement strand
CGAGCTGACGCGGTTGCTGGACGAGGTGTCCGGCTTCTACCAGCGCGAGGTCGACTACCGGCTGCGCAACCTGACGGCGATGCTCGAACCGCTGCTGATCATCCTGGTCGGCGGCATGGTGCTGATCCTGGCGCTCGGCGTGTTCCTGCCGATGTGGAATATGATCGGCAAGATCGGACACGGTGCGTAGGGGCTCCCCGCGTGACCGGCGTCACAGCTTCGGTAGTTCCCTTAAAGAACCGGCTCGCGGGGCCGACTTGACATCATGCGAGCGCGATTCGGTCGCGTTGCCCGATTCACATTATTGGCGCGAAGGCGCCTTGGAGCTGCAAATGAAGGCGTCTCTCGAGCGTGGCTTCACGCTGATCGAACTGGTGGTGGTCATCACCATCCTCGGCATCCTCGCCGCCTTTGCGGTGCCCCGCTTCATCGCCCTCGATACCCAGGCCCGCATCGCGACGATCAACGGCCTGGCCGGCAGCGTCAAGAGCGCGGCGTCCCTGGCGCGTGGCCTGGCGATGGCGAACAACGCCGCCGCGACCGGTACCGTCGTGATGGAAGGCCAGACCATCACCTTGCTCAACTACTACCCGGACTCGGCCACGATCGCGTCGGCCGTCAATTCGGACAACATCAACGACTTCGCGTTCACGGCGGGTACGGCGACCACCGTCTCGACCTGGACGAAGCGGAACGCCCCGACCGCGGCAACCTGCGAAGTGACCTACCTCCCGGCCACGGCGAGTGCGCCGCCGGTCGTCGCGGTGGTCCCCGGCGGCTGCTGATCCAGGGCGATTTCGCGCGCGGGCCGGCCCCGCGAGGACTGGACGAATGCGCCGTACGGATCGGAACCGCGGGGCGCGGCCGGGCTCGATGGGCTACACGCTCATCGAGCTCGTCGTCGTCATCTCGATCGGCGGCCTCCTCGCCGCGTACGTAGCCCCCCGATTCTTCGACCAGCAGACTTTCGCGCAGCGTGGCTACGCGGACGAGCTGGCCGCGGCGCTGCGCGGTGCGCAGAAGGCTGCCGTGATCACCGGCTGCCCGGCGCGGCTGGTACTGGCGTCAGCCAGCTACGCGGCGAGCCAGCAGGCGGCGAGCGGCAACACCTGCAATGCCGCCGACGTCAGCTGGTCGATGGCGGTCGTCGGCGGCGACGGCTCGGCGATCGCCGGCAGCGCCCCGGCGAGCACGACCGCGAGCCCTACCGGCACCTACCAGTTCGACGCCCAGGGCCGGCTGACGTCAGGCCCCGGCACGACCCTGACGGTCGGCACGCATACGCTGACGATCGACGCCGCTACCGGCTTCGTGCAGGTGCACTAGCCATGCGCCGTCAACGGGGCGTCACCCTGATCGAACTCGTGGTCGCGATCACCGTCGTCGCGATCGCGGTCGGCGGCGTGCTCGGCGCCATCTCCTCGATCAGCAGCCGCAGCGCCGACGCGATGATCCAGCAGCAGGCGATCGCCATCGCCCAGGCCTACCTCGACGAGATCCTGCAGCGCTGGGTCGTGGATCCCAACGGCACGCCGGCCAACACCGGCCGCAGCAGCTGGGACACCGTCGACCAGTACAACGGCCTCGCCGATAGCGGCGCGCACGACCAGTACGGCAACGCGATCGCGGCGCTGTCGGGCTACTCGGTCTCGGTCGCGGTGACGGCGTCGAGCGCGCTCGGCGGCGTGCCGAGCACCGCGGCGCGCCGCATCGACGTCACCGTGAGCCATGCGCCGAACGTGACCGTGGTGCTGAGCGGCTACCGGACGAGTTACTGACATGAATTGGCAGCGTACCCGGCAATGGACTGCGGCTCGGCCCCGCCGGGCCGCCGGCATGACGCTGGTCGAGCTGGTGGTCACGATCGCGGTCGGCTCGGTGGTCGTTGCCTTCATGGCGCTGTTCATCGTCGGACCGCTGAACTCCTACACCGCCCAGACCCGGCGCGCGGACCTCGTCGACGAGGCCGACGGCGCGCTGCGCTTCATGGCCCGGGATCTGCGCTCGGCGTTGCCCAACAGTGTGCGGGTCAGCTCGAGCGGCGGTGTCACGGCGCTCGAGCTGCTCGCGACGCTCGACGGCGCGCGCTACCAGGACGGCGGGCCGCTCGCGAGTGCTGCACTTGCGCTCGACTTCACGCAGGCCGACGGGGCCTTCGCGACGACGGTCCCGTTCACGCAGGTGACGCTGCCGTGGACCTCGTCGTCCGCCTATCTGGCGATCTACAACGTCGGCGTTACCGGCGCCAGCGCCTACGATTTGACGAACGTGATCACGCCGGCTGGCACGACGATCACGATTGCCGCCGGCGCGACCGCCAACCAGAATCTCGTGACGCTGAGCCCGGCCTTCAAGTTCGCCTGGGCCTCGCCCGGGCACCGCGTCTATCTCGTCAGCGGGCCGGTGACCTACCTGTGCGATGCGGCGGCCGGCACGCTCAAGCGCTACTCCGGCTACACGATCAGCAGCACCCAGCCGGTGGCGGCGGCGACGCTGACGGCGGCCGGCGCCGCCGCCGGCAGCCTCGCGACCGACGTCGCCGCCTGCCAGTTCTCCTATGCGTCCGGCACCGCGCAGCGCAATGCGCTCGCGACGCTGACGCTGCAACTCACCCGCAGCAGCGAGACCGTCGCCTTGCTGCACCAGGTGCAGATGGTGAACACGCCATGAGCTGCCGCATCCAGCGCCGCTCGGCTGACGCGGCCGCGGGCTTCGCGCTGGTTCCGGCGCTGTTTCTGGTGGTCGTGCTCGGTCTGCTGGCGGTCGTCGGCGTCCGCGTCGGCGTCGGCCAGCAGCAGACGGTGACGATGAGCCTGATGCAGGCGAGGGCGCTGGCCGCGGCGCGAGCGGGCATCGAGTGGGGGGCGAACCGGGCGCTGGACCCGGTCAGCAGCAGCTGCGCCGCGTCGACGACGCTGAACCTGACCGAGGCCGCCCTCAACGGCTTCACCGTGGTCGTGACCTGCGCCTCGACCACCTTCACGGTCGTCACCACGCCGCGGCATTCGTTCGCGCTCAACGCGGTGGCCACCAGCGGCAGCTACGGTCAGCCGGGCTACACGCGCCGCGTCATGAATGCGACCTTTACCGACGCCGGCTGAGGCCGCGGCCGAGCCGCTGACGGCCGTGCGGACGGCCAGCCGGCCACCCCTCGAGGGACGGGCCCGCGCCTGCTCCGCGGTCCGGTGACGAGGCATCGCCGGTGCGAATGCCATTGACGCGCCTAGAAAAGGCGGTACCTTCTCAGGGCCTATTAAGGGATTCCCCGGTAGGCTGTTGAAGGGCCGGAGTGAACAATCGCTCCCGCATGGATGCCTCGCACCGAAATCACCCGGCGACCGCTGCCGCGGCGTCATCCGCCGCCTTGGGGCCATTCGAGGCCGTTGCCGCGCACCTCACGAACCTGGTCAGTCTGGTCGCGGCGGACGGGACGATCCGGGCGCAACACGGCGGCCGCGGCGTCACCGGCTACGACCCGGCCCAGCGCATCGGGCACAACCTGTTCGCGCTGGCCCACGCCGAGGACGTGGCGCGCGCCCGGCGCTGGCTGGCGCAACTCGCCGCGGCGGCGCGCGGCACCAGCGTCGCGGATCTTGAACTGCGCTGCCGCCACGCCGACGGCTCGTGGCGGCAGATGCGATTCCGGGGCACCAACCTGCTCAACGACCCGACGATCGGCGCGCTGCTCGCCGAGCAACACGACGAGACCGAGCGCCGCGTCGCCGAGCAGTCGGCGAACCGGGTGCGCGACCGGCTGCACCTGGCGGCACAGAGCATCCGGATGGGCTTCTTCGACTATGACGTCGCCGCCAACCAGTTCGAAGGGAGCAACGAGTGCTATCGGATGCGCGGCCTTGAGCCGCCGCGCGAGCACAGCGCATCAGGCCCTGAGGTGCTCGACCAGATCCATCCTGAGGACCGCGACCAGAGTCGCGCCGATCTCGAACGCGTGATCCGCGGGCCGGATGACGACTGGGACGCCGAGTACCGCCTGTCGACGGCGAGCGGCGACTGGCTGTGGATCCAGCAGCGCGGCCACGTGCTCGAGCGCGACGCCGCGGGCCGCGCGACGCGGATCGCCGGCGTGCTGCTCGACGTCGACCGGCGAAAGCGCGCCGAGCGCGGATTGGTCCACAGCGAGGCGCGCTACCGGACCATCATCGCGATGACGCCCGGCTTCGTGCACGAGAGCGTGCTGACGCCCGACAACCGCATGCTGATGCAGTGGTCGAGCGAGGGCTTCACGCGGCTGCTCGGCTGGACGGTGGCCGAGCTCAATGAGCGCGGCGGCTGGGCGTCGATCGTGCATCCGGAACACCGCGTTCCGGCGGCCGACCGCAAGTTGAAGGTGTTCGCCGGCGAGCCGGTGCACGGCGAGACGCGCCTGCTCGCGAAGTCCGGTCAGTGGCTGTGGTTCGACGTCACGCTGTTTCCGCTGCAGCAGCCCGGTACCGCCCGCGTCCTGTCGTCAATGGGCGCGCTGTACGACATCACGGCGCGCAAGCACGCCGAGGAGCTGCTGCGCGCCAGCGAGGAGCGCTTCCGCTTGGCGACCGAGGCGGTGCAGGGCGTCATCTACGAGCGCGACGTCGCCTCTGGCATGGTCAGTTCGTCGGCCAACGTCTGCAAGCTGGTCGGCCTCGGCGCCGAGGCGCTGCTGCAGAGCATGGACTGGTGGGCCGAGCGAGTGCACCCGGACGACGCCGCGGCTTGGCGGGCCGCCTGGATACCGGCCGGCGACCAGCGCGAGGTCACCAGCGAGTACCGCTTCCGGCACGCGCACGGCCACTACATCGACATCTTCGACCGGGCCGTGGTGGTGCGCGACGAGCGCGGGCTGCCGTCGCGCTTCGTCGGCTGCGCGATCGACATCTCGCGCGTCCGCCAGACCGAGCGACTGCTGCGCGAGGCCGAGGCACTGGCGCACGTCGGTTCCTGGCAGCTTGACGTCTCGAGCGGCGAGCTCACCTTCAGCGACGAGGCGATGCGGGTCGCGGGCAGCGTGCGCGACGGCTCGCCCGGCGATCTGTCGTCGCTGTTCAACTACATCGCCCCGGAGAGCGCACCGGCGCTGCGCACCGCGCTCGAACGCGCGCTCGCCACCGGCGTCGGCTACAACCTCGACGTGGAGATCGTGAGCCGGAACGGCGAGCGGCGCTGGCTGCGTACCAGCGGCCGCGCCGACGTCGCCGAGGGCCGCACGGTGCGCCTGTATGGTGCCTTCCAGGACATCGACGCCTTGAAGCGCGGCGAGGCGAAGCTGCGCGAGCAGAGCGACTGGCTGCGGCTCGCGATGGACGCCGGGCAGCTGGCGGCGTGGCGCTGGAACCCGCGCGATGACCGGCTGATCGTCGAATACCGCGGCGCCGGCTACGATCCGGACGTGACCTTCGCCGACACGCTGACCGAGGACCTCGAGTCCATCGTGCCGGAGGACCGCGAGCGCCTGAGCAAGGCGATGCACACCACCGTCGAGACCGGCGCGGCGATCGAGTGCGAACTCGGCGCGATCGACGTCGGCGGCGGGCGGCGGTGGGTACGCTCGCGCCTGATCCGGGCATTGACGGCGGACGGGCCGATCGTCATCGGCACGACCTTCGACGTCACCGCTCGCCGTTCCGGCGAGGACGCGCTGCGCGCCTCCGAGGCGATGCTGCGGACCGTCGCCGACAGTTCGCCGGACTTCATCGCCATCGTCGATCCTGAGCTCAGGGTCCGGTTCGTGAACCGCGCGCTGCGCGGCGAAGCCCCGGCGCGAATTGTCGGTCGGCCGGCGGTGGACTATGCCGCGGATCCCGAGGACTTTTCGCAGCGACTGCGCGGCGTGCTCGCCACCGGCCGGCCGATCCGCTTCGAGTCGGCAGGCGCCCGCGAGGACGGCGGCGAGGGCATCTTCGAGCACCGTGTCGGGCCGGTCCATGACGGCAGCCGGATCGCCGGGATCATCGTCTACTCGACAGACATCACCGAACGACGCGCGCTCGAGCGCGAGATCCTCGAGATCTCGAACCGTGAACAGCGCCGAATCGGCAGCGACCTGCACGACGGCCTGGGCCAGGAGCTGACCGGCATCGCGCTGATGCTCGGTGGCCTGACGCAGACCGTGCGCCGCGGCACGATGCCCAAGGCCAACGAACTTCGCGAACTGACCACGCTCGTCAGCGGCGCGATCGAGCAGACGCGCACGCTGGCGCGCGGCCTGTCGCCGGTAGCGCTCGACGGTGGCGGCCTCGTGCACGCGCTGCGCGCCCTGGTCGCGCGCGTGCGCGACATGTACGGCCTCGACGTCCGCTTTCGGAGCCGCGTCAGCCCGCGCGTGACGCTGGACGCGGCCGCGACCGGGCACCTCTACCGGATCGCGCAGGAGTCGCTGACCAATGCCGCCCGGCACGCCGATGCCAAGACGGTGCTGGTGCAGCTCAACGTCCGCGGCCGGCGGGTCGCGCTCGCCGTCAGCGACGACGGCCGGGGTCTCGTGCCGGGCTCGGGCAACGGCGTCGGGCTCAAAATCATGCGTTACCGTGCCAACATGCTGGGCGGCGAGCTGCTGATCGGGCCGCGGCCCAACGGCAAGGGCACGCGGGTCACCTGCGTCGTGACGCAGCCGGATCCGGCCCCGGCCCCGGGCCTGGCGCCGGTCGCGGAGCGTGACCTTGCCTGAGAGCGCACACATTTGCGGCGGCCCGGTTCGGGCGCACGGCCCCTCTCAAGAGCGTTGAGGATGGAAAGGAGTTTCCTATGACGACCCCGACATATGCCCGCAAGGAAGTCGCGCCGGGCGCGGCCAAGGCCCGCCACCGCGTGCTGATCGTCGATGATCACCCGATCGTCCGTCAGGGCCTGCGGCGCCTGATCGATCAGGAGGAGGACCTGATCGTCTGCGGCGAGGCCGAAAGCACCCGCGAGGCGAAGGGTGCGATCCGCGAGCTGAAGCCGGACGTCATCATCGTCGACATCTCGCTGAAGCAAGGTGACGGCATCGAGCTCGTCAAGGATGCGCGCGCGCACTACGCGAGCCTGCCGATCCTCGTGCTGTCGATGCACGACGAGACGATCTACGCCGAACGCATGCTGTCGGCAGGCGCCAACGGCTACATCATGAAGCAGGCGGCCAGCGACCAGTTCCTGGTGGCGCTGCGGCGGGTGCTCGAGGGCGGCATCTACGTCAGCGAGGTGGTCGGCAACAGCATGATCCAGAAGTTCGCCTCAGGCGGCGCCTACATCTCCGCCAATCCGATCGACCGCCTGTCGAACCGCGAGCTGCAAATCCTGCACATGATCGGCCGCGGGCTGTCGACGCGGCAGGCGGCCGAGGCGCTCAACCTCTCGATCAAGACCGTCGAGTCGCACCGGCAGCGGATCAAGCGCAAGCTGAACCTCGCCACCGGCTCGCAGCTGGTCCAATATGCTGTGAACTGGTTCTCAGGTCGGGAAGCCGGTCCCGCCTGAGGCCCCTGCCGCCAGCGCCCGGAGTGTGAGGGATTCCCTGCACTCGCGCGGTCCGGATCAAGTCAGGGTCGCCTGCGGACGATAAAGAGGGCGCGAAGATCACCCTTCGCGTTCCTCTATCGACGGCGTCATGCGGGCGAACCCCGACCGACCTATAGCGACCAGCCTCCCGGCGGCCACCGAGCTGCTGACGATCCATGCCGCGGCGACCCGCGACGCGGTCGCCGGACACGTGGTCGTGGACGGCCGCGGCGGCGGCCTGCGGGTCGCCGGCGCCAACGACTCCTTCGCGGCGCAGACCGGCCTCGACGCCAGCGCGCTGCCGGGCCTCGCCCTGGCCGAGGCCGGCGCCCTCGGGCCGGCGCTCGTCGAAGCCGCGGCCGGCTGCGACGGCACCGAGCCGTTCCGCCGCCGGATCGCCTATCGCACCGGTGGCTCGGTACTGGCGGCGGAGGTCGTCGCCACCCGCCACGAGCTGGCAGGCGACGGGCCGTGGTTCGTGCTGGTGATCCGCGACAGCGACGAAGCGCCGGCAGCGGCGGATGCCGACGACGAGAGCGAGTGGCTGAAGCGCGCCGCGGTCGCCTCCGGCGCCGGCCACTGGCACTGGGATCTCGCGGCCGGACGCGTCTGGTACGAGCCGCGCCTCAAGGCGCTGCTCGGCTACGGCCCGAATGACATCGACGACACCTTCGCCGGGCTGCAGGCGCTGATCCACGACGACGAACGGCCGCTGCTGCTGCAGGCGCTGCGGCTGCACATCGAGCAGCGCGGCCCGTTCGATCTCAAGCTGCGTATCCGCCGCCCGGACGGCGAATTCCGCTGGCACCGGCTGTGCGGCGCGGCGACGCGCGATCCGTCAGGCCGGCCGGTGTACCTGTCGGGGCGCATCGAGGACATCAGTGCCGAGCGCCGCGCGCTCGACAGCGTGCGGCGCTCGGAAGAGTCGCTGCGGCGCACGCTCGACGGACTGTCGTTCTCGGTCGGCGTGCTCAACGCCAACGGCGAGCTCGTCGAGATCAACCGCGCCTGGCGCGAATTCGCCGGCGATCGGGCGCTGATCGGCCTGCGCTACGGCTTCGGCGAGAACTACGCCCGGCTGTGCCGCGAGGCGATCGAGCGCTGCGCGGCGGGGCCACTCGCCGCCGGCGGCGTCGACGACGTGATCACCGGCCGCAGCGCCGACTTCGAGCTCGACTACCGCATCAAAGCGGACGACGGCGAGCGGACGCTACAGATGTCGGTGCGGCCGCTGGACGTCGACGGTCGCCGCGGCGCGATCGTGACGCACAAGGACATCACCGAGCTCGAGCGGGCGCACGGTGCGGCGCGCGCCACCAAGGAGTTCTTCGAACTGATCCTCGACTCGCTGCCGCTCAATATCGCCTACGTCAACCGGCGTCGCGAATTCGTCTATGCCAACCGCCGTTACGAGGAATGGTTCCAGCTACCGCTGGCCGCGCTGCAAGGCCGTCGCCTCGAGGAGATGACCACGCCGGACAACTACCGGCAGATGGCGCCGCGCATCGAGAGCGTGCTGTCGGGCAGCACCGTCGAGTATCTGGCGCGCAGCCGCCGCGGCGAGGAGGAGCACGACCTCGCGGTCACCTACCTGCCACACCGCGTCGACGACGAGGTCGCCGGCTTCTTCGCGGTGGTGCAGGATGTCACCGTCGAGCGCCGCCTCGAGCAGGAGCTGCGCCACGCGCAGAAGCTCGAGGCGATCGGCCAGCTGACGGGCGGCATCGCCCACGACTTCAACAACCTGCTGTCGGTCGTCATCGGCAACCTGCAGCTGCTGGAGCGGCCGCTCAAGGCCGATGCGCGCCTCGGCGGTCACATCGCCACGGCGTTGCGCGCGGCGTTGCGCGGCGCCGACCTGACGCGCCGCCTGCTCGCCTTCGCCCGGCAGCAGGTCCTCGAGCCGCGCGTCATGAGCGCGGCCCGCGCCGTGTCGAGCACCGAGGACCTGATCCGCCGCACGCTCGGCCCGGCGATCGAGGTGGGCAGCGAGCTGCGCGCGGAGACCTGGCCGATCTACGCCGACGCCGCGCAGCTCGAGTCCTCGGTGCTCAATCTCGCGATCAACGCGCGCGACGCGATGCCGGCGGGCGGCCGGCTGACCCTCGCGACCTGCAATCGCAGCTTCGCCGAGGACGACCCGGAGCGGCACCCGAAGCTGCCGCCCGGCGACTACGTCGAGATCAGCGTCAGCGACACCGGCCTCGGCATGACGCCGGAGGTCGCCAAGCGTGCCTTCGAGCCCTTCTACACGACCAAGGAAACCGGCAAGGGAACCGGGCTCGGCCTGTCGATGGTCTACGGCTTTGCGGAGCAGTCAGGCGGCGTGGCGATGATCGAAAGTGCGCTCGGCCGCGGCACCACGGTGCGCATGTTCTTCCCGCGCTCGCAGATGCCGGGGGCGGTCGTCAGCGACGGCGACAGCGACGCCGGCGAGCTGCCGACCGGCACCGAGACGGTACTCGTGGTCGACGACGACGCCGACGTGCGGGCGACCGCTGCCTCGGCGCTGCGTGTGCTCGGCTACCGCGTGCTGGAGGCCGGCAATGGCCCCGCGGCGCTGACCCTGCTCGCGCGCGAGGTCGAAGTCGCCTTGCTGCTGGCCGACCTCATCTTGCCGGGCGGCATGCCCGGTGCCGAACTCGCGGCGCGCGCCCTCGGCGTGCGCGAACGCCTCAAGGTGCTGCATACCTCGGCCTTCTCGCAGCCCGGGCTGCGGGAACTGTCCGCGCCGGCCGGCACCGAGCTGCTGCACAAGCCTTATGCCATCGGCGAGCTCGCGCGCAGGGTGCGCGCAGTGCTCGACAGGGAGACAACGCATGGACACTAACGGGAACCGGCTGCTGGTCGTTGACGACCAGCCGGACATTCTGGATTTCGTCGGCCAGGTCGGCGAGTCAGTCGGCTACGAGGTGCGCCTCGCCAACGACGCGAAGCAGTTCCGCGAGGCGGTGCGGTCCTTCCGACCGTCGCTGATGATCCTCGACCTGCAGATGCCGCAGACCGACGGCATCGAGCTGATCCGCGAACTCGGCGCGGTCGGCACCCGCGCCACGATTCTGATCTCGAGCGGCATGGACCAGCGGGTGCTGCAGAGCGCCGAGCAGCTCGGCGTCGCGCACGGCCTCAACATGGCCGGTTTCCTGCAGAAGCCGATCATGCTCGCCGACCTGGAGGCGATCCTCGGCCAGCACCTCAAGGCGCCGCGCCTGCCCACCGAGGAGGAGCTGCGGCGCGCGGTCGATCGTGCGCAGCTGCTGGTCCACTACCAGCCGAAGTGCGCGTTGAGCGACGGCCGCTGGGCCGTGGTCGGCGTCGAGGGCCTGATCCGCTGGGAGCACCCGGACCTCGGCCTCGTCTATCCTGACTCGTTCATCCCGCTCGCCGAGAAGACCGGCCTGATCGCGGCGCTGACCGACTTCGTGCTGCAGGAAGGCATCGGCCAGCTCGGCACATGGCGTGCGCAGGGCACCGTGCTCGACCTGTCGGTGAACCTGTCGCCGCACCTGGTGCGGGAACTCGACTTCCCAGACCGCCTGTCCGAGCTGATGAGCAAGCACGCGCTCGACAATTCGCGCCTGACGCTGGAGCTCACCGAGACCGCGGCGCTCGAGGACCCGGCGCGCACCCGCGACATCCTGACGCGGCTGCGGGTCAAGAGCTTCGGCCTGTCGCTGGACGACTTCGGCACCGGCTTCTCGTCGCTGACGCAGCTCTACCGGATGCCGTTCAACGAGCTGAAGGTCGACAAGTCGCTCGGTATGGAGCTGCATCAGAGCGGTGAGGCGCGCACGATCGTCCGCTCGCTGGTCGATCTCGCACACAACCTCGGCCTCAAAGTCTGCACCGAGGGCGTCGAGACGGCTGCCGCGCTGCAGTTCCTCGAGGTCGCCGGATCGGACTTCGTGCAGGGCTACTACCTCGGCCGTCCGGTCCCGGCCACCTCGATCCCGCCGCTCGCGGCCCGGGTGCCGATGCTCGCCGCCGTCGGTTGACGGCGCGGCCGGTTTAAACCTTCGCGGTCGCCGCTGCCTCCAATCCGGGTACGATCCGGATGGAGGCAGGCATGCAGGCGGCGGCAGTGGCGGAGGTCGTCGAATTCCCCGATGCCGGGGCCCTCGAGGCCTTCGAGGACGCGCGCGCCGTCGAGGCGGCGGCCCGCGGCGACCGGCGTGCCTTCGAGCGGCTGTACCGTCGCCACGTCGGCCGGGTCCACGCCCTGTGCCTGCGGCTGTCCGGCCACCGCGAGACGGCGGAAGACTGCGTCCAGGAAGCATTCGTCAACGCTTGGCGGGCCCTGCCGACGTTCCAGGCCCGCAGCCGCTTCTCGACCTGGTTGCACCGGATCGCCGTCAACACCGTCCTGTCGCGACACCGCGGGCTCGCGGCACGCCTCGAAAGCACGGCGGGCGACGACCCTGCGGTCCTTGATCGGCGGACGGTCGAGGACGCGCCGCCCCTTGACCTCGAGGCGGCGATCGCCGCACTCCCCGACGGCGCGCGCCACGTGCTGGTGCTCGCCGGCGTGTATGGATTCAGCCACGACGAAGTCTCGACCGAGCTCGGCATTGCCGTCGGCACCAGCAAGGCGCAGCTGCACCGCGCCCGCCAGCTGCTGGCCGCGCGGCTCGGGCTCACTGCGGAGGGCCCATGAGCGACCACGATCTGTCCCGTCCCCGGAGCCTCGACGCAGGCCTCGCGGCCCTGCCGCGTGAAGTGGCCCCGTCTCGCGACCTGTGGGCCGGCATCGAGGCCGAGCTGCTGCGCGCCGAGCGCCGCCCGCGCCGCTGGCCGCTGGCGCTGGCGGCCGGCGTCGTGCTGGCCGCGCTCGGCGCCGTTGTCGGTGCGCGGCTCGCGCAGCAGACGGCTCCGGCGCCGACGGTTGCTGCCGCGACGCCCGCGGCTGCGGCCCTCGTGCCGGCGAGGCTCAAGTTGGCCGAGGACGCCGACTACCTCGCGACGCGCAGCGCGCTCGAGCGGACCTATCGCGAGCGGATTGCGTTGCTCGCGCCGGTCACCCGGGCGAGGATCGAGGAGGATCTCGTGCTCATCCAGCGCGCCCACCAGGACATTCAGCAGGCGCTCGGCCGCGAACCGGGCAGCCGCGTGCTGCTGCAGCTGCTGCAGAGCACGACCGAACAGGAAATCAGTCTCTACTCCACTGTCGGCCGGAACACCGAGCCACTCGCATCGAGGACCCGTACATGAACCACCCGATTCACTTTCTTCGCCTGATGGCCATCGCGGTCGCCGGCGCCGTGCTCGCGACGCTCGCCTGGCCGGTAGCGGCCGCGACCCGCAGTGTCGACGAGCACCGACCGGCCGAGGCCAACGGGCAGGTGGAGATCCAAAACGTCGCCGGCCGCGTCGAGGTGCTCGGCTGGGACAAGGCCGAGGTCGCGGTCACCGGTACGCTCGGCGCCGACGTCGAGCGGCTGGATGTCACGAGCGCCGGTTCGCGCACCAGCGTGCACGTCGTGATGCACGAGTCGCACGGGATCAACATCGGCTGGAACGACGGCGGCGAGGCCAAGCTCGTCGTCCACGTCCCCGCCGGCAGCAGCCTGACGGCCACGCTGGTCAGCGCCGACCTGAGCGTCAGCGGCGTCGCCGGCAACCAGGAGCTGCACACCGTGAGCGGTGATATCAAGGCCAGTGTGCAGCGCGAGGTGCGCGTGCAGACCGTGAGCGGCGACGTGCACCTGACGGCAGGAGCGGAATCGCGACTGCTGGACGTCAAGACCGTGAGCGGCGACCTCAGCGTCGCCGGCGGTGCCGGCGAAGTCACGATCAGGACGGTCAGCGGCGACGGCGCGCTGACGCTCGGGACGCTGAATCGCGCCCTGGTGAACACGGTCTCCGGGGATTTCACGATCACCGCCGGTCTCGCCGCCGATGGCCGCTTCGAGGCCGAATCGGTCAGCGGCGACTTCCGGATCCAGTTCGCCGGCGGCGTGCCGCCGGCGGCGTACGACCTGCAGTCGTTCAGCGGCGACCTGTCGACCTGCTTCGGGCACAAGGCGGCGCACGAGGGCTACGGACCGGGGTCGCGGCTGACGTTCCAGGAAGGTGCGGGTTCGGCGCGGGTGCGGGTTGACACCAAGAGCGGCGACGTGACGCTCTGCAGCAAGAAATAGCTGCCCGGCAGGAGCCCACCGCGGAGCTTTCATCGGCTTTCCGGCTCAAGTGGCCCGGCGCGCGGCCGAAACAATGGGGGTGACCTGTACCGATTGCAGGCCCGCAAAGCCATGAACGCCGCCGCGCCGCAGACCGTAGCGATCCCGCCTGAGCCTCTTCCGGACGCACGCCGCGTGCTGCTGGCCGAGGATGACCCCGTGGCGCGCCTGCTGACGGCGCGGCTGCTCAAGAAGGCAGGCTACGAGGTGGTGGCGGTGGCCGACGGCGGCGCCGCGCTCGCGGCCCTGCGCGCGAGCTACTTCCCGGTCGTGCTGACCGACTGGGAGATGCCGGTGCTCGATGGCCTCGGTGTCGTCGCCGCGGTGCGCGGCGGGGACTGGCCGGGCTACATCTTCACGATTCTGCTCACCGGGCGCGACTCGCACGAGTCGGTCATCGCCGGTCTCGAAGCCGGCGCCGATGATTACCTCACCAAGCCCGTCGATGAGGCGGAGCTGCTCGCCCGCATGAAGACCGGCTGGCGGATCGCCGAACTCGAGCTGCGGCTGCGCACCGCCCGCGAGGAAGCGGTCAAGCTGTCGCTGACGGACGCGCTGACCGGGGTCAACAACCGCCGCTTCCTGGGCGACACCCTGCCGAGCGAGGTGGCCCGTGCCCGGCGCTTCAAGCGGCCGCTGTCGGTCATCATGTGCGACATCGACCACTTCAAGCGCGTCAACGACACCTACGGTCACCCGGCCGGCGACGCGGTGCTTGGCGCCTTCGCGGCGCTGCTGGTCGACAAGCTGCGCGTCGACGTCGACTGGGTGGCCCGCTTCGGTGGCGAAGAGTTCGTGGTCGTGCTGCCCGAAACCGATCTGGACGGCGCGATGCAGGTCGCCGAGCGCCTGCGCGTCGCGA
This sequence comes from Pseudomonadota bacterium, assembly GCA_025355105.1. Classification (GTDB taxonomy): domain Bacteria; phylum Pseudomonadota; class Gammaproteobacteria; order Steroidobacterales; family Steroidobacteraceae; genus CAIKZZ01. The sequence continues at coordinate 10,349 of JANYAE010000070.1, read as the reverse complement.
CCGCGGCGCTCGAGGTCCGCCACGACGGCCAGGCGCTACGGGTCACCTCGAGCTTCGGGGTCGCGAGCGCCGGTCCTGACTGGCCGGAGGGCGTGGTCGCCGAGCAGCTGCTCACGCAGGCGGACCTGTGCCTCTACCGCAGCAAGAAGCTTGGCCGTGACCGCGCCACCGGCGAGCTCGTGGCCCAGCAGTGTGCGGACGCCGCGCCCGCCAGCGGCGGCTAGCGAAACACCTCAGCCGGTGCGGGCGGCGATGAACGCCGCGGTGCGCCGGTAGTCACTCTGCAGCTCGTCGAAGGTCGCGCGGCAGCGTCCGAGGTCGCCGGCCGAGGCCGCGGCTTCCAGCGCCTGCGCACGCGTGGCGAGCGCGCGCGCGCGCAGATTGGCGCTCGCGCCCTTTAGCGCGTGGGCGTGGCGGCGCACCGCGGCGAGGTCGTCTGCGCCGAGCGCCGTCATCAGCGCCGCGAGCGCGGTATCGCCGCTCGCGACGAATACCGCCATCAGCTCGCGCTCGAAGGCCGGATCGCCGTCGGTGACCTCGCCGAGGGCCGCGAGGTCGATCGCGGGCTCCACGCCGGCCGCCGGCTGCACTGGCGGTCCCGCCACGGGCACCGGCAGCTCACTCGCGCCGTCCGGCCGCGGCGCGTCGCGTCGCGGCGCCCAGCGCTCGATGCAGGCGGCGAGTGCCGCGGGCTCGAGCGGCTTCGACAGGTAGTCGTCCATGCCGGCGTCGAGGCAAGCCTCGCGGTCGCCGGACAGCGCGTTGGCCGTCAGCGCGATGATCGGCAGCCGAGCGAGCGCGCCGCCGGCCTCGCGGCGGCGAATCTGCCGCGTCGCATCGAAACCGTCGAGCAGCGGCATCTGGCAATCCATCAGCACGACGTCGAAGGCGCCGCCCTGCGCGGCGGCGACGGCCTCGACGCCGTTGCAGGCGATCGCGACGCTGCACCCGAGCTTGCGCAGCTGGTGCTCAGCCACGCGCCGGTTGACCGCGTTGTCCTCGACCAGCAGCACCCGACAGTCGCCGCGACTGGCCAGCGGCGCGACGTCGGCGGACGGCGCTGCAGGCGGGATGTCGACCAAGCCGCCGAGGCAGCTGTACAGCTGCTGGCGACGCACCGGCTTCGACAGGATCGCGTCGAATCCGGCCGGCGGTGCGGCGGCGAGGCCGAGCGGCGCGAGCAGCACCAGGCGCGGCGCGCCGGGCCGCGCCCGCGCCCGCGACAGCGCGGCCGTGAGCGGGCCGGTGAGCAGACGCAGATCCACCATCGCGACGCGTGCGGCGGGCGCGGACTCCAGCGCGGCGACGAAGGCGGCCTCGTCGGCGCAGGGCGCAACCTCGCAGCCGAGCGCCTCGAGCTGCCGGACGAGCGAACGCGCGGCGACCGGGTGGCCGTCGAGCACCAGCACGCGCACGGCGAGTGGGCCGATCGCGCCGCTCGCGGCAGCCGCCGGCACCGCGAGTTCAGCGCTGAACCAGAAGCGCGAGCCGACCTCGGCCTCGCTGGCGACGCCGACCGCGCCGCCCATCATGCCGGCCAGCCGCTTGACGATCGACAGGCCGAGGCCCGAGCCGCCGTAGTGGCGCGTGGTCGAGGAATCCACCTGGCTGAATTCGCGAAACAGCCGATCGAGGCGGTCGGCGGGGATGCCGATCCCGGTGTCGCTGACCATGAACTGCAACTGCACGCCAGCCGCGGTTTCGCCGGCGACGCTCACCTCGACGGCGACGTGGCCCTGCGCAGTGAACTTGACGGCGTTCGACAGCAGGTTGATCAGGCACTGCCGCAGCCGGCCGGGGTCGCCCCGCACGATGGTCGGTACGCCAGCCGTGACGTCGGCCGCGAGCTCGAGGTCCTTGCCGAGCGCCGCGAGCGCGACCGAGCCGAGCGCGTCGTCGACCACCGAGCGCACGTCGAAATCGATGCGCTCGAGCTCCATCTTGCCGGCCTCGATCTTGGAGAAATCGAGAATGTCGTTGACCAGCGCGAGCAGCGCCTCGCCGCTCGAACGGACGATCTCGACGCACTCGCGCTGCGACTCCGACAGCGGCGTGTCGAGCAGCACGTGCGTCATGCCGATCACGCCGTTGATCGGCGTGCGGATTTCGTGGCTCATGTTGGCGAGGAAGTCGCTCTTGGAGCGGTTGGCGTGTTCGGCGGCGGCGCGCGCCCGCTCGAGCTCGGCCGCCTGCAGGCGCCGGTCGGTGACCAGCTGCAGCGAGCCCGACAGAATCGTCGCGCCGCTGCCCGCGTCGCGGTTGGCCTGGGCGCGACTGCGCAGCCATTGCCAGTCGCCGTGCGAGTCGCGGATCCGGAACTCGACGTCGTGCGCCGTGCCGTCCTGCAGGTGCTCGCGCGTGGCGCGCACGAGGCGCGCAAAGTCGCCCGGGTACAGCAGACGGCCGAAGCGCCGCACCGTCGCCGGCAGGTCGCTGGCGCGGTAACCGAGCAGCTCGGCGACCCGCGGTGCGAACCACAGCTGGCCGGTGCCGAGGTCGAGCTCGACGAGGCCGTCGCTGGTGCCGCGCACGGCGCGCTCGAGGCGCGCCTCGGTTCCCTGCAGCGACAGCTCGGCCTGCTTGCGCTCGGTGATGTCCATCATCGAGCCGACGATGCGATGCGCGCCGTTCGGATCGGAGATCACGCGCCCGGCGCTGCTCACCCAGCGCACCGAGCGGTCCAGGCGCCTGATCCGGTATTCGGCGCGATAGGTGCCGCCCGTGTCGATCGCCGCACCGAACGCGCCGACCAGCGCCTCGAGGTCGTCGGGATGCACGAGCGCGAGCCACTGATCCTGGGTGATCGCGCCGACCCGCGCGTCGATGCCCTGCAGCGTGAAGAACGAGCCGGAGCCCTGCATCACGTGCGAGGCGAGGTCGAGATCGAAGACACCGATGCCGCCGGCCGCCTGCGCGACCTCGAGAAACTCGCGCGAGTGCAGCAGCTCGGTCTGCGCCGAACGGCGTTCGCGGACCTCGTTCTGCAGCGCGACGTTGCTGTCGCGGAGCTGGCGGCTCGAGTCCTCGAGCGCGCGCTCGCGCTCGCGGATCGAGGCGACGAGCTCGTTGAAGCCGGCGACGATCTCGCCGACCTCGTCGCCGGAGCGGGCGGTGACGCTGAGCGTCGCCGTCGGGTCCGCGTGAAAGCTGCGCATCGCGTCGGCGACCGCGCCGAGCGGGCGGGCCACCGCGCGACGCGTCCAGAGGGTCATGGCCAGCGCGAGGCCGCCGGCGATCAGCATGACGATGGCGAGGATCGCGAGCGAGCGGCTGACGTAGCCCTCCAGCTGCGAGAACGATTCGTCACCGCGGCTCTCGGCGTTCGCAATGAGTGCCGTCAGCGCGATCGTCAGGCGCCGGAACTCGTCATCGGAGGCGATAACGTCGCCGCGCACCTGGTCCGGCGACCCGTCGCTGCTGAGGTGGGCGAGCGCGTCCTGGAAGTCGGTCAGCGCCTGCGAGGCGCTGTTGAGCTGGTCGACGCCGGCGCCGGGCCCGCCGCCGTCGCGCGCCAGGTCGTCGATCTCGGCGTTGAGGTCCATGGTCGCGCCGAGCAGCGCGTGGAAGCCGCGCTGCTCCTTCGGGCCGACCGAGCGGGCGAGGCGGGCGGTCGCGAGGTCGAGGTACTGCGAATGCAGCCGGTGCGCGGAGTTGAGGATGCCGGCATAGCGGCGGGCCTCCTCGACCCGCCGCGACACGCCCTGGCGCGCCACCGAGTCATAGCGCGACTGGGTGTACGCCGTAAAGGCGAGCGCTGCGGCCAGCAGCGCGACGCTGCTGATCGGGATGACCAGCAACTTGGCGGTGATGCCCCACTTCTGCTTCATACGAACGGTCGGCGCCCCCCAGCCGGGGCCAGGCCGGATTCGTCGGGAGCCCCTCGTTCTGTGTCGGCAGCTTGGCCGCCGACTTGAGGTCATCCAGGCCGCCCGGGCCGGCAGTAAGTCCCTAGAATAGAGCGGGATTCCGGAGACTTATGCGCCCCCGAGCACACCCCGCCGCCACCCTGACCGCGACCGACGCGTCGCGACGGGGCGCGGCGCCGCGAGTCCGGGCCGGTGGCTAGCAGCGCCTGCTCCCCGGCGGCCGCCAGGCCGGCGCGCCGGGCACGCCGGCCGGCGCCCGCCGCGGTCGCGACGATGCTGCAAACCGAGAGTTTCGCGCCGCGGCTCCTCAGCTGGTTCGCCCGGCACGGGCGAGGGGACCTGCCGTGGCAGCGCGACCGGACGCCGTACCGGGTCTGGGTCTCCGAGATCATGCTGCAGCAGACGCAGGTGGCGACGGTGATTCCGTTCTACGCGCGATTCGTGACGCGCTTCCCGGACGTCACGGCGCTGGCCGCGGCGCCGCTCGACGAGGTGCTGCACCACTGGTCCGGGCTTGGCTACTACGCGCGGGCTCGCAATTTGCACCGTGCCGCGCAGCTGATTCGCGACACGCGCGGCGGCGCGGTCCCCGAAGACCACGCCGCGCTGGTCGCGCTGCCGGGCATCGGCCGCTCGACGGCGGGCGCGATCCTGGCGCTCGCGAACGACCAGCGTCACCTGATCCTCGACGGCAACGTGAAGCGCGTGCTCGCGCGCTGGGCCGGGATCGGAGGATTTCCGGGCGAGGCGCGGGTTGCCGCGCAGTTCTGGGCGCTGAGCGAGAACGTGACGCCGGCCGCTCGCGCGGCAGACTTCACCCAGGCGATCATGGATCTCGGGGCGACGCTGTGTACGCAGCGCCGGCCGCGCTGCGGCGACTGTCCGCTCGCGAAGGACTGCGTGGCCCTCGCGGCCGATCGCATCGCCGAGTTGCCCGCGCGCCGCGCGCCGCGCAAGCGCCCGCGACGCCGCATCGTCTGGCTCGTCTACCGCCGGGCGGGCGCAGTGCTGCTCGAGCGGCGTCCGACGACCGGGATCTGGGGCGGGCTGTGGGGATTTCCCGAGTTCGCGACGCGAGCCGAGGCCGAGGCGACGGCGGTCAAGCGCGCCGGGCGGCGCTCGGCGCGGCTCACCGCGCTCGGTACGGTTCGGCACGTGTTCACGCATTTCGAACTCGAGATCGAGCCGCTGCTGGTCGAGCTCGATCGTCGCGCGCCGCTCGTGGAGCAGGGCAGCGAGACGTGGTACAAATCGCGCGCGCCGACTCGTCTCGGGCTGGCGGCGCCGGTGACGTCGCTGGTCGCCGCACTCGCTGCGCCCCCGCGCCGCCGCCGTCCTTGAACGATCTTTCGGAGTCGAGCCATGCCCCGTAGCGTCCAGTGTGTCGTGCTCGGTCGCCCGGCGGAGGGCCTCGACTACGCGCCCTATCCCGGCGAACTCGGCAAGCGCATCTACCAGCAGGTCTCCAAAGAGGCGTGGCAGCGCTGGGTCGCGCACCAGACGATGTTGATCAACGAGTACCGGTTGACGCCGATCGAGCCGAAGGCGCGCCAGTTCCTCGTCGCTGAGATGGAGAAATTCTTGTTCGGGGGCGGCGCGGCGAATCCGGAGGGTTTCGTCGATCCGGCGAGCAACAAGCCCCATCCTTGACGCCTCCGGCCCGAGACCGGTCTAATACGCGCCCGTTCTCGGGGGCCGTATCGCCGGCCTTCCTCACGGATTCAAGGACTTACAACGGCCAGGTAGCTCAGTTGGTAGAGCAGCGGACTGAAAATCCGCGTGTCGGTGGTTCGATTCCACTCCTGGCCACCATCAAATCAACGACTTCCGCGCTCTGACCCTCGGCCGAGGCGTCCGACGCAACCAAAACGCAACCAGTCTCTTTTTCGACCAGCGCCGCGAGGCGGTCGCCGAGGTCGGAAGTCGCCCGCTTCTCGAACCAGTGCGTGTAGGTCGTCAAAGTGATGTTCACGTTCGCGTGACCGAGCTGTCGACTGATGGCGGCGAGGTCGGCGCCGGTCGCGATCAACATCGACGCGCAGCTGTGCCGAAGGTCGTGGACCCGAATCCGTCGGAGTCGGGCGCGCCGCAGCGCAGGGTAGAAGACCCGGGCGCGGAAGTTGCGGTCATCCTGAGCACCGCCGTCGCTATTGGGGAAGCAGAACTCCGCCTCGCCCTTCGGGCACGCGAGCTTCCACCGGCGCAATTCGGAGATCGCCACGGGCGGCAGCGATACGAAGCGAGTGCCGGCGCGGGTCTTCGGCTCGCGCAATTCGCCGGTGACGGCTTCCAGCTGGCGGCGCACCACAATGCGCGCGCGATCCAGCTCCACGTCTCCCCACTGCAAGCCGAGCAGCTCGCCGAGCCGCAGCCCGCCGAAGCCGAGTACCGCGATGGCCGCACGCCCGTGCGGGTCGGCGGCCTCGATGAGCTTGAGTAGTTCGCCGGGAGTGAGCACGTTGACGTCCATCGCCCGGTCCTGACGGTCCGCTGCTTTCAGCTTCCGCACGTGGTCGGCCGGGTTGTGCGCCGCGTAGCGCCGCCCCTTGGCGAACTCGTAGAGCTGGCGGAATAGCTGGAGCACCTTGTTGACGGTCCGCACGCCCATCGTCGCGATCCGCTCGCGGATCGCCGGGGCCTCGCCCTCTAGCTTCGCGAGGTCAGCGAGCAGTCGCGCACGGTTGTCCTTCCGAACTGCCGAGCCCGCCGCGAGGCGCAGCCGGGCGAGGCGGCCGTCCAAGACGGCCTCGTGCTCGGCACGCATCCGGATCAACTCTCCGTCCCGAAACTTCTCGATGTCGGGAGGATGGATTGAGGTCAGCTTCCGCTGTCCGAAGTGACGCTGAATGCGCGCGATGCCGGCGCCAGCATCCTTCACGCTGCTCGGCCGCAGTCCGTGAAAGTGCGCGCGCTCGAACTCGTCGCACAGGTCGGTGATGGTCTTGTCGTAGGTCGGCGCCAGCCCGGCCTCGACATTCCCCTGTGCGTCGCGGCCGAACTTCTCCGCGTCGCCCTTGGTGCGGAACGACTTGTACTTGATCTGGCCGTGTTGGTCGGCATAGCGGATCTGCCACCGGCCGTTGCGCTTCTTCTCTGGGGATCTCATTTCCAAATACCTCTGTGCTTGGCCTTGCGGACCTTGCTGTTCGCCGACCCGTCGGAGCGATGAGGCTCGCAGTTCCTTGGCGGACGGCCGGCATGGCCGGCGCCGAGCAAATGAGTAAAAAATTTGCCGCACGGCTCGCTGGACTTCGTGGCCTTGAATGAGCAACGGCCGATCAGCGCCGGGCGATTTGGGAGAATCAGTGCCGAGAACGTGAACGCGAACTGAGCGTCTAGGCTCCGGAACGACGGGCGGACCTCAAGCGTGTTGTCAATCATTAAGGGCAACACGTCCATCGGCACAAATGGAAACGGTGCGCGAGTCGTCGTCACGGACGGATCATTGAGCCAGCGGCTCGCGGCGCGAAGAAGCCGATCCGGCGCGCGCTCCTGCTTACCGGGCTGCCAATCTGACTTCGGCTCCGCAAGTTGAGCCAGCCGCCGTCGTGCCGTCTCGCGTAGCGCCGCGAGTTGCTCGGCTGTCCGGTCTTCAAGGGGGAGAGGGTTGTGCGCGCCGTGACGATTGAACGGCGCCGGCTCTCCGTTGGCGAAAGCCACCAGCTCCATCGCCCACGCGACCAACGTCGCCCGTTCGAATTCAACGTCCATGGAACGGGATTATCCGCCTTCAAATCTGAATCCGAAACACGATTTCGCGCCCACGCAAATATCCATGTCTCTCATGAGGGTTCTGGTGGAACGGAAACTACGCAGGATCGAGATAGTTTGTAGCCACGGAACGGAATCTCCCTTCTTTCAGCCGTGTTGTTCTTCAGCGGACCCAATGGCGCGCGCGGAGAATTGGTCGCGCCTGAACCGCGATCCGATTTCAAAGGAGTTCCACAATGGCCGAGCCCTTATTTGGCACCACGACGTTCATCGAACGGACTGGCATCCCCGTGCCGCGCATGCGCGAGCTGGAGGCGGCCGGGGTCATCAAACCGATGCGAACTGATCGCGGGTGGCGCGCATTCTCGGAGCGGGACGTTGCTGCCGTGCTGCGGTGGAAGGCGGCGCGCAAGCCAGCCCGCCGCTGACCGGGAGGCTTGTATGAGCCTCGAAAAATTAAATTGCCCGGGTTGCGGCCGCCAGCGCACCCGGGCGGCGATGTGGAACGTCGGCTCGTTTTTCGGACAACCGCATTTCTATTTGTTGTGCGCGCCGTGCACCAAGCGAATGTTGCGCAGCCCGCTGCCGCTGCTGGATTGGGTCGAGCTGCAGCTGGTGACGCCTCGGGGGCGGGCATGAGCGGCCCGGACTACATCAGCGCGCTGCGCCAGGCGCTGCCGCCGCAGCTGCGGGAGTGGCCCATTTGGTTGCATTGGAGATCAGTCCCGGACACCAAGCGCGGCAAGCCAAAGAAAGTGCCGTACTACGCGGACGGCAAAACCCGCGGCAAGACCGACACGCCCGATGATCGTGCCCGGCTGGTTGTGTTTGAAGACGCCGCACAAGCGTTTAGGCCAGACAGATCTACTGGACTCGGCGCCGCCCTCGGGGACGTTTCCGGCGCCGACGCGCGGGTCGCAGGAATCGACTTCGACAACGTCATCACCGCCGGAGCGCTCGACCCTCGCGTCGATCAGGTTATTAAGTCCGTCGACACCTATGCCGAGATTAGTGTCAGCGGCACCGGCGCCCACATCATCGGACTCGGCCGCACCGGAACCACTAAGGAGGACGGCAACGGCCTTGAAGTCTACGACCACGGCCGATACTTCACCTTCAGCGGCAAGCTGCTCACCACGTCCGCGCTCGCAAATATCGAGAAGGCTGCGGACTACGCCCGCTCGCTGTTTCTTGCGAAAGTGACGCAGCTGGCTCGTTCGCCGTTGGTTGAGGAGCCGGCGCGGAGGCCGATCCTAGAACACAGCCGCAACAACGCGCTGTTCGCATTCGCCTGCGGCCTGCGGGGTCGCAACGTTCCTGAAGACGAGGCGCGCGTTGCGCTTCTCAATGAGAACTGCAGGTGCGTTCCACCGCTCGATGATGCTGAGCTCGATCAGATCCTCAAAGGCGCGTGGAAGTACCCAGCGGGCTTTCCGCTGACAGATCTCGGCAATGCCGAGCGATTCGTCGCGCGCCACGGCAACAATGTACGCAAAATCGCGGGCGCCGGCTGGGGCGCGTGGGACGAGCACCGCTGGAACCTCGCGCAGGCCGAGGGGCGTGTGATGCAGAAGATGGCCGACACGGTGCGCTCCATGTACGGCGAGGCCGCCGAGGTAGACGACGACGCCCGGCGCAAGAACCTCATCGCTCACGCCCGCGCGTCCGAGTCACGTAAAAGTCTGGTCGCCGCCGTCGCGCTCGCTGAGTGGCAACCTGGCGTGCCCGACCGGCTTGAGGACTACGACACCAATCCGCTGCTGATCGGCCTGGCCAACGGAGTTTACGATCTTGGGCGCGACGAATTTCGGGAGGGGAGGCGCGAGGATCGCATCCTGCTGCAGATGGCCCCGCTGTACGACCCGGCGGCGACTGCGCCGCGCTGGGAACAGTTCCAGCGGGAGATCCACGATGACGACGCCGAGTTGGTCGCGTTCAAACAGCGGGCATGGGGCTATAGCCTATCCGGCAGCACCAAGGAGCAAGTGCTGTTCTTTCTGCACGGCGACGGCTCCAACGGTAAGTCCACGGAACTCGCCATCGGCCTAGAGCTGTTCGGCGGCTACGGTCGCAAGGTCGAGCCTGCGACGCTCTTGGCCCGCGACGCCCGCAGCTCTACCAACGACATCGCCCGGCTGCGCGGTGCGCGCTTAGTGGCGACGGTTGAAGTCGAGGACGGCGCGCGCATGGCCGAGTCCATCGTCAAGCAGATGACTGGCGGGGACAAACTGTCCGCGCGGTTCCTGTACGAGGAACACTTTGAGTTCCAACCGGCCTGCAAGATCTGGCTTGCGGCGAACCACAAGCCGGAAGTTGTCGGCACCGACTACGCGATCTGGCGGCGCATCCTGCTCGTGCCGTACCCGGTGAGGTTCGAGGGGGAGGAAAAGGACCCGGACCTCGGCGTCAAACTCCGCGCCGAGCTACCCGGCATCCTGAATTGGATGCTCGCCGGGTATCGCGAGTGGCGACGCATCGGACTCGCCGCGCCGGCCGTGGTGCTCGAAGCCACTGCGGAGTACCGCGAACAGCAGGACCGGGTTGGGCTGTTCCTGCGCGAGTGCTGCAAGCACGGACCAGGGGTCGCCGGCCGAACCAAGTCGTCGGCGCTCTACGCCGCCTATCGCGACTGGACCAAGGACTCCGGCATGTACCCGATGAGCGCGCGCAAGTTCCACGACAAGCTGGAGCGCGATCACAACTTATCGCGCGCGAACAGCGACGACGGCGCCAAGACCGTCTACCTCGGGGTGGTGCTCATCACCAGCGCGT
>JANYAE010000016.1 GCA_025355105.1 Pseudomonadota bacterium | reverse complement strand
CCGCGGCGGCCGCGCGGCCGCGCGCCCGGCTCGAAGCTGTGCTCCCAGTTCGGCGGCCGCCGGAACTGCTGGCCGCCACGGAAATCGCTGCCGAGTTCGTCGTAGGCAGCGCGCTTCTCGGGATCCTTGAGCACTTCGTAGGCTTCCTGGACCTCCTTGAAGCGGGCCTCGGCGTTCTTTTCCTTGCTGACGTCCGGGTGAAACCGGCGTGCCAGCTTTCGATAGGAGCGCTTCAGTGCATCCGCCGTCACCGTGCGCGGGACTTCCAGGATCTTGTAGTAGTCGCGGTATTCCATTCGGGCTCGGGGGGAAGGGCTCGCGGGATTGCGTCAACAGATGGGGCTCGCGTGCTGATTTTCAACCTCCGCGGCCTCCGCGTACAGGTGGCATTTTCGGAGCGCCGCGCCGGCGCGGGGACGGGTGCCGCGGCGCGAGCATTTTCAAGCCGCGCCGGGGTGGCGCGACAGCGCCGGCGCCGCGCATTAACGGCGCTTCATGCGGCAGAGCCGGTGCGCTGGCCGGCCTCCCCCCCGGGCGGTATGCTTCGCGTTTGGTTTCTGGCGATGCCCGGATGAACCGCGATTTGGACGCAAGCCATCAGGCTCGTGCCTGGACGCTGCTGCTGATCGCGTGCGGCGTCGTCTGGTTCGCAGTGCTCGGGCTGCGGCCGCTCTTCAATCCCGACGAGGGGCGCTACGCGCAGATCCCCGCGGAAATGCTCGCGTCCGGCGACTTTACCGTGCCGCGCCTCGATGGCTTCGTCTACCTCGAGAAGCCGCCGCTGCAGTACTGGGCGACCGCGTTCGCGCTCAAGGCCTTCGGCCACAACGAGTGGGCGGCGCGCTTCTTCACCGCCGCGAGTGCCGTGCTCGCGCTCGTGTTCGTGTACCTCCTGGGCGCGCGCGCCTATTCGCGGGAACGCGGGCTCATGGCCGCCGCGATGACCGCGAGCATGCTGCTCTACGTATTCATGGGCCAGCTCATCACGCTCGACATGGCACTCGCCTGCTTCCTGACGGTCGCGGTGTGCGCCTTCGCGCTCGCGCAACTCGAGCGGCAGCGCGCGCCCGGGCGCACGCGCGCGTTCATGCTCCTCTGCTGGGCGGCGATGGCCGCGGCGACGCTGACCAAGGGGCTCATCGGTATCGTGATCCCGGGCGCGGTGCTGACGCTCTACACGCTCTGGCAGCGGGACTTCACCGCCTGGCGCCACCTGCACATCGGCAAGGGACTGCTTCTGTACGCGCTGTTGGTGCTGCCCTGGTTCGTGCTGGTCGAACGCGCGCAGCCGGGCGCCTTCAATTTTCTGATCGTGCACGAGCACTTCCAGCGCTACCTGACCAAGATCCACGACCGCTACCAGCCGTGGTGGTACTTCCTGGCGATCCTCGCGGCGGGCTCGCTGCCGTGGCTGCCGCAGGTCGCGCGGGCACTCGTCCTCGGCTGGCGCGCGAGCGCGCCGCGCGGCCAGTTCGACGTGTCGCGCCTCCTGTGGCTGAGCGCGGCGTTCACGCTCGTCTTTTTCTCGCTCTCGGACAGCAAGCTCGCACCGTACATCGTGCCGGTGCTGCCGCCACTCGCGCTGCTCGCCGCGCTCGACGATGAGCGCGGTGCGACCGACCTCGCTCGCAGCGCGTGGCTGCAGGTGCTGTTCGGTCTCGCGCTAGCGGCCGCGGTCGTGATCTACGGCCGCCGCGATCTCGTCGGCGACCCCGCCGCGACCTTCGCGGCCCTGAGGCCCTGGCTGGTCGCCGTCGCGATCGCGCTCGTCGCCTGCGGCGCGCTGGTACTCGCGCTCCGCTCGCGGCACTTCGGCGCGGCGGCCCGCATGCAGGCGGCCGGCGGCTTCGGCATTGCGCTTGCGTTGATCGCGGGCGCGGCGACCGCCGTGGCCCCGCGCTATTCGGCGAAGGCGCTGCTCGCGCGCGCCGGGACGCTCACGCCCGCCGCCCCCCTATTCACCGTCGATACCTTCGACTGGACGCTGCCTTTCTACGCGAACCGCCTCGTCACGCCGGTTGCGTGGCGCGGCGAGCTCGACTTCGGACTCAAGCTCGCGCCCGCGCAGGGAATCGCTGCCATCGCCGATTTCGAGACGCGCTGGCGGACGCTCCCGGCCGGCTACGCGCTGCTGCCGCACGCGCACTACGCGAACTTCACTCGCGATGGCCTGGAGATGCGCGTACTCGCCGAGGATTTCGACAACGTGCTGGTCAGCCGACGGTAGCCCCATGAAAGACATCCTGCCCTTCACCCGACCCTCGATCGACGAGGCGACCATCGCCGAGGTGGTCGCGGTGCTGCGCTCCGGCTGGATCACCTCGGGCCCCAAGGTCGCCGAACTCGAGCGTGCGCTCGCCGCCTACGTCGGTGGCAACCGCCACGTGAAGGTCATGACCTCCGCGACTGGCGGGCTCGAGATGGCACTGAAGGCTTTTGGCGTCGGCCCCGGCGACGAGGTCATCGTCCCGGCCATGAGTTTTGCAGCCTCGGCGAACGTGGTCGTGCGCCTCGGCGCCCGGCCGGTATTCGTCGACGTGGGCCTGCGCTCGCGGAACCTGACTGCCGAATCCGTCGCCGCCGCGATCAGCCCGCGCACCCGCGCGATCATGCCGGTGCACTTCGCGGGTCTGGCGGTCGATATGGACCCGGTCAATGCGCTCGCCGAGCAGCACGGCCTGCGCGTTGTCGAGGATGCCGCCCACGCAATCGGCACCCGCTATCGCGGCCGGCCGATCGGCAGCTTCGGCGACGTCGCCTGCTTCAGCTTCCACCCGAACAAGAACATGACGACGATCGAGGGCGGCGCGCTGTGCTACGGCGACGCCGCGCTGACGCTGCCGCTCGATCGCGAGCGCTTCCACGGCATCGGCAAGGACGGCGCCGGCAACGTCGATGTGTTCACGGCCGGCGGCAAGTACAACCTCACGGACGTGGCCGCCGCCGTCGGCATCGGCCAGCTCAGGAACCTCGACGGCTTCAACGCCGCCCGGCGCAGGCTCGTGGCCCATTACTTCACGCGCCTCGGCAACCGGGTGGCGGCGGACATGCTGCCGCTGCCGGGTGACGAGGGCCACAGCTGGCACATATTCGCCGTGCTCATCCCCTTGACCCGCCTCGGGATCAGCCGCGACGACTTCGTGGCGCGGATGCGCGAGGCCGGCATCGGCGTGGGGGTCCACTACCCGTCGATACCGGGCCTCACCTACTATCGGAGCCTCGGCAACGACCCGGCGGAGTATCCGAACGCCGCACGGATCGGTGCCGAGACGGTCACCCTGCCGCTCTTTCCGGCCATGACCGCCGCGGACGTCGATCGGGTCTGCGACGCCCTCCTGGCCCTGGTTGCGCACTGAAGGCTGAACCTGTGAACGAAGCCGCCACGATCCTCTCCGTCGTCATCCCCGTCTACAACGAGGAGGACGTGCTGCCGGCGCTGTTCGCGCGCCTGTATCCCGCGCTCGATGCGCTCAAGCGCCGCTACGAGGTTCTGTTCGTCAACGACGGCAGCCGCGACGGCTCGGTGACGCTGCTGCGCCAGCAGTTCGAGCGCCGCCCCGAGGAGACGCGAGTCATCCTCCTGCAGGTCAACTTCGGCCAGCACGCCGCGATCCTCGCCGCTTTCGCCCGCGCGCGCGGCCGCTACGTCGTCACGCTCGATGCCGACCTGCAGAATCCGCCCGAGGAAGTCGGCAAGCTGCTCGCGCAGCTCGAGGCCGGGCACGATTACGTCGGCACCTGGCGCGCGAACCGCCAGGACATGTGGTGGCGGCGTACGGCCTCGAAGTTCGTGAACCTGATCCGCGAGCGCGCGACGCCGATCAAGATGGCCGACCACGGCTGCATGCTGCGCGGCTACGCCCGCAGCGTCGTGGAGGCGATCAATTCCACCCGCGAGAACGTCACCTTCATTCCCGCGCTCGCCTCGCTGTACGCCGCGAATCCCACCGAGATCGAGGTCAAGCACGACGAGCGGGTGGCGGGCGCCTCGAAGTACTCGCTCTACAAGCTGATCCGCCTGACCTTCGACCTCATGACGGGCTTCTCGACCGTGCCGCTGCAGGCCTTCTCGCTCGCCGGCCTCGTGCTCTCGCTGCTGTCGGGCGCGCTGGTGGTCTACCTGCTCGGCCGGCGGCTCGTGCTCGGACCCGAGGTCGACGGCGTGTTCACTCTGTTCGCGATCGTGTTCTTCTTCCTCGGCATCGCGCTCTTCGGCATCGGCCTGCTCGGCGAATACATCGGCCGGATCTACGTGCAAGTGCGCCAGCGGCCGCGCTACATCATCGGCGCCGTCCTCGAGGCGCACGCCGATCCCGAAGCCCCGGCCAGCGACGTCGTCGAGCGTCGCCGCCCGCCGGACTACGTGGCGTGAGCCAGACGCGCGCCGTGGTGTTCGCGTACTCCGAGGTCGGCGCGCGCTGCCTCGGCGCGCTCCTCGAGTCGGACGTGGCCGTGCCACTCGTGGTCACGCACGAGGACGACCCCGGCGAGCGACGCTGGTTCGCGAGCGTCGCGGAGGTCGCGCGTGCGGCCGGGAGCCAGGTACTGACGCCCGCCGAACCCGGCGCGGCCGAGGTGCTCGAGCGGCTGACGGCGCTTGCGCCCGACTTCATCTTCTCCTTCTACTACCGGCGCATGCTGCCCGCCGCCGTCCTCGCGCTCGCCCGCCAGGGTGCCCTCAACATGCACGGCTCGCTGCTGCCCAAGTACCGCGGGCGCGCGCCCGTGAACTGGGCGATCCTGAACGGCGAGACCGAGACGGGCGCGAGCCTCCACTACATGATCGCCAAGCCCGACGCCGGCGCGCTCCTCGACCAGCAACGCGTGTCAATCGGGCCCGACGACACGGCTGTCGAGGTCGCCGGGCGCGTCGCCGACGCCGCGGTCAGCGTTCTCAAGCGCACGCTGCCGGCGCTGATCGCCGGCACCGCCGTCGCCCGTCCGCTCGACCTCGCCAAGGGCTCCTACTTCGGCGGCCGGCGGCCGGCCGACGGCGAGTTCTCGTGGGACTGGCCGGCGAGCCGGATCCACAACCTGGTGCGCGCGGTCGCGCCGCCTTTCCCGGGCGCGTTCGCGACGCTCGGGCCCGCGGTCGTGCGTGTCAACACCACCCGCCGGCTGGACGCGGCGTCGCACCCGGCCGCCGAGGGCCCGCGCCTGTACGCGGACGGCGCGCGGCTGGTCGCCGAATGCGGCGACGGCGGACGTCTTGAGCTCGTGGAGGCCTTCCTCGACGGTCGGCCACTCGATGTCGATACCTTCATCACCGCGTTCGGGCGCAAACCCGTGCCAACCCGCCCGCCGCTGCGGGCCCAAGCAAGAGCAACCAGCCCATGAAGAAGATCCTCATCCTCGGCGTGAACGGCTTCATCGGCCACCACCTGAGCCGCACGATCCTCGCCAACACCGACTGGCAGATCTGGGGCATGGACATGCAGGACGACCGCGTGCGGCCGTTCATCAGCAATCCGCGCTTCCACTTCTTTGAGGGCGACATCACGATCAACCACGAGTGGGTGGAGTACCACATCCGCAAGTGCGACGTGATCCTGCCGCTGGTCGCGATCGCGACGCCGGCGACCTACGTGAAGGAGCCGCTGCGCGTGTTCGAGCTCGACTTCGAGGCGAACCTGCCGCTGATCCGCGCCTGCGTGAAGTACAAGAAGCGCGTGATCTTCCCGTCCACCTCCGAGGTGTACGGCATGTGCGCCGACAAGGAGTTCCATCCCGAGAAGTCGAACCTCGTGCTCGGTCCGATCGAAAAGCAGCGCTGGATCTATTCCTGCAGCAAGCAGCTGATGGATCGCATCATCTGGGCCTACGGCCAGCGCGACAAGCTCGACTTCACGCTGATCCGGCCCTTCAACTGGGTGGGGTCGGGTCTCGATTCACTCGCGACCGCGAAGGAAGGCTCGAGCCGGGTCGCCACGCAGTTCCTCGCGCACATCGCGCGCGGCGAGGACATCAGCCTCGTCGACGGCGGTCGCCAGCGGCGCTGCTTCACGCACATCAACGACGGCATCGATGCGGTCATGCGTATTATCAAGAACGAAGGCGGGATCGCCAACGGCAAGATCTACAACATCGGCAACCCGGTGAATGACTTCTCGATCCGCGAGCTCGCCGAGAAGATGATCGAGATCGGCAAGCAGCATCCGGCGTACTCGACCCAGGCCAAGAAGGTCAAGATCCGCGAGGTCGGCTCCCAGGAGTTCTACGGCAAGGGCTACGAGGACGTGCAGACGCGGGTGCCGTGGATCGACAATACCAAGGCCGACCTCGGCTGGGCGCCGCATGGCGGCATGGACGAGATCCTGCGCGCGGTGTTCGACGCGTACGCCGCCGAAGTGACCGCCGCCGCCCAACTGATCGATTCGGCGCCCGGCTGAGGCCGGGCTTCGTGCGGCGGGCGCGCAGCTAAATGGACATCGCGCTCAAGGTCGACGTCGACACCTACCGCGGCACGCTCGAGGGCGTGCCGCGGCTCGTGGCCGACCTGGGCGCGCGCGGGATCCGCGCCAGCTTCTACTTCAGCCTCGGGCCCGACCATACCGGGCGCGCGCTGCGCCGCGTATTCCGGCCGGGGTTCCTCGCCAAGGTGCAACGCACCTCGGTGGTGAGTCACTACGGCCTCAAGACGCTGCTCTACGGCGTGCTGCTGCCCGGTCCCTACATCGCGCGGCGCGCGCGCGGGGTGCTGCGGTCGGTGGCGGCGGCGGGGCACGAGACCGGCATCCATTGCTACGACCACGTCTACTGGCAGGACAACGTCGCCACCCGCGACGCCGCGTGGACCCGCCAGCAGGTGGAGCTCGCCGCGAGCGCCTACCAGGAGGCTTTCGGCGCGCGCGCACACGCGCACTGCGCGGCGGGCTGGCAGGTGAACGAGCACCTGTTCGCGCTCGAGGACGAGCTCGGGCTCGACTACGCGAGCGATTCGCGGGGCAGCGCCCCGTTCCTGCCGGCGATGGGGTCCTACCGCGGGCGCTGCCCGCAGCTGCCGACGACGCTGCCGACGCTCGACGAGCTCGTGGGCGTCGACGGCCGCGACGTCCACGCGGCGGTCGACCGCATCCTCGATCTCAGTGCCGGGCCGCCGGCGGGCGGCGCCCACGTGTTCACGCTGCACGCCGAACTCGAGGGGCAGCGCTTCGCGCCGGCGTTCGCGCGGCTCATCGACACCTGGCGCGCGCGCGGCGCGCGCCTCGTCACGCTCGCCGAAATGCGGCGTCAGCTCGACCCCGCGCGCCTGCCCCGGCACCGGGTTGTGCTGGGCGAGGTGCCGGGTCGCAGCGGCAGTCTCGCGCTGCAGGGCCCGGCCGCGTGAGCTAGTCGCTGAGGCGGCGCCACTCGGCGCGTTCGAGCAGCATGCCGAGCAGCGCCCCCACCGTGCGGTGCGCCTCGATGGGGTGCCGGAGCGGCCGTTCGGTGTGCAGGCGGTAGTGGTTGCGGCGTCCGCGGCGCTCGCGGGCGACGACACCGGCGGCTTCGAGGTCGGCGACGATCTTCTGCACCGCGCGCTCGGTGATGCCGACAGACTGGGCGACGTCGCGCAGGCGCGCGTCGGCGTCCTGGGCGAGGCAGACGAGCACGTGGCTGTGGTTGCTGAAAAAGGTCCAGCCGGGCAGCTCGCCCGCCGCCGGCACTCGCCTCTCCCCCGAAAGTCGCGTCATGGATCCCCCGCCACCCGTCTCGATGAGCGAATCGCAGTTCGTACTCCGATCTTCGTCATTCGCCCCGGTGGAGTCAATTTCTCCTGTCCGGGCAGGGGCTTCCGCGGGGCCCCGCCGCCGCGCGGCAGATCGCGGCCGCCGCCTTGAACTCGCTTGGGCCGGCCCCATTAGCAGCCTGCGAGGGCACGAATCCCCGCGAACCGCGAGGTCCGAACTCCATGTTGCGCATCGTTTTATTGCTTGCCACGAACTTCGCGGTGCTGCTGCTCGCCTCGATCGTCCTCGGCGTGCTCGGCGTCGGCCCCTGGCTCGACGCCCACGGCATCAACTTCGGTCCACTGCTGGTCGTCGGCGCCGTGATCGGCTTCGGCGGCGCGTTCTTCTCGCTCGCGATCTCGAAGTGGATCGCGAAGCGCAGCCTGGGCATCAAGCTCATCACCAACCCCGCCAACGACACCGAAGCCTGGCTGGTCGCGACCGTGCGGCGCGAGGCGCAGGTGGCCGGCATCGGCATGCCCGAGGTCGGCATATTCGACTCGCCCGAGCCCAACGCCTTCGCGACCGGCGCGCGCCGCGATGCCTCGCTGGTGGCGGTGAGCTCCGGGCTGCTGGCCCGCATGGGCCGGCCGGAAGCCGAGGCGGTGCTCGGCCACGAGGTCACGCACGTCGCCAACGGCGACATGGTCACGCTGACGCTGATCCAGGGCGTGGTGAACACCTTCGTGTTCGTGTTGTCGCGCGTGATCGGCAACCTCGTCGACCGCCTGCTGTCGCGCGACGGCGAAAGCCGCGGCAACGGCCCCGCGTTCTGGGTCTCGACCATCGTTGCGCAGCTGGTCCTGAGCCTGTTCGCCTCGATGATCGTGATGTGGTTCTCGCGGCGCCGCGAGTTCCGCGCCGATGCGGGCGGCGCCCGCCTCGGCAGCCGCGCCGGGATGATTGGCGCGCTCGAGGCCCTCAAGCGCGTCGCGGCCGAAGGGCTGCCCGACACCCTGCAGGCCTTCGGCATCGCCGGTCCCGATCGCGTCAGCGGCCTCAAGCGGCTGTTCATGAGCCACCCGCCGCTCGAGGAGCGCATCGCGGCGCTCCGCCAAGGCGCCTGAGCGGCAACGGGCGCGGGGAAGGCTCCGTCCACCGGCAGCGAGCGCGGAATTTTCCTGCGCGCACCTGCATCCGTCCGCGCATCCTGCGCGAATGACTGCTCTCACCATGCGCACCGCCCTCGTTTGGTTCCGCAACGACCTACGCCTCGCCGACCACGCCGCCCTGTCCGCGGCGGCGCGGGCGGCGGAGCGCGTGATCCCGGTGTACGTGCACGCGCCGGAGGAAGCGGCGCCTTGGGCACCCGGGAGTGCGAGTCGCTGGTGGCTGCACCACAGCCTGGGCGCGCTCGGTGCCGCACTCGCGGCCGAGGGCTCGCGACTGATCCTACGCCGCGGCCCGAGCGGGGCGGCGCTGTGCGCGCTGGCCGCCGAAACGGGCGCGAGCGCCGTTTTCTTCAACCGGACCTTTGAGCCGGCGCTCGCCGCGCGCGATGCGGCGGTCGAGGTCCAACTCGCGGAGGCGGGCGTCGCGAGCGAGTCCTTCGCCGGCAACCTGCTCCTCGAGCCCGCAGCGCTGCGCACCCAGGCGGGCGGCGCGTTTCGGGTGTTCACGCCCTACTGGCGAGCGTGGCAAGCGGCGCTCGAGGTGAGCGCGCCGCCGCTGCCACGGCCGCGGCTCCGCGCACGCGGAGCCAACCCGCCGCCGAGCCTCGCGCTCGACGCGCTCGCGCTCCTGCCGCGCATCCGCTGGGACGCGGGCCTCACCGCACGGTTCCAGCCGGGCGAGGCCGCGGCACTCGCGCGCCTCGAGCGCTTCCTCGACGAGGCCGTCGCCGACTACACCGAAGCACGCGACCGGCCGGACACGGCGGGTACGTCGCGGCTGTCGGCGCACCTGCACTTCGGCGAGCTGTCACCGCGGCAGGCGCTCGCCGCGATTCGCGCGCGCGCGCCCGCGCCGGGAGCGGCCGCGCGGGCCCGTGGCGCGGAGGCGTTCCTGCGTCAGCTCGGCTGGCGCGAGTTCGCGCACCACGTGCTGCACCATTTTCCGCACACCAGCGAGGCGCCGATGGACCCGCGCTTCAACGGCCATCGTTGGCGCAGCGATTCCGCGGGCCTCGCTGCGTGGCAACGCGGCCGCACGGGGATTCCGCTCGTCGATGCCGGCATGCGCGAGCTCTGGGCGACGGGCTGGATGCACAACCGCGTGCGCATGGTAGTCGCCTCGTTCCTGACCAAGAACCTCGGGCTCCACTGGCTCGAGGGCGCCCGCTGGTTCCACGAGACGCTGGTGGATGCGGATCTTGCCAACAACACGATGGGCTGGCAGTGGACGGCGGGCTCGGGCGCCGATGCGGCGCCCTACTACCGGATCTTCAATCCCGTGCTGCAGGCCGAGCGCTTCGATCCGGACCGCGGTTACCTGCGCCGGTGGTTGCCCGAGCTCGCGCGCCTGCCCGACGAGTGGCTGCACCGCCCGTTCCTCGCACCGGCTGCGGTCCTCGCGGCCGCGGGCGTCACGATCGGTAGCGACTACCCGGCGCCGATCGTCGACCTCAAGCGGAGCCGGGAGCGCGCACTCGAGACCTGGGCCGAGGGGCGGGGCACGGGGGCGACGCCCGCCGCGCCGCGCCGGAATTCCGCAGGCCCCAAGCGCTAGGCCCTGCACCCGCCTTCGGGCGGCCCGCCCCGCCGCGACGCGCCGCGGGCACCCAAAAGAATCCACCGCCCGTGCCGCTGCGAAAGCCTCACCGCGCCCACGCCGGGCGCGCAGAGGACCGGCTAGAAGCCGGCCACCTCGGTCCCGGGGAGGGCGTCTTGGACGGAAGAGCGGAATTGTCGTGGAAGAGCACGCTGGCAGGTGCCGCGTTGGTCGCAATCGGCGCCTGGCCTCAGGCCGCCGGCAGCGCCGCTCGCGCGCCGAGCGCCGCCGTCGCCGAGGCGCGGGGCCTCCACCCCGTCGGCCACGGCACGCTTCGCTGGTTTGGCTTTCCGATCTACGTCGCGAGTCTGTGGTCGAGCGATGGCCGCTTCGACGGTCCGCGGACGTCCGGAACGCTGGCGCTCGTGCTCGCCTACGAGCACGGCTTCACGCGCGCCGAACTCATCCGCATCACGAGCGCCGAATGGCAGCGCCTCGGCCTTGCCGACGAGGCGAGCCGCACGCGCTGGGCCGCCGCGCTCGCCGGCATCTGGTCGGACGTCGCGCCGGGGCAGGAGATCACGACGCTCGTCGTTCCGGGCGCCGGCACCGAGTTCTTCGACGGCGGGCATTCGCTCGGTCGCATCGCGGACGAAGCCTTCGGCCCCGCATACCTCGCCATCTTGCTCGACCCGCGCAGCGCGGTCGGACCACTGCGCGGCGCACTGATCGGCGCGCCTGCGCGGGTGCAGCCGTGAGCTCCGTGGTGGCGCTTGCGGGCGAGCGCCGGCCGACCATCGCGATCATCGGCAGCGGCATTGCGGGCCTGACGGTCGCGGCGGCACTCCATCCGCAGCACGCGATCACCGTCTACGAATCCGCCGGCTGGATCGGCGGCCACAGCAACACCGTGGATGTCGAGGAGCGCGGACGCCGCCTCGCGATCGACACCGGGTTCATCGTCTGCAACGACCGCACGTACCCCAACTTCCTCAAGCTCCTCGACCGGCTCGGCGTCGCGACCCAGGCCTCCGCGATGAGCTTCGGCCTGCAGCACGAGGTGAGCGGCCTCGAGTACAGCGGCAGCACGCTCGGCACGCTGTTCGCGCAGCGCCGGAACCTGCTGTCGCCCTCGTTCCTCGGCATGCTCGTCGACATCCTGCGCTTCAACGCCGCGGCACGCCGCTCGCTCGAGGCGACCGACGACGGCGCCACGCTCGGCGAGTGGCTTGCCGAGCGCGGCTACGGGCGCGCACTCATCGACCACTACCTGGTGCCGATGGGGCGCGCGATCTGGTCGGCGGAGGCAGGCGCGCTGCTCGGCTTTCCGGCGCGCTTCTTCATCGAGTTCTTCACGCGCCACGGCCTCTTGTCGCTCGATGACCGACCCGAGTGGCGCACCGTCGTCGGCGGCTCGCGGCAGTATGTGACGGCGCTCGTGGCACCGTTTCGCGCGCGCATCCGGCTCGCAACGCCGGTCACGGCGGTCGCGCGCCTCACGAACGGCATTGCGCTCACGCTAGGGGGTGGCGCGACCGCGCGCCACGACGCAGTCGTGTTTGCCTGCCACGCGGACACCGCGCTCGCGCTGCTCGCGGATCCGAGTGCGCCGGAGCGCGAGATCCTCGGCAGCTTCCCCTTCCAGGCCAACGAGGCGCTGCTGCACACCGATGAGAGGGTGCTGCCGCGAAACCCGCGCGCGCGCGCCGCGTGGAACTATCACTTGCGGCGCGACCCGCACGCGGGCTGCGCGATCACCTACGACATGAACCTGCTCCAGTCGTTCACGAGCGAGCGCCGCTACTTCGTCTCGCTCAACCTCGGCGACCGGATCGACCCCGCGCGGGTGCTCGCGAGCTTCAGCTACGCGCACCCTGTCTACACGCCGGCCGGGGTTGCCGCGCAGCGGCGCCACGCCGAGATCAGCGGCGTGCGGCGCACCTTCTACTGCGGCGCGTACTGGCGGCACGGATTTCACGAGGACGGCGTCGTCAGCGCCCTCGCCGCGCTCGAGCACTTCGCCGCCTGGAGGCAGGAGCATGCAGAGCGCGCTCTATCACGGCTGGCTTAGCCACCGTCGCCACGAACCAGCCGGCCACGCCTTCCGCTACCGGATGTTCATGGTGTGGCTCGACCTCGGAGAGCTGCCCCGGGTCTTTCGCGGTCGATGGCTGTGGTCGGTATCGCGCCCCGCGCTCGCGCGCCTGCGGCGCGCGGACTACCTCGCGCCTTTCGACCGTCCGCTCGATGCGGCGGTGCGCGACCTCGTCCTTGCGCGCACGGGCGCGCGCCCGGCCGGTCGCGTGTGCATGCTGACCCACCTTCGCTACTTCGGATACTGCTTCAACCCGGTCACTTTCTACTATTGCTACGACACCGACGATCGCCTCGAGACGGTGGTCGCCGAGGTCACCAACACGCCGTGGCAGGAGCGGTTCCAGTACGTGCTGCCGGTCACCGCCGCGGGCATGGATGGCGGTCGGCACGTATGGCATTTCGCCAAGCAGTTCCACGTCTCGCCGTTCCTGCCGATGGAGATGGACTACGAGTGGCAATGCGATGCACCGGCCGAGGCGCTCGGCGTACGCATCCTGAACCGCCGCCACGGGCGGCAGGTGTTCGAGGCGCGACTCGCGCTCAGGCGCCGGCCGATCAGTGGCTGGAACCTCGCGGCGGCGCTCGCGGGCTTTCCGTTCCTGACCCTGCTGCTGCTTATCAGAATCCATTGGCAGGCGTTGCGGCTCTGGCTCAAGCGCACGCCGTTTCACGCGCACCCCGGCCGAGCCGCGGGCACCTGAGCATCGAGAGGAAAAACGCATGAGTTCCAGTCTCATTCCGAGCGACTTCGCGGGCGAATCGACCGTCGTGCGCACGCTCGCCGCGCTCGGCCGCCGCGCGCTGCTTGCGCAACTCAAGCATATCGCCGCGGGCGAACTCACGATTCTCGAAGGCGGCACGCGCCACCGCTTCGGGCACGCCGCGGCCGACGGCCTCAAGGCCACGATCGAGGTGCGGGACGCGCGCTTCTGGGCCGACACGGCCTTCGGCGGCTCGGTGGGCGCGGGCGAGAGCTACGTTCGCGGCGCGTGGCGCTGCCAGGACCTGACCGCGCTCGTGCGCCTCATGGTGCGCAATCGGGCGGCGCTCGCGGGGATGGAAGGCGGCTTGGCGCTCGTCTCGGCGCCGCTGCGCCACGCGCTGCACTGGCTGCATCGCAACACTCGCGCCGGCAGCCAGCGCAATATCTCGGCGCACTACGACCTCGGCAACGATTTCTTCCGCCTGATGCTCGATGAGACGATGGCGTATTCCTGCGCGATCTACCCGACGCCGAGCGCGACGCTGCACGAGGCGCAGCTGCACAAGTTCGACACGATCTGTCGCAGCCTCGACCTGCAGCCCGGCCAGACGCTGCTCGAGATCGGTACCGGCTGGGGCGGGCTCGCCATCCACGCCGCGCGCCACTACGGCTGCCGGGTCACGACCACGACGATTTCGGGCGAGCAGCACGCCTACGCTGGCGAAGCGATCCGCCGCGCCGGCCTCGCCGACCGGATCACTCTCCTCAAGCAGGACTACCGCGACCTGCGCGGCACCTACGACCGGGTCGTGTCCGTCGAGATGATCGAGGCGGTCGGCCATCGCTTCCTCGATGACTACTTCGCCGTCTGCAGCCGCCTGCTCGCACCCGACGGCGCGCTGCTCGTGCAGGCGATCACGATCCAGGATCAGTTCTACGAGCAGGCGCTGCGCGCGGTCGACTTCATCCAGCGCTTCGTGTTCCCGGGCGGCTTCGTGCCGGCGGTTAGCTGCATGCTCGCCTCGGTGCGCCGCGCAACCGACCTCAAGCTGTTCCACCTCACCGACGTCGGCCCGCACTACGCGACCACGCTCGCCGACTGGCGCCGCAATTTCCACGCGCGCCTCGGCGCGGTGCGCGCGCTCGGCTATCCGGACACCTTCGTCAGGCTTTGGGACTATTATCTGTCCTACTGCGAAGGCGGATTCATCGAGCGCCAGCTCGGAGACGTACAGATGCTCTTCACCAAGCCCGGTTGCCGTCGGCTGCCAATCACCGCATGACCGTGAGCGAGGCCCTCGCGGCCATCCGCGACGCCCTCGGCCCCGGCGGCTGGCTCGACGCCGCCGACGACGTCGCCCCCTACCTGAGCGACTTTCGGCGCATGTACCGCGGCCAGACGCCGCTGGTGGCACGCCCCGACAGCGTCGCGAAGGTCGCCGCCGTCGCGCGCATCTGCAACGCCCAGCACGTCGGCCTGGTCCCGCACGGCGGCAATACCAGCTACTGCGGCGGCGCGACGCCCGATGGCTCGGGCACCGAGATTGTGCTCAGCCTTGCGCGGCTCAACCGCGTGCGGACGGTCGACGCGGCCGGCTTCTCGATGACGCTCGACGCCGGCTGCACGCTGCTCGCGGCACAGACGGCCGCGAGTGCCGCCGGCCGGCTGTTCCCGCTATCGCTAGGCTCCGAGGCGTCGTGCCAGATCGGCGGCAACCTGTCGACAAACGCGGGCGGCACAGCGGTGCTGCGCTACGGGATGATGCGCGACCTCGTGCTCGGCCTCGAGGTCGTGCTCGCCGATGGGCGCCTGCTCGACCAGCTGAAGAGCCTGCGCAAGGACAACACCGGGTACGACGTCAAGCAGGTGTTCCTCGGCGCCGAAGGAACGCTCGGCATCATCACCGGGGCCTGCCTCAAGCTCTTTCCGCAGCCCGATGACTACCTGACCGCGCTCGTGGCGCTCGAGGGCATCGGCGCGGCGGTCGATCTCCTCGGCCGGGTCCGCGACACATTCGGCGACTCGGTCGAGGGTTTCGAGTACCTGCCGCACGCGGCGCTCGAGCTGTTGCGCACGCACGTGCCCGCGCTCGCGGCACCCTTCGATGCGCCGCACCCCGGCGTCGTGCTGATCGAACTCGCCGCGCCGAAGACGCTGCCCGAGCTCGGCGAGCGCTTCGGGGAGTTCCTCGGCGCCCAGGTCGAATCGGGTCGCGCCCGCGATGCGATCCTCGCGACCTCCGGTGCGCAGCGCGACGCGCTGTGGGCGCTGCGCGAGCGCATACCCGATGCGCAGACCCGGGAGGGCGCCTCGATCAAACACGACGTGTCGCTGCCCATCGGGCGGCTCGCCGAATTCGTCGCGCGTGCGGCGGAGCGCCTCGCGGCACTCGCGCCCGGTGCACGCCTCATCGGCTACGGCCACGTCGGCGATGGCAACCTGCACTTCAACCTGAGCCCGCCCGCCGGAACCCAACGCGGCTCGGCGGACGAGACCGCGTTCGCGGCGCTCACCCCGATCGTCAACCGGGCCGTCCACGACCTGGTAGCGGAACTCGGCGGCAGCTTCAGCGCCGAGCACGGCATCGGTCGGTTCAAGGTCGCGGAACTCGACCGCTACGAGGACCCGGTCGCGCTCGACGTCATGCGGCGCATCAAGGCGACCCTCGATCCGCATGGCATCATGAACCCGGGGAAAGTGCTGAGGAGCTGACGGCCGTGCGCGTGATGGCGAGGGGATCCGGCTTGAAGACGCGTCGGACGGGGACGGCGGGCGGCTGAGGCGTGCGCACCGCGACCGCCCGCGACCTGCCGCTCGTCACGCGCCGCCTGCTGCTGCGCGACTTCACGCCGGAGGACTTCGCCGCGCTCGAGAGCCTCGCCGGGGATGTTCGCGTGCTCGAGCACCTGCCGGCGCGCGGCCGCGCGCTTGCGGTCGCCGAGCGCGTGGCGCTCCGCGGCCACGTCCGTACGCCGCGCAAGCGGCGCTCCTTCGAGCTCGCAGTCGTGCTCCGGCGCAGCGGCAAGCTGATCGGCGCCTGCGACCTCGCGCGGACCGGGCCGCTGCGCGCCGACATCGGCTACATGCTCGGGCCGCGTCACTGGGGCTTCGGCTATGGGACCGAGGTCGCCGCGGCGCTGGTCGATTTCGGGTTCGGGGTGCTCGGCCTTCGCGAAATGACCGCCGTCGTCGCGATCGCCAACGACCGCTCCCGCCGGGTGCTCGAGAAGGCGGGGCTGCGCTGGGACGGCCTCATGCGCCGGCATGCGCGCTTCGCGGGACGCTGGTGGGATTGTCACCGTTACGTCATCGAACGCCCGCGTTGGGAGGAATCGGCCGCGCCTTGCGCGGACCGCCGCAAGCTCGGATCATGACGGCTCTGCCGGGAGTCCTGATGCACGCGCTGCCGTCCTTCCTCCGCCGCCCCTGGGTGCTGGCCCTGATCGCAGTGCTGGGCGTCGGCTATACGGTCGGCGGCTTCTGGCTGGTGCCGCGCCTGGTCACCAGCAACGTCCACGAGATCATCGCCAGCCGCTACCACCGCGAGGTCCGCCTCGGCGCGGTGACCTTCAATCCCTTCACCTGGGAACTCATCGTCAACGACCTCGCGATCCCCGATGCGGACGGTGGCGCGCTCGTGTCTTTCAAGCAGCTGACGGTGCGGGTCGGGCTCATGTCGGTCCTGAGGGCCGCGCCCGAGTTCCGCATGATCGCGCTCGACGAGCCACGCCTGCGCCTGGTGCGCCGGCGCGACGGCCGCGTGAACCTGCTCGACCTCGTGCCGCCGGCCGACCCCAAGGCGGATCCCAACGCGCCGCCACCGCGCCTGTGGATCGACGAACTCGCGATCCGCGGCGGCGAGACGACGCTCGTCGACCTCGATCGCGCGCAGGCGCTGACGCTGGTATTCCGGCCGATCACGTTCACGCTCAGGAACTTCAGTACGCGCAGCGAAGGCAATGCCTACGCGCTCGCCGCCCAGTCGCCGCTCGGCGAAGGACTCGAGTGGCACGGCACCTTCGGGCTCGCGCCGGTCGCCTCCGAGGGCAGCTTCGCGCTCAGCCACGTCCACGCCGGCACGCTCGCCGCGATCGGTGCCGAACAGGTGCCGTTCGATATCTCGAGCGGCGAGATCGCCCTCCGCGGCACCTATAAGCTCGCCGAGCGCGGCGAGGTCTTCGGGGTCGATGCGCAGCTCGCGGAACTCACCGTCAGTGCGCTCGGCATCCGCGCGCACGGCGACAGCGCCGATGCCGTGCAGATTCCGCGACTCGCCATCACCGAGGCGAGCTTCGACCTCGGCGCGCAGACGCTCACCGTCGGCCACATCCTGGTCGATCAACCGAAGATCACCGCCGTGCGCACGCGCGACGGGAAGCTCAGCCTGCTGAGGCTGCTGCCGGCGCCGGTCGCGACGACCGCGGGCGACCCGGCGGCGAGTAAGCCCACGGCACCGGCCGCGGCGCCGCCGGCGAAGCCTTGGCTCGTGTCGGTACCCGACATCAAGGTGAGCAAGGCGGACGTGAGCATCGAGGACCAGACGCCCGCGGGATCGGCGAACTTCCACGTCGCGCCGCTCGACATCACGCTCAGCGGGTACACGGCGGCCGGCAGCAAGCCGCTCACCGTCGATCTCGCCGCGGTCATCAACGACACCGGCCACGTCGGCCTCAAGGGCACGGTGGTGCCGAGCCCCTTGAGCGCGCAGCTGACGATCGCCGCGGATTCCCTGCCGTTGCCGGCGCTGCAGCCGTACGCGGATGACCTCACCTCGATGATCATCAAGAGCGGCACCGCGAGCGCCGCGGGCACACTCACGCTCGACGCCAAGGGCGTACTCGCCTTCGAGGGCGCCGCGGGCGTCGAGAACCTCGCGACGATCGACCGGGAACTGCAGCAGGACTTCGTAAAATGGCGCGCGGTCGAGGTCGCGGGCCTCAAGCTGCGCACCTCGCCCTTCAGCGTGCGCATCCGCGAGGTGGCGATGCACGCGCCCTACGCGCGCCTGATCATCGGCGTCAACGGCATGACCAACATCAAGGAAGTGCTGGCGCCGCGCGCCGCCGCCGCGGATGCCGCCGCGGTCGCGGCCGCCCGGGCGGCGAAGGCAACGCCCTCGCCGGCTGCCAGCGAAACCTCGGTAACGCTGCCACCGCGACCGCCGCGCGCGGCGCTGCCGGTCGATATTGGCGTCGTCCGCATCGACGGCGGCTCGATGAATTTCGCCGACCTGTCGATCAAGCCGAACTTCGACACCGGCATCCAGGAGCTGGCGGGGACGATCAAGGGCCTGTCGGGTCGCGCCGATTCGCGCGCCGACATCGATCTCGCGGGCAACGTCGAACGCTACTCGCCCGTCAAGATCACCGGCAAGGCGAACTACCTCTCGCCCGTCAACCACCTCGACCTCGCGGCGAAGTTCAGCAACCTCGAGCTCACCGACCTCTCGCCGTACTCCGGGCGCTTCGCGGGCTATGCGATCGAGCGCGGCAAGATGACGGTCGACCTCAACTACAAGGTCGAGGATCGCCAGCTCGATGGCAAGCACCGCATCGTGATCAACCAGCTGCAGCTCGGCGAGAAGGTCGACAGTCCCGAGGCCACGAGCCTGCCGGTCAAGCTGGCCATTGCGCTGCTCAAGGACCGCGACGGCGTGATCGACCTCGATCTGCCGGTCAGCGGCAGCCTCGACGATCCCAAATTCAGTGTGGCCGGACTCGCCTGGAAGTTCGTGATCAACCTGATCGAGAAGGCGGTGACCGCGCCGTTCGCGCTGCTCGGTCACCTGTTCGGCGGCGGTGAGGAGGTTTCCTACGTCGACTTCGCCGCGGGTAGCAGCGCGGTGGACGCGCCGACGCTGGCGAAGCTGCAGACGCTCGTGAAGGCGCTCGCTTCGCGGCCCGCGCTCAACATCGACGTGCCAGCGGTCGTGCAACCCGACGCCGACCGAGCGGCGCTCGCGGCCTCGCAGTGGCACGACAGCCTCGTTGCCCGCGCCCGCAAGCGCCTCGGCGCGCACGCCGACGACGCCGGGGCCGTCGATCGGCTGCTCACGACACCGAAGGACTATCGCGCGGTGCTCGAGGATGCCTACCGCGACGCCGTGGGCCACCAGGCGGATATTCCGAGACCGGCGACGACGCCCGATGCGCCGAGCGCCGATGCCCAGGCCAGCAGCTGGCTGGAGGGCGAGCTCAAGGGCCGGATCAGCGTCGGCCAGGGCGATCTCGATGCGCTCGGCGAGGCGCGCGCCAACAACGTACAGGCGGCGCTGCTGACCGGCACCGGCATCGATCCCGGGCGGGTATTCGTCGTCACCGCGGCGCCGCTACCGGTCGCGCCCGCGGTCCGGATGCAGCTCGCGCTGCACTGACTAGCCGCGCGCGGGCTCGCCGATCGCGCTGTCGCGCAGGCGAATCAGGCCCTCCTGGGCGGTACTTGCGACCAGGCGGCCATCGCGCGTGAAGATACTGCCGCGCGCGAAGCCGCGCGCGCCCGAGGCGCTCGGGCTGTCGACCGCGTACAGCATCCACTCATCGACGCGAAACGGCCGGTGGAACCACATCGCGTGGTCGATGCTGGCCATCTGCAGGTGCGCGAACGAGGCGGCGTGCGGTAGCGTCGCAGTGTCGAGCAGGTTGTAGTCCGACACGTAGGCGAGCAGGCAGCGGTGCACGCGGTCCTCATCCGAGGGCACCCGGTCGACCGTGCGGAACCATACCTGCTTCGCCGGCGGCAGCGGTTCGGGATTCACGTAATTCGGCATGCGCACAGGACGGAACTCGAACGGCCGGCGGTGCTCGAAGAAACGCCGCACTTTTTCCGGCAGTTCCGCCAGCAGCTCCTCGTGGTAGCTCTGGAAATCCCGCAGCGCCTCCGGCGGCGGCACGTCCGGCATGGCGGCCGAGTGGTCCATACCGGGCTCGGTCACCTGGAACGAGCAGGACATGTGGAAGATCTGCTCGCCGTGCTGGATCGCTACCACGCGGCGGTTGGTGAAGCTCTGGCCATCGCGGCTGCGATCGACCTGGTAGACGATCGGTGCATCGAAGTCGCCGCGACGCAGGAAGTAGGCGTGCAGCGAGTGGCAGGCACGCGCCTCGACCGTGCGGTAGGCGGCGACCAGGCTCTGGCCGAGCACCTGCCCGCCGAATACCTGCGGACTGCCGATGTCGCGGCTGTCGCCGCGGAACAGGTTGACCTCGAGCTGCTCGAGCTCGAGCAAGGCGATTACGTCTTCCAGTCGCTGATCCATGCCCGGAATGTTACCCGGATCCGCGCGGCCGGGTTCAGCTGACGCCGAGGCGCTTCTGCATGATCGGACTCGTGGTCGTGTACTGCAGGAACTGCTTCTTGTCCGGGTACAGCCACGCCTGCACGGCGAACGCGGCGAGCGCCGCCTCGTGGAATCCCGACAGGATCAGCTTCTTCTTACCGGGGTAGGTGTTGATGTCGCCGACCGCGAAGATGCCGCGCTCGCTCGACTCGAATTTCTCGGTATCCACGCGGATCGCTTTCTTGTCGAGCGCGAGGCCCCACTCGGCGATCGGCCCGAGCTTGGGGTGCAGCCCGAAAAAAGCTAGGATCTGTTCGGCGCGCACGAGCCGGCTCGAGCCATCGGCGAGCTTGAGCTCGGCGCCGACCAGCGTGCCGTTCTCGACCTCGAGTCGCTGCACCGTACCCTGGTGGAGCTCGAGCCGGCCGGCAGCGGCGTGTTCCTGCATGCGCGCGACCGAGGCCGGTGCCGCGCGGAATTCCGCGCGCCGGTGCGCGAGCGTGAGCGAGGACGCCTTGCCCGCGAGATCGAGCGTCCAGTCGAGCGCCGAATCGCCGCCGCCGAGGATCAGCAGCGACTTTCCGTGGAAGTCCTCGACCCGCCGCACCCGGTAGTGGAGCGAGCGGCCCTCGAGGGCGTCGGCGCCCTCGACCAGCAGCCGGCGCGGCTGGAAGGCACCGACGCCGCCGGCGATCACGACCGCGCCCGCATCGATGCGCGTGCCACCGGACAGTGCCACGTGGAAGCGGCGCCCGTCGGCGGCGCGCTTCACCTCGCAGACTTCCTCGCCGAGGTGAAACTCCGCAGCGAAGGGCTTGATCTGCTGCAGCAGCCGGTCGATGAGTTCCTGCGCGCCGCAGACGGGGAGCGCCGGGATGTCGTAGATCGGCTTGTCCGGGTAGAGCTCGCTGCACTGCCCGCCCGGCGCCTTGAGCGCATCGACGAGGTGCGCCTTGATGCCGAGCAGCCCGAGCTCGAACACCTGGAAGAGTCCGCAAGGACCGGCGCCGACGATCACGACCTCGGTGACGATGGGCGCGGTGGAAGCGGCCGGAGCGGCGTCGGGCACGATCGGGGTCTCCAGTGACCGCGGCGGAAAAGCCCACGGCGCGCGATTGTACACGGGCCCCGGCGCGAACGGCCCCGGGGCCGGTGGGCGCCGATGTTAGGATTCGCGGCATGCCCCCCGTGCGCCTTGATTCTAGTCTCGAGATGCTGCTCGAGCGCCATCGGCTGCTCGCGACGCCCTGCGCGCTCGCGACCGTCGTCGCGACCGCAGGCTCGACCTACCGCAAGGCGGGGGCCCGCATGCTGATCGAGGCGGACGGGCGGATCACCGGCCTCCTGAGCGGCGGTTGCCTCGAGGGCGACTTGCGCGAGCGGGCGCAGAGCGTGCTCGAGGGCGGCGCCGCGAGCATCGTCGAGTACGACATGCGCAGCGCCGACGACCTCATCTTCGGCATCGGCGCGGGGTGCGAGGGCGCGATGCGGATCCTGGTCGAGCCCGCATCCGCCGGCAGCGCCGCCGCGGCCGCGCTCGAGGAAGCCAGCCGCATCACCCATGCGGGCTCGAGCGCCGCGCTGCTGGTCGGCCTCGAGGGCCCCGCGGGTTCGCGCGGCACGCGAGTGTGGCCCGCGCCGAGCGCCTTCCCGATCGCTGCCGAAGCCGCTGCGCTGTGCGCGAGCGTGATTGCCGGCGGGGCGTCGCGCGCAGTGCGCTTCGAGGGCGCGGCGTTGCCGAGCGAGGCGTGGATCCAGTACCTCGCGCCGACCCCGCGCGTGCTCATCTGCGGCGCAGGTCCCGATGCCGAGCCGCTCGCCGCGCTGTTCGCGGTGCTCGGCATGGCGGTCACGGTCATCGACCACCGACCCGCCTATGCGCTGCCGGCGCGCTTTCCGCGCGCGCGCGTGCTGCTCGCCGCACCCGACCTTCTCGGCGAGCAGGTCGAGCTCGGCGCCTGCTTCGCGGCGATCGTCATGAGCCACCACCTCGTCTCGGACGCGGGCTACCTGCGCGCGCTCGCGGTCAGCGAAGTCCCCTACGTTGGGCTGCTCGGGCCGCGCGCGCGCCGCGAGCGGCTGCTCGACGATCTCGAAGGTCTCGCGCCGCGGCTGGTGCCGCGGCTGCACGGACCGATCGGACTCGACATCGGCGCGGTCACGCCCGAGAGCATCGCGCTCGCTATCGCCGCCGAAGTCCACGCCTTCGCCGCCGGCCGCGCGGGCGGCGCGTTCGCGCACCCGCCGCCGAACTCGTGACGGAGTCCTCGCCCCGCCTACCCGCGCAGCGCATCGACGCGAGCGGCAGGAGCCACGTCAGCTACCGCGAGGTGTGGCGTCTGGCGGCGCCGTTGATGGCCAACAGCAGTATCCAGGCGGTTCTCAACCTCACCGACACTTGGTTCGTGAGCCGCCTGTCGACCACCGCGACCGCCGCGATGGGCGCGATCTACTGGGCTGTGCTGTGCATCATCATCCTGCTAGGCGGCATCGGCATGGCGACGCAGACCTTCGCCGCGCAGGCCTACGGCGCGCGCCGCTACCGGCGCGCGTCGCACGCGGCGTGGAGCGGGCTGTTCGCGGCGCTCGCGGTGACGCCGCTGTTCATCGGCGCCGCCTATCTCGGCGCGCCGATTCTCTCGCTGCTGCACATGAGCGCCGAGGTCCAGCACCTCGCGCTCGAGTTCTGGTGGCCGCGCCTCGCGATCGCGGCTCCGATCGGGCTGTGCGTGTGGGTGCTCACCGGGTTCTTCAACGGCGTCGCACGCGGCCGCGTGACGCTGCTGATCACGGCACTGATGGGCATCGCCAACGTACCCTTCAACCAGTTCTTCATGTTCACGCTCGGCTTCGGGATCGCGGGTTCCGCCTGGGGGACCGCGGCAGCGCAGCTGCTGGCGCTCGCGCTCGCACTGACGCTGTTCCTGGCACCGGCGATCCGCCAGCGCTACCGCTCCCACCTGACGTGGCGCCGGCCCGCGATTCTGCGACAGATCGCGCTGGGGCTGCCGATGGGCCTCAGCACCACGGCGGACCTGCTCGGGCTCGCCCTGTTCCAAGCGATGCTGGTCTCCCTCAGCAACGTCGCCGGGGCGGCGACGCAGATCGTGATGATGCTGACATCCGTGTCCTACATGCCGGCGGTCGGCATCGCCGTCGCGGGCACCTCGCTGGTCGGACAATCGATCGGCGCCGGCGACTCCGAGTGGGCGCACCGGGTCGGCAACGCGATCATTCGCACCGCCGTCGGCTTCATGGGCGTCGTCGGCGTCCTGCTCGCGCTCGCGAGCCCCTGGGTCCTGCCCTTCTTCGTGAACCCGTCAGATCCGAGCGCACCGGCGGTGGTCGCCCTCGCCGGCACGCTGATGTGGATGGCCGCCTGCTACCAGGTCTTCGACGGTCTCAACGTCGGCTCCGGCTTCTGCCTGCGCGGCGCGGGCGACGTGCGGGTACCGGCGCTGATCGTCGCGGTCCTCTCCTGGGGACTGTGGGTCCCACTGACCCACATCGTGACCTTCGCCCCGGGCCAGGGATGGGTCGGATTCCTGCCGCAGCTGGGCCTGGGAGTGATCGGCGGCTGGACGGTCTGCGTCGGCTACGCGGTCGCGCTCGGGCTAGGCCTGTGGCTGCGCTGGCGCTCCGGCGCGTGGCGCCGGATCCGACTGTAGCCCGTCGTTTTTCTGCCACGCCCGGATGTCCGACCGTGCTTGCGCCGGTATTTCGGCTGTGGTGAGATCACAGACGAGGTCGGTCGATTCGAACTAGAAGCCGCAAAAACACCCGCCCTCGCCAGAAGGAGTCGACCTTGAGCAAGCCGTCCCGGCGTCACCGCGTGCGTGCGCCCCTGCGCCTCAATCCGCTGGTCTACGTGACCTCCTCCATCCTGGCGGCGAGCGCCGCCTCGGCCGCCGACGCGCCACCGACCGCGGCTGCCGCCGGCGCGCTCGAGGACGTGATCGTCACCGCGCAGAAGCATGCGGAAAAACTGCAGGACGTGCCCATCAGCATCCTGGCGCTCGACACCAAGCGCCTCGAGGACCTGCAGGTCACGAGTTTCGACGGCTACGCAAAGTTCCTGCCGAGCCTTTCGGTGCAAAGCTTCGGACCTGGCTCCGCGCAGCTCTACATTCGCGGCGTGACCAACGGCGGCGATGGCCTGCACGTCGGCTCGCAGCCGCTCGTCGGCGTGTACGTCGACGAAATGCCGGTCACGACTATCGGCAGCAACCTCGACGTGCACATTTACGACATGGCGCGCGTTGAGGCGCTGTCCGGTCCCCAGGGCACGCTCTACGGGGCGAGTTCGATGGCGGGCACGCTCAGGCTCATCACCAACAAGCCGAGCACCGCGGGCTTCGAAGCGGGCTACGACGTCACCGGCAACACTTACACCGGTCACGGCGCCGGCGGCAAGATCGAGGGCTTCGTCAACATCCCGCTGACTGACAACGCGGCAGTGCGCCTGGTCGCGTTTACCCAGCACGACGGCGGCTACATCAGCAACGTCGACGGTCCGCCCGAGACCTATCCCACGTCCGGCATCGCGCGCACGAACGCGGGGCTCACGAAGAAGGACTTCAACTCCGTGCAGACGAGCGGTGGACGCGCCGCGCTGAAGGTCGACTTCGCCGACCACTGGACGATCACGCCGACGATCATGGCGCAGACGCAGTCGGCGCCCGGCGAGTACGCGTACGCGCCGGCCCTCGGCGACCTCAAGGTCGCGCAGTACAACGCCGACACCAATACCGACAACTGGATGACGGCGGCGCTGACGGTCGAGGGCAAGATCTCGGACTTCGACGTGATCTACGCCGGCGGCATGCTGAATCGCAACATCCACTCGCGCGCCGATTACTCGGACTACGCGTACTTCTACGACCAGTCGTACGTGGGGGGCGCCTATCCGACCTACTTCGGTGACAACTTCCGCGACAACAACGGCAACCTGATCAGCCCCAGCCAGTACACGGTCAGCAGCAACAACTACAAGAAGTACTCGCACGAGCTCCGGATCTCGACGCCGAAGGAATGGCGCCTGCACGGTGTCTTCGGCCTGTTCCTGCAGCGCCAGTACAACTACGCGCGCGACGAGTACCACGTCGACGGACTCGCCGACGCTTACTCGATCACGAACCTGCCAGGCGTGCTGTACCTCAACTCGCAGCGGCGCACGGACCGCGACAAGGCGGCGTTCACCGACTGGACTTACGAGGTGACGGACAAGCTCGCGCTCACCGGCGGCATCCGCTACTTCAGCTTCGACAACACCGTCTACGGCTTCTTCGGCTACAACGGCCAGCCGACCTTCGACGGGTACACGCACAGCAGCGGCGAACAGTTGTGCGCGCCGGGGACGCAGACTTCGGACTCAATCTGGCCGTGCGTCAACATCAACAGCCGCGCGACCGACCACGGCGAGACGCATCGCCTCAACCTGACCTACAAGTTCGACCCCGATCACATGGTCTACGCGACCTGGTCGACCGGCTTCCGCCCGGGCGGCGTCAATCGCGTGCGTTCGCGGCCACCGTACAATCCCGACTACCTGACGAACATCGAGGCCGGCTGGAAGACCGAGTGGTTCCAGCACCGGCTGCGCTTCAACGGCGCGCTGTTCGACGAGCTGTGGAAATCGGCGCAGTTCGCGCTCATCGGCCAGAACGGCATCACCGAGATCACGAACGCGGGGCGCTCGCGGATCATCGGCATCGAGTCCGACGTGACCTGGAAGGTGACCGACGGCTTTACGCTCACCGCCTCGGGAACGCTCCTGAACGCGAAGCTGCTCGACAATGCCTGCAACCTCGTGACCACCGACTACACTTGCGCGACGCCATCGGGAAACTCGCTGCTGGCACCCACCGGTTCGCGGCTGCCCGTCTCGGCGAAGGTGAACGGCAACCTGATCGCGCGCTACGAGTTCAAGGCCAGCGACCTCGATGCACACGTGCAGGCGGCGATGGTTGCCAAGTCGGACGTGGTGCCGGCACTGACCGTCACGGACGTGCAGGCGACCGGCAACCAGCCGGGCTACGCGAGCCTCGACCTCGCAGCCGGCGTCGGCCGCGGCAAGTGGACGACGGAGCTCTACGTGCAGAACGTCACCGACAATCGCGGCCAAGCCTATCGCTACACCGAATGCTCGCCGTCGGTCTGCAACCTCGTGTACGTGCTGCCGATCGCGCCGCGTCTGGTCGGCGTGACGTTCGGACAGAAATTCTGAGGGACGGCCAAAGTCACTCCCGCCCGCGAAAGATCGCGGGCGGGAGTGCTCGCGTGCTCATTCACAACCAGCGACGGCCCGCCAGGGCCCGCGGAGTATTCATGTCCAAAGCTCCCACGCGGCACGGCGCCACCACAGCTCTCGGTGCCGCCATCCTTTCGCTGGTCGCATGCGGCGCTGCCGCGGGCGAACGCCTGCCGGCGAGCGAGCTCAGGCCCGCCCCCGTGTTCGACGCCGGCGACGCGGTCCCCGGGCGCACCGACTGGGCGCTCGGCAAGAGCTCGCCGGCCACGTTCCGCAGCCTCCAGGAGATC
Source organism: Pseudomonadota bacterium (assembly GCA_025355105.1). Taxonomy (GTDB): domain Bacteria; phylum Pseudomonadota; class Gammaproteobacteria; order Steroidobacterales; family Steroidobacteraceae; genus CAIKZZ01. Next base: position 137,905 of record JANYAE010000016.1, on the reverse strand, counting down.
CTGCCTTCGCGGCTCGTCGCTGCCGGTCCCACGCCGTCCGCCCTGCTCGAGCCGACCAAGCCATTCAAGGTTGAGTACAGCTTCGAGGGCAAGACGCATTCGCTCGAGGATTTCCCGGCGCGCACCGACACGACCGGGCTGCTGGTCCTCAAGGGCAACCAGATCCTGTTTGAGGGCTATTACCAGGGCGCCGATTCCCGGGACCAGTTCATTTCCTTCTCGACCGGCAAGTCCTTCGTCTCGACGCTGCTCGCGCTCGCGATCGGCGACGGAAAAATTGCCAGCATCGAGGACCCGATCATCAAGTACCTGCCGGAGGTCGCGGGCTCGGCGTATGCCAAGGCGCGCATCAAGGACGTTTTGCAGATGTCCTCGGGCACCAGCTACTCCGAGGAATACGAGGACCCGCACTCGGACATCAAGAGCTACGCCGCGACCGTCAACAACAATGTCGGCGGCCTCTACGACTTCGCGCGCTCCTTCAAGGCGGTGCGTCCGCCCGGCCAGAAGTTCTACTACGCGAGCACCGACACCGAGATCCTGGGAGCGCTGATCGCGCGCGCGACGGGAAAGTCGCTGTCCGCGTTCATGTCGGAAAAGCTCTGGCAGCCGATTGGCGCCGAGGCGGCTGCGCGCTGGCTCATCGACCAGCCGGGCGCTGCAGGCCGCGAGATGGCCGCCGGCGGACTTCTCGTGCGGCTTCGCGACTACGGTCGCTTCGGCCTCCTGTTCGCGAACGGCGGGCGCTGGAACGGCCAGCAGCTGCTGCCGGCCGGCTGGACCGAGGCAGCGACCCGGCCGCAGGCTCCGCAGGTCGACTACGGCAAGCTCGACGCCGGCTACCCGCTTGGCTACGGCTACCAGTGGTGGTGCTTCCCCGGCCCCAACCACCGCTTCACCGCGCAGGGCATCCACGGCCAGTTCGTAATGGTCGACCCGGTCGAGAACCTGGTGGTCGTCAAGCTCTCGAGCTGGGCGCACGCCTGGGATGATGCGAAGGAAGCGGAAACCTACGCGCTCTTCGAGGCGATCGGCGCCGCGCTAAAATAGCCGGATCGGCCGCTAAGGGACGAGCGCGAGGAACAGGAACGTCGCGAAGATCACGAGGTGCACGGCGCCCTGCAGCACCGTCGTGCGGCCGGTGAAGAAGGTGAGCGTGCTGACGACGAAGGTGAGGCCGAGCAGGACCGTGTCCTTGGCGCCGAGGCCGAGCGTCAGCGGCATGCCCGTCAGCGTCGCGACCGCGACCACCGCCGGGATGGTGAGCCCGATGCTGGCGAGCGCGGAGCCGAGCGCGAGGTTCAAGCTCGACTGCAGTCGATTCGCGTAGGCCGCCCGCACCGCGGCCAGCGCCTCCGGCAAGAGCACGAGGCACGCGATCGCGATGCCAACGGTCGCCTCGGGCGCCCCCGAGGCGAGCACCGCCGCTTCGATGCCGGGCGAGAGCAGCTTCGCGAGCCCGACCACCGCGACCAGGCACACGAGCAGCAGCGCCGCGCTTGCCAGCGCGGTACCGACACTTGGCCGCGCGTGGCCGGCAGTCGCCGACGTGGGCCCGGGCGGCAGGAAGTACTCGCGGTGCTTGACGGTCTGCACGAACACGAACGTGCCGTAGAGGACGAGTGAAGCGACACCCGCGAACAGCAGCTGCGGAACCGAGAACGTCGGTCCCGGTGAACTCGTCGTGTAGACGGGAATCACGAGCGTCAGCGTCGCGAGCGCGATCAGCACGCCGAGCGATGCGCTCGCGCTCTCGATCCTGAACTGCTGCTCGCCGTGGCGGATGCCGCCCACCAGCAGGCACAGGCCGACGACGCCGTTGCAGACGATCATGATCGCGGAATAAAGCGTGTCGCGCGCGAGCGGCTCGGCCTGCGGCCCGCCCGTCAACGTCAGCGACACGATCAGGGACGCCTCGATGACGGTCACCGCGAGCGCGAGCACCAGCGTCCCGAACGGCTCGCCCACGCGCTCGGCGATCACTTCGGCGTGGTGCACCGCCGCGATCACGGCGCCGATCAGCACCGCAGCCATGAACGTGACGAAAGGCGCGGACAGCGGCAGCACGAACCCCACCGCGAGGCAGAGCCCGCCGACGAGCGGAAGTATCAGTGCCCAACGCGGCGTCGGGGTTGCGCCGCTCACGCGTCAGAGCACGCGCACGACGCGAAAGCCGAGGTCGGCCTGCCTGAGGCCCTGCAGCTCCGCGCCGCGCGCCGCGGCACGCGTCTCGGCCGGGCGCGTGGCCCACGAGCCGCCGCGCACGCCGCGCAGCTCGCAGCCGCCCGCCCACACCCAGGCGCGACCGTCCGCAGGCCGCCCGCGGTAGCTCGCGGTGTAGCAGTCCTGCAGCCACTCGCGGACGTTGCCGAGCATGTCGTACAGGTCGAAGGCGTTCGGCTTGAAGCTGCCGACCGGCGCCGTGTAAGTGTGTCCGTCGCCGCAACGCGCATTCGGGTATGGAAACGGCAGTTCGGTGACCGACGAGGCGTCGTAGACGTTGGCGTAGTCGCAGGCCACCGAGAGCACCGCGTCCTCGTCCGAATCGCGGTTACCGAAGTAGCGCGGCGTGGCGGTGCCGCCGCGCGCCGCGTACTCCCACTCGGTCTCCGACGGCAGCCGGTACAGCTTGCCGGTCCGCTTGGTCAGCCAGTCGGTGTAGGCCTTGGCATCATCCCAGCTGACGCAGACGACCGGCTCGTTCTCGGCCTGCGGCGTCGGGAAGCCGGGCGTCGCCCATCCTCGGTCCGGCAGCCGCACCCAGGCGCCACCACTCGCGATCCGGCAGTCGCCGGCCGGCGCGTACTGGGTCGCGGTGACGAAGGCGCGAAACTCAGCGAGCGTCACCTCGTAGCGGCCGATCGCGAAGGCGCGCGACATCGTCACCGGCAGCGGCGGCGACTCACCCCGGTCCGGATCACGCTCGCGCGCGTCGGCGCTCGTCCCGAGCAGAAACGTGCCGGCCGGCACGACCACCATCTCCGGGCAGGTGGGGCAGTCGCGGACCGCGCCGGGCGCCGCCAGGCTTGCGGCCGCCGGCGCCGCACCGCTCTTGGGCGCTGCCGGCGGCTGGGCAAGCGCGCCGGCGGCGAGCAGCAGGGCGAAGACGAGTGTCGCGGTCCGCACCTCAGCGCGCCTCCGGCCGGCCGTCGAGGTCCAGCGCGACCCGAAAACCGATGAAGTCGGCGCGCGTGCTGGTCTCGGCCGAGTCACGGAACGCGCTTCGCGCGCGATCGGCCGGCGTCACCCAGCTGCCGCCACGCAATACCCGGCGCGTACAGCCGCCGGCCCAGACCCAGGCGCGACCGTCACGCGGTCGGCCGAGGTAGCTGTCGGTGAAGCAGTCCTCGACCCATTCGGCGACGTTACCGATCATGTCGTAGAGGCCGAAGGCGTTGGCGCGCAGCGCGCCGGCCGGCGCGACGTCCGGATAGCCGTCGCGGCAACGGACCGGCTCCCAGCCGAACGCGTACGACTCGCGGCTCGACAGGTCGTAGAGATTGGCGAAGTCGCAGCCGTCGGTGGCCGACTCGCCCCACGGCCAACGGGCGTTGCTGCCGGCGCGGGCGGCGAATTCCCATTCTGCCTCGGACGGCAGCCGGTAGGGCTTGCCGGTCTTGCGCGCCAGCCACTGCACGTAGGCCTTGGCATCACTCCAGCTGACGCACGCGACCGGATGGTCGTCGCGCGCCTCGCGCGGCCGCCCGGGACTCTCAGGTCCGCGGTTGCGGTCGGCGTTGAAGCGACCCAGCGTCTCGTCCCAGGTGATGCACGGGCCATGGACGTCGTAGCCGGCGTCGGCGGCGAAGGTGCGAAACTCGCGGCGCGTGACTTCCAGTCGACCGAGGCCGATCGGCTTCGGCAGCCGCACGATCAGCGCCTGCGACTCGGCGCGGGTGGCGTCGTGCGGCGCCGCGCCGGGCGTGCCCATGACGAAGGTTCCGGCCGGCACGCGCACCATCTCTGGGCAGTCGGCGCAGTCCTTGAACGGCGCGGCCGGGTCAGCCGCCGCGAGCGGCGCCGCGCCGAGGCCGGCGAGTGCGGCGAGCAGCCCGAGCCACCCCGCGATGCGTCTGCGTCTGTCCATCTCAGCCGATCTTAATCGGAATGAAGATGGTCGTGCCGCCGCGATTGACGAGCAGCGCCAGCGAGCGCTTCGACTTCGAGGTCTGCGCCTCGAGCTCCTCGACGCTTGCGACCCGCTGGCCGTTGGCGCCGACGACGACGTCGCCGGGCTGCACGCCGGCTTCCAGCGCCGGGCCGGCCACGTCCTCGACCAGCAGTCCGCCGTCGAGCCCGGCGGCGCGCCGTTCCTGCGGCGACAGCGGCCGGACCGAGAGCCCGAGCTTGCCGCCCTGCGGTGCTTCGCCGTGCTCGTTGGCCGCGACGGCGCCCTCCTTGAGCTCGGCCACCTCCACCTCGATCTTGCGGCTGGCGCGGTCGCGCCAGACTTCCAGCTCGGCCTTGGTGCCGGGCCTGAGCTGCGAGATCACGGCCGACAGCTGTCCGGAGCGCTCGATCGGCTGGCCGTTGACGCCGAGGATCACGTCGCCGGACTTGAGCCCGGCCTTGGCGGCCGGTCCGCCGGCCTCGGCCTGCGCGACGATCGCACCGCGCGGCCGGTCGAGCCCGAACGAGTCCGCCAGCTGCTGGCCAACCTCCTGGACCAGGACGCCGATGCGCCCGCGCTGCACGCGGCCGTTCTTGACCAGCTGGTCCTTGACGCCGATCGCGATGTCGATCGGGATCGCGAATGAGATGCCCATGAAGCCGCCGGTGCGGCTGTAGATCTGGGAGTTGATGCCGACGACCTCGCCGGCCATGTTGAACAGCGGGCCGCCGGAGTTGCCCGGGTTGACCGCCGCGTCGGTCTGGATGAACGGCGTGTACTGGCCGTCCGGCAGCGAGCGCGACAGCGCGCTGACGATGCCGGCGGTGACGCTGTTGTCGAAGCCGAACGGCGAACCGATCGCCACCACCCACTCGCCCGGGCGCAGCTTGCTCGGGTCGCCGATGCGCACCGTCGGCAGGTCCTTGCCGTCGATCTTGATGACCGCGACGTCGGTGCGGCGGTCAACGCCGACGACCTTGGCCGTGAACTCGCGCCGGTCGGTCAGGCGCACGGTGACTTCGCTGGCGTCGGCGACGACGTGCGCGTTGGTCAGAATGTAGCCCTGCGGCGCGACGATGAAGCCTGAGCCCTCGCCGCGCAGCGGCTGCTGCGGGCCGCGCTGCGGCGGCGCGCCGAAGCGGCGCAGGAAGTCGTGCAGCGGGTCATCGGGCGCGCCTTCCTGGAACGCGGCCAGCCGGCCCTTCTCGACGACCGCGATGTTGACCACCGCCGGGCCGTTGTGCGCGACGAGATCGGTGAAGTCCGGCAGCCCGCGCACCGTCGCCGCGGTGGTGCCGGGGCTGACCGGCTGCGGCGTGGCGGCTGGCGCGGTCGCGACCGGCGCCGTCGCGACCGGCGCGGTCGACGGCTGCGGCGCGCGGCCGCAGCCCGCAAGCCCCAGCCACGCGATGCCGCCGGTCACCGCCAGTGCGGCGACGAAAGTCCGTCGACCCATGATCCCACTCCTCGACGCTCGGGTACCCGCGTGCATAGACAGTGTGACGGGCGGCAAAGTTGCACCCGGCGGCGGCGCGGCCGTAGCCCTCGAGGTCGGCGCGCCGCTACACTTCGCGCGCATGATACAGCCCAGCCGCCGCGTGCTCGCGGCCATCCTCGCCCCGCTCGCCGCCGGCCTCGCCGCCCAGGCCGGCGCCGCGCCGCTGCCGCCGCTACTCGAGCAGGTCCTGCACAGCCAGGCGCTGCCCGCCTCGGCGGTCAGCATCGTCGTGCGCGATGCCGTCAGCGGCGAACCCTACCTCGAGTTCAACGCGCGCGAGCCGAGGAGCCCTGCCTCGACGATCAAGGTCCTGACGACCTTCGCGGCACTGGACCAGCTCGGGCCGAGCTACCACTGGACGACACGCGCCTTTGTGACCGACAAGGTCGCCGACGGCCGGCTGGCAGGCGACCTCGTGTTGCAGGGCGGTGGTGACCCGTACCTCACGGCCGAGCGCTGGTGGCGCTTCGCGCGCGAGCTCAGGAACACGGGTCTCAAGCGGATCGACGGCGACATCGTCATCGACCGCTCGCAGTACGCGCTGCAGGAGCCGGAGGCCGACGAATTCGACGGCCGCGGCGACAAGCTCTACAACGTGCTGCCCGACGCGTTGCTGGTCAATTTCCAGGCGGTCGACTTCCACTTCGTCGCGGAAGGCAACCGCGTCCGGGTCATCGTCGATCCGGAGCCGGCGAACCTGCGGCTCGCGACCTCGATCCGGCTCGGCGACGGCGCCTGCGGCGACGGCGCCAAGGCGCTGACCTTCACTACCTACGAGGACGACCCGAACCGGCTGGCGCTGACCGGGCGGCTGTCGCGTCATTGCCCGCCGCCGGCGGCGCGGCGCGCGGTGATGCGCGCGCCGGACTTCGCCTTCGGCACCTTCGTCAGCGCCTGGCGCGAGCAGGGCGGCGAGTTCTCCGGCCGGCTGCGGCTCGAGTCGCGACCCCCTGCCGCGCGACCGTTCTCGGAATACGAGTCGCTGTCGCTCGCCGAGGTCATCCGGCTGCTCAACAAGTACAGCAACAACACCATGGCGCGGATGCTGCTGCTGACGCTCGCCACCGAGCGCTTCGGCGCGCCGGCGACGGTGTCGAATGGCGAGCGCGCGCTCGCCGAATGGCTGGCGCGCCAGGGACTCGACTTTCCGGAGCTGGTGATCGACAACGGCTCGGGGTTGTCGCGCCGCACGCGGATCTCCGCCGACAGCATGGCGCGACTGCTCGCGGCCGCGTACCGCAGCCGCTACTTCCCGGAACTCGCCGCGTCGCTGCCACTCTGCGGCCAGGACGGCACGCTGCGGCGGCGCTTCGCCGACCTCGCCGCCGACGGCCACATCCGCCTCAAGACCGGTCACCTGAACGGCGTCGGCGCCGTCGCCGGCTGGATCACGAGCCACTCCGGCCGGCCGCTCGCCGTGGTCGTGATCGTCAACCATCCGGGCGCCGAGTTCCGCGCCCAGCCGGTGGTCGACACCGTCGTCCGCTGGGCCCTCGACCGCTAGCGACGCCGACCCAGCCAGCGCTGCGCCGCCTCGAGATCAACCAGGTCGCCGGCGCTCCGGGCCCCGAGCCGCTGCGCCGCATCGAGCACGATCAGCAGCAGCTGCGCGGTCGTGTAGGCGTCGGCGAGCGCGTCATGGCGGCCGATCGGCACCAGCCCGAAGTGCTCGAGCCAGTCCTCCAGCGAATCGTTCTGCGTGCCGGGATGCAGCGCCGGCAGCAGCAGCGCGAGGTCCAGGAAGCGGCGCGGCACGCGCACGCCGAGCTGCAGCTCGAGTTCGCGGCCGAGCACTTCGGCGTCGAACTCGGCGCGAAACGCCACCGCGAAAGCTGCGCCCCGGAACTCGAGGAACTCGAGCAGCGCCGCCGCCGGCTCCACGCCGCCGAGCTGCTGCTGGCCACCGATCTGGTGGACGAGAATGTTGTCGACCGAGCTCGACGCGCTCTGCCGCAACACCGCGGCGAAGGCGTCGGCGTGGGCCAGCGCCCGCTCGGCCACGGCGACCGCGCCGATCGCGATCACGCGGTCGCAATCCATGCGCGGCCCGGTGGTCTCGAGGTCCACCGCGACGAAGCGGGCGAGCGCGAGCGGGGTTGCGCGCAGGCGGCGGCCACTCGCGGCGCCGAGCGCGCGACGGTGCAGGTGCGCGAGCCGGGCGCGCAGCGGCTCGGCGAGCGCGGCGCGCACCTGCCGCCGCTCGAGCTGTCGCGTCCACGGCCAGCGCATGCCGCTCACCGCGCGAGCGTCTGCTCGAGCAGCTTCTGGAGCAGTCGCGCCTGGCGCAACGCCTCCTTCAGCATTCGCTGGTCGAGCTCGTTGAGGGCGTACGGATCGATGCGGTTCGGCGCGGCGTGTGGCGCCGGACCGCCCTCGCTGCCGACGTGGCCGCGTTGCGCGCGCAGCCGCAGCAACTGCAGGAAGTGAAAGGCGTCGGCGTAGGCGCCGGTCTCGCGCTCCTCCAGCCCGAGGCGACGGCCTGCGAGGCGCAGGCGCGGCGCGGTGCCGGTCTCGGCGATGCCGAAGGCCAGCGCGAAGGCGCGTGCCGCGTCGACGAAGATCCGCGTGCCGTCGGCCTTGAGGTCGATGGTGCCGCGGTGCACGCCGTCGTCGGTGACGAAGGCGCGCATCACGCCGAGCGGCGGCTCGGCGGCGAGGGCGTTCGTGGCCAGCAGCCTGAGAAACAGCCGGCTGTCAGGCGCGACCTCGACGAGCCAGCGCCGCAGCGCGTCGGCGAGCGGCGCCTGGCCGGCCAGCGCGCGGAAATCGAAGAAGATGTTCGCCGCCAGCAGCGCCTCGGGCGCGGGCTCGCGCAGCCACGAGGCGAAGCGCCCGCGCCACTCGTCGGCGCTCAGGCAGTGGGCCGGATTGCCGGCCATGATGTTGCCCGGACAGAGCGGAACGCCGAGCGCCGCCAGCGCCTGGTTGGCCGCGTGCGCGAATGCGAGCAGCCGGGCGCGCGCCATCTCGCGCTGCGGCTCCGCGACCTCGAACACCAGCGCGTTGTCCTGGTCGGAGGCAATCGTCTGCTCGCGCCGGCCCTCGCTGCCGAGCGACAGCCAGCACCAGTCAATTCCTTCGAGGTCGTGGTCGGCGGCCAGCAGCGCGAACAGGCGCAGCGTCAGCGCGTCGTTGAGCGAGGCGATGGTGTGCGTCAGCGGCTCCGCCGCGGCGCCCTGCGCCAGCAGGTTGTCGGCCAGCGTCATGATGTCGGCGGCGGCGCCTTTCAGCGCCTCGACGTCGCGCGCGCCACGGATCGCCTCGATGACGTATTGCATCGAGACGCGCTGCAGCGCGAACAGGTCGCGCTCCGACACCACGCCGCAGAGCGCGCCGGCACGCGTGATGACCAGCTGGTGGTAGCGGTGCGTCGCCATCACGGCGAGCGCCTCCTGCGCGGTCGTCTCCTCGTCGACCGCACCGGGGCTCGGCGTCATCACGGCCGAGACGGGCCCGCCGAGGTCGGCGCCCGGCAGCACGACGCGCTCCATCAGATCGGTCAGCGTGAAGATCCCGATCGGTCGCTGCGCGTCGTCGACCACCGCGATCGTACCGACGCCCTCCGCGCTCATCCGCTCGAGCGCGGCTCTGAGCGGCGTCGCCGCCGCGCAGCTGACCGGCGCGCGCCGGATCAGCGCCCGGACCGGTTGCAGCAGCGTCTGCTGCTCCACCGCGCGCTGGCTGAACTGGCGCCGCACCTGGCCTTGCGACTGGTGCAGCAGCGTGCGCAGCGACTGCGCGCAGAACTCCGCGAAGGCGACCGAGCTGGCCCGCAGCGCCTGACACTCGCTCGCCTCGAGCTGGTAGCAAAACACGTCCTCGGTGGCGACGTAGCCGACGCTGGCGACCGCCTGGCCGGCCGGCCCGAGCGGAAAGCACTCGCCGGGGCCGAGCAGGGTCGCGTCGGCCGGCGCCCGCGCGTCGATGGCGCGGACGTGGCCGCGCTGAATGACGTGCAGCGGGCACTGCGCGCCGCTCGCCGCGTCGACGACCACGCTGCCGGCGGCGAAGTAAGCGAGCCGTACGTGACCGGCGAGGTATTCGAGGTCGCGCCGGGTCATGCGCGCGAACGGCTCGTGCGCCCGCAGGAAGCGGATCGTCGCCTCGAGGATCAGCCGCGGCGCGGTCACGCCGCGCGGCCCGCATCGTCCGGCGCGGCGGCGGCAGAGCCCTCGGGCTCCGCCGCCGCGCGCCGTGGCTCAGTGGCTCGTCGCCCTGGAGGCCAGGATGCCCGTGTTCTGCCGCGCATAGACCTCGTCCCACATGTCCTCGGCGCGCTTGTCGCGGCCGAGCAGCGATCCGAGGATCACCGCCAGGAAGCCGATCGGGATCGAGAAGATGCCCGGGTTCTGCAGATCCATCAGCGGCTTCTCGAGGCCGACGAACGAGGTCTCCTGGCCCTCAACCTTCTTCATGTCGTCGTTGGCCTTCTTGACCGCCTTGTCGAGCGCGGTGGTGTCCTTGGTCGCCTTGGCGATCTTGGCCTCGTCACCTGACGCCAGCGCCTCGGCGATCGTCGCGCGCTTGCCGGACTCGGCGTCGAGCACCTTGTGGGCTCCGGCGCGCACCGCCTTCGGGTAGGTCAGGTTCGGCGACACCAGCGTCAGGCCGACCGCGCACACCGTGCCGACGATCATGCCGCTGACGATGCCGGTCGTGTTGCAGCGCTTCCAGTAGAGCGTCAGCAGCACGCACGGGAAGTTCGCGCTCGCCGCCACGGCGAACGCGAGCGCCACCAGCACCGCGACGTTCTGGCCCTTGGCGGCGATGCCGATCGCGATCGCCATGGCGCCGACGATCACCGTTGCGATGCGCGCCGCGCGCACCTGCTGCTGCGGCGCCACCGTCTCGCCGCCGGGCACGACGCCGCCCCAGAGGTCGTGCGCCATCGCCGAGGCCGCCGCGAGCACCAGGCCGGCGACCACCGCGACGATGGTCGCGAACGCGACCGCCGAGACGAACGCCAGCATGAAGTTGCCGAAAAAGGACTCGGCGCCGCCGCCGATGTACTGCGCCAGCAGCGGGCCGGCCATGTTGCCGCCGGCGTCGACCGCGGCGATGTTCGCCGAGCCGACCAGCTTCGCGGCGCCGAAGCCGAGGAACAGCGTCAGCACGTAGAAGCCGCCGATGATCGCCATCGCCCAGACCACCGACTTGCGGGCCTGCTGTGCGGTCGGCACGGTGAAGAAGCGCATCAGGATGTGCGGCAGTCCGGCGGTACCGAACACCAGCGCCATGCCGAGCGAGATCTGGTCCAGTGGCGCCTTGAAGCGCAGCCCGGGCTCGAGGAAGCGCTGGCCGAGCTCCGCCGGGGTCATGTTCTTGGCGGCATCGCCGAGCAGCGACGCGACGCGTGCCTGCACCTTCGGATCGCCGACCACATCGGCGAGGAAGGCCGGCAGCGAGAAGCCGTACGGCGTCCAGACCAGCATCACGATGACCACCGACGCCATCACCAGCAGGACCGCCTTGATGATCTGCACCCAGGTGGTCGCGACCATGCCACCGAACAGCACGTAGCTCAGCATCAGGACGCCGACCGCGATCACCGACACCTCGTAGTCGATGCCGATCAGGGTCTTGACGAGCACGCCGCCGCCGACCATCTGCGCCGTCAGGTAGAAGGTCGACACCGTGATCACCGACAAGGCGCCGACGATGCGCGTTTTGCGCGGGTCATTGCGGTAGGCGAGGATGTCGGAGAGCGTGTACTTGCCGATGTTGCGGCACGGCTCGGCGATCAACAGCAGCACCGTGATGTACGCGACCAGCCAGCCGACCGAGTACATGAAGCCGTCGTAGCCGAACAGCGAGATCAGCCCGGCGATGCCGAGGAAGGATGCCGCCGACAGGTAGTCGCCGGCGATCGCCCAGCCGTTCTGCAGGCCGGAGATGCCGCCGCCGGCGGTGTAGAAGTCCGAGGCCGACTTGACGCGCTTGGCCGCGACGTAGGTGATGTACATCGTCAGCGCGATGATGGCCGCGAAGACAACGAAGGTGACCCAGCGATACTGGCCCGCGGCGCTCGTTTCGGCGCGCGCTGCGACGGCGGCCAGCGACAGCGCGGCCGCGAGGCCGAAGGTGCCGAGCTTCTTGGTGGTGAGCTGCATGGTTCAGGCTCCCGCGCGCTTCATGAAGTCGGCGGCGATTTCGCCGGCCAGGCGATCGAAATCACGGTTGGCGACGCGCGAGTAGTAGATCGCGATGCCCCACGCGACCACGAACTCGCTGAGCGCGAACAGCAGCCCGACGTTGATGACGCCCCAGACCTTGATCTTGAAGATGTCCTGGTAGTAGCCCGCGCCGATCGGCAGCAGGAAGTAGTAGAAAACGGAGAACGCCATGAGCCCCCACAGGAACGACGTCTTCCTGCGGTGCAGCTGCTGGAACCGCGGATCGGCGATCACCGCCGCCCAGTCGATCGAATCCGACTTCGCCATGTTCACATCCCCCTCGCGTTGGAATTCTGGCCGGACCGACGCCTGGCGCGCGGTCCGCCGCTCGGCTCGCTCAACCCGGCACCGGCCGCCGCGAGCGGCCGCCGGAGCTGGCGCCGGTCCGGCGGCTCGGCCCGAGTAGAGCAGATCCGCCGTCCGACCGTCACCTCCGGGCCACCAGCCCGCGGATCCCGCAGCCCACGCCGCGGCCGTGCCGCCGATGTGGACAGTGCGTCTTGAGCCAGGCACCGTTTTCATGAACGATCCCCACCGGATGCTGCCCCCCAGCGCGGGCAGGCGGACATTAGCCAAAGGTCGTAGGGTACGGGGGATAAGACCAAGGTCGAAGCCTGACGGGCCGGCCGCGGTGCTAGAAGTAGTCGGTCGTTGCTGCGCGGGCTCCGCGGAGTCTCGCCGCGGTGCCCTGTCTGGAGAGATCGCCATGAGCCATGTCTACGAAGTCCCCGCCGAATTCGCCCGCAAGGCGCGCGTCGACGCCAGCCGCTACGCCGCCGACTACGCGCGCAGCATCAAGGACCCGAGCGCCTTCTGGGGCGAGGTCGGCAGGCGGATCGACTGGATCAAGCCCTACACCGAGGTGCGGGACGTCTCCTTCGACCTGCACAACTTCCGCATCCGCTGGTACGGCGACGGTGAGCTCAACGTCGCGGCCAACTGCCTGGACCGGCACCTCGCCAAGCGCGGCGACCAGACCGCCATCCTCTGGGAAGGTGACGACCCGAAGGAGAGCCGCCGCGTCAGCTACCGCGAGCTGCACGCCGACGTCTGCCGCTTCGCCAACGCCCTCAAGGGACTCGGCGTCAGCAAGGGCGACCGCGTCACGATCTACTTGCCGATGATCCCCGAGGCGGCGGTGGCGATGCTCGCCTGCGCGCGACTCGGCGCGATCCACTCGATCGTCTTCGGCGGCTTTTCGCCGGAGTCGCTGGCCAGCCGCATCCAGGACTGCGCCTCCAAGCTCGTCATCACCGCCGACGAGGGCCTGCGCGGCGGCCGCAAGGTGCCGCTCAAGGCCAACGTCGACGCCGCGCTGGCGCAGCACCCGAACGGCACCGTCGAAAAGGTGGTCGTCGTGCGCCGCACCGGCGGCAAGGTGGCGTGGCAGGAAGGCCGCGACCTGCACTACGAGGAGCTGCTCAAGGCGGCAAGTCCTGACTGCCCGCCGGTCGCGGTCGGCGCCGAGGACCCGCTCTTCATCCTCTACACCTCGGGCTCGACCGGCAAGCCGAAGGGCGTGCTGCACACGAGCGGGGGCTACCTGGTGTACGCCTCGTACACCTTCGAAACCGTCTTCGACTACCGCGACGGCGACCTGTTCTGGTGCACCGCCGACGTCGGCTGGGTCACCGGGCACAGCTACGTCGTCTACGGCCCGCTGGCCTGCGGCGCGACCACGCTGATGTTCGAGGGCGTGCCCAACTACCCGGACCCGGGCCGCTGCTGGGACGTCATCGACCGCCACGGCGTCACGATCTTCTACACCGCGCCGACCGCGATCCGCGCGCTGATGCGCGAGGGCGAGAGCTGGGTCCAGAAGCACTCCCGCAAGAGCCTGCGGCTGCTCGGCAGCGTCGGCGAGCCGATCAACCCCGAGGCCTGGGAGTGGTACCACCGGGTGGTCGGCGACCGCCGCTGCCCGATCGTCGACACCTGGTGGCAGACCGAAACCGGCGGCATCCTGATCACGCCGCTCGCCGGCGCGACCCGCCTGAAGCCGGGCTCGGCGACCACGCCGTTCTTCGGCGTGATGCCGGCGATCGTCGACGGCGCCGGCCAGGAGCTCAAGGGCGCCGCCGAGGGCAACCTGGTGCTGCTCGACTCGTGGCCGGGCCAGATGCGCACCGTCTACGGCGACCACCAGCGCTTCATCGACACCTACTTTCGCACCTTCCCGGGCACCTATTTTACCGGCGACGGTGCGCGCCGCGACGATGACGGCTACTACTGGATCACCGGCCGGGTGGACGACGTCATCAACGTCTCCGGCCACCGCCTCGGCACGGCCGAGGTCGAGAGCGCGCTGGTCGCCCACCCGGCGGTTGCGGAAGCCGCGGTCGTCGGCTATCCGCACGACATCAAGGGCCAGGGCATCTATGCCTATGTCACGCTCAAGGCCGGCATCGACTCCTCCGACCAGCTGCTCGCCGAGCTCAAGCAGACCGTCCGGCAGCAGATCGGCGCAATCGCTTCGCCGGACGTGATTCAGTGGGCGCCCGGGCTGCCGAAGACGCGCAGCGGCAAGATCATGCGGCGGATCCTGCGCAAGATCGCCGCCGACGAGGCAGACCAGCTCGGCGATACCTCGACGCTGGCCGACCCGTCGGTCGTCAGGCAGCTCGTCGATCACCGGCCGCAGAAATAGCCGGCGCGAGGCCGCCGTGGGCCGCACGATCCTGATCGCGGACGACCATCCGCTGTTTCGTGCGGCGCTGCGCGGCGCGGTCGCTGGCACGATGACCGACGCCGAGTTCGTCGAGGCCGACAGCGTCGCCGGGGTCCTCGAGATGATCGAACGCCATCCGCAGGCGGATGTGCTGCTGCTCGACCTCGACATGCCGGGCGCGCACGGTTTCAGCGCGCTCGCGCACGTGCGGGGCTCGCGCCCGGAGCTGCCGGTCGTGATCGTCTCGGCCACCGCTGACGCAGCCACCGTCGCCAGCGCCTTCGCCTACGGCGCGCAGGGCTTCATCGCCAAGTCGTCGGAGGCCGCGACGATCGGCGCCGGCGTCGAAGCGGTGCTGCAGGGCGAGCTGGTCGCACCACCCGACTACCGCGCGCCGCCGCCCGGCAGCCGCTCGGCCGACCTCGAGATCGCTTCGCGGCTCGCGGACCTCACGCCGCAGCAGTTTCGCGTGCTCAGCATGTTGCTGTCTGGATTGCTGAACAAGCAGATTGCGTTCGAGCTCGACGTCTCCGAAGCGACCGTCAAGGCGCACGTGACCGCGGTGCTGCGCAAGCTCGGTGTCGCGAACCGCACCCAGGCGGTGCTGCGCGTCGGGCGCCTCGCGATCGACCACGGCGCGCTGCGCGCGGCGCCCGACGAGGCCGACTAGGCCGGCGGCAGGACCGCTGCCGGCTGTCGCACGCGCCGCCGCCGTTGCCGCACGTGCGCGGCGCTCCGCCTAGCCGAGCGCCGCGCGGGCCCGTGCCACCACGCGGCCAGCGCGCGCCGCGCTCAGGAAGGCGCGCAGCGCGGCCGGCTTGATCGGCTTTCTGAGCACCGGCCAGCCGAGCGCCCTGGCGCGCGCCGCGAGCCCGCCGTCGTAGTCGGCCGTGATCAGCGCCGCCGCGACCGGCGCCGCCGCGGCCTCGCCGATGCTCGACAGCGCCTGCAGGCCATCCGGACCTTCGCCGAGGTGGTAGTCGGCGAGCACGATGTCGACGTCGCCGGCCGCGTAGCAGGCCAGCGCCTCCGCCGCGTCGCGCGCCTTCAGCACGCGGATCCCCCAGCGGCCGAGCAGCGCCTCCATGCCGTCGAGGATGGCCGGTTCGTTGTCGACACACAGCACGCACAGCCCGTCGAGCACGGCGGCCGCGTCGCGCGACGGTTCGGCGCTCGGCGGCGCCGGCACGACCGCGAGCGCCGCGCGCGGCACCACCACGCCAAAGGTGGAACCGCTGCCCGGCCGCGAGCGCAGGTCGAGCGGGTGGGCGAGCAGGCGCGCGATGCGGTCGCAGATCGCGAGCCCGAGGCCGAGCCCCTTCTCGCCCCACGGCGAGGCGCGCTCGAGCCGCGTGAATTCGCCGAAGATCGCGCTGCGCTGGTGCTCGGCGATCCCCGGCCCGGTATCGCTGACGCGGATCAGCACGTCGCCGCCGCGCCGCGAGCAGCCGAGCACGACGCCGCCACGGCGCGTGTAGCGCAGCGCGTTGGCGAGGTAGTTCTGCAGGATTCGCCGCAGCAGCACCCGGTCCGTGTAGACGACCGCGTGCGACGGCGCGACCCGCAGCGACAGTCGCCGCGCCGCCGCGACCGGCGCGTACTGCCGCTCGAGGTCGGCGAGCAGGTCGGCAATCGGGAACGCCGAGCGCTCGGGCCGCAGCGCACCACTGTCGAGCTTGGCGACGTCGAGCAGGCCGTCGAGCAGGTCCTCGGCGGCCCGCATCGAGCTATCGATGCGGGCGGCGATCTCCTGCAACGGCGGCTCGTCGACCGCCTGCGCCGACAGCGCCGATGCGAACAGCCGTGCCGCGTTCAGCGGCTGCAGCAGGTCGTGGCTGGCCGCCGCGAAGAAGCGTGTCTTGCTGGCGTTGGCCTCCTCGGCCAGCCGCTTGGCGGCCTGCTGCGCCGCGAGCGCGCCCTTGAGCTCGAGGGTGCGCTCCTCGACCCGGCTCTCGAGCTCGAGCTTGGCGTCGCGCAACTCGTGCTCGGTGCGCTTAAACTCGGTGATGTCGGTGTAGGTCGTCACGTAGCCGCCACCCGGCATCGGCTGGCCACGGATCTCGTAGACCCGACCGTTGCGTCGCTCGCGCTGAATGACGTAGGCACTGCCGGCGCGCATGTAGACCAGCCGCTTGCGCACGTGTTCCTCGGCGGCGCCCGGGCCGCACTCGCCGCGCAACGCGTTCCAGCGGATCAGCTCGGCGGCGTCGCGGCCCACGTAGATGAAGCCGTCCGGGTAGTCGAACATCTCCGTGTAGCGGCGGTTCCACGCCACCAGCCGCATGTCGGGGTCCACGACGCTGATGCCCTGTGCGACGTTCTCCATGGTTGCCTGCAGCAGCTGACGGCTGAAGCGCAGCTCCTGCGACGTCTCGTCGAGCAGCTCGGCGACCTCATCGACCTCGAGCCCGCGGCGCTTCAGCGCGTGCGTCAGCAGCACGCGCGCCGTGGACGCGCCAACCGAGCCGGCCAGTTCGCGCTCGACGTGCTGCAGCAGCGCGCGATCGGCCCAGTCGCCGGAACGCGGCACCGGCTGCCGCGCCCGCGTCGCGTGGTCGGCCAGCATGCGGCGCGCCGCCGCCGGCCCGACGATGCGCGCCGCGAGCGCCTCAAGGTCGCCGACGCGCGCGTGGCTCGGGCCGTGGCCTGCGGACGCGCCGGGCGGCGCGTTGAACGCCTTGGCCGCAAGGCGTTCCTGCAGCGTGGTGCCGCGGCGCAGCGAAACGCCGACCAGCAGCGTGACGTTGGCCAGCAGCGCCCACATCGCCCCTTGCACCACCGGGCCGAGATCGTGCACGCCGAACAGCGCCTGCGGCCGCAGCCAGCTGACGCCGAACGGGCCCTGCGCGAGCAGGCTGCTCGCGGGTGTGAGCACGCCCGGCAGCAGCAGCGTGTAGACCCACAACGCGAAGCCGGCCAGCAGCCCCCAGAACACGCCCTCGCGGGTCGCGCCGCGCCACCACAGGCCCGCGGCGATCCCCGGCACGAACTGCGCCACCGCCGCGAAGGCCAGCAGGCCGATCGCGGCGAGGCTGGTCGGCGCGCCGACCGAGCGGTGGTAGCCGTAGGCGAGCAGCGCGAGCGCGAAGATCGTGATGCGCCGCAGCCAGAGGATGCGGCCGCCCAGATCGACGCTGCGCACCAGGCGCGTGCGCCACAAGGCCGGCACGATCAGGTCGTGCGTCACCATGGTCGCGAGCGCGAGGCTCGCCACCACCACCATGGCGGTGGCCGCCGACAGGCCGCCGAGGAAGGCGAGCAGTGCGAGCCACGGCGCCCCGGTCGCCATCGGCACGGTCAGCACCAGCGTGTCCGGGTGGCCGTGCTCGGCGACGCCACTCGCGATGCCGAGCGCCGCGATCGGCAACACGAACACCGAGAACAGCGCGACGTAGAGCGGGAACAGCCAGCGAGCGCGACGCAGGTCAGCGGGCTCGGCGCATTCAACGACCGCGACCTGGAACTGGCGCGGCAGACAGACCACGGCGGCCGCGGCGAGCAGCGTGGTGGCGACGAAGTTGGCGTCGAGCCCGCCGCGCATCGCCTCGAGCGAGCGGGCCAGACTCTGCGGCGCCGGGCCGAGCGAGCGCCAGGCGTACAGGCCGACCGCGACGAAGGCGCAGAGCTTGACGAACGACTCGAAGGCGATCGCCAGCATCAGGCCCTCGTGATGCTCTGAGGCCGCGACCCGGCGCGTGCCGAACAGCGCCGCGAACAGCGCCATCAGCAGCGCCACCGCGAGCGCGGTGTCGAAGCGCCAGCCCGGGCCACTGGCCGGCACGCCGGTCAGTACGTCAATGCTTGCCGCGACCGCCTTGTACTGCAGGGCGAGATACGGCACCGCGGCGAGCAGCGCGAGCAGCGAGGTGAGTGCGGCGAGCGACGGGCTCTTGCCGAAGCGCGACGAGATGAAGTCGGCGATCGAGGTGATGTTGCGCGCGCGCGCGACCTCGACCAGCCGCGCGAGGTACGGCGCGCCGAACAGGAACAGCAGCGCGGGACCCAGATAGATCGGCAGGAACGCCCAACCCTCGCGCACGGCGGTACCCACCGCGCCGAAGAAGGTCCAGGTCGTGCAGTAGACGCCGAGAGCGAGGCTGTAGATCACCGGCCGCAGCCGCGTGTTCAGCGGGTAGACACGGCGGGTGTCGCCATAGAAGGCGATCGCGAACAACAACGCGAGGTAGCCGACCGCGAGCGCGGACAGCAGCCATCCAGAAAACATCGCACCCCCTGCCACGGCACGTTACCACGCGCGCCGCCCGCGCCGAGGCGCCGGCCCCGACCCTAGTCCGTCAATGGTTGTTGCGAGAATACGACACCGTCTTCGTCCGCATACGCGAGGTCGCCGGGGCGCACCCGCGCGCCGAGCAGCTCGAGCGTCACGCCCTGTACGCCCTGGCCATGCTTCTCGCTGCGCCGCGGTTGCACGCCGAGCGCCATCACTCCGATCGGCAGTGCCGCGAGTGCGGCCGAATCCCGCACGCAGCCGGCGACCAGGATGCCGGCCCAGCCCTGCGCCTGGCCTGAGGCCGCGAGCAGGTCGCCGACCAACGCGCAGCGTCGCGAACCGCCGCCGTCGATCACCAGCACGCGGCCGCGGCCGGCGCTCTTGAGCAGCTCGCGCACCAGCGAGTTGTCTTCGAAGCAGCGCACCGTCACCACCTCGCCGCTGAAGCGGCGCACGCCACCGTAGTGGCCGAGGCCGGCCTCGCAGGCCTCGAGCTCGGGGTGCGCATCGAGCAGATCGGTCGTCCTGAATTTCATCACGTTCTCCCGCAGGTCCCTCCGCCGGCCCGGGCGGACAGCCCCCGCCACGTCGCGTTAGAATTCCGCTCCCATTGCCCGAGGCCCCGCCATGCTAGTTGCCCGCGACACCGTCGTCACGATCCACTACACGCTCACCAACGACGCCGGCGAGGTGCTCGACAGCTCCGCCGACGGCGAGCCGCTGGCCTACATCCACGGCGGCGGCAACATCATCGTCGGCCTCGAAGAGGCGCTCGAGGGCAAGACCAGCGGCGACCACGTCGTGGTGGCGATACCGGCCGAGAAGGCCTACGGCGAGCACGACGACGCGCTGGTGCAGCAGGTTCCGCGACGCGCGTTCCAGAGCGGCGACGACGTCAAGGCGGGCATGCGCTTCACCGCCCAGACCGAACACGGGCCGCGGCAGGTGGTCGTGACGCGCATCGCCGGCGACATGGTCACGGTCGACGGCAATCATCCGCTCGCCGGCCAGGCACTGAACTTCGACGTGCAGATCGCCGAGGTCCGCGCCGCGAGCGCCGAAGAGCTCGCCCACGGCCACGTGCACGGTGCCGGCGGCCACGACCACGGCTGACCGCGCCCGCTCAGGCGCCGACGCGGTGCCGCGCCAGGTGCCGTGCGGTCCACGAGTGCGGCGCCTTGTGCACGAAGCGGTGCCGCGCGACGTGGTAGCTCGTGTCGAAGCCATAGAAGCTGCGCTGCATCCGCGCGAGTTCGGCGGCGCGGTAGGCGGCGAGCGGCCGGGCAGCCTCGTCGGCCGCGCGGCGCGCCTGCTTGGCGGCGAGCAATGCCGAATGGTCGCGAGCTGAGGCCAGGCGCGCGGCGCGCTCGGCGACGCCGGCGGCGAAGTCCTGCGCATCGCTGCCGAAAGCCTCGTCCGCGAGTCCCATCGCCGCCGCCTGGCGCCCGAGCAGCGGCTGCCGGCCGTCCATGATGCGCGCGGCCATCTCGGCGCCGACACGGCGCGGCAGCGTGTACGTCCACAGTTCCGAGCCGTACAGGTTGCCCATATTGCGGTAGTGGAAGTTCAGCACGACGCCGGGGCGCATCCAGACACGGTCGGCGGCGAGCGCCAGGAAGGCGCCGCCGGCACCGGCGTTGCCACGCACGGCCGCCACCGTCAGCTTGTCGTCGATGCGCAGGATGCGCTCGGCGACGTCGTCGATCGCCTCGATGTTGCGCCACGACTCGTCCGCCGGACTGTGCGCCGACTCGATCACATTGAGGTGGACGCCGTTCGACCAGAAGTCGCGGCCGCCTTCCAGCACCAGCACGCGCGTCGGCCGGGCCGCGGCCAGATCGAGCGCCGCGACCAGTTGCCGGCACAGCAGCGCGCTCATGGCGCCGTTGTAGAAGTCGAAGCTGAGGTAGCCGATCGCGTCCGCCTCGCGGTAGCGGACGCGGCCGATGCCGCCCGCCGCGACCGCCGGCAGCGCCGCGGCTGCAGGGCAGGCGGCGAGCGCCGGCAACTTGAACGCACCCTGCGCCTCGCGCCGCGCGTGGCCGATCCAGAGCGCCCCGTCCGTGGTCGCGCGCAGCAGCGCCTCGCCATCCCGCGCCAGCCACTCGCCCGGGCGCGCGCCGGCAACCGCCGGCGCGGCGTGCGCGTCGTACAGCCGGCACGGCACGCCGAGGATCTGGTCGGCGACGCCCGGCGAGGAATCCGCGGCGCGCAGCTTCACGAGCGCCTCGGCGGTCGTCTCCGCCTGCCAGTCGATCCGCCGCTCGGCTGCCGCAAGCTGCGGGTGCCAGCGACCGGCGCTGGCGGGATCGAGCGTCGCGAGCGGCGTCGCGCGCGCGTCGACGCCGCGGCGCTCGAGGGCCTCGAGCACCGCCCGCACCGCGGCGTCGGCGACCTCGTCGCGGTACAGGCTCGCCTTGCTGGCCGCGCGCATCGCGAAGTCCGCCGAGGCCCAGATGTCGCCGGCATCGAACTCAGCGCTCGCCTCGAGCACCGTCACGCCCCAGCGCCGCTGGCCCTCGAGGATCGCCCAGTCAAGTGCCGCCGGGCCGCGATCGCCCGGGATCCCGGGGTGCACGACGAGGCACGGCACGCGCCGCCAGATGCGTTCCGGAATCGCGCGCCGCAGGAACGGCGCGATCACCAGCTCGGGCGCGAACAGCGCCACCGCTTCGGCGCTGACCTCGTCGGAGATGTCGAGCTCGAGGCTGAGCTCGTGGCCGCGCTCGCCGAGCTCGCACCACAGACGCTGGGTCAGGCTGTTGAAGGAGTGCGCCAGCAGCAGGATCCGCATCGTGCGCCCGTCAGCAGATGCGCGGCAGCTGATCGCCCGTCAGCCAGTCGACGACCCGACGGCCGCCGAGGCCCGTGCGCATCTGCACGAAGTGGTCAGGGTCGCGCGTCACTCGGCCGATCAGTGCCGCGTCGCGGCCCTGCGGATGCGCACGCAGGGCCGCGAGCACGCGGTCCGCGTCCGCCGCCGGCGCGATCGCGATCAGCTTGCCCTCGTTGGCGACGTACAGCGGGTCGAGGCCGAGGAACTCGCAGGCCGCCGCGACCGCCGGCGCGACCGGGATCGCGCTCTCCTCGAGCAGCATGCCGACGCCGGAGGCGCGCGCGATCTCGTTGAGCGTCGTCGCGAGCCCGCCTCGCGTCGGATCGCGCAGCACGCGGATGCGCGGACAGGCGGCCAGCAGCGCCGCGACCAGCCGGTGCAGCGGCGCACTGTCCGAGAGGATCTCGGTCTGGAACTCGAGGTTCTCGCGCTTGGACATGATTGCGACGCCGTGGTCGCCGATCGTGCCGGAGACGAAGATCGCGTCGCCCTCGCGCGCCGCGGCGCCATCCAGACTGATGCCCGGCGGCACGACGCCGACGCCGGTGGTCGTGATGTAGACGCCATCACCCTTGCCCTGCTCGACGACCTTGGTGTCGCCGGTCACCACCGGCACGCCGGCGGCCTTGGCCGCTGCGGCCATCGACGCGACGATGCGCTTCAGGTCGGCGAGCGGGTAGCCTTCCTCGAGCACGAAGCCGGCCGCGAGGTACAGCGGCACCGCGCCGGCCATCGCGACGTCGTTGACCGTGCCGTGCACCGACAGCGAGCCGATGTCGCCGCCGGGAAAGAACAGTGGTGAGACCACGTGGCTGTCGGTCGCCATCACCAGCCGCCCGGCCGGCATCGGCAGCGAGGCGGCGTCATTGAGCGGGCGCAGCCACTCGTTGTCGAATGCGGCCAGGAACAGTTCCTCGACCAGCTGCGCGGTCGCCCGCCCGCCCGCGCCGTGCGCGAGCTCGACGCGGCCGCGCCTGAGGTCGAGCGGCCGGTGGTACTCGCGGCGCGCGGCGGCGCTCATGGCTGCACCGCCGCGGCCGGCGCCGGCACGGCCTCGCGGTCGCGAAAGCGACCGTACGAGTAGTGCGCTGCGCAGGCGCCTTCCGACGAGACCATGCACGAGCCCATCGGCGTCTCCGGCGTGCAGGCGCCGCCGAACAGCTTGCACTCGACCGGCCGTTTGATGCCGCGCAGGATCGCGCCGCACTCGCAGGCCTTGTTGTCGGCGACCGGCTGATAGACGAGGCTGAACTTGCGCTCGGCGTCGTGCGCGGCGAACGCCTCCCGGATCCGCAGGGCGCTGTACGGCACCGTGCCGAGACCGCGCCACTCGAACTCACGCCGCAGCTCGAACACCTCCGCGACCAGTGCCTGGGCCTTGAGGTTGCCGGCCCGGTTGACGACCCGCGAGAACTGGTTTTCAACCTGCGAGCGTCGCTCGTTGACCTGCCGGACCAGCATCAGGATCGCTTGCATGACGTCGAGCGGCTCGAAGCCGGCGATGACGACCGGCTTGCGGTACTCCTGGGCAAAGAACTCGTACGGCTCGGTGCCGATCACCGTGCTGACGTGCGCCGGCCCGACGAAGCCGTCGAGCGGCACGGTGCCGAGGCTGCGAACCTCCGGCGACTCGAGGATGTTGACGATCGCGGCCGGCGTCAGGACGTGGTTGCAGAGCACGCTGAAATTGGCCACTTGGCCGGCGTGCGCCTCGCGCAGCACCAGCGCGGTCGGCGGCGTCGTCGTCTCGAAGCCGATCGCCAGGAACACGACCTCGCGGTCCGGATTGGCGCGCGCGATCCTGAGCGCGTCGGCGGCCGAATAGACCATGCGGACGTCCGCGCCCTCGGCCTTGGCTTTGAGCAGCGATCGCCCCTCCGAGGCCGGCACGCGCAGCGTGTCGCCGTAGCTGCAGAGGATCACGCCGCGCGACAGCGCGAGGCCGATCGCGAGGTCGATGCGACCGATCGGCAGGACGCAGACCGGGCAGCCTGGGCCGTGGATCATGCGCACATTCGGCGGCAGCAGGTCGGTGACGCCGTAGCGCGAGATCGCGTGCGTGTGCCCGCCGCAGAACTCCATGAAGTGGTAGCGCCGCGCGGGATCAGCCTCGCGGGCGATGGCCGCGGCCAGACCACGGGCAAGCTCGGCGTCACGGAATTCGTCGACGAACTTCACGCGAGCACTCGCGCATCGATGCCGGCGGCCGCCATCGCCGCCAGCGTTTCGGCCGCGGCCGCCGGGTCCAGCCTCGCCAGCGCGTAGCCGACGTGCACGATCACGAACTCGCCCGGCACCAGGCCGTCGAGCAGCGCCACCGAGACTTGCTTGCGGATGCCGCCGATGTCGACCAGGGCCTGCTCACCGGCCTCGAGCCGCACGATCTGGGCCGGAATTGCGAGACACATGGCTCAAACCCCCGCGCGCTGGGCGACCCAGCACTGTCCGAGGCTGACGGCCCCGTCGTTCGGCGGCACGCTCACCGCCTCCAGCATCACGATGCGGCGCGCCGTCAGTTCGGCTTTCAGGCGCCGCGACAGCAGTTCATTCAGGAAGCAGCCGCCGCCGCAGGCAACCACGCCGATCCCGGTCGCCGCGGCCGCGGTCGCGACCCACTCGGCCAGCGCGACCGCGAGTGCCGCGTGGAAATCGGCGGCCGCCTGGGGTGGCTCGGTCGCGTCGGCGAGCCGCGCGACCAGCGGCCGCAGGTCCAGCTGGTAGTCGCGGCTGACCGGGCAATGCGGCAGCTCGGTCGCCGGCCTGGCGCTGGCCGCCAGCCCCTCCAGCAGCATCGCCGCCTGGCCCTCGAAACTGGTCGTGGCGCGCACGCCGAGCAGCCCCGCCGCGGCGTCGAACCAGCGCCCGAGGCTCGTGGTGTGCGGCGCCGCGCTGCCGCGGACCAGCGCCCGGGTCACGAGCGCGGCGGCCGGCTGTGCCGCGAAGCGACGCGCGATCTCGTCGCCACGACCGATCGCGGCCAGCGCCGCGGCGGCCATGCGCCACGGCTCGCGCGCCGCGCGGTCGCCGCCAACGAGCGGCAGCGGCTGCAGGTGGCCGAGCCGGTCGCAGGCGGCGCCGTCGACGCGCAGCAGCTCGCCGCCCCACGGCCGGCCGTCGGTGCCATAGCCGACGCCGTCGAGGGCGAGTCCGAGCGCCGGCCCCTCGAAGCGGTGCTCGGCGAGCACCGCGGCCACGTGCGCGTGGTGGTGCTGCACGCCGACGAGCGGCACGCGCCACTCCGCGGCCAGCCGCTCGGCAAGACGCGTGCTGTGGAAGTCCGGATGCAGGTCGTGGGCGACGGCGACCGGCCGGACGACGGTCAGCGCCAGTAGCTGCGCGACGGCGCGATCGAGCGCGCGTCGCGTCGCCGCGAGATCGAGGTCGCCGACGTGCGGGCTGAGGAAGGCCTCGGCACCGCGGGTCACGCACGCGGTCGCCTTGTAGTGGGCACCGACGCCGAGCACCGGCGGGGTGGCGCGCGCCAGCGCGACCGCGCGCGGCGCGGCGCCGCGCGCGCGCCGCACGAAGCGGGCCGTCCCGTCCTGCACCCGCATGACGGTGTCGTCGCAGCGCGTGACGATCTCCCGGTCGTGCGCGAGCCAGGCATCCGCGATGCCGCGCAGCGACGTCAGCGCCTCGGCGTCGTCGGTCACCAGCGGTTCGCCGTGAACGTTGGCGCTCGTCATCACGAGCAGCAGCGACTGCGGCTCGGCGAGCCAGGCGGTACCGGTGGGCCGGCCGGCGGCCTCGTGGAACAGCAGGAAGTGGATTGGCGTGTACGGCAGCATGGCGCCGACGCGGTCCAGGCCGTCGGCGACGCCGGGCAGCGCCTCGACCGGCGCGGCGCGACGGTGCAGCAGCACGATCGGCCGCTCCGCCGACTCGAGCAGCGCGCGCTCGGCCGGGTCGGCGGCGACGAGCTCGGCGAGCGAGACCGCGTTCGCGGCCATGAGCGCGAACGGCTGCTCCTCGCGGTACTTGCGGGCGCGCAGACGGGCGACGGCCGCGGCATCGGTGGCATCGCATGCGAGGTGGTAGCCGCCGAGGCCCTTGATCGCGACGATCGCGCCGGCGCGCAGCAGGCGCAGGCAACCGGCGATCGGGTCCTCGCCCGGCGCTCCGCCGACCAGCAGCAGCGACGGCCCGCAGCGTGGACAGGCGGTCGCTTCGGCGTGGAAGCGGCGGTCGCCGGGGGCGCGGTACTCCTGCAGGCAGGCCGGGCACAGCGGGAACGGCGCGAGGCTGGTCGTCGCCCGGTCGTAGGGCAGCGAACGGGTCACCGTGAAGCGCGGCCCGCAGTCCGTGCAGTTCGTGAAGGCGTAGCGGTAGCGACGGTCGGCCGGGTCGCAGAGCTCGGCGAGGCAGGCGTCGCAGCAGGCGGTATCGTGACCGATCGCAGTGGTGGTCGAGGTGTCGCGGCTCTCGGTGACCACGAAGTCGCGGCGGCCGGGCTCCGGCACGCAGCTCTCGACCTCGACCGCGTCGACGCGCGCGCGCGGCGGTGGGGCGCGTTCGAGGCGCGCCAGCAGCTCGGCGAGCGCCGCGTCGCTGCCCTGCACGTCGATCTCGACGCCGCCGCCGTCGTTGCGCACGCTGCCGGCAAGGCCGAGTTCGATCGCCGCGCGGTAGACGAACGGCCGGAAACCTACTCCTTGCACGACGCCGCGCACGCGGATCCGCCGCCGCGCCGACGGCGCCTGCGGCAGCTCGGCGCAAGGCAGCGGCCGGGGTGTCACGCGCCGATCCCCCGGCCGCCGCCGGCCGCGCGCGCGACGACCGGCGGCACGCGCGCCTCGATCTCGCGCTCGAGCCAGCGAATCCACGCCTCGAAACCCTCGCCGGACTGCACCGACAACGTGAGGCACTCGAGGGCGGGGTTGACGCAGCGTGCGTTCGCGATCGCGCGCGCTGCATCAAAGGGCACGTACGGCAGCAGGTCGGACTTGGTGACCAGGCACAGGTCGGCGGCGCGGAACATGTCCGGGTACTTGAGCGGCTTGTCATCGCCTTCGGTCACCGACAGGAACACGACCTTGTGCGCCTCGCCGAGGTCGAAGGCCGCGGGACACACCAGGTTGCCGACGTTCTCGATGAACAGCACGCCGCCGGCCGGCGCCGCCAATTCGGCGAGCGCGTGCCCGACCTGGTGTGCGTCGAGATGGCAGCCCTTGCCGGTATTGAGCTGCACCACCGGCGCGCCGGTGGCCGCGATCCGGTCGGCGTCGAGGCGCGTCTGCTGGTCACCTTCGACGACTGCCACCGGCCGCCGGCCGCGCAGCACCTCCAGCGTTCGCACCAGCAGGGTCGTCTTGCCGGAACCGGGGCTCGACACGAGGTTGAGCGCGAGCACGCCGTCGCGAGCGAAGCGCTCGCGGTTCGCCGCCGCGTAACGATCGTTCTTGGCGAGCAGATCCTGCTCGACACTCACGGTGCGCGTCGGCGCCGGTCGCAGCACGCCGAAGCCGCGCGTCAGCGGCACCGCACCCTCATGGTCATGGTCATGGTCATGGTCATGGTCATGGTCATGGTCGTGAGCGTGTCCCGGCTCGTGGCCGTGCTGCGCGGGGGTTTCGCAGCCGCAGGTTACGCACATGTCGCCATCTCCTGGTCAGGAGCCAAGTCGATCTCGTGAACACGCATCTCGGTGCCACCCGTGACCTGCAACCGGTGACCTTGGCACGCCGGACAGGCCACCTCGCCGGCGCCGAGCGCCACGGCCGCCGAGCAGTCCCAGCACCACGCGGTGCCGGCGACGCGGTCGATCTCGAGCACGGCCGTCTCGGCCGGCCCGCCCTTCATGACGACGTCGAAGGCGAAGCGCAGGGCCTGCGGCTCCACCGACGCCAGCGCGCCGATCTGCAGTCGCACCATCGTGACGCGCACCGCACCGTTGACGCGGGCGGCCTCGTCGACGATCTCGCGGACGCTCTCCATCAGCGACATCTCATGCATGGCCGGTCTCCGTGCTCGACACGGCGTAGGCGACACACGGGTCGAAGGCCAGTGTCCAGAGCGCGGCCGCGCGCTCGGCCGCGGCCGGGCTCGCGGCAGCATGCCCGCGCAGCCGCGCCGCGAACGGCCCGTCCGGCGCGAAATTGAAATCGGTCGGGGTCCTGATCGCGTAGCGCTCGACGCGCCCGCCGGCGAGAGTCACTTCGTGCTCGAGCACGCCGCGCGCCGTCGCGACGAGCGCGATGCCGCGGCCGGGCGCCGTCGACTCGGCATCCATCTCGACTGGCGCGGCCGCGCCGGCGAGCAGCGAAGACAGCAGCGTCGCGAGGCCGACGAGGCGCGCCGCGACGTGCGCCTCCAGCCACCGCCCGTCGGCACCGAGCGCGGTCAGCCATGGATGCTCGGCGCAAGCGGCGAGCGCGCATTCGGACTCGGCGGCGAGCGTCGCCCCCGGCTCAAGCGGCGCGGCCGCAGCCTCGGCGCCGAGCCGCGCGAACAGTGCCGCGAGCGGCGCGTGGCTCGCCTGCCGCCAGTGCGCATCGGCCGCGAGGTCGGCGAACGCCGGCAGGCCGTCGAGCGGCATGCCGAGCCAGTCGAGCTCGAGCGTGGCGTGCAGCTCCGCCGGCCAGCACGCGGCCTCGGCGCGGATGCGGCCGTACCACCGCGCGAACTCGGCCTTCTGCTGCGGAATGCCGAGTGCCTTCGGCCAGTCGAGCAGCAACCGCCACAAATGTTCGATCACGGCCTCGCCGGCCACCGCCTGGGCGTGACGCTCGCGTTGCGCGGCACTCACCGTCACGCCGGCCGCGGCCGCAAGCGCGAGTTGCGCGCAGGCGCACTGCGCGTGGCCGCACACCGCATACAGGCGGCCAAGCACCGCCAGCACGCCATCAGGGTCGAGCCCGGCGAGCAGGTGGCCGATCTGCGGACGCGCCGATTCGATCGCCAGGGAACGGATCGCCCCCTCACCCCAGTCCAACCGGATCTCGAGCGCGGTCACTTTAGCCTCCGAGCAGCAGGCCGCGACGTGACAGGCGCGCCGGCTGTGGCGGCTGTGGCGGCGTGAACAGTGCCTCGAGAGCCGCGCGCGCCGCGGCCAGCGCATCGTCGTGGC
Source organism: Pseudomonadota bacterium (assembly GCA_025355105.1). Classification (GTDB taxonomy): domain Bacteria; phylum Pseudomonadota; class Gammaproteobacteria; order Steroidobacterales; family Steroidobacteraceae; genus CAIKZZ01. Next base: position 109,322 of record JANYAE010000016.1, on the reverse strand, counting down.
TCGCGAACTCGAAGGCCGGTGAGAACAGCGAGCACTGCGCGTACGCGCCGAGCGTCGGGTCCTCGCCGGCCACGAAATCGTACTCGCCGGATGGAAACGCCCAGGTGCGCGACTCGCCGGGCCGCGCGGCCGGCAGCGGCGCGCCGTGACCCGGCAGGATGATGAGATTGATCGACCACGGCGTCACGAGCGCGCCGAGGCGCACCGCCTGCCAGTCGCGAAAGCCGAGGGCTTCGACCCGCAGTTGCTGGTTGAGAATCGGCAGGCCGTCCATGCGTTCGGTGCGGATCCGCTCGAAGCTCTGCTCCAGCGCGCACTCGTCGGCGGGACGAGCGGGGTTGTCGGTGACCAGGTTCATTCGCGCAGCGCCATGAAGCGCGCCTTGGGCGCCTCGCAGTTCGGGCAGTGCCAGTGCGCCGGCAGCAGCGCGAACGGCGTGCCGGGCGGCGCCTGGATGTACGGGTCGCCGAGCGCCGGGTCGTAAACCGTCCAGCAGATGCCGCACTCGTACGCGGTGGCCGGCGGCGCGCTGCGATCCGAGGCTCCGGTTTCGCGGTCGCCGGTCATCGCGCTACTCGAGCGTCTCGAGCCACTCGCCGAGGCGCGACAGCGATTCGGTGAAATCCTCCGGCGCCGCCAACGCGGCCTCGGGCACCGGCGCCACCTCGATCGTGTTGAGGATCAGGTTGTTCATGCTGTTGAAGTACTGCACCCACCAGGTGTGACGCAGGCGCGTGCTCGTGATCCGGCAATTGCCGTAGCCGCGCGACAACAGCGTCACCGGGCCGATCTCGAGGGCCGCGACCAGCCAGCTGATGTCCTCCGGCGTCACCGGCAGCAGCGTCAGGTTGACCACGTGCACTGCGGCGTCTTCGCCGCGCCCACTCGCGGCGACGAGCTCGGTCAGGATCGCCGGGCCGTTCATGACGCCGGGCAGGGCCGGCTTCTTCACGAGCCGGCAGCGCGAGCCGAGCAGCGCCGCCTCGCGAACGACCGCCGGCACCGGCGCCACCTCGACGAGGTCGGAGGCCAGCGCGCCGTCGGCGTCGAAGCCGCGCACGCGCCAGAAGCCGGGGAAACCGGTCTCCTGCAGCCGCATGGCCGGCTCGTCGATGATCGCGCCGACCTCGCCCTCGCCGAAGGCCTCGTTGACGAGCGCGAGTGCCTCCGGGCCGAGCGTCATCACGTCGCGGCTGAGCAACACGTCGCCAGCGAAAGCGTGCTGCGAGGCGGCGCGATGCAGGTCGGCGAGGAAGGCGCGCGCCTCGGCGAGCGCCGCCGCGCTGGCGTCGACCGGATGCGGCGGCATGCGAAATGCCGACAGCATCTCCGGCAGGCGCACGAAGTCTAGAGCCTCGTCGACCGACTGCGTGCCGGGGCCCACCGTGACGACCGGGATCGGGAAGGATTTCATGCGAGCCTCGCGCGGTCGGGAGTTGCGGTGTAGATGCCGGCGACCGGGATCGGCCGCGGCGCTGCGACCGTGAGACGCCGGAAGTCATCGACGAAGGGCTGCCAGTCGCGCATGCCTTCGAGCACGCCGAGGTACTCGCCGTGGCGCAGCACGACCAGCGCCGGCAGCTTGCCGACGCCGTAGGCCGAGGCCATCAACGCGCTTTCCGCCGGGTTGAGGACGCAGCCTGCGACGCCGCCACACAGCGCGAGCAGCTCCGGCAGCACCACGCACACGTCCCAGCTCTCCGGCGACTGCGTCGGGTCGCCGGTGAACAGCACCGCGAGCACGGGCGTTGCCGCCGCGCGCGCCTCGAGCTCGAGGCCCATGACGCGCGGCAGCCCGGCCTCGCGCTCGAGTCGTTCGAGGAGGCCGTGAAAGGCGGCGGCACGCTGTTGCTGGTAGTTCATTTCTGGCCTCGAAGGTGTTCGGGGAGCTGCGGGCCGCGCTCGACGAGGTCGGCGAAGAAGGTCGCGACGTTCATCACCTCGCCACGCTCGATCGACTCGAGTGCATCCAGTGCGCGGTCGATCTGCGCCGCCTCGCCGGGCTCAAGCCGGCCGCGCGCCGCGCCAAGGAAGGTCAGCAGCCACTCGCCGGGCACGACCGGCCCGACCAGCGCGATGTCGATGGCCTGGGTCCCGGAGCGGCCGCGGCAGGTCGCCGCGCCGCCATCGACCGCGACCACCTGCATCGGGATGCCGAGGCACATCGCCTCAGCCTCCGCCCGGCAGGAAACGGGCATCGCCGATGCGGCAGGCTTGCTCGATCGACGGCCGCTCGACCTCGTAGCGCTCCAGGCTGAGCGGCAGGCCGGATGGAGCCCCCGGCGGCCGCGGCGACGGCGCCAGGCCCCACTCGGTCAGGCGCGCCACCGCGAGTGCGACCGCCGGCTGAACCTGCGCGTGCAGCTCGGGCCTGAGGCTGCCGCCGAAATCGTCGATGTCGACCAGCTGCACGCCGATCAGTACCAGCGATTCGGGCAAGCTGTCGGTGAGCGCCGCGCAGGCGAGCACTTCCTGGAATCCCGTCTGGTGCAGGCTCGTCTTGCGGGCGCCGAGGTAACAGGGCACGTCCTTGCCCTCGAGCACGCGCAGCGTGCCGGGCGTGAGACCGAAATCGATCGCGTCGAAGATCAGCAGCCGGCGGGCGTCCTGGACGTAGGGCAACAGGTACAGACCCTGGGTGCCGCCGTCCATGAGGGCCGCGCCGGGCGGCAGCTGCCACGCGGCGGCGAAGGCCTCGACGCAGCGGATGCCGAAGCCCTCGTCGGCCCACAGCACATTGCCGATCCCCAGCAATAGCGCCTCGTTCACGGCCGGCCCCCCAAGTTGAGAGGCCAAACTGTAACGGCCGCCGTAACTCCGCTGAATACGGTGAATCCGCAGTGCGCTGCGGCGCTTGCCGATGCCGGAGTGGCGGGGGCGCCGGGACGCGGGCGCGGCTAGCCGCGGCGGTCGTATTCCAGCCGGGCGCGGTGCAGGTCCCAGGCGGCCTGCAGGTGCAGCCAGAGCTCCGGCCCGGTGTCGAAGTAGCGCGCCAGGCGCAGTGCCGTGTCGGCGGTCAGGCCGCGACGGCCGTTGACGATCTCGTTGACGCGCCGGCGTGAGATGCCGAGCTCGCGCGCCAGCGCCTCCTGCGACAGCGCCAGCGGCTTCAGAAAGCGCGACTCGAGGAACTGGCCGGGGTGCTGCGGCCGGCGCCCGGCGCCGACCGGGTGCCGCGGCGCTGCCCCGTCCCGTCGCGGCACCGCCGACACGTCAGTCCTTGAACGACCGGTAGCCACCGATCATCGTGCTGAGGATGCTTTCCTTGGTCGTGATCTCCTGGCGCACGACCATGTACAGGTGGACGATCGTGAACATCACGATCAGCCACATGCACAGGTGGTGCCAGGTGTGCACGTCCTGACTCTGCCCGAACAGCGGGATGACCCAGCCGAACAGCTTGTCCTGCCAACTACCCCGGCCGGCGCCTTCCGAGTACATCGCGAAGCCGGTGATGATCATGAAGAACGAGCCGAGCGTGGCCATGAAGAACATCGCGAGCTGCGCCATCGGATTGTGGCCGGCGTAGCGCAAAGGTTTCGCGGACGGCAGGAAGGCGTAGGTCTTTAGGTCGTTGCCGAACTCGCTCCACCAGGCCCTGCTCCAGACCGGCACGAGGAACAGCTGCCGCGTGTAGTCATTGCCGACGATCGCCCAGTAGACCCGGACCAGCCACGAGATCGCGAGCACGTAGCCGGCGGTGAAGTGCGCGAAGCGGATGTAGCCGAACAGGAAGTGCTCCGATGCCTCGCCGCCCACCGCCGGCGGCGGATACGCGATCAGCAGGCCGGTGGTGACCAGGACGATCATCGCGGCCGTCATCACCCAGTGCCAGATCCGCACCGGCGCGGCGTAGACGTAGATCGACTTCAGGTCCCGGTTGGGATCTGCGGCGAGCGAGTTTTGCAGCATCATAAGACGTCTCCCACGACGACCGGCCCTCAGCGCACCTTGACCCGTGTCAGCTCCGCGCCGTCCGGCGCCATGACGTGCGTGGCGCACGCGAGGCACGGATCGAAGGAGTGCAGCGTCCTCAGGATCTCGAGCGGCTGGTCGGCCTTCGCCAGCGGCGTATTCATCAGCGCCGCCTCGAAGGCGCCGATCTGGCCCTTGCTGTCGCGCGGGCTGCCGTTCCAAGTCGTCGGCACCACCGCCTGGTAGTTGTCGATCTTGGTGTCCTTGATGACGATCCAGTGGCCGAGCGCGCCGCGCGGCGCCTCGACGAAGCCTGCGCCCTTGGCTTCCTTCGGCCAGCTCGACGGCTCCCACTTGCTGGTATTGGCCGTCGCGGTGTCGCCGGCCTTGATGCTGGCGATCAGCTTGTCGTAGAAGTGCTTGAGCTTGTGCACCGACCAGCTGGCCTCGAGGCCGCGGGCCGCCGTGCGACCGAGCGTCGAGAACAGCGCCGTCACCGGCACGTCGAGAGTCTTCAGCACCTTCTCGACCGGCTCCTTGAACTCGGGGTTGCCCTGCGCGTAGCCGATGATGTAGCGGGCCAGCGGGCCCACTTCCATCGGCTGGCCGCGCCAGCGCGGTGCCTTGACCCACGAGTACTTGGCGGACTCGTCGAAGGATTCGATGTTGGTCTTGGTGCCCTTGGTCTTCGCGCCGAGCTCGAACTTCGGATTGGTGACGCCCTCGAACGGGTGCAGCGACTGCTTGCCCTCCGGGTACGTGTACCAGGAGTGATCGACGCTCTCCTGGATCTGCTCCGGGTCCTTGAGGTCGACCTCGTGGATCTTGCTGAGGTCGCCGCCGACGATCGCGCCGCGCGGCATCAGCAGGCTCTTGTAGTCGTTGGCGCGCTCCGGAACGTCGCCGTACGACAGCACGTTCTGGCTGGAGATTCCGCCGCCGTGCAGCCAGCCCTTGTAGAAGCTCGCGATCGCGAGCAGGTCCGGGATGTACACCTGGTCGATGAAGTCGATGGCCTGGTCGATGATCGACCCGACCATGTTCAGGCGCTCCATGTTGATCGCGCCGACCGCCCCGGTGTCGTTGACGTTGATCGGGCTCGGCACTCCGCCGACCAGCCAGTTCGGATGCGGATTCTTGCCGCCGAAGATCGTCTGGATCTTGACGATCTCCTTCTGGAAATCGAGTGCCTGCAGGTAGTGGCCGACCGCCATCAGGTTGGCTTCCGGCGGCAACTTGTAGGCCGGATTGCCCCAGTAGCCGTTCATGAACGGGCCGAGCTGCCCGGACTCGACGAACTTCTTGATGCGGTTCTGCAGGTCGCGGTAGTAGCCCACCGAGGCCATCGGCCACGGCGAGATCGACTGCGCGAGCTCGGCGGTCGCCTTCGGGTCCGCCTTCAGCGCCGAGACCACGTCCACCCAGTCGAGCGCGTGCAGGTGATAGAAGTGCACCAGGTGGTCGTGGGTGTAGAGCGTCAGGTGCTGGATGTTGCGGATCGTGTTGGCGTTCTCGGGGATGTCGATCCCGAGCGCGTCCTCGACGGCGCGTACCGAGGCGAGCGCGTGCACGCCGGTGCAGACGCCGCAGATCCGCTCGACGAAGGCCCACGCGTCGCGCGGGTCGCGGCCCTTGAGGATGACCTCGAGGCCGCGCCACATCGTGCCGGTGGAAACCGCGTTGCGGATGATGTTGTCCTTGTCGAGGTTGACCTCGACGCGGAGATGGCCTTCGATGCGGCTCACGGGGTCGACGACCAGTCGCTTGCCGGAGTCGTCGAGCTTGAAGCCCTGGGTTTCGAACGCTGTCATGGCCGTGTCCCCTTACTTCGCCGAGCCGTCTTTGGGAATGCCGGTGCCGTGGTCGACTTTGGCGCGCTTCAGCGCCGTGACCCCCGCGTGCACCGCGACCGCAGCCGCCGTCACGCCCGCCACCGTGCCGCCGATCTTGTCGGCGTTCGCCTCGATGCCGAATTGCTTGATGCCGGTGACCCGGTCGTAGAACGAACCCTTGTCCCAGAAGCCATCCTCGGAGCAGCCAATGCAGCCGTGACCTGACTGGATCGGGAAAGACACGCCGTCGTTCCAGCGCACGGTCGAGCAGGCGTTGTAGGTGGTCGGGCCCTTGCAGCCGACCTTGTACAGGCAGTAGCCCTTGCGCGCGCCCTCGTCGTCCCAGCTCTCGACGAACTGGCCGGCGTCGAAGTGCGGCCGGCGGTAGCACTTGTCGTGGATGCGCTGGCCGTAGAACATCTTCGGCCGCCCCTGCCGATCGAGCTCCGGCAGCCGGTCGAAGGTCAGCATGTAGGTGACCACCGCGGTCATCACCTCGGCGATCGGCGGGCAGCCCGGCACCTTGATGATCGGCTTGTCGGTGATCACCTTGTTGATCGGCACCGCGCGCGTCGGATTCGGCTTCGCTGCTTGGACGCAGCCCCACGAGGCGCAGGAGCCCCAGGCGATGATCGCCTTGGCATCCTTGGCGACGCGCTTCAGCTCTTCGACGAACGGCTTGCCGCCCGTAATGCAGTACATCCCGTCCTCGTTGAGCGGCGGGTTGCCCTCGACGGCGAGGATGTAGTTGCCCTTGTACTTGGTGGTGATCTCGTCAAGGATCGCCTGCGCCTGGTGGCCGGCCGAGGCCATCAGCGTGTCGTCGTAGTCGAGCGACAGCATCGACAGCACGACGTCCTTGGCGAGTGGATGCGCGGAGCGGATGAACGACTCCGAGCAGCAGGTGCACTCGAGTCCGTGCATCCACAGCACCGGCGTGCGCGGCTTCGTCTCGAGCGCGCGCGCGATCTGCGGCGTGAAGTAGGATCCGAGCCCGAGCGATGTGGCCGTCAGGCTGCAGAACTTGACGAAACTGCGGCGCGTGATGCCCTGGCGCCGCAGCACTTCATAAAACGTTTCCATTCCGACCCCCGCCGGGCGCGTGGTGCGGATGCGTGCGCCCGATTGACCAGGTCGAGATGAAACGCCCGGACGGACCGCAGGAGGATCCGTACTGCCCGCAACGAGGTCGCGGCGCGCGCCCGGCTGTAACGGGGGTCGTTACAGCCGGCGGCCGTCGCGCGGCTCAGCCGCGCGCGAAGGCGTAAGGCTTGTAGCTCAAGCCGAGATCGCGGGCCACCGCCTCGTGGGTGATGTGACCGGCGTGGACGTTGAGGCCGCGGGCGAAGCCAGGGTCGCGCGCCAGCGCCTTTTCCCAGCCGAGGTCGGCCAGCGCCCGCACGTACGGCAGGGTCGAGTTGGTGAGCGCGAACGTCGAGGTGCGCGGCACCGCGCCCGGCATGTTGGTGACGCAGTAGTGCACGACGCCGTCGACGACGTAGGTCGGCGACGCGTGGCTGGTCGGCCTGCTGGTCTCGAAGCAGCCGCCCTGGTCGATCGAGATATCGACCATCACGGCGCCGGCCTTCATGCGCTTGACCATCGCCGCGGTGACGAGCTTCGGCGCCGCCGCACCGACCACCAGCACCGCGCCGACCACCAGGTCCGCGTCGGCGGTCAGGCGCTCGATCGCGTCGGCCGTCGAGTACACGGTCTTGATCGTGCCGCCGAACAGCGCCGCGAGCTCACGCAGGCGCTTCGGCGAGCGGTCGACGACCGTGACGTCGGCCTTGAGGCCTGCCGCCATCTCCGCCGCGTGCGTGCCGGCCACGCCGCCGCCGAGAATCACGACCTTGGCCGGCGCCACGCCCGGCACGCCGCCGAGCAGCACGCCGAAGCCGCCATTCGCCTTCTGCAGCGAGGTGGCGCCGACCTGCACCGACATGCGGCCCGCGACCTCGCTCATCGGCGTCAGCAACGGCAGGCTGCCGTCCGGCGCGGTGACGGTCTCGTAGGCGATGGCGGTCGCGCCGGAGGCGGCGATCGCCTCGGCCTGCGCCTTGTCGGCCGCGAGGTGCAGATAGGTGAACAGTACCTGACCCGCGCGCAGCATCTTGCACTCGGCCGGCTGCGGCTCCTTGACCTTCACGACCAGCTCGGCGAAGTCGAACACTTCCTTGGCGGTCGCGAGGATGCGCGCTCCGGCGGCCTGGTACTCGCCGTCGTCCATGCCGATGCCGAGCCCCGCCTTGGACTCGATCGCGACCTCGTGGCCTGCGGCGACGAGTTCGCGCACGCCGGCCGGCGTCATGCCGACGCGATACTCGTGAACCTTGATTTCCTTCGGGACGCCGATGCGCATCGTGACTCTCCTGCCAGGTGAAGGCCTCACTGTAGCGACCGCGTGCCTGCAGGCTCTTGCAAACGCACCGCAGCATCTGGCTAGATTGCGCAATATTCTGCTAACTAAATGACGATTTACGCAAGGATCTGCTAATGCCGTTGGACCGATACGACCGCACGATTCTGCAGGCGCTGCAGCGCGAGGGCCGCGTCACCAACAGCGAGCTCGCCGCGCGCGTCAGCCTGTCGGAGTCGGCCTGCCTGCGCCGCGTGCGCGCGCTCGAGGCCGAGGGGCTCATCGAGGGCTACGCGGCGATCCTCAACGAGCAGAAGGCGGGACTCGGCGTCAACGTCTTCGTCAGCATCACGCTCGAGCGCCAGGAGCGCGCCGATCTTGCCGCCTTCGAGCAGGCGGTGCGCAAGGTGCCCGAAGTGATGGAGTGCTACCTGATGTCCGGCGAGTACGACTACCTGCTGCGCGTCGTGGTCGCCGATACCGCCGACTTCGAACGCGTCCACAGCCGCCACCTGACCAGCCTGCCGCACGTCACGCGCGTGCACTCGAGCTTTGCGCTGCGCACGGTGCAGAAGTCGCGCGAGCTCCCGGTCCGCTGAGCGGCGAGGGTTTGCGGCCGCAGCGCGAGCGTGTATTCTGACGGCACTTGCTGGGGTGGCCCGTTGGGGGCCTGAGACGCAGGATTGCCTGCGAACCCGTTGAACCTGATCCGGTTCGTACCGGCGTAGGGAGCGCAATGCCGACCATCGATCCCGCTGCGGGCCGCACGGCCCGGTGTCTGCCGTTGATTTGCCGCATACGCCGCGCCGCCGTCGCGCTGGCCTTGGCCGCCGGCGCCGGCGCCGCAATCGCCGCGACCAGCGACGGCGAACTCGCCGAGGTCGTCGTCACCGCAAGCTTCCGGCCGCTGCCGGCGCTCGCCACCGCCGGCAGCGTCACCGTCCTCGACGAGCAGACGCTGCGCGACGCGGGCCAGCAGCACCTGCAGGACCTGCTCGACCTCGTGCCGAACCTGAGCTGGGCCGGCGACACGCAGCGGCCGCGCTACTTCCAGCTGCGCGGCATCGGCGAGCTCGAGCAGTACCAGGGGGCGCCGAACCCGTCGGTCGGCTTCCTGATCGACGACATCGATTTCAGCGGCCTCGGCTCCGCCGCGACGCTGTTCGACATCGACCGCGTCGAGGTGCTGCGCGGGCCGCAGGCCACCCGCTACGGCGCCAGCGCGCTCGCCGGACTCATCTACGTGACCAGCGCCGCGCCGGCGGACGAGTTCGGTGGCCGCATCGAGGCCGGCGCCGGCGACTACAACACGCGCAGCATCGGCGCGGTCGTGAGTGGCCCGCTGACGGCGCTCGATTCCACGTTGCGCCTCGGCGCGCAGCGCACCACCAGCGACGGCTATTACCACAACGTCTACCTGCATCGGTACGACACCAACGGCCTCGACGAGCTGACGCTGCGCGGCCGCTGGCGCTACCAGCCGAGCGAGCAGCTGCGCTTCGACCTCAGCGCGCTGCACGTGCAGCTCGATGACGGTTACGACGCGTTCGCGCCGGACAACAGCCGCATCACGCATTCCGACCAGCCGAGCGTGGATGCGCAGCATTCCACCGGCGTCTCGCTGCGGATGCGTTACACGGGCCTCGGCGACGCCGCGCTGACTGGCATCGCGACCTACGCCGAGACGCGCGTCAAGTACGGCTTCGACGGCGATTGGGGCAACCCGGACTTTTGGAGCCATTGCGTAGCGGACCCCGGCGCCGTCTGCGTCAACAACTTCTCCGAGCTGCAGTACCGCAACCGCCGTACGGCGAGTGCCGAGCTGCGGCTAGGCACCGAGCCCGAACGCGGCTTCGCGTGGCTGCTTGGCGCGTACGCGATGCAGCTCAGCGAGACGCTCGAGGACACGAGCCTCGGCAGCTCATACGATCCGATCAACGGCCCGTACGCGCAGGACACCGTGATCGCGAGCGGATTCCGGGCGCGCAGCTATTCGCTGTTCGCTGTGCTCGACGGCGACCTGAGCGAGCGGCTGCGCTGGTCGTTCGGCCTGCGCGGCGAGCGGCGCACGGCGAGCTACCAGGATCTGACCGAGGACCTGATCGCAGGCGCCAACGCGAGCAATGACTTCCGTCCCGCCGACCGGCTATGGGGTGGACACGCCTCCCTGACCCTGCGCGTGCAGCCGGCGGGCTGGCTCTATCTGCAGCTCGCGCGCAGCTACAAGGCCGGCGGCTTCAACCTCAGCCAGGGTCTGAGCGCCGGCGAGACGCTGTTCCGGCCGGAAGCTGACCTCAACGTCGAGGCCGGCTACAAGGCCGAGCTCGCCGCGCGACGGCTGCGGGTCGGGGTCGACGTGTTCGCGATCTCGCGCCGCGACGCGCAGATCAAGAGCAGCGTGCAGTCGGACCCCAACAACCCGAATCTGTTCGTCTACTACACCGGCAACGCCGCCCGCGCCTTCCACGACGGCGCCGAGGCGACGCTCGACTGGCAGGCATCGCCACGGCTGGCGCTCGGCGGGACGCTCAGCCTGCTGCATGCGCAGTTCCGAGACTTCGTCCGCGTCGGCGCGAGCGGCGAGCAGACCGTGTCGCGGGAGCTGCCCGACTCGCCGCACTGGCAGGGCAGCCTCTACGCGAGCTGGCGCGACCCGCGCGGCGCCTTCGCGCGGCTCGACGTCACCGGCCGCGGCGGCTTCTACTTCGACCTGCCGCCCAATGACACGCGCTCGTCGGCCTACGGCCTGCTGCGCGGCAAGCTCGGTTGGGAAAGCGGACGCTGGTCGGCCTACCTGTGGGGCCACAATCTGCTCAACAAGAACTATCCGGTGCGCGGCTTCTATTTCGGGCTCGAGCCGCCGGACTATCCGAACAAGCTCTACCTGCAGCTCGGCGAGCCGCGCACCGTCGGTGCCAACGCCGCGGTGCGCTTCGGCGCCGCGGCGGCGGGCCACTGAGCAGCCGCCAGCGACCGGCGCAGGCTACTTCTGCGCCGCGCCGACGTCTGCTACGGTGGACGTCCAAACCAGGGAATCGGCGGAGACTGCGATGAATGCCCAGACCGATGCACGCTTCGATGCCGCGAGCGTCTACCGTGAGGAGATGTACACGGACCGCCGCGTCGGGACGATTCGGGCGCTCGTGCCGGTGACCGCCGACGGCAGCGCCGACCCGGCGCGCGCGACGCTGTACGTCGGTCAGGTCTCGGTGATGACACCGATGGGCACGCTGCCGATCAGCTTCGAGCTGGAAGGCGCGACGCTCGCGGCGGCGATCGCCAAGTTCGCCGACGGTGCGCGGCTCGCGGTCGACGACGCAATGCGCGAGTTGCAGCAGTTGCGCCGCGAGCAGGCGTCGTCGATCGTGATCCCGGAACCGGGCGCGGTGCCGCCGGCCGGCGGCGGCGGCCGCATCCGCATGCCCTGAACGCGGCCACTTCGCGGCCTGCGGACCCCTCCGCCGGCGGCGTGCCCTGCGGGAGCGGTTCCACATGAGAATGAGAATCGCTCTCGACAATGGCCGGGCCGGTTCGCCCGCCCCACCTGCGGACGGCCCGTGCTGACGCCGGCCGAGTCCGAGGCACTGCGGGTCAGCCTGGTCGTCGCGACCGAGAGTGTCGTGCTCAGCCTGCCGCTCGCGGTCGGTGCCGCCTGGCTGCTGGTTCGCGCCCGCTTCACCGGCCGAACGCTGCTCGACGCCGTCGTCCACCTGCCGCTGGTCCTGCCGCCGGTGGTGGTCGGCTATCTGCTGCTCGTCGTGTTCGGCATTCGCGGCCCGCTCGGCGCCTGGCTGCACGACAGCTTCGGGATCCGCCTCGCGTTCACGACCGGCGGCGCGGCGCTCGCGACCGCCGTCATGAGCTTCCCGCTGATGGTGCGCGCGATCCGCCTGTCGCTCGAGGGTGTGAATCCTGGCCTCGAGGAGGCCGCGCGCACGCTCGGCGCCGGCGCGCTGGACCGCTTCGTGACAATCACCCTGCCGCTGATGGCGCCCGGGATCCTGGCCGGCGCGGTCACCGCGTTTGCGGCCGGCCTCGGCGAGTTCGGCGCGGTCATCACCTTCGCGAGCAACATCCCGGGCGAGACCCGAACGCTGCCGCTCGCGCTCTACACGGCGATCCAGTCGCCAGACGGCAACCTCGCTGCCGGCCGCCTCGCGACCCTGTCGATTGGCCTCGGGCTCGCCGGGCTGGTCGGCGCCGAATGGCTCGCGCGGCGGCTGCGCGCGCGCCTCGGACACTGACGTGTTCGAAACGCAACTTACAGTCGCGCGCGGCACGTTCCGGCTGCAGGCCGAATTTCGCGCGCCGACGCCGGGCGTGATCGCGCTGTTCGGCCCATCAGGCGCCGGCAAGAGCACGCTGGTCAACGCGATCGCCGGGCTCGTCCCGGCCACCGGCCGCGTGGCCCTCGACGGCGTGCCATGGCTCGACTCGGCGAGCGGTACCGACTGGCCGGCCGAGCGGCGTCGCATCGGTTACGTGTTCCAGGACGCGCGGCTGTTCCCGCACCTCGACGTCGCCGGCAACCTCGCCTACGGCGCGCGCCGTGCACCGCCGGCGCCGCGCTACGCCGCGCACGAAGAGATCGTCACGCTGCTCGGCCTCGGCGCACTGCTCGGCCGGCGGGTTCACCAGCTGTCCGGCGGCGAGCGCCAGCGGGTCGCGCTCGGCCGGGCGCTGCTCGCTCAGCCGCGCCTGTTGCTGCTCGATGAGCCGCTGGCCGCGATCGACGCCGCGCGCCGCGACGAGGTGCTGCCGTATCTCGAGCTGCTGCGCGACCGCTTCTCGATTCCGATGCTGTACGTCAGCCACCAGCTCGATGAGGTGCTGCGGCTCGCGACCCACGTGGTCGTGCTCGCGGCCGGCGGCGTGGTCGCGAGCGGGACGCCGGCCGACCTCAGTCTCGACGCTGGGTTTCGCGAGCTGGTCGGCCGCGAGGCCGTTGGCGCCGTGCTCGAGGCGGAGGTCGCGGCGATGGAGCCGGCCACGGGACTCGTCAGCGTCGCGGTCGGCCGCGGACGACTGCGGCTCGCGTTGCCGGGAGCGCAAGTCGGCACGCGCGTGCGCCTGCAGGTGCTGGCGCGTGACGTGATCCTCGCGACCGAGCCGCCGCACGGCCTGTCGGTGCGCAACGCTCTCGAGGGCACGCTCTGCGCGATCGTCGACGAAGGGCGTGACGAGGCGCTCGCGGTCATCGATGTGCGCGGTGCCCGATTGCTTGCGCGGCTGACGCGCGCGGCGGTCGCGGAATTGCGGCTGCGGCCCGGGCTCGCGGTGTGGGCGCTCGTCAAGGCCGCATCGTTGCGCAGCCACGTGTTCGCGCACGCGAAGACGCCGGGGGTGGAGCTCGCACCACCCTGAGTGCCGGGCCGGCATCGCGCCGGTCCTGCGGGAAGACCGAAAGCGATAGGGCCGCGCGCGCGGCCCTATCTTGGGAGTCGGATCGCGCGACCTGGCGGCCGCGCGCCATACTCACCAGCGACGCGGTCCGCCGCCGCCGCCACCGCCACCACCACCGCCGAAGCCGCCGCCGCCGCCGCCGCCGCGGTTACCGCCGCCGCCGCCACCGCCGCCGGTGCGCTCCTGCGCTTCGTTGACGCGCAGCGGGCGACCACCCATGTTCTGCCCGTTGAGGCTCTGGATGGCGCGCTGGGCGTCGCTGCTCGGCATCTCGACGAAGCCAAAGCCGCGCGGACGACCTGTGTCGCGGTCGTTGATCAGGGCAACGGACTCGACCTTGCCGTGCTGCTCGAACAGCGTGCGCACGGCGGCTTCGTCCGCCGAGAACGGCAGGTTGCCCACATAGATCTTGGTCATTTGCGATCACTCACTAAGAGGCCCTGCGCACGGCACGCCGCGACGACGAGGACCGAAACAAACTGCGGAGTGAACGCCTTTCGGAGCGACGACACGCGGTCGACCACACCGGAGACGGGCACGACCGCCACCTTTGGATCGAACACTCTTCGCTTCGCTTTTGTGTCAGTGCCGGGGCCGAGGAAGCCGGGCGGCAGGAGGCAGAAAAAAGAGGAAGGGGCACGAACCGCCGCGCAAGTTACAGGAATACAACAGGAAATGCCACTATGGCGCCTGCCCGGCAGCCCCCCGTGGCAGCCGCGGAGGCGGCCTGCGGAGACGCTGCGATAGTCCGGTTATCGACCCATAACGACAAAGCGGTTTTCGCCGCCCGGTGCGCTCCCTAGGATCCCCGCTGGTGACCCCGAGCGGTAGATCAGCCTATGAGCGCCCAACCTGCCCCCTTCGCCCCGCCGCTCGACCCCGAGCGCGTCCAGGGACTCGAGACGCTGCTGGCCGGGCTCGACCCGGCGGCCCTGACCTGGGTGAGCGGCTTCGCCGCAGGCGTCGCGGCCGAGCGCGCGCGCGGCGCCGGCGGTGCGCCACGGCCGGCTGATGCCGGCATCATCCCGGCGGTGGGGCCCGGCAGCCGCGCGACCGTGCTGTACGCCTCCCAGACCGGCAACGGTCGGCGGGTCGCGGAACGCCTCGGCCGGAGCCTCGAGACAAGCGGCCTCGCGGTGGCGGTCCACAGCCTGGCCGAGTACGCGCCGCGCCAGCTCAGCGCCGAACGCCTGGTGTTCCTCGTCGCCAGCACCCACGGCGATGGTGACCCGCCGGACGACGCGCGCGCCTTCGTCGACTTCCTGAGCTCGCGCCGCGCGCCGCGCCTCGAGTCGCTGGCCTACGCGGTGCTCGCGCTCGGCGACTCGAGCTACCCCAAGTTCTGCGCCACCGGCCGGCTGTTCGACGAGCGGCTGGCCGAACTCGGCGCGCGCCGCGTTGGCGTACGCGTCGAGGCCGACCTCGACATCGAGGCCAAGGCGGGCACCTGGATCGAACAGTCGGTCGCGACCGCGCGCGCCGAGCTCGGCACCGAAGCGCCGCGCCTGGCGGTGGTGACGCCGCTGCGGCCGATCGTGCCGACGCTCGCCTCGCGCGATGCGCCGCTCGAGGTAGAGCTGGTCGAGAACCGCCGGATCACCGCCCGCGGCGCCGAGCGCGACGTGCGCCACGTGGCACTCGCGCTGCCTTCGCAGGGCTTCGAGTACGAGCCGGGCGACGCGATCGGCGTCGTGCTCGACAACCCGACCGCGACCGTCGACCGGATCCTCGAGCTGACCACGCTGGACCCGGCGCAGCCGGTCACCGTCGGCGCGGCAAGCCGCAGCTTGCGCGACTGGCTGACGCGCGAGCGCGAGGTCGCGCGCGTCGCGCGGCCCTTGCTCGCGCAGCTCGCCGAGCGCAGCGGCAGCGCCGAACTCGCCGGCCTGCTCACGCCGGAGCGCGCCGCGGAGCTGCGGCGCGTGCTCAAGGAACTGCAGGTCGCGGACCTGCTGAAGCGTTACCCCGCGAGCTGGGACGCGCAGGCCTTGATCGGCGCGCTGCACCCGCTCGCGCCGCGACTGTACTCGGCCGCCTCGAGCCGGCGTGAGGCCGGCGACGAGGCCCACCTGACGGTCGCGGTGGTCGACTACCCGTTCGACGGCGAGCGCCGCGTCGGTCCCGCGTCCTGGCAGCTGGCGATCGCGCAGCCGGGCACGCGCCTGCGCGCCTACGTCGAGCCGAATCCGCGCTTCCGGGTGCCGGCCGACGGCAGCCGCGACCTGATCATGATCGGCCCCGGCACCGGCGTCGCGCCGTTTCGCGGCTTCGTGCAGCAGCGCATCGCCGACGGCGCCCGCGGCCGGCACTGGCTGGTGTTCGGCGGCCGGCACCGGGAGCGTGACTTTCTCTACCAGCTCGAGTGGCAGGAGGCGGTCAAGCGCCGCCAGCTCGCGCGCCTCGACGTCGCGTTCTCGCGCGACCAGGAGCGCAAGGTCTACGTGCAGGACCGGCTGCGCGAGCAGGGCCGCGAGCTCTTCGCCTGGCTCGAGGGTGGCGCGCATCTGTACGTGTGCGGCGATGCC
The DNA here is from genome assembly GCA_025355105.1 of Pseudomonadota bacterium. GTDB lineage: Bacteria > Pseudomonadota > Gammaproteobacteria > Steroidobacterales > Steroidobacteraceae > CAIKZZ01. Next base: position 93,288 of record JANYAE010000016.1, on the reverse strand, counting down.
GAGCGCATGGCGCCTGACGTGCACGCCGCGCTGATCGAGATTGTCGCCACCCACGGCGGCCGCTCCGCCGACGACGCCGCGGCCTACCTCGGCGAGCTGGCGCAGGCGAAGCGCTACGCGCGCGACGTCTACTGAGGCCGCCATGAGCGCATTGACGCCCGTCGAGCGGATCAAGTCCGAGAGCCGCGGCCTGCGCGGCACGCTCGCGCAAAGCGTCGCCGACCCGACCACCGGCGGCCTCGCCGACGACGATGCGCAGCTGCTCAGGCTGCACGGCAGCTACCAGCAGGACGACCGTGACATCCGCGAGGAACGCCGGCTGCAGCGGCTCGAGCCGCTGTGGCGCTTCATGGTGCGGCTGCGGCTGCCGGGCGGCGTCTGCACGCCGGCGCAGTGGCTCGCGATCAACGACATCGCCCGCCGCTACGCGAACGACTCGCTGCGCCTGACGACCCGGCAGACCTTCCAGTTCCACGGCATCGCCAAGGGCAAGCTCAAGACCACGATGGCGGCGCTCAACGCGGCGCTGCTCGACACGATCGCGACCTGCGGCGACGTCAACCGCAACGTGATCGCGAGCTCGAACCCGGTCGAATCGCCGGCACACGCCGCGGTCGCCGACTGGGCACGCCGCCTGTCGGAGTACCTGCTGCCGAAGACCCGCGCCTACCACGAGATCTGGCTCGACGGCGAGAAGCTGGAAGGCTCCGCCGAGATCGAACCGGTGTACGGCCGCAGCTTCCTGCCGCGCAAGTTCAAGGTGGCGATTGCGGTGCCACCGTCCAACGACGTCGACGTGTTCGCGCACGACCTCGGCTTCATCGCCATCGTCGAGAGCGGACAGCTGGTCGGCTTCAACCTGACGGTTGGCGGCGGCCTGGGCGCGACGCATGGCGATCCGAAGACCTTTCCGCGGCTCGCCGACCTCGCCGGCTTCCTGCCGCCCGAGGCCTTGCTCAAAGTCGCCGAGGCGGTGGTGACGACGCAACGCGACTTCGGCGACCGCACCAATCGCAAGCACGCGCGGCTCAAGTACACGGTCGCCGACCGCGGGCTCGCCTGGTTCGTCGCCGAGGTCGAGAAGCGCGCCGGCGTCGCGCTCGGCCCGCCGCGACCGTTCGCCTTCAGCTCCAACAGCGATCGCTTTGGCTGGCAGCAGGCGCTCGACGGCCGCTGGCACCGCACGCTGCGGATCCCGGCCGGGCGGATCGTCGACCATTTCGACCGCCCGTGGCTGAGCGGCCTGCGCGAGATCGCGCGGCTGCACCGCGGCGACTTCAGGCTGACCGCCAACCAGAACGTGACCGTCGCGGGCGCCGAGGCCGACGCCCGCGCGGCGATCGACGAGCTGATCGCGCGCTACCGGCTGGACGTCGCCGAGCGCCGCGGGCCGCTGCGCCGCGACGCACTGGCGTGCGTCGCGCTGCCGACCTGCCCGCTGGCGATGGCGGAGGCCGAGCGCTACCTGCCGCAACTGCTCGGCCGAGTCGAGGCGCTGCTCGACGCGCACGGCCTCGCCGGCCTGCCGCTCAGCCTGCGCATGACCGGTTGCCCGAACGGCTGCGCGCGGCCGTACCTCGCCGAGATCGGGCTGGTCGGCAAGGCGCCGGGCCGCTACAACCTGCACCTCGGCGGCGATGCGCGCGGCGAGCGCCTCAATGTGCTGTACCGCGAGAACCTCGACGAGGCGCAGCTGCTTGCGGCGCTCGACGAGCTGTTCGCCGCCTACGCCGCGGAGCGCGGCCCCGACGAACGCTTCGGCGACTTCCTCTGGCGCAGCCGCCGCGTCGCGGCGCCGCAGGCGGCATCGGCGGCCTGAGCCGCCGCCGCCAGCGTCCATGCGCTACTTTCCGCTGTTCGTTGACCTGCGCGACCGGCTGGTCGTGATCGTCGGCGGCGGCCCGGTGGCGGAGCGCAAGTTCGAGCTCATCGCGACCAGCGGCGCCCGACTGCGGCTCGTCGCGCCGACGCTGACCGCGCGCCTCGCGGCGGCGCGCGACGCCGGCCGGCTGCAGCACCTCGCGCGCGGCTTCGCGCCCGCCGACCTCGACGGATCGCGCCTGGCGGTCGCCGCCACCGACGAGCCCGCGGTGAACCGCGCCGTGGCGAGCGCCGCCGAGGCGCGCGGCATTCTCGTCAACGTCGTCGACGACCTCGAGTCCTCCGCGGCGATCCTGCCGGCGATCGTCGATCGCTCGCCGGTGGTGGTCGCGATCTCCACCCAGGGCAGCTCGCCCGCGCTCGCGCGGCGGCTGCGCACCCAGGTGGAAGCGGTCGTCGACGGCTCGCTCGGCCGCATCGCGTCGTTCGCGTCGGCGTGGCGTGAACGCATCAAGGCGGCGATCGGCGACCTCGCCGAACGCCGCCGGTTCTACGACTGGCTGGTGGATGGCCCGGCCGGCGACCTGGTCCGCAAGGGACGGCTGCCGGCCGCAGCGCGGCTCGTGGCCACGGCGCTCGAGCGCCGCAGCGCCGCGGGGGCCGCCAGCGAGGAGCCGCGCGGCGGCTCGGTCACGCTGGTCGGCGCCGGGCCAGGTGACCCGGGCCTCGTGACGCTCGCGGGCCTGCGCGCGCTGCAGGCAGCCGATGTGATTCTCTACGACCGGCTGGTCTCGGCCGAGGTCCTGGCGCTCGCGCGCCGCGAGGCGCAGCTGATCGAGGTCGGCAAGTCCGGCGGCGGCCACAGCGTCGCGCAGGCGCGGATCCACGAACTGCTCAGCGAACATGCGCACGCCGGCCGCCGCGTGGTGCGCCTCAAGGGTGGCGACCCGATGATCTTCGGCCGCGGCGGCGAGGAGCTTGAGCACCTGCAGCTCGCCGGAATCCCCTTCGCGGTCGTCCCCGGGGTGACCGCCGCGCTGGCCTGCGCGGCGTACGCCGGCATTCCGCTGACACACCGCGAGCACTCCGGCTCGGTGCGCTTCGTGACGGCGCACTGCCGCGAGTCGGTTGACGCGACCGACTGGAGCACGCTCGCGGCCGGTCGCGAGACGCTCGCCGTCTATATGGGCCTCGCGACGCTGCCACTGCTGTGTCGCGAGCTGGTGCGCCACGGCCGCAGCCCGGCGACGCCGGTGGCGTTCGTCGAGAACGGCAGCCGCCCGGAGCAGCGCGTGCTGCTGGCGACGCTCGCCAGCATCGAGTCGCTGGTCGCCCGCCACGCGCTGCGCTCGCCGGCGCTACTGATCGTCGGCGAAGTCGCCGCACTCGCCGAGCCGCTGCACTGGTTTGGCGCGCCGCCGCTCACCGACGCGGATCGCGTCGCCGGCGCGCGCTCGGCCGCCTGACGGCCGGTCGCTCCTGCCTGCCGGCGAGCGCCCGGCGCCCCCCGACGAGCCTGTCGGACGAATGTCTGCGCGCCCGTTAGGGGAATGCCGCCGCGGGCTGTCAGTGTTTTTCTCAAAAGCAGCGGCCGCGACGGTTCAATTTTCGTCCAGCGCGCCGCGCGCGACCGAATAAAGCCGCCGCGCCGCTTGAATGCGACTCGTGGCCGTCTACAATGTTTCGCGAATGGCGCCAAAGGATTGGCGCGAATTCGTGGCTCCGAAGGACTGCCCCTGACCGTGACGAAGCACAAGACGCCCCGGGCGCCAGCGGACTCGCCTGCCACGCGGCTGCTCGCCAGCTACCGGCGACAACTGGTCGCCCTGCTCGGACAGGCGGAGCAGGCCGCGCCGCGCGAACCTGCCGAACTGCGGCTCGCGGTGGCGGCGCTGGTCGAGGCACTCAACGACGACCTGCTGCGCCTCTACCGGCTGGCGGAGAGCGGCACGCTGACGCGCGGTGACCAACTGATCGTCATGCCAGCGCTCGAGCGGCTGCGCGACACCTTGCGCCACCGCGGCTCGCGGCTGCACCCGATGAGTGACACGCTTCACAAAGCGATCGCCGGATTACCCGCTGCCAGCTGAGCAGGTCGCAATCGCGGCGATTGCGCGTCAAGATCCCGCGGCCGGGGCCGATAGGCGAGCCGTATGGGCAGCCGAAAAGCACCTCGCAAGACCACCGCCTCGACCAGCCGTCTGGTCCCGACCCTGCGAAATGCGGTGCGCGTCCTCGATCGCGCGCTCGAGGAACTTGGCCAGGCGAACGGCGCGAAGGCCAAGCGCCCCCGCGCGCCGCCGCCCAAGCCCCGCAAGCGCTGACCGGTCCCCGCCAGCCGGCGCTCGCCCGCCCGCGTGACTGCGGTAGAGTAATAGGCCCCGGCTGACGGAGCCTCCCTTGTCTGCGCCACAGCATCTCGGTCGCACCCGATGCGACGATGACGTCGTCTTCGAGGACCTCGGCGCGACGATCGCGGCGCCGTGCTGACTCGCACTGGCCAAGGCCGCGTGTCGCGCGGCGAGCGTCTGCCATGCGGCCGGAGTCGCGGGTGACGGCGGCGGCGGCCGATCACGACCTGCTGGTGATCGGCGGCGGCATCAACGGCACGGGCATCGCGCGCGACGCGGCCGGCCGCGGTCTGCAGGTGCTGCTCTGCGAGCAGGATGACCTCGCCGCGCACACCTCCTCGTCAAGTACCAAGCTGATCCACGGCGGCCTGCGCTACCTCGAGCACTACGAGTTCAGACTGGTGCGCAAGGCGCTCGCCGAGCGCGAGGTGCTGCTCGCCGCGGCGCCACACATCATCTGGCCGCTGCGCTTCGTGCTGCCGCACGAGCCGCACCTGCGCCCGGCCTGGATGATCCGCGCGGGCCTTGTCCTCTACGACCATCTGGCGCGCCGCCGCCGTCTGCCGGCCTCCGAGACGGTCGACCTGCGGCGCCACCCCGCCGGCGCCGCGCTGCGCGACGGCTACAGCCAGGGCTTCGTCTACTCCGACGCCTGGGTCGACGACGCGCGGCTGGTCGTGCTGAACGCGCTCGACGCGCGCGAACGCGGTGCGGAGATCCTGACCCGCACGCGCTGCAGCCGCATCGTGCGCGAGCAGGGCGGCTGGTCGGCGACGCTGGTGACCTCGGACGGCACACGCCGCATCGCGCGGGCGCGCGCGGTCGTCAACGCGACCGGCCCGTGGGTGGGCAGCTTCCTCGACCAGGCGACGCCGGTGCGGAGCCGGCGCGCGGTGCGGCTCGTCAAGGGCAGCCACATCGTCGTGCCGCGGCTGTTCGAGCACGACTTCGCCTACATCTTCCAGAACGTCGACCGCCGCATCATCTTTGCGATTCCCTACGAGCGCGAGTTCACGCTGGTCGGCACGACCGATGTCGAATTCCACGGCGACGCGGCGCGGACCGCGATCGATGCCGACGAGACCGCCTACCTCTGTGAACTCGTCAGCCACCACTTCCGGCGCGGCATCACGCCGGCGCAGGTGCTGTGGAGCTATTCGGGCGTGCGCCCGCTGCTCGAGGACGAGTCCTCCGACCCCTCGAGCGTGACCCGCGACTACAGCTTCGAGCTCGACACCGACGGCGCACCGCTGCTGTCGGTGTTCGGCGGCAAGATCACGACCTACCGGCGCCTGGCCGAGGACGCGCTCGAGCGGCTGCTGCCCGCGCTCGGCCTCGCGCGGCCGCGCTGGACCGCGGCGGCGGCGCTGCCCGGCGGCGACGTCCCCGACGGCGACTACGCGGCGTTTCGCGCCGGCCTTACCGCTCGCTACGCCGGCTTTCCGGCGCCACTGCTCGATCGCTGGGCGCGCGCCTACGGCACCCGCCTGGCCGGTTGGCTCGGCCATGCGCGCGCGCCGGCGGAGCTCGGCGAAGAGGTGCTGCCCGGCCTGCACGCGGCGGAGCTGCACTACCTGCGCCGCGTCGAGTGGGCGCGCAGCGCCGAGGACGTGCTCTGGCGTCGCAGCAAGCTCGGCTTGCACTACCCGCCGGATGCGGCGCCGCGGCTCGCGGCCTGGCTCACCGGCCAGCCGAGCCTTTGAGGGCAGGAGAGCCGATGCGCTACGTCCTCGCGCTGGATCAGGGCACGACGAGCTCGCGCTCGATCCTGTTCGACCGTCGCGGCCATCCGGTCGCGGTCGCGCAGCGCGAGTTCACGCAGCGCTTCCCGCAGCCAGGCTGGGTCGAGCACGACGCCGACGAGATCTGGGCGACGCAGCGCGCGACGATCGCCGACGTGCTCGCGCAGGCGCAGGCGGCGCCGGCCGACCTCGCCGCGATCGGCATCACGAACCAGCGCGAGACCACGGTGCTCTGGGACCGCCGCAGCGGCCGACCGGTGGCACCGGCGATCGTCTGGCAGGACCGGCGCACGGCCGAGCACTGCGACCGCCTGCGGGCCGACGGCCACGAGCCGCTGGTCGCGCGCACCACCGGGCTGACCCTCGATCCGTACTTCTCCGCCACCAAGCTCGGCTGGCTGCTCGAGCACGTGGCCGACGGTCGGCAGCGCGCGGAGCGCGGCGACCTGGCCTTCGGCACGATCGACAGCTGGCTGATCTGGCAGCTGACGGGCGGGCAGGCGCATCTGACCGATGTCAGCAACGCCAGCCGCACCATGCTGCTCGACCTCGCGAGCGGCGCCTGGTCGGCGCCGATGCTCGAGCTGTTCGGCATCCCGAAGGCCTGTCTGCCGCAGCTCGTGCCGTCCTCGCTCGCCGTCGCGGACGCGCCGCGGGCGCTGATCGACGGTCGGGCGGTGCCGATCACGGGCATCGCCGGCGACCAGCAGGCGGCGCTGTTCGGGCAGGCCTGCTTCACTCCCGGCATGGCCAAGAATACCTACGGCACCGGCTGCTTCATGCTGATGAACACCGGCTCCGCGCCGCTGGCTTCGCAGCACCGCCTGCTATCGACCATCGCCTGGGACTGCGGTGGCCGGCGCTACGCGTTGGAGGGCAGCGTATTCGTCGCCGGCGCCGTCGTGCAGTGGTTGCGCGACGGTCTCGGCCTGATCCAGCGCGCGGCGGACGTCGAGGCCCTGGCCGCCTCGGTCGCCGACGCCGGTGGCGTCTATTTCGTGCCGGCCTTCACCGGGCTCGGCAGCCCGCACTGGGACGCGTACGCGCGCGGTACCATCGTCGGCCTGACGCGCGGCACGACGGCCGCGCACCTGGCGCGAGCGGCGCTCGAGTCGATCGCCTTCCAGAGCGCCGACGTGCTCGAGGCGATGCAGGCAGATGCGCAGCGGCCGCTGGTCGAGCTGCGGGTCGACGGCGGCGCCACCGCCAACGAGCTGCTGATGCAGTTCCAGGCGGATCTGCTCGGCGTGCCGGTGGTGCGCCCGGCGGTGACCGAGACGACGGCGCTCGGCGCCGCCTACCTGGCCGGGCTCGGCGCCGGCTACTGGTCGTCCGCCGACGAGTTGGCGGCGCAGTGGCGCGCAGCGCGGCGCTTCGAGCCGGGACCCGGCCGCGCCGCCAGCGTCGAGCGGCGCGGCGAGTGGGCGCGCGCGGTCGGCCGCTCGCGCGATTGGGCGCGATGAAACTTGCCGCCATATGTCAGATGGCGGTCGCGCGAACCGTGACCGGCTGCACACCCCGGACGGTCGCCGGCTGGAATCATGTGTCTGCAAATGGCGACGCAGCAGGGAAGGCAGAGTGCCGGCGACTCCACATTTCGATTTCGGTCCCTACGCTCAGATCCTGAAGACCCTGTTGCCGCGTGCGCGCGGCATCTATCTATATGCGCCTGATGGCGACCTGCTGTGGAGCGCCGACGGCGCCGATTTCCACGATCTGCGTCCGGCGATCGAGGAGCTGCTGCAGGCCGCCAAGCAGGGCGCGAGCACGATCAGCGGCCTGCGCCGCATGCTCGACGAGGCCCCGGCCTACTGCTTCGTGCTCCGCGACGAGCTCGGCGCGGTCCTCGGCGTAACCGCCGTGGTCTGCCGCGGCATCAGCCGCGACGGCGAGGTTCCGACCTTCGAAAGCGTCGAGCGCACGCTCGCGCCGCTCCTGGCGCTGACGCGCCGCGACCTCGGCCAGCAGCGCGTCATCGAGACCGGTCGCTTCCAGATCGGCGACACCCAGGAGCTCGAGTGGCTGCTCGACGTCACGCAACTGGATGCGCCGGCCGGCGGCGGTGATCCCTTGCAGGGCGTGCTCGACGCCTTCGCGGCGCACGCGGAGTGCGACCTCGCCTACCTGTACGTTCCGGGCCGGCGCCTCGAGCGCAACACCACGCGCTGCACGCTGCTGGCCGGCGAGCTCGACACGCTGCGCGGCGTGGTCAGCCGCCACCTGCACAAAGTCGCGCAGCTGCAGCAGAAGACACTGATCGTCAACAAGGTCCGCGACACCGGCGCGGGCGGTCTGGTGCCCTTTCGCATTCTCTGCGTGCCGCTGCTGCGCCGCGAGCAGACGCTCGGCGTCGTGGTCGCCTTCAACCGCGCGCAGAGCCGCTCGTTCGGCAGCCGCGAGGCGCGCATGCTGGAGCGTGTCGCACCGCGCCTGCTCGAGATCATCGACGTGCGCATCGACGGCACCACCGGGCTGCTGACCCGCCACGCCTTCGACGAGCACGCCGCGTCGCTGCTGGCGCGGGCCGGGGACGCGCAACGCGCGCTGGTGTACGCCGACGTCGACGAACTGCGCTCGGTCAACGAGCTGTACGGCTTCGATGCCGGCGACGAGGTGCTGCGCGCGGTCGGCGACGCCTGGCGGACGCTCGACCTACCGGGCGCGAGCGCGACCGCACGCGTCGCGAGCGACAGCTTCGTCGCGCTGCTCGACGGCTGCACGATCGACGAGGCGCGCACCTGGGCTGAGACCGCGCGCCATGCTGTCAGCTCGGCCAAGCTGCCGGGTCGCCTCGCCGGCGTCACCACGGCGATGAGCTTCGGCATCGCGGCGCTGCCGCCCGGCGGGACGCTCGAGCATGCGCTCGCCGGCGCGGAGTCCGCCTGCCAGGCCGCCAAGGGCGCCGGTCGCAACCGCGTCGAGGCCTTCGCGACCAACGACGGGCGCGTCGCGACGCAGCAGCGGGACCTGCGCACCTATCACGAGTTGCTGGAGGCCTTCGAGCACGGCCGGCTGCGCCTCTATGCTCAGCCGCTGACGCCGCTGTGGGACCCGAGCCGCGCCGGGCGCTACGAGATCCTGGCCCGGCTGCTGGATGCGCGCGGCCAGATCGTGCCGGCCGAGCAGTTCATCGACGTCGCGCGGCGGCACCAGCTGCTGCTGCGGCTCGACGAATGGGTGCTCGCGGAGCTGCTGCGCCAGCTCGGACCGATGGTCGGCGCGCTGACCCAGGCCGGCGCGGTGTTCTCGGTCAACGTTTCCGCACAATCGCTGCAGCAGGCGGCGCTCGCCGACCAGATCGGCGCGGCGATCCGCAGCGCCGGCCTGCCGCCGGCGGTGCTCAGCTTCGAGATCAGCGAGAGCGCGCTCGTCGGCCGCCTGGCCGAGACCGCCCGCTTCGTCGACGCCGTCGGCGCGCTCGGCTGCGGCACGTCGATCGACGACTTCGGTACCGGCGTGACCTCGCTCGCGTACCTGAAGACGCTGCGCGTGTCGGCGCTCAAGATCGACGGCGTGTTCGTGGCCGACCTGCTGCGCGAACCGCGCTCCGAGTCGATGGTGCGGGCGATCCTGCACATTGCCCGGCAGCTCGAACTCGACACCGTCGCCGAGTGCGTCGAATCCAAGGAAGCCGCCGCGCAGCTCGCGACGCTCGGCGTCACGTACGGCCAGGGCACAGCGCTCGGCGCGCCGCGCCCGCTCGCGGAAATCCTCGACGAACTGGCGCGCAAGGCCGCGCCGCCGCGCGGCGAGCCGGAAGCGCACGCTGCAATCGTCAAGCGCGTCCACTAGCCTGCGCTAGGCGCCTGGCGTCGGGCCGTCGCCTTCGCCGGGCTCACCCTCGTCCTCGTCCTCGTCCTCATCGTGCGGACGGCCGAAGACCCTTTCCACGAGCCGTTCGACGCTGCGTCCGCCGACCAGCAGGGCGACCGCGAGCCCAAGCAGCAGTGCGACCAGCGGCAGGTTGCCGAGGCCGCAGAGCACCGCCAGTCCGGCGACGAACCAGATCGCAGCGGCGGTGGTCAGCCCGGTCACGCGGCCCTTGTCGGTGCGCCGCATGATCACGCCGGCGCCCAGAAAGCCGATCCCGGACATCACGCCCTGGATCACCCGGCTGACCGTGTCCGCCTGCGCGGCAAACAGCAGCGTACCGACCGTGATGCCGGCGGTCGCGAGCGCGACGAGCCCGAAGGTGCGCAGGCCCGCGCCCTTGTGATGCAGATCGCGGTTGAGGCCGATGATGCCGCCGCACAGCAGCGCCAACACCAGCCGCAGCGCGATCTCGCCGAATGAAAGAACCGGTTGCGCCATATCGATCACTCCGCCGTGCGCGGCTCGCCGCGCGCCGCCGCCGCCGTTCCCTAAGCCCTGATGACACGCAGGTTAAGTTGCCTCAACCTTTGTGCCAACGGCCCCGCGCTCGCGTTCACTGGGGTACACGCAGCGCCCCCGGCGCGGCGCCTGACCGGGAGAGATGCCATGTTCGCAGGGAACCCTAGCTCATTGACAGCCCGGCTTGCGCCGCTCGCGGTGCTGCTGGCGATCGCCCTTGCGCCGCCGGCCCGCGCCGACGCCGACGTGGACCCCCCAGGTCGCGTGGCGCGCGTCAGCCTCGCGGTCGGAACCGTGTCGCTGCAGCCTGCCGGCAGCGAGTCGTGGGTCGGCGACGTGCTCAACCGGCCGCTGACCAACGGCGACAAGCTGTGGGCCGATCGCGAGTCGCGTGCCGAGCTGCACATCGGCTCGAACGCCGTCCGCCTCGGCAGCGAGACCGGCGCCGAGATCCTGAACATCGACGACCGCACCGTACAGCTCAAGCTGAGTGCCGGCACGCTGCAACTGCGGGTCCGCGTGCTCGATCCGGAGCAGACTTTCGAGATCGCGACGCCGACCGCGTCGGTCGCCGTGCTGCGCCCGGGCGAGTATCGCGTCGAGGTCGGCGAGGCGGACGGCCTGATGCGGATCGCGGTGGCGCGCGGTCAGATCGCGGTCACCGACCAGGGCCACGAGGCGACGGTCGAGGAAGGCCAGCTGGCGGAGTACAACGGCGGGCCGGTTGACCAGGCGCAGTTGAGCGCGCTGCCGGCCGGCGACGCCTTCGACCAGTGGGCGGCCGATCGCGACCGGCGCGAGGACCGTGCGGTCGCGACGCGCTACGTGTCGCGCGAGGTCATCGGCTACGAGGACCTCGACGACAACGGCACGTGGCAAACCGCCGGCGACTACGGCCCGGTGTGGACCCCGCGCGTCCAGGTCGGCTGGGCGCCGTACCGCTACGGGCACTGGGGCTGGATCGCGCCGTGGGGCTGGACCTGGATCGACGACGCGTCGTGGGGCTTCGCGCCCTTCCACTACGGCCGCTGGGTCTTCTACGGCGGCAACTGGTGCTGGGCGCCGGGCCCGCGTCGCTATGCCCCGGTCTACGCGCCGGCGCTGGTCGGCTGGGTCGGCGGCGCGCATTGGTCCATCGGGGTCCAGGTCGGCGGCCCGCCGGTCGGCTGGTTCCCGCTCGGCTGGAACGAGGTGTACGTACCGGCCTACCGGGTCAGCAACAACTACGTGCGCAACGTCAACGTCACCAACATTCACGTGACCAACACGGTCATCAACAACTACATCACCACCAACACGACCATCGTCAACGGCCGGCGGACGGTCGGCGACGGCGCTCCGGAGGGCCGCAAGTACGCGAACGTCGCCGTGCCGGGCGCCGTCACCGCGACGACGCACGCCGCCTTCACCGGCGCGCAGCCGGTGGCCAGCCACCTCGAGAAGATGCCGCACGGGGCGCTCGAGCGTGCCGCGATCGGCACGACCGCGCCGGCGATTGCACCGAACGCCGGCAGTCTCGGCCGTCCGGCGGCGGTACCACGGCCGTCCACCGGCATGTGGAGCCGGCCGGTCGTCGCCCGCACGCCGCCACCGGCGCCGGCGCCGTCGTTCGAGGCACAGCGGCACGCGATCGTCGCCAACGGCGGCCTGCCGGTGCCGGTGCGCCCCGTCGCCACGGCGCCCGCCGCGAGCGCGGGCGGCGCACGCGGGCCGATGAATCCGCGCGCCGACGTCATCGCAGTGGGGCCTGGCGGCGCGGCACGGCCCGTCGAGCGCGCGCCGATCACGCCGCCGCGCAACGTCATCCGTCCGCGCGAGGAACGCCCGGTCCAGGATCGGCCCGTGCAGGAGCGACCGGTCGCCGCTCGCGCGGTGCCGGAATACCGCCCGCCCGCCGCGCGCGAGCCGGCAGCGGTCGCGCCGCGACCGTCGCCGGAGTATCGCGCGCCGACGCCGCCGCGCGAGGCGGCCCCGCGGCCGGTCCCTGAGAACCGCGCCACGGAGCCGACGGCGCGCCCGGCGCCGGAGTACCGGCCGCCGCTGGTCCGCGAGCCGGCCCCGGCCGCGCAGCGACCGGCCGCGGAATACCGCGCCCCGGCGCCGGCCCGGGAGGCTGCGCCGCGACCGGCTCCTGAGTACCGCCCGCCGGTCGCTCGCGAGCCTGCTGCGGAATCCCGTGCCCCGGCACCGGCGCGTGAGGCGCCGCGCCCGGCGCCGGAGTACCGCCCGCCGCCGCCGCAGCGCGAGGCTGCCCCGGCGCCGAAGAGCGAGCCACGCCCTGCCCCGCCGCCGCGCAGCGACAAGGGCAACAAGCCCGAGCACGACAAGCGTTAGCGGCGCGGGCGGCCGGCGCCGCCGCTTGCTATCCTCGCGCCCGCGGCGTCGGTGACCGCGAGCGCGAGGTGGCGATGAGCCAGGCCAAGACACGGATCGAGCCGGTGCAGACGCATCGCGATCTGCGTGGCGCGCTGTTCGAGCCGGTCGACGCCGGGCATATCGCCGGCACCCGCAATGTCCACGTCGTGCTGACCGAGCCGGGCTTCGTCCGCGGCAACCATCGCCACATCGTCGGCACCGAGATTTCGGTCGTGGCCGGCCCGGCGCAGGTGCGGCTCAAGGAAGACGGCATCGTGCGCGACGTCGAGGTGCCAGCCGGCGAGACCTGGCGGTTCACGATTCCGCCGGGCGTGACCCACGCCTACCGCAATCCCGGTCCCGGCACGATGCTGCTGATCGGCTTCAACAGCGAACTGCACGACCCGGGCCGGCCGGACGCGGTCCGCGAAGAGATCCTCTAGCCATGCTGGCGTCCGGCACGGCGCCGCGTCGCAGCGGCTTTGGCATTCGGACCTGGCTGGGGCTGGCGCTGCTCGCGGCCGTCGCCGGCACGGCGGGCTACACCTGGCTCGCGCTCAGCTGGGACTACTCGGACGGCGAACGCGCGGGGCTGCTGCAGAAGTTCTCGCGCAAGGGCTGGGTCTGCAAGACCTACGAAGGTGAGCTCGCGCTGTACGTGGTGGCCGGCGTGCAGCCGGAAATCTGGCCCTTCAGCGTCCGCGACGCCGCGCTCGCGCGCCAGCTGTCCGCCGCGGTCGGCCAGCGCGTGCAGCTGCACTACACCGAGCACCGCGGCGTGCCGACCGACTGCTTTGGCGACACCGGCTACTACGTCGATCGCATCAACACGATCGCCGAGCCACTGCCGGCCGCGAAGCCGCTCGGCTGACGCAGGCGCCGCGCCGCCGGACAGGCGGACGGCGCCCGGCCGTCCGCCACCTTCGGCCAGCTCACGCTCGGGCGGCGAGGCTCACCATTTCACGTCACCCTGGATGACGCGCACCGGATCGGTGACTACCGGCTCGGCTCCGATATAGATCGCCGCGGCCGGATCGGACGGATCCTGCAGACCCGCTGCCGACGGCAGCGCCACACTCGCCGGCAGCACCAGGTTCGCCTGCGCGCACAGCGACGGGTCCTTCGCCGCGAAACGGATCTCGCGGTCGAGCCACTTCACGAGGTAGCTGCTCGTGCCCGCGGACGTGCTGCTCGTCACGACGCCGAGCGCGGCGTCGTAGGGAATCACGAACTGCGGCACGAAGCGCGAGTTCGGCGTGTCGCAGCTGACGGTCGCGTTGCTGTCGCTTGAGACGCACACGCCGGGGATGCCCCACAGCTGGCCGAAACCGCCGTACTGCAGCACCAGCGTCTTGCCGGCGTAGGCGCCGTACTTGACGGCGTCCGGCGGCACGTTGAAGTTGACATTGAGCGGCGGGTCGAAGGCGACGAACGCGCCGCTCGCGTCTTTCACGGCCGCGAAGTGGTTCCACGGGTTCGCGCCGGTCTCCCAGACGTAGTACGCGTCGGCGTTCTGCACCTGGTAGTCGCAGTATTGGCCGGTGCCCGGCGCGCACTCGGCGACGGCGAGATCCGACACCAGCCGGCCGCTGCGCAAGCCGTTCTGGTACTGCGCGCTCGCGGCCAGCGCGTTCGCGTCGGTGAACACGACCGGCTGGCCGGCGGCATCGTCGAGGACCGCGTCGACGGCCGAGGGCGTGTAGGCGACGACGTCGGCTACCGCGGTCGGGTTCCAGTTGTTGAAGCTCGCGCCGGCGAACGGCGAGGCCGCGGCCGAACCAGGCGCGAAGTAGCCGCTCATCGACGCGTTCGTCGGGCAGTCGCGCACGCAGAACAGCGCCGCCGGATAGTCGCTCGGGTAGACGAGGTTCTGCACGCGGTAGAGGACGTTGACGCCGGCCGACTGCACCGGATCGGTGACGCCCTTGAGGTCGATGAACAGCTCGCCGCCGAGTGAGTTCGACCAGCCGGCGACGCCGGCCTGGCTGGACCAGAAGCTGATCCCGACGCTCTGCACCTGGTCGGCGGCGAAGCTGTGGGTCTCGCAGCCGTTGTTGCCGCAGTTAAGCTGGCCGGTCACCTTGAAGGCGCCGCTCGCGTCGTCCCAGTAGAGCTCGTAGTTGGTGTTGGGCGCGGCGCCGGCGAAGAAGCCCGCCGCTTCGTTGCCAACCCAGATGTTGAAGCGAATCTGATCGAGACTCTGCAGCGTGCGGCTCTGCTTGGTGTACTTGGTGAGCTTGCCGGACGACAGCACGATCGCGTAGTTCGTCCGGGTCGGCGCCGAGTTGCCGTTGTAGTCGACCTTGGAGACGGTCATGCCGTTGCTCAGCGCCGCGGCGGCGGCCGGCGGCAGCGACAGCCCCCAGTAGCTCAGGAAGCCGTTGTAGGTCGTGCCGCCGGCGCTGAACTCGATCGGGAAGCCCGAGTTGCGGTCGAAATGCTCGCCGCTGGTCGAGTCGTAGAGGCCATAGCGCCACACCGATTGGCCGGTGGCGGGGTCGGCGGCGTCGCGGCTGAAGCACTGTTGCGTCGTGCCGTCGCCGCGCAGGTAGAGGTTCGGGTCGTAGGCGAAGGTGAAGCCGTTCTGCACGCCGCCGGTCGAGCGCTGCACGCTGCCGCTGCCTTTGTCAGTGCCGTTCGGCGTCAGCGCGAGCGCGGTCGTCGCGGTGCCGCTGCTGCCGTTGTGCGCCGCCTCGGTCTGGTAGAAGCTCAGCGAGCCGTCCTGCGAGCCCTGCAGGTAGCCCTGCATCTCGCACGGCAGCGACAGGTTGCCGCGACCGCAGAAGTCGAGCCGGAAGATGCCGTACGGGTTGGACGCG
Source organism: Pseudomonadota bacterium (assembly GCA_025355105.1). Classification (GTDB taxonomy): domain Bacteria; phylum Pseudomonadota; class Gammaproteobacteria; order Steroidobacterales; family Steroidobacteraceae; genus CAIKZZ01. The sequence goes on along the minus strand of JANYAE010000016.1, from coordinate 77,868 downwards.
CTCGGCGCCTGGGTGGCGGAGACGTTGAGGAAGATCGTCCGCTTCTGCGCCGGATCACCGGTGTCCTCGAACCAGATCTTGACCCGCATCGGATCGGCGCTCGTGGCGCGCGTCGAGTCGACGACCGCGGTCATGTAGTTCGGCGCCTGCGCGCCGCCGCCGCTTGACCCCGAGTTCGCGGCGCTCGCCTGCGCGCTCTTGTCGCACTTGTTCTGGTCGGCGTAGGCGATGTAGTTACCCTTGTTGACCAGCTGGTCAGCAGCGGTCGAATGCAGATAACACATGATCATGTTGACCGTGCCGATGCTCTCGGAGGTCGCGTCCTGCACGTGCGTGCTCTGCGGGTCGGTCAGGTACGGCGCGGTCGCCGGGATCGACGCGAACGCGGCGCTATGCAGCAGCAACGCGCCGGCGGCCGCGAGGGCCAGGGTGTGGTTCTTCATGCGGCGTCCTCAGTTGGCATTCTTGGCGGTGACGACCGACACCTGCGTCGGCGTCGCGATGCCGGTGACCGGCGCGGGTGGCGGTGGCGGCGGCGTCGTCGAGGCCGTCGCGGCCGATCCGCCGCCGCAACCGGCGAGTACCGTCAGGCACAGGCCTGCGGCCAGGGCGAGCACCGTGGTTTTGGTCAGGGTCATGCGGGAGTCTCCGATGCGGTGGCAGGGGGCGCAGTGACGCGCGTGACCGGGGACAACGGCCTGCTGCAGCGGAAACTGAGTGAGCGGCGCGACATAACGGCCGGCGCGAGCGGAACAGCGACCGCCGTCACGAGCCCGGCACGACGTGCGTCACACGCCCCGGCTGTTCTATGCTCTCGGCCATGCGCAGCGACGCGGATCTCGACAGTCTCAGACGCGAACCGCTCGCAACGCGTCGCGAACTGCTACTGACCGCGCTGGCCGCGGGTTTCGCGCTCGCCGTCCGGCCGGTCAGTGCCTCGACCATCATCACCGACGAGCAAGGCCTTGCGGCGGGCGCGGTGCAGATCCCGGCGCGCGACGGAACGCTGATCCCGGCCTATCGCGCCCGTCCGGCCGGCCGCAGCGGCGCGCCGTCCATCCTGGTGGTGGCCGAGATCTTCGGTGTGCACGAGCACATCCGCGACGTCTGTCGCCGGCTCGCGCATGCCGGCTACTGTGCGGTGGCGCCGGAGCTGTTCCTTCGGCAGGGCGACGTCAGCACGCTCGCCGAGGTCGCCGAGATCCTGGCGAAGGTCATCTCGAAGGTGCCGGACACCCAGGTGTTCTCGGACCTCGACGACACGCTCGCCTGGATCGGCGCGGGTGAAGGCGACGCCCAACGCGCGGCGATCACCGGCTTTTGCTGGGGTGGCCGCATCACCTGGCTGTACGCCGCGCACCGGCCGGCGCTGCGCGCCGCGGTGGCCTGGTACGGCCGGCTCGTGGGCGAGGCGAACGCGCTGCAGACCGAATACCCGCTGGAGGCGGCGCCGAGCCTGACGGTGCCGGTACTCGGGCTGTACGGCGCCAAGGACCAGGGCATTCCGCTCGACAGCGTCGAGCGCATGCGCGCGGCGCTCGCCGCCGGACGTGCGCGCTCGGAGATCGTCGTCTATCCGGATGCCGGCCACGCCTTCAACGCCGACTATCGGCCGAGCTACCGCGAGGCGGCGGCGAAGGACGGCTGGGCGCGGGCGCTCGCCTGGCTCGCGGCGCACGGGCTCGCGCCGTCAGCCTGACTCGCGGCGGATCGTGCGCCAAGTGTAGTAGCCGAAAGCGCCGAGCACGGCGAGCAGCGCCGCCATCAGCAGCGCGAGCCACCAGTGGAAGCGCCACGCCTCGCGCAGTCCGGCGATCACGCCGATCGGTGTCGTCACGAGCAGCAGCGGGCGCGCGATCATCATGGCCGCAGCCAGTCTAGCGCCGCCGCGCGGCGAGCGCCCGGCGGCGGCGCCCGTCAGGCGGAGCGTGGGTGCCGGTTCCAGGCGCCGCTGAGCTCCTGCTGGCGGCGCGGCGGCACGGTCTCGTAGTGGCTGAGGTCGAGCGTGTAGGCGCCCTCGCCGGCGGTCAGCGACTTCAGCCGCACCGGGTAGTCGGTCAGCTCCGCGAGCGGCACCAGCGCCGAGACGGCCAGCCGGCCGCCAGGCAACGACGACTGGCCGGTGACGCGGCCGCGCCGCGTCGCCAGATCGGCGGCGATGTCGCCGACCGCCGAGCTCGGCACGGTGATCTCGGCGCGCACGATCGGCTCGAGCACGACCGCGCCGGCCTGGGCGGCGGCATCCTCGAAGGCGTGGCGCGCGGCGGTCACGAAGGCGACCTCCTTGGAATCCACCGGATGGTGCTTGCCATCGAGCACCGTGACGCGCAGGTCCTGCAGCTGGAAGCCGGCGACGATGCCCTCGCCGAGCACCTGCCGGACGCCCTTCTCGACCGCCGGGATGTACTGCCCGGGGATCGCGCCGCCGACCACCGCGTCGACGAACTCGAAGCCCTCGCCGCGCGGCAACGGCTCGACGCGCAGCTTGACCTCGCCGAACTGGCCGGCGCCGCCGGTCTGCTTCTTGTGGCGGTAGAGTGATTCGGCGGCGCGCGTCACCGTCTCGCGGTACGGCACCCGCGGCGGCTGCGTCTTGACCTGGACGCCGAAGCGCTCGGTCATGCGCTCGAGCAGCAGCCGCACGTGCAGCTCGCCCATGCCGTAGAGCACCGTCTCGTTCAGCGCCGCGTGGTGCTCGACGCGCACGCACGGGTCCTCGTCGACCAGCTTGTGCAGCGTGTCGGCGAGGCGCTGCTCGTCGCCGCGCTTCTCCGGCTCGATGGCGATGCCGAGCATCGCCGGCGGGAAGCGCACCGAGCGCAGGTGCAGGTGATCTTCGTCGTGCGAATCGTGCAGCACGGCGTCGAAGTGCACCTCGTCGGCCTTGGCAATCGCACAGATGTCGCCGGCGCTGGCCAGCGCCAGCGGCTGCTGCTCCTTGCCCTGCAGGCGGAACAGCTGGGTGACGCGAAACGGCTTGCGGCCGTCGCCGACGTACAGCTGCTGGCCAGGCCGGATCGTGCCCTGGTGGACGCGGAACACGCCGATCTTGCCGACGTAGGGGTCGATCGTGATCTTGAAGACGTGCGCGACGACGTGCAGCGCCGGATCCGGCGTCACCGCGAACGGCCTGGCGTCGGCGCCCTCGCCCTTGAGGAAAGCCGGCGGATTGCCCTCCGGCGGGCTCGGTGCGAGCTCGGTGAGCACGCGCAGCAGCTCCGGAATGCCGGCGCCGGTCTCACCCGACACGAAGCAGACGGGGATCAGGTGACCCTCGCGCAGCGCCTGCTCGAAGGCGTCGTGCAGTTGCGCCAGCGTCACCGAGCCGCTCTGCTCGAGATGGCGGGTCATCAGCGCCTCGTCGACCTCGACGACCTGGTCGACGATCGCCTCGTGCGCGGCGGCGATCGAGCCGAAGTCGGTGGCGCCACCCTCGCTCTGGAAATAGCAGTCGGCAACCGCCCGGCCGTGCTGGGTGGGGAGATTGAGCGGCAGGCACTCCTTGCCGAAGGCTTCGCGCAGCTGCGCGAGCACGGCCTCCGGTTGCGCGTCGCGCGCGTCGATGCGGTTGACGACGATGAAGCGGCACAGGCCGCGCTCGCGAGCCTCGTTCATCATCCGCGTCGTCATCGGCTCGACGCCGGTGGCCGCGTTCACGACGACCGCCGCCGACTCGACCGCCGCGAGCACGCTGACGCTGCGGCCGACGAAGTCCGGCAGACCCGGCGTGTCGAGCAGCGTCACGCGCCGACCGTGGCTCTCGAAGCCGCACAGCGCGGAGTCCAGGGAGTGCTGCTGGCGCTTCTCGAGCGGATCGGAGTCGCACACCGTCGAACCGCGCGCGACGCTGCCCTTGGCACGGATCGCGCCGGCGGCGTACAGCAGCGCTTCGGCAAGGGTCGTCTTGCCGCTGGCGGCGTGGCCGACCAGCGCGACGTTGCACAGATTCTGTATTTGGCTGGGCATGGGGACCTCCACCGGCACGGTAACCGACCCGAACCGCGTGCTCGCTCCGCATCTTCCGAAGGGCGCTCCGGCAGCGTCGCGAGCGCACGCCCGCGTACAAGAATAGACCAGCGCGACGCTTCGCACCGCTACGCGTCGCAACGGCCCGTCGGCCGGCGCCGTCCGGCCATCCTGCGCTGCAGCGAAACGGGTTGGCGGCGGCCGGTCGGCTGCTCGCTGGCCCGCGGGCGGCAGCGGTCGCGCGCCGCCGGGGTGACGGGCGGTGGCCGGACCGGTAACCTTGGGCCGCGCCAAGGCGACGACCGCCGCGTTCGGGCGCACGCAGGGGTAACAATGAAAATCGGACGTCTCCTCCTCCTGATGCTCGGCCTGACGCTCGGCGGCGCAAGCCAGGCCGATGACGCCAAGAAGCTGCGCATCATCACCTGGTCGGACTACGTCCCGGCCGAGGTTGCGGCGCAGTTCAAGGCCGAGACCGGCATCCAGGTGGAACTGACGCTGTCGAACAACGAGGAGATGATCTCGAAGCTGCGGGCCACCGGCGGCGCGGGTTTCGACCTCGCCCAGCCGTCGCAGGACCGCATCGCCGGGGCGCAGCAGGAGTTTCGGATCTACAAGCCGATCGACCTCGGCAAGGTCAAGCTCGAGCAGTTCGTCCCCGAGCTGATCGACATCGTCAAGAAGAACGCCAGCATCGACGGCAAGCTCTATGCCCTGCCGTACGTCTGGGGCGCCGAGGGCCTGGTGGTCAACAGCAAGAAGGCCAAGATCGCCGACTACGGCGACCTCTGCAAACCGGAGTTCAAGGGCAAGACTGCGGTGCGCCTCAAGCGCCCGACGCTGATGGCCTTCGCGCTGGCGTCCGGCAAGGACCCGTTCGCGCTCTATGGCGACATCAAGGGCTACACCGCGCTGATGGAGGAGGTCGGCCGCACGCTGTCGACCTGCAAGGCGAATTTCCGCTTCTTCTACGACAACAAGGACCAGCTGCTCAATGGCGTGCGCTCCGGCGAGATCGTCGCCGCGATGATGTGGGACTCCGGGGCGTGGCGCCTGAATCGCGAGAACCCGGACATCCGCTTCATCAACCCGAAGTCCGGCGCCATTGCCTGGATGGACACCTACGTGCTGCCGGCGCGCGGCAAGAACGACGCCGCCGCCTACGCCTGGATCAACTTCACGATGCGACCGGACATCGCCGCCAAGATTGCCAAGGCGGTCGGCAACTTCAGCGCCTCCAAGGGCGCCGAGCAGCTCATGGAGCCGCGGCTCAAGGAGCAGTTCAAGGAGAGCTTTCCGGACGGCTTTCGCAACGTGAAGTGGTATCCGGCGATCCCGGCCGGCCTCGAAGAAATCGAGGGCCGCATCCTCGATCGCATCAAGGCCGCCAATTGAGCGCCGCGGCGCCCGAGGCCGCCGCCCCGGACCTCGAGGTACGTAGCGTCGTCAAGCGCTTCACCGATCACGTCGCGGTGGATGCGCTGTCCTTCAGCGTCCGGCGCGGCAGCTTCTTCTCGATCCTCGGACCTTCCGGCTGCGGCAAGACGACGCTGCTGCGGATGATCGCGGGCTTCATTCAACCGGACGACGGCGACATCGTCATCGGCGGGCGGAGCATGAGCGGCGTCGCGCCGAACCGCCGACCGGTCAACATGGTCTTTCAGCAGCTGGCGCTGTTCCCGATGATGTCGGTGGGCGAGAACGTCGCCTTCGGGCTCGCCCGCCGCGGTGTCGCCCGCGCCGAACGGCTGCGGCGCGCCGAGGCGATGTTGGAGCGGGTCAGCCTCAGCGGCGCCGGACACAAGCGCGTGGACGAGCTGTCGGGGGGCCAGCGACAGCGCGTCGCGATCGCCCGCAGCCTGGTGCTCGAGCCGACGCTGCTGCTGCTGGACGAGCCGCTCGGCGCGCTCGACCTGAAGCTGCGCGAGCACATGAAGATCGAGCTCAAGCAGCTGCAGGCCGCCTTCGGCACGACCTTCGTGTACATCACCCACGACCAGTCGGAGGCCCTCGTGCTCTCCGACCACGTCGCGGTGATGAATCGCGGTCGCTTCGAGCAGGTCGGCACGCCGCAGGAGCTCTACTACGCGCCGGCGACGGCATTCGTCGCCGGCTTCGTCGGCGCCAACAACCGCATCGCCGGCACGGTGACCGCGGTCGACGGGCCGATCGCCGAGCTCGTGACCGGCGACGGCTGGTCGATTCGTGCGCGTTGCAGCCGGCCGCTGGCGACCGGCGCGGCGGTCGAGGCCTTCGTCCGACCGGAGGTCGCGATGCTCGCGCGCGTCGCGGGCGAGCTGCCGGCCGGCCAGACGGTGCACGTCGGCATCGTCGAGAGCCTGCTGTTCGACGGCGCGAACTCGGCGGTGCTGCTGCGCGAGCGGCAGAGCCGTTTCGAGTTCCGCATCGCGCTGCCGCAGACCGGCCGCTTCGCGGATCTCAAGGTGGCTGAGCAGATCTTCTTCAGCTTCGATCCGGAGCGCGCGGTGTGCTTCGCCGCGGCCGGCGACCATGGTTGACACGCCGGCAGGCGGTGCCTGGAAGGGACGCCTGATGCTCGGGCTGATGCTCGCGCCGGCAGTGCTGTGGCTGTTCGCGCTGATCGTGCTGCCGCACGTCGATCTCGCGCTGCTGTCGTTTCGCGAGCGGCTCGCGCCGCGCCAGTACGGCGCGAGCCTGGCGCAGTATCGGACCTTCTTCGGCGAGCCTCTCTACTGGCACGTCTTCGTCCGCACGGCGGTGATGTCCGCGATCGCGACCGCGCTGACGCTGCTGTTCGCCTTCCCGGTCGCCTGGACGATCGCCAAGCTGACCCGCGGCCGCACCAGCGCGCTGCTGTTCGTCGTCTGCCTGATCCCGTTCTGGGTCAGCGAGACCGTCCGCACGCTCGGCTGGATGATCCTGCTGCGCGAGTCCGGCGTGCTGCCGCAGCTGCTCGCGCACCTCGGTGTCACCGACGTGCCGGTCGAGCTGCTGTACCACGACGCGACGATTCTCGTCGGGCTCGTGTACACGTCGCTGCTGTTCATGGTGGTGCCGCTGGTCAATAGCTTCGAGAGCCTGGACAACTCGCTGATCGAGGCTGCCTACGATCTCGGCGGCAATGCCGGGTCGATCCTGCGCGAGATCGTGATCCCGCACGCGACGCCGGGCATCACCGCCGGCTGCATCGTCGTGTTCATGCTGACGCTCGGCAACTACCTGACGCCGAACCTGCTCGGCGGCAAGAACTCGCAGTGGTTCACCGAGCAGATCTACACGCAGTTCATCACCCGATTCAACTGGGAGCAGGGTGCGGCGTTCGGCTTTCTGCTGCTGGCGCTGTCGACGGCGATGGTCTGGGTGGGCCTCAAGGCCAGCGGCCAGCGCTTCGGCGACGTGATGCGCCGCGCATGATCCCGTCGCTCCCCACGCCGCGTTGGCTGCGGGCGACGACGCTGCTGTACCTCGGCGCGTTCTTGTTGTTTCTGTTCCTGCCGCTGATCACCGTCGGTGTGTTCGCGTTCAACGATGCGCCGTACCCGGCACCGCCGTGGAAGGGCTTCACGCTCGACTGGTTCGTCGGCAACGAGCCGGCCGGGCGCACCGGCCTGTTCGGCGATGAGGAACTGCTGTCGAGCATCTGGACCAGCTTCGTCGTCGCCTGCTGGGTCACCGGGCTGTCGGTCGCGGTCGGCACGCTGAACGCCTTCCTGATGGAGCGCGCCCGCTTCCGCGGCAAGGAGGCGCTGTCGATGCTGATGCTGGTGCCGCTGGTGATCCCGGGTGTGATCCTCGGCATCTCGATCCTCGCCTTCGCGAGCCGCATCGCGGAGTTCGCCTCCGACGTCGCCGGCATCGAGCTCGAATTCCTGCGACCTGGCCTGCCGCTGGTGGTGCTCGGTCAGTTCTCGTATATCGCGGCGATCGCCACGATCACGATCAGCGCGCGTCTCAAGCGCTTCGATCGCACGCTCGAGGAGGCGGCGCTCAATCTCGGCGCGTCACGTGCTGCGGTGCTGCGGACGATCACGCTGCCCTACCTGCGGCCGGCGATGATCGGCTCTGCGGCGATCGCCTTCTTGATGTCCTTCGAGAACTTCAATACCACGCTGATGCTGGTCGGCGCCGACGCGCCGCTGACGATCATGATGTACGGCCGCATGCGCGAGGGCGCGACGCCGGTCCTGAATGCGGTCAGCCTCTTCCTGATGGTCGCCTCGGCACTGCTCGCGCTCACGCTGATGCGCCGCAGCGACCGCCGAGCCGAGTAGTGGTGCCCGCGTCGCGCAGCGGCGGCGGTGGCGTCTGACGGAGCCGGATCCTGAGGCATTGTGCTGGATAGCGAGGTGCATCCATGGTGAGAAAAATAGTCAGCATTGTGGTCGTCGCGCTGATCGCGCTGGTCGGCGGCGCCTACATGCTCCCGCAGCTGCTCCACATCGAGCGCTCGACCGTGATCGCGCGGCCGGCGGCGAGCGTCTTCCCGCACGTCAATTCGCTGCGCAAATGCAACGAATGGTCGCCGTGGGCCGACTACGACCCGAACGTCAAGATGAGCTACTCAGGCGCCGAGGAAGGCCCGGGCGCAAAGATGAGCTGGACCGGCAACGACAAGGTCGGCACCGGCAGCCAGGAGATCACCCAGTCGGTCCTCAACCGCAAGGTGGCCAGCGACCTTAGATTCGGATCGCAGGCTCCGGCCAAGGCCGCGCTGACGCTCACCACCACCGACGCCGGTACCAAGGTCGTCTGGTCGCTCGACATCGATCTCGGCAACAACCCGATTGCGCGCTACGTCGGCACGACGCTCGATGCCAAGGTCGGGGCGGACTACGAGCGCGGCCTCGCCAAGCTCAAGGCGCTGGTCGAGAAGACCGCCGCGGGTGAAGCGCCGGCTCAGCCGGCCAGCGAGCCGGCCACGTCGCCGAAGGCGGCGACCAGCTGATCCACCTGCTCGCGCGTCGTCGCCGGGCACACCAGCATCATGTTGTGGAACGGCGCGATCAGGCAGCCGCGATTGAGCAGGCCGATGTGAATCGCCTGCTCGATCTCGGGGGCGTGCGCGGCGACCGCCTCGGTGCCGTTCCTGAGCGGCCCCGGCGCGCAGATGAATTCCACGCGCGCGCCGACGCGCGCGACGTGCCACGGTAGGCGGTGGCCGCCAATCGCCGCCGCGAGCCCCGCCTGCAGCCGCGCCGCCAGCGCCTCCATGTGCGCGTAGGCTGCCTCGGTCATCACCTCGGCGAGCGTCGCGTGCATGGTGGCCATGGCGAGTGCGTTCGCTGACAGCGTGGTACCGAGCCCGGAGTGGCCGGGCGGCTTCTCGCGCCGCAGCCGGTCCCAGCTCGCCGCGATCGCGTCGCTGAAGCCCCAGGCACTCGCCGGAATTCCTCCCGCGATCGGCTTGCCGAGCACGAACAGGTCAGGCTCCAGGCCGTGCAGGCGCGTGTAGCCACCGGGCCCGCTCGAGATGGTGTGCGTCTCGTCGATGAGCAGCAGCGTGCCGGTCGCCCGGGTGGCGCGTCGCAGCGCCGCGTGATACCCCGGCTCCGGCAGCACCATGCAGCAGTTGGTGAGCACCGGCTCGGTGATCACGCAGGCGACATCACACGGCGCCAGCGCACGCTCGAGCGCCGCGACGTCGTTGAACTCGACCACCCGCGTGCCCTCGGTGAGGTCGACGAACTGGCCGATGAGCGCCGGCCGGTTGCGTGCCCGGCCGCCATCGAGCTCGACGTAGGTCTCGTCGACCGCACCGTGGTAGCAGCCGTTCATCACCAGGATCCGCGGCCGGTCAGTGACCGCGCGTGCCACGCGCAGCGCGAAGCGGTTCGCGTCGGAGGCGGTCGTTGCGATCTGCCAGTGCGGCAGCCCGAAGCGTTCGCGCAGCAATCCGCCGACCGTCAGCGCGTGCTCGGTAGGCAGCATGTACGTGAAGCCGTGGCCGTTCTGCGCCGCCAGCGCGCGGACCACCGCCGGCGGCGAATGGCCGAACATCGAGCCGGTGTCGCCGAGGCAGAAGTCGGCCAGCGTCAGCCCGTCGACGTCCGTGAGCGTCGCGCCCTGCGCGTCGGCGATCACCATCGGAAACGGCAGCGGCCAGTCGAGCATCCAGTGCATCGGCACGCCGGCGTAGTAGCTCCCGGCGCCGGCGGCGCCGGCGAGCGCGGCGGAGCGCGGCCGGGCGCTCGCATAGCGCGCGCGCTCGGCCGCCAAGAACGCCTCGCGCCGAGCGCCGTCCACGCCGCGCGCACGCGCAGCGCCGGCCGCCGCCGGCTCAGACATAGAAGTCGTACTCACGCGGGCAGATCTCCTCCAGCAGCTCCAGGTACTCGCCGCGCTTGGACTCCGAATAGATCTTGAGGAACGCGGCCGGTAGGTACTTCGCCAGCAACGCCGATTGCTCAAGGCGGTCGAGCGCGACGATCAGATCCCCCGGGAAGTCCGGGTCGCCGCCGGCGCTCGCCCGGCCCTCGACGGGCGTGGTCGCCTCGAGCCGGTTGCTGACACCATGCAGCAGCGCCGCGAGGATCGCGGCGACCGTCAGGTGCGGACTCGCATCCGCGCCGGCCACCCGATGCTCGATCCGCCGCGCCTCGCCGTGACCGGGCGGGATGCGGAACGCCACGCTGCGATTGTTGGTCGCCCAGTCGCGCGAGGTCGGCACGAACAGGCCGAGGTAGCGGCGCTGCGAGTTGAAGTTCGGCGCGAAGAACGCGAACGAGTCGTAGAGCATCGCCTGCATTCCGGCGATGCCGTGGCGCAGCAGCGCCTCGCCGCCCGCCGCGCCGAAACGGTTGCGGCCGGCCTCGTCGACGAGGCTGACGTGCACGTGCAGGCCGTTGCCGGGCTGCGCCATGAACGGCTTGGCCATGAACGTGGCCTCCATGCCCATCGCGCGGGCCACACCCTTGATGAGGCGCTTCAGCAGCACGGCGTGGTCGGCGGCCAGTAGCGGGTCGGCGATGTGGCGCAGATTGACCTCGTACTGGCCGATGCCGTACTCGGCCACGGCGCCGCAGACCGGCAGCCTCTGCGCGGCGGCCGCCTCGTTGACGCGCTGCAGGAACTCCGAAGCCTCCTCGACTGCCTCGAGGGACAGGTTGGCGGCACGTCGCGCCGGCTGGCGGCCCGGCAGCGCGGCGACGCTGATGCGCCCGTCCGGCGCGCGCCGCGGGTCGATCAGGTAGAACTCGAGCTCGCAGGCGACCACCGGGTGCAGGCCGGCCTCGCGGCACTTCGCGACCAGCCTGGCGAGGATCACGCGTGGGTCGAACCAGAGCTCCTGCCCCTCGTTGAAGTCGGCCATGTGGCAGACCACCTGCGCGGTCGGTGTCGCGGTCCAGGGCGCCCGGCACAGCGTGCCCGGCAGCGGTCGCGCGATTCCGTCGGGGTCACCGTCGGACTTGCCGAGGCCGCCGGCGTCGTGGCCGAGGCCGCGGCAGTCGGCGACGAAGCACGAGGCTGAGAACTGGATGCCGTCCTTGTAGAGCTTGTCGGCGTCGGCGGCCGGCAGCCGCTTGCCCGCCGTATTGCCGCAGGAATCGATGACGAAGGCGTCGATCGCCTCAATGTCCGGATTGGCGGCGAAGAACTCGTGCCACTCGCTTACGGATGCTGTTTTGTCGGTGTTCTGTTCATGCATGATTACCTCTACTCTGTAGCGTCGCTCAGAGACGATCCCTGAGCGCATAGAAAAGCATCGCCGCGACCAGCGTCGGCCCGCGCAGCGCCGGTCCACCCGGGAACGGCGGCACCGGCACCCGGCCGAAAAGATCGAAGTTGTCCTGCTCGCCGCAGAGCGCCTCGGCCACCGTCTTGCCGGCGAACGGCGCGGTCACCACGCCGAGCCCGGAGAAGCCGCTGGCGTTGTACAAGCCCGGCTCGACGGCGCGGATCCATGGCATCCGCGTCGGCGTGATGCCGAGCGTCCCGCCCCAGGCGTAGTCGAAGCGCACGTCCACGAGTTGCGGGAAGATGCTGAGTACGTGCGGGCGAACGAACGCGCCGATGTCGGTCGGGAAGCGATAGCTGTAGTTCTCGCCGCCGCCGAACAGCAGGCGGTGGTCCGGGGTGATGCGGTAGTAGTTGACGACGAAACGCGAGTCCGAGACCGCGCAGCCGTTGCTGATCAGCCGTCGCGCGCCGGCTTCGCCGAGCGGCTCGGTCACCGCGATGTAGTTGTTGATCGGCATCACGTGGCGCTCGACCGACGGCGCGAGCCGGCGCAGGTAGCCGTTGCAGGCGAGCACGACGCGCCCTGCCTGCAGGTCACCGCGCCGCGTCGACACGCGCCACCCGCCCGCGGCGCGCGCGAGCCCGGTGACCTCGACGTGCTCGTGCAGCCGCGCGCCGTGGCCGGCGGCGGCGCGGGCGATGCCGAGGGCGAAGTTCAGCGCGTGCAGGTGGCCGCCGCGGGCATCGAAGCTGCCGCCGTGGTAGTCGCGCGTCGCGAGAATTCCCTCGAGCTCGGCCCGCTCCACGTAGCGCAGGTGCTCGTAGCCGTAGGCGGAACGCATGAACTCGACGTGCCGGCGCGTATGCTCGGTGTAGCGCGCGCGGTGGTCGGCGTGCAGATAGCCGAGCCGCAGGTCGCAGTCGATGCCGTAGGTCTCGATCAGCCAGTCGACGTGGCTGCGCGCCGCGAGCGCGCAGTCCCAGAAGCGGCGGGCGTCGGCCGCGCCGACGTGCGCCTCGAGCCATTCCTGCTCGCGCCGCATGCCGACGTGCACCTGGCCGCCATGCCGACCGGACGCGCCCCAGCCGAGCTGCGATTGCTCGAGGAGCACCACGTCGACGCCGCGCCGCGCCAGGTGCAGCGCGGTCGAGAGTCCGGCGTAGCCGCCGCCGACGACGCAGACGTCGGCCCGCGCCGGCCCCTCGAAGGGCAGCGTCGCGCAGTGCTCGCGAACCGTCGCCGCGTAGTAGGACGGCACGTGCTCCGGCCGCGGCGTCAGCGCATCGGGAAACGAGCGCATCGGATCAGACTCCCGGTCCGAAGCCGTTCTTGCCGATCAGTCCCATGCCGTCGCGGATGTCGGCCAGGATGGCGCGCTTCAGCCGGACCGCGCTGCGCTCGCGGATGGCGCGCAGCGCCACCTGGTGCTGGTCGACGAGGTTCGCGGTGCCGAAGCGGCCATAGACCACGCGCATGTGCGGACCGAACTGCAGCCACAGCGTCTCGATCAGCTGGATGATCGTCGTGCGCGGCTGCGCGCGGTAGATCGTGAAGTGGAACTCGAAGTTGCACTCCATGTAGCGCTGCACATCGCCGGACTTGAGCGCGACACCGAGCGCGTCGTCGACGGCGCGCAGGCGCTTGAGCCGTAGCGCGTCGATGTGCGGCAGCGCCATGGCGGCGGCCTCGGGCTCGAGCAGCTCGCGGCAACGCAGCAGATCGGCGAAGCGACCGTCGGTCATCGGCGGCACGACGATGCGGCGCTTGGAGCGGATCGCGACCGCGCCTTCCGCCGCCAGCCGGCTCAGGGCCTCGCGCACCGGCATCTGGCTGACGCCGAGCTCCTGTGCGAGGCCGCGCGTCGACAGGCTGCTGCCGGGCACGACCTTGCCGGTGACGAAGCGATGTCGCAGCTCCTCGTGCACGCTAGCACGCAGCAGCCCGTCACCGGTCGTCGTCACCCGCGATCCTCAGGCCGCCGCCGGCAGCGCGCGCAGCGCCGGCTCGGCCTCGTCAAGCGCGGCGCGCATGGTGTCGACCAGGCGGTCGATCTCCGCGTGCGTGATGATCAACGGCGGGCAGAACACCAGCGTGTCGCGGATCGCGCGCACCATCAGGCCGCGGCGGATGCAGATGTCGCGCACGATCGGGCCTGCCGAGCCCTCCTTGCCGGAGAAGCGCTCGTTGCTGCCCTTGCGCGCGACGATCTCGACGCCGCCGATCAGGCCCAGCGAGCGCGCCTCGCCGACCAGTGCGTGGCCCCGCAGCCGGTCCAGCGCCCTGGCGAGGTACGGCCCGCTGTCCTCGGCGGTCCGCTCGACCAGTCGCTCGCGCGTCAGGATCTCGATGTTCTTAAGCGCGACGGCGGCGCAGGTCGGGTGGCCTGAGTATGTGAAGCCGTGGACAAATTCGCCGCCGGCCTCGCGCAGCGTCGCGACGATGTCGGTCGAGACGGCGGTGGCGGAGATCGGCAGGTAGCCTGACGACAGGCCCTTGGCCATCGACACGATGTCCGGCCGCACGCCGAAGTGCTGGAAGCCGAACCACTGGCCGAGACGGCCGAAGCCGCAGATCACTTCGTCGCTCACCAGCAAGATGCCGTACTTGCGGCAGATCGCCTCGACCGCCTTCCAGTAACCGGGCGGCGGGATAATGACGCCGCCGGCGCCCTGCACCGGCTCGCCGATGAAGGCCGCGACGTTGGCCGGGCCGACCTTGAGGATGCGCTCCTCGATCGCGGCCGCGGCACGCGCACCGAAGACCGCCGGGTCCTCGCCGAACGCCAGCCCGAAGGCGTACGGCTGCATCACGTGCTCGATCCCGGGGATCGGCAGGTCGCCCTGCTCGTGCATCGCCTTCATGCCGCCGAGGCTCGCGCCCGCGACGGTCGAGCCGTGATAGGCGTTCCAGCGGCTGATGATGATGCGCCGCTGCGGCTGGCCGCGGACGGCCCAGTAGTGGCGCACCAGCCGCAGCACGGTGTCGTTCGCCTCAGAGCCCGAGGTGTTGAAGAAGATGTGCGACAGCTTGCCGCCCAGCCGCTCGGCGACCGCCGCGGCGAGCCGCACCGTCGGCTCGCTCGCCGTCTTGAAGAAGGTGTTGTAGTACGGCAGCTGCTGCATCTGCTCATAGGCCGCGCGCGCCAGCTCCTCGCGGCCGTAGCCGGCATTGACGCACCACAGGCCCGCCATGCCGTCGAGCACCGCGTTGCCCTCGGCGTCGTGCACCATGCAGCCCTCGGCGTGCGTGATGATCCGGCTGCCGCCGAGTTCGGCCTGCAAGCGGTAGTCGGTCTGTCCCGGCAGGTGATGGGCGACGTCGAGGCGCTTCAGTTCCGCCATTCGAGCGGCCGGCATCTTGGCTTGTGTCATGGGAGTTCCTCGGGAGGTGGCGACGCCGCTCAGGCGCCGACGAGTTCGGTGACGGCGCGGTGTGCCTGCTCGATGGCGACGTCGGTGTAGGCGCCGCCGCCGGCATCGGAATTGGCGATGGCGATGCGGTGGAAGCGCGCCCGGCCGCGCACGTGCGGGCGCTCGGATTCCGGGAGGTCCGGGTCGAACAGCGAGTTATTCTCGGGAGCGTAGCCGTGCGGCCAGCGATTGACGGTGATCGCCGTGATGTCGGCCGCCGGGTCGAAGCCGCCAGGGCCGAGCATGCGCCCCAGCTGCCCGCGGATCTCTCGCTCGAACACCTCGAACGGCGTCGCCAGCAGCTCGGCACGGCCGACCTTGTTCTGCTCGTGCTCCGGCAGTCCGGGTTTGCACGGCGTCTTCGTCATCCAGATCAGCGTCGGCTCGTCCGGCGAGCGCGGGCTGCGGTAGGCGCCGATGTCGACGGTAAAGTTGAGGTGCGCCTGGGTGTGGTAGCAGCCCGGCGCGTAGATCTGCCGGACGCCGAGCTTGGCCCAGGCTCGCCAGTTGCGTACCGCGACGCTCGTGTACACCAGCGGCGTCTTGACGAGCTGGTGCAGCGCCGCCTGCTGCGAAGCCGGCAGCTCCGGCACCAGGTACGGGATCATCATGTTGTAGCAGGCGAGCACGCAGTGACGCGCGCGGACGGAGCAGGTGCGGCCGTCGCGAGCGTAGCTCACGATGGTGCGCGCGGCGCTCGCCGCAGGACCGTCGTGGCGAACGCCGACGACCGTGCTGCTGAGGCGCAGCCGCACCGGTGCAACGGCCTCATCGAGACGTGCGTAGTCCACCCGCGCCGTGACCAGATCCTCGATCGTCGTGCCCGGCACCGCCGCCGGAATCAGGTGCCGCACCAGCGCACGGGCGATGGTCGCATTGCCGTCCGGGAAGTGCAGGCGCGGCGAGCCGCCGGTGTCGGCGTAGCCGGCAGGCGTGAATCCCATGCCGGGAATGGAGCCGGCCTCGAGCCTGAGTCCGCGGAAGCCCGGCAGGCCGATGCCCCAGGCGTCGAGCGCCGAGACCGCGTCAGCGCCGACGCCCCACTCGCCCTGGGTGCGCGACTGGTAGAAGGCCAGCACCGCGGCGTCAACGCGCACCACGTCGCGCAGGTAGGCGCGGTAGCTCATCTTCATAAGCCGCCGCTTCTTCTCGGTTGACGGCTGCCCGCGCCAGAAGTCGATGGTGCCAGCCTCAACCCGCTCGACATCGTGCTTTGCGGCCGCGGACAGCGGCGCGTCGGCGACGAACTCGCGCCACGGCCGCGTGCCGTAGCCGGCGGCCAGGTGATCCGCCCCGAAGGTGTCGCGGTCGAGGAACACGCCGACGCCGAGGCCAAGGCCCGCGTAGAAATCCGGGTGCTGCGTGCTCGCGACGAGCGCCGGCACGTCGATGCCGAGCGTCCGCAGCAGGCGGTCCGGAACGGCGGAGTACGGCCGGGGGCTGTCGATCAGCAAGGTGCCGCCGTTCAACAGCCGCAGCTGGCCGTCCAGTTCGAATTCGTTGCGCTTGGCGTGGCCGCCGAAGTCGTCGTGGTTGTCGAGCAGCAGCACGCGCGCGCCCGGCGCGCGCTCGCGGTAGAAATGCGCCGCGGCCAGGCCGCTGAGACCGGCGCCCACCACGACGAGGTCGTAGTCCTCGTCAAGCGCCTGCGCCGGCGGCGGCGCCTGCGCGTCGCGCAGTGCGTGGGCGGCCTCGAACGAGCCGGGGTGGCTGCCGCGCAGACCGGTGAGCCGCGGTGGATAGTAGCCGGCCAGGTCCTGGGCCGCGGCCGGCAGGGCATCCGCCTGCGCGCCGGGCAGCGGCCAGAGGGCGGCGGCCAGGGCACCCGCGCCGCCGACGGCCACGCCCTGGACGAAGTCGCGGCGCGTGATCTCGCGCTGCATGCCGAGCCCACGGTCGGTCGACAGGCGATCCTGATCGCGCGGCATCGGTCCCCCTCGCTTGACCCTGCGCGGCGTGACGGCCGTGCAGCGGATGTAGTGGGGCCGGCGCTGCGGCGGGCCCCGTCATGGTGCCGACAAGCTACCCGGCGGCCCTCAGGGCGTCAATGATCTGAGATCGCAGATTGCCAGGACCCTATGGCGTTGCGTGAAAACAACGCACTTTTGGGCCGAAGAACGGCAAATTGCGTTCGAACCGCGACAGCGCTATTTTGAGATCACACCGTGCCCGATTCGGCGGGTCAGGGTTCGTTTGCAACAAGCATTTCCCGGGGGAAAATCATGGCAGGACGAAGGCACGTTCGCGGCAACACGATTCGAAGCGGTTTTCGACCCGTACTGAGCGCTGCGATTCTCGCGGCACTGGCGGGCACGTCAGGCGTCGCCTGGACGCAGACCGCGCCGTCGAGCGAATCCGGAGGCCTGCAGGAGATCGTCGTCACGGCGACCCGCCACGAGGAGAATCTCAGCAGAGTGCCGCTCAGCGTCACGGCGCTGACCCAGGAAAGCCTCGACATCCGCGGCATCAAGGACATCCAGGACGTCGCGCGCTTCACCCCGGGAGTCAACGTCGACAACTCGGGAACCGCAAACATTTCGATCCGCGGCATCGCCTCGAGCGGCGGCGCCGGCACGACCGGCATCTACGTCGACGACACGCCCATCCAGATGCGCGCGATCGCGTTCAACCCGGACGAGGCGCTGCCGAAGTCGTTCGACATTGAGCGTGTCGAGGTGCTGCGTGGACCCCAGGGCACGCTGTTCGGCGCGGGGTCGGAGGGCGGCACTGTCCGCTACATCACAACGCCGCCGAGTTTGACCAAGAACAGCGTTTACAGCCGCAGTGAGATCTCCTACACGCAGGGTGGCTCGGCGAGCTACGAGGCGGGCGTCGCGGCCGGCGGCCCGCTCGTGGACGGCGTCTTCGGGGCACGCATCAGCGTCTGGTACCGGCGCGACGGCGGCTGGATCGACCGCGTCGATGCCACCAACCACCCGCCGAACGTCGTCGTCGACAAGAATGCGAACCATACGCAGACGGCGCTGGTGCGGCTGGCCGGCATCTGGCAGGTGTCAGACACGTGGACGATCACGCCGAGCATCTACTTCCAGAACCGCAACACCAACGACGTGTCGAACTACGCGCCCTTCATTTCGAATCCGGGCAGCAACAGCTTCGTCAGCGACAACCCGACGGCGCGTAACACGCCGGACAAGTTCTACCTGCCCGCGCTCAAGATCGAGGGCAACTTCGGCTCCGTGCGCTTCATCTCAAACACGTCCTACTACCACCGCGAGGAGACGACGGGCTACGACGGCACGCTCTACAACCTCGGCTTTTACCAGTCGCTCTTCCTGTACGGCGGGTTCAATAGCAATTTGACCAACCCGGCGTCGAACTTCCCGCTGCTGCTCGACAACAGCGGTCTGCACCTCGCGGCCGATCCGAGCTACCGCGCACCGGCGACGATCGACAATGGCCAGATGAATTTCGTCCAGGAACTGCGCTTGCAGTCGGCGGACCCGCATGCCGCCCTCGTTTGGACCGCAGGCCTGTTCTACTCCTCGAATCGCCAGTCCTACCTCGAGCAGCTGCATGACGGCGGCCTGAACAACCTGCTGGCGGCCTACTATCCGATCGCCGGCATCACGCCGCCCGCCGATGGCAACTACGTCCTCGATGCGTTCGGCGCCAACCTCGGCAGCAACCCCGACCCGAGTCAGTCATTCCCTGCGGTCACTGGCATCGATCCCAAGGCCTCCTACTTCCTGCGCACGCACGCCAAGGACGAGCAGTACGCGGCCTACGGCGAGCTGTCCTACGCGCTCACCGACACGCTGCGAGCGACCGCCGGCGGGCGCTTCGCGCGCGTCAAGTACTCGTTCGACACGGTCACGGGCGCGGCGCAGCTGTTCGGCTATGACTCGTGGCTGAGCGGCAACCACTCCGAGTCGGTGTTCACGCCGAAGCTCGGGCTGGCCTGGCAGCAAGACCCGAACAATCTCTACTACGCGACATACGCGAAGGGCTTCCGCCCGGGCGGCTCCAACAATCCGGTTCCGCAGGCCGCATGCGCCGGCGACTTCGCGACCTTCGGCATCAGCCAGTCACCCGCGACCTACGACTCCGACAGCGTGCAGAGCTTCGAGGTCGGCGCCAAGAACAACTTTGCGCACCGCGTGAGGCTCGCGTCGAGCATCTACTACATCAAGTGGCACAACATCCAGCAGACCGTGCTGCCGCCCATCTGCCAGATCTCCTGGATCCAGAATCTCGGCGAGGCCGCGGCCAAGGGCGCGGACATCCAAGCCGAGTTCGCCGTCACCGACAACTTCACGGCCGAGCTTTCGGCCGGCTACACGGACGCGCGCTACACCCGTGACAGCTTCGTCGGCACGTCGACGGCGGTGCCGCCGGTCGCGGCGAACGGCGACGCGATCACCGGGCAGAGCGGACAGCCAGGCGCGCCGGTGACTGCGGCACTCGGCCTGCAGTACCGGTTCGACCTCGCCGGCCACGAGACCACCGTCCGCGCCGACTACGAGTACGAGGGCAAGGCCAAGTGGTCGTCGCCGGGCCAGGATCAGAACACACTGCAGTTCGACGATGCGAACTTCGCGCTGCCGGCGACGAATTTCGTGACGCTGCGGACGACGATGATGTTCGGAAAATTGCAGGTCGCCGCGTTCGTCGACAACCTGCTCGATTCGCACACGCTCATCAACTACAACTACTCGATCAACCCCGGCACGGCGCCCAGCGGGGTCAACTCGGCGACCACGCGCCTCGAGCGCGGCTGGACGTTCCGGCCGCGGACGATGGGCTTTACGTTCACCTACCGGCTGTAGCGGCTGCAACCCGGGCCACGCGTCGCGCGCGGTCCGGGTCCGGGTCCGGGGCCTGACCCGCGCCGCGGGCTAGGCCCGGCGGTAGACCCGCTCGAATCGGGCGCGATCGACGAGCCCGCAGTCGCCGGGCGCGTACTCCACGGCCCAGTCGCCCGCGCTGCCGGTCAACACATCGCCACCCGTCGAGCGCGCGACCCGGAACGGCTCGCTGATTTGCTTGGCGTACACCATGACCGGCAGGTTGCGGTAGTTGCCGCTACGGCCTTCGGTCGTTCCCGAACAGGGCCGGTACTTCGCGTCGAAGCGCTGGCGTGACACGCACCAGCGGTCGCCGGTGGAACCGGTGATCAGGGCGTCGTGTGCCTGATAGTGATTGGGGCCGACCGCGCTCATCAGAACGCCGGCCGCGGGAGCGAACTCGACCGCCACGACCTCATCCTTGACGACGCGGACGGCGGCAGGATCTTGCGACAGCAGCGGACAGCCGAGATCGAGCACCGGGCCCCTACATGATCCTGACGAGCAGCCCGAGCGGCACGTGCCGCATCAGGAACGCGATCGCGGTCCACGGCCATGCCGGCACGAAGGACTTGGCGCGCTCGCTCTCGATCGCCCGCACGAGCGCGCGGCAGCCGGTCGCCGTGTCGACGAGGAACATCCGTTTGCTGGCGCCGGAACTGATGTCCGATTCGATGTAGCCGGGGTAGATCGCGCTCACCCGGATCGGGGTGTCCCAGACGTCGGCCCGGATTCCCTCGGTCAGCGACGCGAGCCCGGCCTTGGTCGCCGCGTACACCGTCTGGTAGCGCGGCAGCCCACGGATCGCGGCAACCGACGCGATCGTCACGAGGTGCCCGGCCTGCTGGGCGCGGAAGATCTCGAGCGCCGCCTCACATTGGGCCAGCGCCGCCACGAAATTCGTCTCGGCGGTCGCCTTGTTTGCGGCGAAGCGGCCGGTGCCGACCGGCGCACCTCGGCCGACGCCGGCGTTGACGATGATACGGTCGAGCCCGCCGAGCTCGTCGCGAAGCGCCCGGAACACCTCGAACACGCGCTCGTGGTCGTTGACGTCCAGTTCGCGCACCGCGACCTTGACGCCGGGGAAGCGCGTCGCGATCTCCGCCTGCAGCGATCTCAGCAGCTCGAGCCGGCGCGCGCAGAGTGCGAGGTTGCGACCGCGGGCAGCGAACTCGAGCGCCATGCCGCGGCCGAGGCCCGTGCTCGCGCCAGTGATGAGGATGTTCGTTCGCATGGAAGCCTCGTCCCTCACGCCGTTCGGCGCCAAGGCGTCACCGCAGACGCCCCGGCAGTTCCGCAGGCGCCTACTCTACCGGTCGCCGCGCGCGCCGGGAAACCGGCGCGCGCGCATCCGGCCGGAGCGAAGCGAGCGGCGCCTGCCGTTGCGCAGCCGGCCGACGCATGACGGCCGGCACGAACGGGCTGGTACGCAGCGCGGTCGCGCCGCGCGCGACCGGCCGCCGACGCGCGTAAAGCACGCAGCGCCGAACTGCAGTTGCGGCGAGCCGGCGGATCGCGCCGCAGCATATTTCCACAGTTTTTTCACACCGCCAGCGGTACCGTCGCGTCGCCCTTCTAAAGGAGGTGGCAGCCGTGGACGCCGTCTATCTGTTGATTCTGGCCGCACTCTACTTCGCGACCCACGGCCTCATCTGGGCGCTCAATCGCCTCGGTGAGCCGTCATGAGCGCCATGTACTGGCTGGCGGGGCTGCTCGCGCTGTTCCTGTTCGGCTACCTCCTCTATGCCCTGCTGCGGGCGGAGCGATTCTAATGATCCCCGACGCGATGTTTCAGTTCATGCTGCTGGTCTTCCTCGGCATCGTCGTACTGTGCGTCAAGCCGCTCGGCGGCTACATCGCCGACGTCATGGAGGGGCGCCCGATTTTCGCGCTGCGCGTCGGCGGCCGGCTCGAAGCTGCCCTGTATCGCCTCTGCGGCGTTGACGCGCGCGAGGAGATGAACTGGAAGGACTACGCGGTCGCGCTGCTCGTCTTCAACGTGCTCGGCGCACTGACCGTCTACGCGCTGCAACGCCTGCAGGCGTACCTGCCGCTGAATCCACAGCAGTTCGCGGCGGTGAGCGCCGACTCCGCGTTCAACACCGCCATCAGCTTCGTCACCAACACCGACTGGCAGGGCTACTCGGGCGAGTCGACGATGGGCTATCTGGTGCAGATGGCGGGCCTCGCGGTTCAGAACTTCCTGTCGGCGGCCACCGGCCTGGTCGTCGCCATCGCGCTGATCCGCGGCTTCGCTCGCCACACGGCCAGGACGATCGGCAACTTCTGGGTCGACCTCACGCGCTCGACCCTGTACGTGTTGCTGCCGCTGGCAGCGGTACTGGCGCTGGTGCTTGCCAGCCAGGGTGTCATCCAGAATTTCGATGGCTACCGGGACGCCACGACCGTCGAAGCGACGACCTACCAGAACCCGAAGACCGATGCCGACGGCAACCCGCTCAAGGATGCCGCAGGCAATGCCGTCACCGAGCAGGCGACAACGTCCACCCAGACGCTGCCGATGGGCCCGATCGCATCGCAGGAAGCCATCAAAGAGCTCGGCACGAACGGTGGCGGCTTCCTGAACGCGAACTCCGCCCATCCGTTCGAAAATCCGACTCCCGCGACGAACCTGCTCGAGATGATCGCGATCCTGCTGATCCCGTTCGCGCTGACCTACACCTTCGGGAAGCTGGTCGGCGACACGCGCCAGGGATGGGCGCTCCTCGCCGCGATGCTGATTATGTTCGTATCGCTCGTGATGATCGCCTACTACAGCGAGCAGCACGGCAATCCGCTGGTCGCCAAGCAGGGAATCGATCAGGTCGCGAGCGCCGCGCAGGCGGGCGGCAACATGGAAGGCAAGGAGACTCGGTTCGGTATCGCCGCGTCGGCGCTGTTTGCCGCGGTCACCACCGCGACCTCGTGCGGCGCGGTCAATTCCATGCACGACTCGATGACTCCGCTCGGCGGCTTCGTGCCGCTGTTCCTCATAGAGCTCGGCGAACTCGCGCCGGGAGGCGTCGGTACGGGCCTGTACACGGCGCTGATGTTCGCCATCCTGGGCGTCTTCATCGCCGGCCTGATGATCGGCCGGACGCCCGAATACATTGGCAAGAAAATCGAGGCCCTCGAGATGAAGCTGGCGTCGATCTTCATCCTCACCACTCCATTCGTGGTGCTGATCGGAACGGCAATTGCGGTTTCGACCGTCGCCGGCAAGGCGGGCGTCGCGAATCCCGGCGCACACGGCTTCAGCGAGATCTTGTACGCCTATTCGTCGGCCGCGAACAACAACGGCAGCGCGTTCAACGGCCTGTCGGCGAACACCGTCTTCTACAACCTGTCCACCGGCCTGGCGATGTTCGTCGCGCGCTTCTGGCCGATCGTCGCGGCACTCGCCATCGCCGGCTCGCTGGCCGCGAAGAAGCGCGTGCCGGTCACGGACGGCACGATGCCGACGCACGGCCCGTTGTTCGTCGCGCTGCTGATCGGCTCGATTCTGCTGTTCGGTGTACTGACCTACGTGCCGGCCCTGGCACTCGGGCCCGTCGTCGAGCACTTCCTGCTCGCGACCGCCCACTGAGAGAGAGTCATATGTCACGGGAACAACTGTCGCTCTTCGACCGGAAGCTACTCGGTGGCGCGCTCGTCCAGTCGGTCCGCAAGCTCGACCCGCGGGTGCAGTGGCGCAACCCGGTGATGTTCGTCGTCTACATCGGCACGATCGTCACCGCCGTGCTGTACGCCCAGGCGCTCGGCGGCCACGGCGAGGCCCCCGCCGGCTTCATCCTCGCCGTCGCGGTCTGGCTGCTGTTCACCGTGCTGTTCGCGAATTTCGCCGAGGCGCTCGCGGAGGGCCGCAGTCGCGCGCAGGCCGCGTCGCTGCGCAGCATGCGGCAGACGGTGTTCGCCAAGAAGCTTGACGGCCCGACGCGCGGCAGCCGCACGACCACGCGCGTCAAGGCGGAAGACCTGCGCAAGGGCGACGTCGTGCTGGTCGAGTCGCAGGACATGATTCCGGCTGATGGCGAGGTGATCGATGGCGCTGCCTCGGTCGACGAGAGCGCGATCACCGGCGAGTCCGCGCCGGTGATCCGCGAGTCGGGTGGCGACTTCACCTCGGTCACCGGCGGCACCAAGGTGCTGTCCGACTGGATCGTGGTCCGCGTGGTGGTCAATCCCGGCGAGACCTTCCTCGATCGGATGATCTCGATGGTGGAGTCCGCGAAGCGACAGAAGACGCCGAACGAGATTGCGCTGACGATCCTGCTGGTGGCACTGACACTCGTCTTCCTGGTCGTGATCGTGACGCTGCTGCCGTTCTCGCTGTTCAGCGTCGAGGCGAGCAGATCCGGCAGTCCGGTGACCATCACCGCCCTGGTCGCGCTGCTGGTGTGCCTCATCCCGACGACGATCGGCGGATTGCTCTCGGCGATCGGCGTCGCGGGCATGAGCCGCATGATGCAAGCGAACGTGATCGCCACCTCGGGCCGGGCCGTGGAGGCCGCCGGCGACGTCGACGTGCTGCTGCTCGACAAGACCGGAACGATCACGCTCGGCAACCGTCAGGCGGCGACCTTCCTGCCGGCGCCGGGAGTCACCGAGCAGGAGCTGGCGGACGCCGCCCAGCTCGCCTCACTCGCCGACGAGACGCCGGAGGGCCGCAGTATCGTCGTGCTCGCCAAGCAGCGCTTCAACCTGCGCGAGCGCGACTTGGGAACGCTCGGCGCGACCTTCGTGCCGTTTTCGGCGCACACCAGAATGAGCGGCGTCAACCTCGGCGACCGGCAGGTCCGCAAGGGCGCGCCGGACGCGATCATCAAGCACGTCGAGGCCTTCGGTAAGCAATTCCCGCAGCAGGTCGAGGACGCAGTGCAGCGCGTGGCGCGCCAGGGCGGCACACCGCTCGTCGTCGCCGACGGCCCGCTCGTGCTCGGCGTCATCGAGCTCAAGGACATCGTCAAGGGTGGCATCAAGGAGCGCTTCGCCGACCTGCGCCACATGGGCATCAAGACCATCATGATCACCGGCGACAACCGCCTGACCGCGGCCGCGATTGCAGCGGAGGCCGGAGTCGACGACTTCCTCGCCGAGGCGACCCCGGAGGCCAAGCTCAGGCTGATCCGCGAGCACCAATCACAGGGCCGCCTGGTCGCTATGACCGGTGACGGCACCAACGACGCGCCGGCGCTGGCGCAATCGGACGTGGCGGTCGCGATGAATACGGGCACGCAGGCCGCGAAGGAGGCCGGAAACATGGTCGATCTCGACTCCAATCCGACCAAGCTCATTGAGATCGTCGAAACCGGCAAGCAGATGCTGATGACCCGCGGCGCGCTGACGACCTTTTCGATTGCCAACGACGTCGCGAAGTACTTCGCCATCATCCCGGCCGCGTTCGCCGTGACCTACCCCGAACTCGGCGCGCTCAACATCATGCATCTCGCCACGCCGAACTCCGCGATTCTGTCGGCGGTCATCTTCAACGCGTTGATCATCGTTCTGCTGATCCCGCTGGCGATCAGGGGCGTGAAGTACCGGCCGCTCGGCGCCGGGCCGCTGCTCCGCCGCAATCTGCTGGTCTACGGCCTGGGGGGCGTCATCGTCCCGTTCCCGGGCATCAAGCTGATCGACATGCTGCTCGCCGCCGCCGGCTGGGCCTGAGGAGCCACGAACATGCTCGTCCGTACCTTTCGCTCGGCCGCCAGCCTGCTCATCGTGATGACGATTCTCCTCGGCGTCGCCTATCCGCTGGCGATCACCGGGATCGCTAGGCTCGCGTTTCCCCGCCAGGCCACGGGCAGCCTGGTCGTCCGGGACGGCAAGCTCATCGGCTCGACCCTGATCGGGCAGAACTTCGCCAGCCCCAGGTACTTCTGGGGTCGCCCATCAGCGACGACGCCGCAGCCGTACAACGGCATCGGCTCCACCGGCTCGAACCTCGGGCCACTCAACCCGGCGCTGCTCGACGCCGTGCGCGCCAACGCCAAGGCGCTGCGCGATGCGGATCCCGGCAACGGCCTGCCGATTCCGGTGGAGCTCGTGACCGCCTCGGCGAGCGGCCTCGACCCGGAGATCAGTCCGGCCGCCGCTCGGTACCAGGCTGGGCGCGTCGCCCGGGCGCGCGGGCTCACCGCTGCGCAGGTGGAACGGGTCATCGCGTCGCTCGAGCAGGGACGAGTGCTCGGATTCATCGGCGAAGCGAGGGTCAATGTGTTGGCGCTCAATCTCGCGCTCGACGAGTTGAATGGAACGGCCGCGGCCGACGGGGCGGCGGCAAGATGACGAACTGGAGCGGATCGATGACGAACTTCACTCACTGGTCCGCAGGCCTGCTCTGCACGCTGGCGACGGCGCTCGCGCTGCCGGTCGCGAGCGCCCAGACTCCGCCGCCATCGGGCGCCGTTGCCGTTGCGCAGGGAGCGATCGTCGGCCTCGTGACGAACGCGGCCAAGCTGCCGGTGGCGCGCGCCACCATCACGGCCGTGCGCGCCGGTGCGGCGGGATCCGGGCGACGCTGTCGACGACCGACGGCATCTACTCGTTCCCGGACCTCCCGACAGGCACGTGGTCGCTCACCGTGCAGGCCGATGGCTACCCCGACGTCACGGTGGCCGCTCTCGAAGTCGCCGCGAGCAAGTCGACCCGTTACGACGTCGCCGTGAACGGCGCGGCGGCGGCGGTCGCTGCCGCCAGCCCGGTTCAGATCGTGCCAGTCGTAGCCGAGGGTCTGCAGGCGCCGCCGGCCACGGCCGGAGTGGACAACGTCTCGCCGTTCGCCTTCGGCGACTTCAGCTGGCTCAACGGCAGCCCGCGCAATCACGCGCCGGCCTTCGACACGAAGTTCTTCACCCCCGACATCCGCTTCGACGCCCACTACATGGCGGATTTCAATCATCCCGCCGACCACACGATCGTCGGCTCAACCGAATCGTTCCGGTCCGGCGAGTTCCAGCTGGAACAGGTCAGCTTCGGCGGCGACTTCCACTGGGAAAACGTCCGGGCGCGCTTCTTGTCGATGATGGGACTGTTCGCGACGACGACGCCGCGCAACGACGCGAGTGCCAGCGTCGGACAGTGGGACCTGCGCGGCGCCTACCGGTACCTTTCGGAGGCGAACGCCGGCTATCACTTCGACGTCGATCACGGGCTGAACATCGACGCGGGCATCTTCGTGTCGTACATTGGTTTGTTCAGCTACTACAATTACGACAACTGGACCTATCAGCCTTCGTACGTGTCCTCGAACACGCCGTGGTTCTTCAACGGGCTGCGGATCCAGTACTTCCCGACCAACACGCTGAAGATCGAGCCGTGGATCATCAACGGCTGGCAGTCCTACGGCCGCTTCAACAGCCACCTGGGCTTTGGCGGGCAGATCCTGTGGATGCCGAGCGAGTCGTTGAAGCTCGTGTTCAACAACTACGGCGTCGGGCAGGACAACCTCGGGCTCCCCAACACGACGCGGATGCATACCGACGACAGCATCGAGGTCCGGTACTTCAACAGTGCCGAGAACGGCAAGGGTCTGTCGAAGATGGCGTTCTCGATCACCCTCGATGCGGGCTGCCAGTCAGGCGGTGGGCTGCACTGCACGGGCGGGCCGAATCGCAGCGCCTTCATGGGCTGGATGCTCTACAACCGCTTCTGGCTTGACCACGACCGCTACGCGGTCACCGTCGGCGGCGGTGCGATGACCAACCCCGGCCGGTATCTGACGCTACTGCCGCCGATCAACGGCGCCGACGCCGTGTCCGGCTCGCCGTATTTCACGGAGAGCCCCGGCGACCATGCCTACCAGTGGGACACGACGCTGAATCTGCAGTACATGCCGAAGGAATGGATCACCTGGTGGGCGGAGGCAGGCTATCGGCACTCGGACGTCCCCTACTTCGCCGGCACCGGCGGCGTCACGCCTCCCGGCGGCAACAACGGCGCACCCCAGTTCTACGCGTGCAATTCCGGCGGGTCGGCCGGCACTTCGGACCTGACCCAGGCCGCGTCCGCGTGCAGCAGTGCGGGCGGAGTCTGGTTCCCGGATCTCGTCAAGCAGGAGTTCAAGCTCTCCGCCGGAGTGCTCGTTAAGTTCTAGACACGACCGCGCCCAAGCGGCGCGTTGGCGGGCGCGCGAGCACCCGGTGATCGGTCCGCGGCCAGTCGACGAGGAGTGTTGCCATGTTGAGGTCAGGGCAATCTCGCCCGCGCGCTGTCGCTTGCCGCGCAGTTGTCGCCTCACGCGCGCCGGTGGCCGCGCAACAGCGCCCGTCGTCACCCCGGCGCGCACCCGACGCGACGTCCGCAACGATCGAACAGCGTCTGATCGAGATGACGCGCGCGGACAAAGCGCTGAGGAGCCTCGTGCGCCAGCGGAAGACGCAGGTCGCGCAGCGCACGACGGCGCGCGCTGCGACCGATCCCGCCACTCCGAGCCCACGGGAGGCGGCGGTGCTCGCCCGCTCGGTGACGCCGCCATCCGTTGCAACGGCGGCCCCGGCGACGGGCGCGGCAGCTGCCACGGCACCGCCAACGGTGACGGCCGACCTGCTGCCAGGGCTCACCGTGCACGCGGCATCGGCCACTCGCTACGACTTCGACACGCGCCCGACGGCCGGACGCGTGAACCCGTTACGCGCCGACCCCGAACGAAGCGGCGCGCTGGCACGGCACGGCCGGCCGGCTCCGGGTCGCAGGCGACGCGTTCTGGCCGAGCGTTCGTTGCCGGCTCGCGGGGCCGCTGGACGGCGGCCTGATCACGACGTAGCTTGCAGATTCGATGCAGCGCACCGTGCGCAGCGAACGGCCGGCCCGTGCGCGGTGCGCGAGGTGCGCACCGGTACCTTCACAATCGCAAAGCGCCCGCTCCGGACATGACGCAGGACGACCGCCGCGACCCCGATAAGCTGCTGGCCGACGTGCAGCGGGAGGAGGCCCGCGCCCGTCGTGGCCGGCTGCGGATCTTCTTCGGCTCATCGGCCGGCGTCGGCAAGACCTACTCGATGCTCGAGGCGACCCGCATCGCGCGTGCGGCCGGAACGGACATCGTCGTCGGTTACGTCGAGCCGCACGGCCGCCTCGAGACCGAGCGGCTGCTCGAGGGACTCGAGCGCCTGCCATTCCTCGAGGTCCGCTACCGCGGGATGACGCGTCGCGAGTTCGACCTCGACGCCGCATTGCGGCGCAGACCGGCCACGCTGGTGGTGGATGAACTCGCCCACTCCAATCCGGTGGACGGCGAACCTCGCCCGCGCCACACGAAGCGCTGGCAGGACATTGAGGAGCTGCTGGACGCCGGCATCAACGTCTGGACGACGGTCAACGTTCAGCATCTCGAAAGCCTCAACGACGTCGTCGCCGGCATCACGTCCATCCGGCAGCAGGAGACGATTCCGGACCGGATCTTCGACGAGGCCGACGAGGTCGAGCTGATCGACCTACCGCCGGACGACCTGATCGCGCGCCTCAAGTCCGGCAAGGTGTACGTCGCCGAGCAGGTGGCGACTGCGACCGAACGCTTCTTCCGCAAGCCCAACCTGCTGGCGCTGCGCGAGCTCGCACTGCGCCGTACGGCGGATCGCGTCGACGCGGCGGCCCAGGAGTACGCGGGCAAGGAACGGTCATCGCGGCCGTGGTTGGCGCGCGACCGATTCCTCATTGCCGTGGCGCCCGACGGCCAGGCCGAGCAGCTCGTGCGCGTCGGCAAGCGCTTCGCGGACGCGCTCGATGCCGAGTGGCTGGTCGTGTCGGTAGAGACCCCTGAGCTGCTCAGGCTGTCGGAACGCGAGCGCAACCGGCGAATCGATGTATTGCGGCTGGCCGAGTCGCTCGGCGCGGAAACGGTCACGCTCGATGGACGGTCGGCTGCCGAGGCCCTGATTCAGTATGCCCGCCTGCGCAACGTGACGCGCATCGTCGTCGGCGAATCGAAGCGCGACGGATGGCGGGTGTTGCTGCGCCGCTCGACGGCCACCGAGCTCGTGCGCCGAGGTCGCGGCTTCGACGTCTCCGTGATCGCGCTGCGCGAGGGCCAGGAGCTTCGGCGGCGGGACTTGCCCGTCGGTGGTCCCACCGAGATTCGGTGGGACCGCTACTGGGCTGCTCTGGCGATTTCAGCGCTCGGCACCGGCGTGGCGGCGCTGATGTACCCATACTTCGAACTGACCAACCTCGTCATGGTGTACCTGCTCGGCGGCACGGTCGCGGCGTTGCGGCTTGGCCGGGGACCCGCGAGCCTGACAGCCTTCGCAAACGTGGCCGCCTTCGACTTCTGCTTCGTGCCGCCGCGTTATAGCTTCGCCGTCAGCGACTTCCAGTACCTGGTGACATTCGCCGTCATGTTGGCAATGACGCTCGTGATCGCGAACCTCGTCGCCAGCGTCCGCGCCCAGACGCGAGTTGCCGGCGCCCGCGAGCGGCGCACGTCGCTGCTGTACGCGATGAGTCGCGAGCTCGCCGCCAACCGCAGCTTCGGCAACCTGTCGCGCGTCGCCATCAAGCACGTCGCCGAGACGTTCGCGAGCCAGGCGGTGGTGCTGATGCCCGCCGACAATGGCCATCTGCGGCATCCGGTCGACGTGCCGGTGCCAGGCTCGCTGACGGCCGCCGACCTGTCCGTCGCCCAGTGGGTCTACGATCACGGCAAGCCGGCCGGGCTGGGCACCGATACGTTGCCGGCGGCACCTGCCCAATACTTGCCGCTGACGGGCACGCGGCGCACGCTCGGCGTGCTGGCGGTCCGACCGACGCAGCGACGACGATTGCTGCTCCCCGAGCAACGCCATCTCCTCGAAACCTTCGCCGGCCAGATCGCGCTCGCGATCGAGCGCTCGCAACTGGCCGATGAGGCCGAGCGGTCGCGCGTCGCGGTCGAGACCGAGAGCGTCCGCAATACGCTGCTCGCGTCCATTTCGCACGACTTGCGCACGCCGCTGGCGGTGATCACCGGCGCGAGCAGCGCGCTCAACGATCCCGCCCTGCACCTCGATGCGGAGGCTCGTGCGCAGCTGGTGCGCTCGATCGATAGCAAGGCGCGCGAGATGTCGGAGCTCATCTCGAACGTTCTCGACCTGATGCGCTTCGAGGCCGGTGAGGTGCGCTTACGCCGGGACTGGCAGACCGTCGATGATCTCGTCGGCACCGCGCTCGCCCGGCTCGACGGACGCATCGCCGGACGGACGCTCGACGTCGCCTTGCCCGTCGACTTGCCGCCGGTGTACGTGGACGCCCCGCTGATGACCCAGGTGCTCGTCAACCTGCTCGAAAATGCGGTCCGGCACACGCCGCCCGGGACGCGTATAACGGTCACTGCGGCCGTCGACGGCCCGGCCGTTCGGGTTGCCGTCGATGACGACGGTCCGGGATTGCCGCCCGGCGACCCGCAAAGGCTGTTCGCCAAGTTTCAGCGCGGCCGGGAGGAAAGCAACGCCGGAGGCGCCGGGCTCGGCCTCGCGATCTGCCGCGCGATCGTCAGCGCTCACGGCGGACACATCAGCGCGATGACGCGCCCCACCGGTGGCGCCCGCTTTCTGTTCACGCTGCCGACCGCGGAGCCTGTCGCGTGACCGAAGCGATGTTCCTGGTGTTGGTCGTCGAGGACGACGCCGGCATCCGTGGCGTGCTCCGCATGCTACTGGAGTCGCAGCGCTATCGCGTCGTCGAGGCGGAAACCGCGGCACGCGGATTGATCGAGGCGCGCGCTCACCGGCCAGACCTGGCCATCATCGACCTCGGCCTTCCCGACCGGGACGGCTTGTCTTTGATCCGGGAGATTCGCCGCTTCTCGCCCATTCCCATCCTGGTGCTCTCGGCGCGGACGATGGAGGTCGACAAGATCGCCGCGCTTGACGCCGGCGCTGACGACTACGTCGCCAAGCCGTTCAGCGCGCCTGAAATGCTGGCACGGGTGCGCGCCTCGCTGCGGCGCAACGCCCGCGGCGGCGAGCAACTGCCGCTGCTGCGGCTGGGTCCGGTGACGGTTGACCTGACTCGGCGCAGTGCGCAGGGCCCGGATGGACCGCTGCACCTCACGCCGCTCGAATTCCGCGTCATCGACTGTCTGGCGCGCAACGTCGGCATGATCGTGACGCAGACGCAGCTCATCCGCGAGGCGTGGGGGCCTGATCGCCTCGGCGACAGCCGGGGGCTGCGCTCCTACATCAAGATGCTGCGCCAGAAGCTGGAGCCTGACCCGCGCCAGCCGCGGTACCTGATCACGGAAGCCGGAATCGGGTACCGCCTGCACAGCGACGACAACGAGCCCATCGCGCGCTAGCGAGCTGTGGAGCCTCGACAGGCTGCTCCCATCCAGAATGAGCCTGCTGATGGGTGGCCGGCGCCAGGCAGGTCCGGAATCCTGAGCCCCGGCGCGCCCCGACTCGCCGGCGGACGTCCGATAGCTGCGGAAAGCCACGGTACCGCGCCGCGCCTTGGCCCCGTTCAATGCCGGACCACTACAATGTCGCACAGGACGCGAACAGGAGCGGCGCTGCGGCTCCGCACCGCGCAACGCCATGCACGAGCACGCTGCCGACGTCTCCGGAAGGGTTCTCGCCTTCTGCCTTCTGGCGCTTGCCAGCGTCGCGGCGGCGGCCAGCGCCGCGGACGCCGCCGATACCGCCGGCGAGACGACGCTGCACGATGTCGTCGTCACGGCGCAGAAGGAGAGCCAGGCGCTGACCAGAGCCGCGGCGGCGATCACCGTCATCCCGGGCGAGCAGCTGCGCAGCGGCGGCATCGACGACGTGCGCGCGCTCGCGCCGCGCATACCATCCGTCCGCTTCCAGGAGGAGTCGGCCGCCACCGAGATCTACATCCGCGGCGTCGGCTCGACCCTTGACGTGCCGATGGTCGAACCACCGACCGTCTTCAATCTCAACGGCATCTCCTTGCCCCGCGAGGTCGCGGCGATCAGCCTGTTCGACGTCGCCCAGGTGGAGGTGCTGCCCGGCCCGCAAGGCACGCTCTACGGACGCGGCACGCTCGGCGGCACGGTCAACGCCACGCTCAACCGCCCGGGATCCGACAGCCACGGCCACGCGCTGCTCGAGACCGGCAACTACGACCTGCTGCACGCCGCCTACGTCCAGGATCTGCCGCCGCTTGACACCGTCAACGTCCGCGCCGGCGTCAATTGGCTCAAGCACGCCGGTTACGAGCGCAGCGGCGCACAGTCGGCGGACGATCGGGCAGCCGAACTCGCCGTCGAATGGCGGCCGGCCGAGACGCTGTCTGCCTATCTGTGGGGTCTGTACGAGCACAAGGGCGGCACGGCCGCCAATCTGGTCAACAAGGGCGCCGCGGGTGACCCCTTCAGCCAGGCCTACCTGCACGGCGATCCGTGGGACGACACCCGGCCGGCGGCACTGGCCCCGCTCGGCGCGATCGACGGCAAGTCGAAGAGCTGGCGGACGGCGCTGGTCGGCGGCGAGTTCGCATGGCAGGCAGGCGGTGCGCGCCTCAGTTACCTGCCGTCGTTCACCGATTTCGACTGGCACCAAGGATACTGGATCGGTTCCAAGCCGTCCGACTTCGGCGAGTCGATCCGCCAGAGCACGCACGAACTCCGGCTCGCCGGCGGTGAGGACTCACGCGCGCGGTGGCTCGCGGGCCTCTACTACTACCACCTTGAAACGAGCGGGCAGCTGTTCATCGAGGTGGCGCCGGGCGTGTGGTTCGACGCCAGCGACGTTCGCGATCACACGCTCGAAGGCACGTCGGCATTCGGTCAGGTCACGGTCAGCGTCACCGACGGCCTGCGGCTGATCGCTGGCGGGCGGGCCTCGCGCGATCACCGCCGCGCCGACGGCGTCGAGCCCGGCATCACCTTCTCGACGGATCCGGCCGCGGTCGGCAATCCCCGCTTCAGCAACGATGCGCGCTGGAACCACGTCGACTGGAAGGCGAGCGCGGAGCATGACGTCGGCGCGCACGGGCTCGCTTACCTCACCGTGCAGACCGCGTTCCAGCCGGGAACCTTCGATTCCTATCCGGATGCCACCACCCGTCCGTCGAACCTGCTGGCGATCGCGGCCGGCGTCAAGACGACGCTACTGGACGGCACGCTCCGGCTCAGCGACGAGCTGTTCGAGTATCACTACCGCGACCTGCTGGTGCAGGCCTTCGACGCCGGCACCGGCGCGCTGCGCCTGACCAGCGCGCAGCGCGTGCTGATCCGCGGCAATCAGCTCGACGTCACCTGGCGCGTGGCGCGCGCTCTCGACGCACAGCTCGCGGTCGGCTACCTGCACGCGCGCAACGAGCGCTTTCAGATCGCCGCCGGCAACTTCGACGGCCTGCAGCTGCAGAACGCGCCGGACTGGACGGTCAACGTCGGTCTGAGCCACCGCCTGCCGTTCGAATCGGGCGCCGAACTGTCGAGCAGCGTTCATGCGCGCTACGAGGATGCCTTCTGGGGCGATTTCATGCACTCGTCGGGACTGCGCCAGGCGGCCGCGATCCGCACCGACGTCGCGATGACCTGGCGCTCGCCCGGCAGCCGCTACTCGGTCGGGGTCTGGTGCCGCAACCTCGAGAACAAGGTCGTGCAGGCCGCCGCCGCGACCGCCAACGACCCGGGGCCAGGCAGCACCTTCCTCGAGGCGCCACGGACCTTCGGCCTCACCTTCGGGCTGTCGCTCTGACGGCAGCTGCCACGGGCGCCGCTCAGCGAGTCGCGCCCTGCCCCTTGAAGACGACGCCGCCTTTCATGACGAAGGCCATGGACTGCAGCCGCGTGACGTCAGTGAGCGGATCGCCGGCAATGCCGACCAAATCGCCGAGGCGCCCGACCGCGATCGCGCCGACGTCGCTGGACCGGCCGAGCGCCTCGGCCGCCGTCACGGTCGCGGCGCGAATCGCCTGCATCGGCGTCATGCCCCACGCGACCATGGTCGCGAACTGCTTGGCATTGTCGCCGTTCGGATAGACGCCAGCGTCGGTGCCAAACACCATCTTGACGCCTGCAGCCGTCGCCGCCTTGAAGGTCTCGCGCTGGCGACGACCGATCTGCCGCTCCTTGTCGAGCGATTCCTTGAAGACGCCGTTCTTCTCGCCCTCGGCGAGAATGTAGTCGTCGTCGTAGATGTCCATCGAGAAGTAGGTGCCGCGCTGCCGCGCGAGTGCGATCGCCTCGTCGTCGGCGAGGCTCGCGTGCTCGACGGTATCGACGCCGGCCCGAATCGCGTCCTTGATGCCGGCGGCACCGTGCGCGTGCACCGCAACCTTGAGTCCGAGCAGGTGCGCTTCCTCGACGAGCGCGCTCATCTCGGCGAGCGTGTACTGCTGGCCGCCGACCGAGTCGGTCTTTGACAGCACACCGCCGGTGCCGCAGAACTTGATCACCTCGGCACCGTACTTGCGCAGTCGGCGAACCATTGCGCGGATCGCCTCCGGCCCGTCGGCGACGGCCGGTGATGGTGCCGTGATCGACGGTGGGAACTGGGTGCGGTCGCAATGCCCGCCGGTGGCACCGATCGCATAGGTCGCCGGCACGATGCGCGGACCCGGAACGTAGCCGTCTTCGATTCCCTGCTTGATCGCGACATCGTCGTAGTTGGCGGAACCCACATTGCGGACCGTCGTGAAGCCGGCCTCGAGCGTTTTGCGGGCATTCGCGACGCCGACCACGGTCCAGAAGTTGTCGGTGCGCTCGAGGCGCCGGTAGCCGCTGAAGCGCGGGTCGGACGTCAGGTGCACGTGCATGTCGATCAGCCCGGGCAACAGCGTGACCCCCGGCAAGTCCACGCGGCGTGCGCCCGGCGACACCGCCTCGCCCTGCGCTCCGATCGCCGTGATCCGCCCGTCGGTCACGGTGATCTGCGGGCGCTCGACGACGCGGCTCGCGAGCACATCGAGCATCCGGTCAGCCGTCACCACCACGGTATCCGCGGCCGCAGGCGACAGCATCGCGAGACCGGTGATTAGCACGGCGAGAGGGCGGGACATGGCAGATCCTCCAGGGCGGTGCCGCGGGCGGAGCGGCGAAGTGGCGAAGTGGCGAAGTGGCGAGCTTAACGCGCGCCGTCGTCCGCGGCGGTCGCAGCCTCCGAGCGGACGGCGGCGGCAACCTGGTCAAGCGCCGCGACCAGCGTCGCGGGTTCCTGCGCGCCGGACAGCGCCCAGCGGCCGGCCAGCACGAAGAACGGCACGCCGCTGATGCCGAGCCGCACCGCCGCCGCCTCGCCGGTCTCGACCGCAGCGATCGTCTCGCGCGCGACGAGCCGGGAGCGCAGATCCTGCTCCGCCAGACCTGCTGCAGCACCGATCTCGACGAGCACCTCGAGGTCGCCGACGTCGCGCGCCTCATCGAAGTAGGCGCGGAACAGGGCCTCCACGACCGCACCCTGGCGCCCGCCGGCGAGCGCGACCAGAGCGTGCGCGGCACGCGTGTTGGGCACGCGCTGAATTTGGTCGAATCGGTACTCGATGCCGGCCTGAGCGCCGAGCGTCAGCAGCCGTTTGTGCGCCTCCGCGACGCGCCGCGGGTCGCCGAATTTGCGCGCCAGATAGGCGCGCCGGTCGGCTCCGCCGACCGGCAGCTCAGGATTGAGCTCCAACGGCTGCCAGCGGACCTCGACCGCGACCGCCGGGCGCTCGCGGAGCGCGAGCTCGAGGCGTCGCTTGCCGAGGTAGCACCACGGACACACCACGTCCGACCAGACATCGACAAGCAAGGGCGCGCCCATGCGGACAGCCTAGCGTATCGCCGCGCGGTCAGGCGCAGCGGACGCGGCTCGTGCAGAATCCGGCACCAGCGCCGGAGCACCGCATGATTCGCAAGACGGTCTACGTCATCCTGGTCGGTCTCGCCGTGCTGGCCGCAGCGGTGGCGGTCGGCACCCTGCACAACGGCTCGCGGCAGCTGCTCGTGCCGGCGGCCGCAGGTCCGGCGGTCGACGCGGTCGCGGTCGCCGGACGGCTGGCCGCTGCCGTGCGCCTGCGGACGGTGTCCTACGAGACCCCGTCGGCGGAGAGCCAGGCGGAGTTCGCGCGGCTGCACGCCTATCTGGAACGCAGCTTCCCACGTACCCACGCCGTCCTCCGGCGCGAAACGGTCGGCGGCTACAGCCTGCTCTACACCTGGCCGGGCCGGGACCCGCGAGCCAAGCCGATCCTGCTGATGGCGCACCAGGACGTCGTCCCGGTGGCGCCGGGCACCGAGGCGCGCTGGCACGCGGAACCGTTCGGCGGCGAGGTCCGCGACGGCTTCGTCTGGGGCCGCGGCACCTGGGACGACAAGGGCAACCTGATGGCGATCCTGGAGGCGGTGGAGCTGCTGGTGAGCGCCGGCTTCGAACCGCGCCAGACGATCTACCTGGCCTTCGGCCACGACGAGGAAAACGGCGGCACCGACGGCGCCAGGGCGATCGCGGCGCTGCTCGCGTCGCGGGGCGTCCAGCTCGACTTCGTCACCGACGAGGGCATGCTGATCACCGACGGCATCCTGCCCGGCCTCGCGATGCCGGCAGCGCTGATTGGCGTCGCCGAGAAGGGCTCCGTGACGCTGGCGCTGACCGCCAGCGAGCCGCCTGGCCACTCGTCGATGCCCGGACCGCGCTCGGCGATCGGGGCGCTGGCGGCGGCGCTCGCCAGGCTCGAGCGCGCGCCGATGCCGGCATCGATCCGTGGCGTGCCGGCGCAGATGCTGGCGACGCTGGCGCCGGAGATGGTGCTGCCGCAGCGGCTCGTGCTGTCGAACCTGTGGCTGTTCGGACCGCTGGTGCGCCGGCAGTTCGAGCGCATGCCTGCCACCGACGCGATGCTGCGCACGACGACCGCGCTGACGGTCGTGCGGGGCGGCAACAAGGAAAACGTGTTGCCCGGAGAGGCCGTCGCGCTGGTCAACTTCCGCCTGCTGCCAGGCGACAGCATCGAGCACGTGGTCGCGCACACTCGCCGCGCGATCCACGACGAGCGCGTGCGCATCGAGGTCATGGCCGGGTCCACCGAAGCGTCCGCGGTGGCCTCATCCGACTCAGCCTCCTACC
This sequence comes from Pseudomonadota bacterium, assembly GCA_025355105.1. Lineage (GTDB taxonomy): Bacteria > Pseudomonadota > Gammaproteobacteria > Steroidobacterales > Steroidobacteraceae > CAIKZZ01. The sequence goes on along the minus strand of JANYAE010000016.1, from coordinate 40,040 downwards.
AGCTCATCAACCGGACGGTGCGCGAGCTGTTCCCGGGCGTCGTGGTCGCGCCTGGCCTGATGATCGGCGGCAGCGACTCACGCCACCTGGCGGCCATCGCCGACCACGTCTACAAGTTCTCGCCGGTACGCGCCCGCAGCGAGGATCTGCCGCGCTTCCACGGCACCGACGAGCGGATCTCGATCGCGAACTATGTCGAGCTGATCCGCTTCTACCACCGCCTGATCAGCGGCGCTGCCGCGCCGAGCTAGGCGGAAACGGATCAGCGCGCGCCGCCGAGCACCCGTGCCGGGAGCAGGATCAGCGCTCGCAGCAGCGCGAACACGCCCTCCACGGCGATGCCGGCAAGTCGAAACGGCAGCGACAGCAGCCACACCAGTGGCCAGAGCACGAGCGCCAGCAGCGCAAGCGGCCAGCAGACGACCAAGAGCAGCAGCCAGAGCAGAAACTTCACCATCGGCGGCCTCCGGAACGGTCGGGCGTGGGCCGCATTATCCACCCAAAGCGGCCAGCGCGCGCCTGGCGGCGCGACGAGCCGAGCGGCGCCTGCGCTAGACTGCGGCGCTCACCGAGGAGACGCCATGCAGCACCCGGATTCCTGGACCCGCCGAGCCCTGCTGATGCTCGTTCTCGCGGTCGCGGCCGGCAGCGCCGGCGCCGACGAACCGCTCGCGTCGTTGCCGTATACGCCGGGGCTGAACGTCAGCGCCATGGACCGCAGCGCCGACCCCTGCGTCGACTTCTACCAGTACGCGTGCGGCGGCTGGCTGAAAGACAACCCGATCCCGGCGGACGAGGCCTCGTGGAGCGTCTACGCCAAGCTCAATGCCGACAACCAGCGCTTCCTGTGGGGCATCGTCACCGAACTTGCCGCCACCTCCACCGGTCGCAGCGCCGGCCAACAGAAGGTCGGCGACTTCTTTGCGGCCTGCAGCGACGAGGCCGCGGTCGAGCGTCTCGGCATCGCACCGCTCAAGCCCGCGCTCGAGCGCATCGCGGCGCTGCGCTCGCGGCGCGAACTGCCAATGCTGCTCGCCGATCTGCAGCGGGATTCCGGCGACGCCGGCCTGTTCTTCGGCTTCGGCTCGAATCAGGACCTAGCCGACTCCGCGCAGATCATCGCCTTCGCAAGCGCCGGCGGGCTCGGGCTGCCGGATCGCGACTACTACACCGACAAGGACGCGCGTGCGCTGAAGCTGCGCGCCCAATACCTCGAGCATGTCGCCCGCACCCTGATGCTGCTCGGGGAGTCGCGGGCGGCGGCGCGCGCCGATGCCGCGGCCGCGATGCGCGTCGAGACGGCCCTCGCGCGCGCCTCGCTGACGGCGGTCGAGCGACGTGATCCGTACCAGTTGTTCCACAAGATGGACCGTGCCGGTCTGCAGCGGCTGACGCTCGCGTTCGACTGGAGCGCCTACCTCGATCGGCTCGGACTCGCGCAGCTGCAGACGTTCAATGTCACCGAGCCCAAGTTCTACACGGCCTTGAACCGCGTCTGGGTCGCGACACCGCTTGCCGAACTCAAGGCCTATCTGCGCTGGCACGCGGCCCATGGCGCCTCGCCCTACCTGTCGACGGCCTTCGTCAACGAGAACTTCGCGTTCTTCGGTCACACGCTGCGCGGCACGCCGCAGCTGCAGGCGCGCTGGAAGCGCTGTGTCGAGCTGGTCGACGCCGAGCTCGGCGAGGCGCTCGGCCAGGAGTTCGTGGCGCGGACCTTCGGTCCGGCCCTCAAGCAGGCCACGGTGAAGATGGCACAGCAGGTCGAGCAGGCGATGCGCGAGGACATCGAGCACCTGGACTGGATGAGCGCGGCGACCAAGCGGCAAGCGCGCGCCAAGCTCGACGCGATCATCAACAAGGTCGGCTACCCCGACCGCTGGCGCGACTACGGTCCGGTCACCGTGCAGCGCGACGACTTCTACGGCAACGTCCTGCGCGCCGGACGATTCGAGGTGCAACGGCAGCTCGCCAAGATCGGCAAGCCGCTCGACCGCGGCGAGTGGGGCATGACGCCGCCGACGGTCAACGCCTACTACGACCCGCAGATGAACGACATCAACTTCCCGGCCGGTGTGCTGCAACCGCCGCTGTACGACCCGCGGATGGACGACGCGCCGAACTACGGCAACACCGGCGGGACGATCGGCCACGAGCTGACGCACGGCTTCGACGACGAAGGCCGGAAGTTCGACGCCGGCGGCAACCTCAAGGACTGGTGGACTCCGGAGGACGCCGCGCAGTTCACCAGCCGCAGCGCCTGCATCGTCGATCAGTACGCGCAGTACGTCATCGTCGACGACGTGCACATCAACAGCCGGCTGACGCTCGGCGAGGACGTCGCCGACCTCGGCGGCCTCATTCTGGCACGCCTTGCCTGGCGCACGGAGACCGCCGGTCGCGCGCTCGAGGATCACGATGGCCTCGCGCCCGAGCAGCGCTTCTTCGTCGGCTACGCGCAGTGGGCGTGCGAGAACAATCGCGACGAAAACCTGCGCGTCAGCGCCAAGACCAATCCGCACTCGCCCGGCCGGTATCGGGTCAACGGCCTGGTCGTGAACATGCCGGAGTTCGAACGCGCCTTCGCCTGCCATGCCGGACAAGCCATGGTCCGCAGCGACCGGTGTCGCGTCTGGTAAGCGGGCGCGCGGCAGGCGAAGATCGGCCACGGCGCGCGGCCGACGAGGGCCGCGCGCGCCGGCCAAGCGCCGGGAGGAGAGGACGGTGAAGTTTCGGCTCAGGGCCTTCGGCCTGCATCTGGCGGCGAGCGTCGGCATCCTGTCGGTACTGCTCGCGGTGCTCTACGCCGGCTGGTATCGCTGGCCAGGCTGGTACGTGACCGGCGTCGTCCACGTGGTGACGATCATGATCGCCGTCGACGCGGCACTCGGGCCGTCGCTGACACTGCTGATCGCGAACCCCGCGAAGCCGCGCCGTGAACTGGCGCGTGACATCGGCGTCGTGGTCGCGGTGCAGCTGGTGGCGCTGGTCTACGGCGGCACGACCTTGTGGCAGGGGCGGCCGCTGTACTACACGTTCTCGGAGGACCGGCTCGAGATCGTCCAGGCGTCGGCGCTGCTGCCGGAGGAGGTCCAGCGTGGACTCGAGCAGAACCCGACGCTCGCGCCGCACTGGTACAGCCTGCCGCGCTGGGTCTGGGCGCCGCTACCCGACGACCCCGAAGAGCAGAAGCGCATCATGACCTCGGCGGTCGCCGAAGGACAGGACGTCATCGACATGCCGCGTTACTTCCGCCCGTGGCAGGACGGCCTGCCGGAACTGCGCAAGCGGCTGAAAAAGGTCGACGACCTGTCGATATTCGCGCGCAGCGAGCAGCGCGCGCTCAAGCAGCGGATGACGGAACTCGGCCTGCCGGCGGAAGAGCCGGTCACGTCATTCATGATGGGCCGCGAGGTGCGGCTGCTGGTCGTGTTCGATCCCGCGACGCTTGCGATCCGCGCCCTGCTGCCGCCGCCGGAAATTCACGTGCGGCACTAGCGCCGGCCGAGGAACGCGCGCATGTGAAACTCCGCCTGCTCGGCGCCGTAGCGATAGTCGGCGCCGACCGGACAGGCGCGCCGCGCCTGACAGCCCTGCCGCAGGCAGTGGCTCCCCCGCTCGGACGCGACGTGCGCCACGCAGGCGCCGGCGTCATAGCCTGCCGGCGTGATCGCCACGACCGGACAGGTCCTTTCGCAGAGTCGCTCGCGGCAGGACGCGCACGGACTCGGTCGCAGGTCCCTCGGTGGCAGGACGATCTCGTCAGGCCACGCGAGCGCCCCCCGATAGGCATGCCACAAGCCCCAGTCCGGATGGATCAGGATGCCGAGCGGCGAGGCATGCACGGCCTCGGCCTGCATCGCCCAGCGCTGGAACGGCCACCAAGGCGGGCCATCCGACGGATACAGGGCGGTGGCCCGGTAGCGCGCGCCGAGCGCGTCGACGAGGCGGCGCGACCAGCGGTCGAGCGGCTGCGGCGCACCGTCGGCGAGTTCGGCCGAGGCCGCGAACGCGGGCCACTGTTCGCCGCCGACGACGCCGAGCAGCACGACGGTCCGCGCCGGGCTGCCGTCGGCGCAGGCCGGTACGGCGTCGCCGGGCTCCGGTCGAAAGGCACCGCGCCAGGCCAGTCCGCTCTGCCGGACGCCGCGGCGCAGTTCCTCGAGGCTCGGCAAATCGTTCATGGCCGCAGAGCCTCGCACGATCCGCGGCGCGGCGCTCGCCGCCCGCAGGCGCCGGCGTGCAGGGAACGGATGAGCTGCGCTTCGGCCGATCGCTGTTCGCTCATTCACGGCGGCAGCGATCGCGGCCGCGTGCGAAAACCATAATCTGCGTCACGGTCTCGCGGACGCCCGGCATGCTCTGCTAGGCTGTATTAAGGTGAATTGCAGACAGGCGCCAAGATTCATGATCGACCGGCAGACTACTCGGGGGCTTCTGATCGCCCTCCTCCTCGCGGCGAGCGTCAGCTCGGCACCGGCCTGGGCGCGCGTGCACGCCCCGCGCAGTGCCCCCGGCACCCCGTCGCTGCGGTCGAACGCCGTCTACGTGCTCGACGAGACCAATGCGGCCGTGGTGCTGTCCCGGCAATCAGACGTCGCCATGCCGATCGCCTCGATCACCAAGCTGATGACCGCCCTAGTCGTGCTCGAGGCCGGCCAGCCGCTCGACGAGCCGATCGAGATCACTGCCGAGGACCGCGGCGGCACCCACAGCCAGGTGTCGCGCCTCGAGGTCGGCGCGCACCTGACGCGGGCCGACCTGCTGCACGTCGCGCTGATGTCGTCCGAGAACAGGGCCGCCTACGCGCTCGGTCGCAGCTACCCAGGCGGCCTGCCGGCCTGTGTCGAGGCGATGAATGCCAAGGCCCGTGCGCTCGGCATGAGGAGCACGCGCTTCGTCGAGCCGACCGGGCTCTCGAGCGACAACGTCGCGAGTTCCGAGGACCTGGCCAAGCTGGTGCTCGCCGCGGCGCAGAGCCCGACGATCCAGGAATACTCCACCGACAAGAGCTACAGCGTGCCGGTGCGACGCCGTCAGGTGGAGTTCCACAACACCGACTCGCTGGTCCGCAACCCGACCTGGAACATCATCGTCCAGAAGACCGGCTACATCGCCGAGGCCGGCCGCTGCCTGGTCATGAAGGCGGTCTTCGAGGGCCGCTCGGTGGTGATCGTGCTGCTCGATTCGGCCGGCAAGTACACGCGGGTCGCCGACGCTCGGCGGATCCGCAAGTGGCTCGAATCGCGGCTCGCGGCCGAGCCCGTGCGGCCGGCGGTCGGCAAGGTCTGAGACTCTCGGTCGGGCGGCAGGCGAGGCCGCGCCGGCCGGCGGCGCGGGCACGGCTCGAGTTTCCGGCGGACGCGCGACCGCGGCACACGAGCAGGTGCAGCGCGGCGACGCCCCATTCATAATCATCGCCAGCCACGAGACCGGCTGACCGGCCGCTGTTCAATCCTGTTGAGGGGGCGCACGTGACGCACGCTGCAATCGTCGGCTGGGGCAAGTGCCTGCCGCCGTCCGTCCTGACGAACCAGGACCTCGCGACGTTCCTGCCGACCGACGATGAGTGGATCACGACCCGCACCGGCATGAAGGAGCGGCGGATCTCGCACGTCCGCGGCATCGAGCTCGCGATCGTCGCCACGCGCCGCGCGATCGCCTGCGCCGGACTGAAGGGCTCGGACATCGACCTGGTCATCTACGGGAGCTGCAGCAACGACGAGACGGTGCCGAACAGCGCCTCCGGCGTGCAGCAGCGCATCGGCGCGACCGGCGCCGCCGCGTTCGACGTCAACACGGCCTGCACCAGCTTCATGTACGGCTTGTCGATCGGCACGGCGATGATCAAGACCGGCGTGGTCCGCAACGCGGTGGTGATCGGCGTCGAGCTGATCTCGCAATACATGGACTGGGACAACCGCAACGTCGCCGTCCTGTTCGGCGACGGCGCGGCCGCGGTCGTACTCCAGGCCTCAACCGAAGAGACCGGCGTCATCGCGGAAAAGCTGCAGTGCTACGCCGACTCGCGGCAGATCCTGCGCGTGCGCGGCATGGGCACCATGTACGCCAATCTCGGCGTGCCGTTCGGCCAGACCCGCTGGGACTTCGACGGCCAGGAGATCTTCCGCAAGGCCGTGCAGGGCATGAGCGAGGCGAGCCTCGACGTGATGCGGCGCAGCGGCGTCACGATGGACGACATCGCGCTGGTCGTGCCGCACCAGGCCAACCTGCGGATCATCGACGCGGTCGCCAAGCGCGCCGGCGCCAGCGCCGACAAGGTGTTTCTGACCGTGCAGAAGTACGGCAACATGAGTTCGGCGACGGCGCCCGTGGCGCTCGTCGAGGCCGTCGAGCAAGGGCGCGTCGCGCCCGGTAGCCTCGTGCTGATGCCTGCCTTCGGCGGCGGACTGTCGCTGTCGGCCCACCTGCTGCGCTGGGGCGACCGCCTGGTGCCGCTCGAGCACTCCGACGCGGAGCTGCCGCCCTCGCCAAAGACCGCGCTCGAGCTCGTCAACGAGATCCGCGCGCAGAAGAAGCTCGGCGACGACGCCGCGGCCCGCTTCGCCGAGCTCCGCTTCGTCGAGAACCAGAGCGGCTGACACGGGCGCCGGCGACGCCGGCGTACCCGGGTCCGCCTGCACCGGCGCGTTCGCGGCGCGCCGTCCGGCGGCGCGGGATGCTAGTGTCGCCGCGCAGGCGTCACTGCACAGCACGCCATCGGCGGCGGGGAACGGCATCATGCGCTATCGACTGCTCGGACGGACCGGGCTCTACGTCTCCGAGCTCTGCCTCGGCACGATGACCTATGGCGGCAAGGGCTTCTGGGAGCAGATCGGCTCGCTGCAGCAGGCCGCGGTCAACGAGCAGGTCAAGGTGGCCTTCGAGGCCGGCGTCAACTTCATCGACACGGCCAACGTCTACTCGCTGGGCGAGTCGGAGCGGCTGCTGGGGCTCGCGCTGCGGGATCTTGGCCTGCCGCGCGACGAACTCGTGGTCGCGACCAAGGCCACCGGCATCATGAGCGAGGGACCGAACGGCCGCGGCCAGTCGCGTTACCACCTCTTCAACGCCGTGGATGCCAGCCTCAAGCGTCTGCAGCTTGAGCACATCGACCTCTACCAGCTGCACGGCTTCGACCCGCTGACGCCGCTCGACGAGGTGCTCGCCGCGCTCGACGATCTGGTCCGCTCGGGCAAGGTGCGCTACATCGGCCTGTGCAACATGGCGGCCTGGCAGGTCATGAAGGCGCTCGCCGTCTCCGATCGGCGCGGCTGGGCGCGCTTCGAGAGCGTTCAGGCCTACTACACGATCGCCGGCCGTGACCTCGAGCGCGAGCTCGTGCCGCTGATCGAGGACCAGAAGCTCGGCATGCTGGTCTGGAGCCCGCTCGCCGGCGGCCTGCTGACCGGCAAGTACAGCCCGACCGAGAAGGGACCGGAGGGCGCGCGCCGCACCACCTTCGACTTTCCGGTGGTCGACCGCGACCGCGCGTTTCGCTGCGTCGACCTGATGCGACCGATCGCCGAGCGTCACCAGGTGTCGATCGCGCAGGTCGCGCTGGCCTGGGTGCTCAGCAAACCGTGGGTCAGCAGCGTGATCATCGGCGCGCGAACGATGGCGCAGCTCGAGGACAACCTCGCCGCGACGCGGCTCGAGCTCGCCGCCGAGGAACTGCGGACGCTTGATCAGGTGAGCCAGCTGCCAGCGGAGTATCCCGGTTGGATGCTCGCGTTCCAGGGCCAGTACCGCGCGAAACCGCCGGGCAAAGGCTGAGCCCAAGCTCCCCGGACCCAGGGTGAGCTCGTATTGGCCGACCTGTTGATGCTGCACTGCAGCATTAGATGTCTGAAATCGTCTGCTCAATGACATAGCGGACATCCGGACGGCCGCGTACAACGGCATTCCGGGAGCACACCATGTCCGAGACCTCGATCCGCATCGCCCTGCTCGGCTACCCCGGTGTCCAGACACTGGACCTTGTCGGTCCGCTGGACGCCTTTGGCGCCGCCAACGCGGCGCGCCCTGGCGCCTACCAGACCGTCACCACCTGCCTCGACGGGCAGCCGTTCGTCAGCGAGACGGGTTTGCGGATCGCGCCCGACTGCGCGTTCGCCGACACCGGGCCGATCGACACGCTGATCGTCCCCGGCGGCGAGGGCCTTCGGCGTCCGGGCATGGCCGATGCCGTCGCCGCCGCACTCCGGACAAGGGCCGCGGGCTGCCGCAGGATCGTGTCGATCTGCACCGGCATCTACGGCGTCGCCGCTTCCGGCCTGCTGGCCGGGCGCCGCGCGACCACGCACTGGCGTTTCGCCGACGACGTCGCCGCGCGCTTCCCGGCCGTGCGGATGGAACGCGACGCGATCTTCATCAAGGACGGCGCCCTGTACACGTCGGCCGGCATCACCGCGGCGATCGATCTCGCGCTCGCGCTGATCGAGGAGGACTACGGCCCGAAACTCGCGCTCGCGGTCGCGCGCGACCTCGTCGTCTACGTGCGGCGCGCCGGCGGCCAGCGTCAGTACTCGGAGCCGCTGCGCTTCCAGGCGCGCGCCAGCGATCGATTCGCCGAACTCGCGGCGTGGCTGCTCGCGCACCTGGCGGAAGACCTCTCGGTCGATCAGCTCGCGGCGCGCATGCGCCTCAGCCCGCGGCAGTTCAGCCGGCGCTTCACGAAGGCCTTCGGCGTCACCCCGGGTCAACAGATCGAGGCGCTGCGGCTCGACGCCGCTCGCGAGCACCTGAGCGGCAGCCCGGCGAGCGTCGAGACGATCGCGGTCGCCGTGGGCTTTCGCAGCGACGATGCCTTCCGGCGCGCCTTCGACCGGCGCTTCGGCCTGTCCCCTACCGAATATCGCCGGCGCTTCTCCCCGCACGCGCCGCTTCCCCAAGGAGACCGCCATGTCGATTCGACGTTCGCTTAGCCTGCTCGTCCCGTCGTTGCTGCTGCTCACCGCCGCCGTCGGGGACCCTCCGGGGCCGCGCTATACGACCGGCGGTGCGCTGCTCGCGCCGACCGACTACCGCGAGTGGGTGTACCTGAGCTCCGGGCTCGACATGAGCTACAGCGAGGGCGCGTCCATGGCCGGACACTCGATGTTCGACAACGTCTTTGTCGACCCGGCGTCGTGGGCCGCATTCAAGCGCACCGGGCACTGGCCGGACAAGACGATGCTCGTCATGGAGGTCCGCGGCGCGAGCAGCAAGGGCTCGATCAACAAGCAGGGCCACTTCCAGACCGAGGACCTGATGGGAGCTGAGGTGCACGTCCGCGACGAGGCGCGGTTCAAGGGCGGCTGGGGCTTCTTCGTGCTGGACGGCGACAAGCCGGCGACGCTGTTGCCCTACTCCGCACCATGCTACGAGTGTCATCAGGCGCACGGTGCCGTCGATACGACTTTCACGCAGTTCTACCCGACCGCAAGGCCGATCGCCGTCAAGGCCGGCAGTTTCCGCGCCGACTAGCGCCGGCGCGTGCTTCGCGCGAGCTGCCGCAGCCGTGACCGTGGTCTCTCATCCCCGTCGAACGGGAACTGGCGCAAGCGCGCCCGACGGACCGTCTGGCAGGAACTCCTCGACCGCCCGAGTCGCGGCCTGCTGCGTCGTCCTCGCCGCGCAGACTCTGCTCGGTACGCACGCCGCGGCGGCGTTCCTGGCCGTGCAGCAGTGCCGGCTGCATGCGTAGCTGCTGCCCGTGCTGGCCTCGTCGACGCCGCGGGCCACGCTCCCCGGCTTCGGTCGCGGCACGACGCTGAGGCGTGACGGCAAGCTGCCGGGGTCGCCGTCGATCCGGGTCCCCGGGCACCTGAAGTCGGAGCGGCCCAGAATTCTCGACGGCCGGGAATGGCGTGGCTGACGCTGCCGACGCGGCGCAGCACGGCGACGCGCGGCCGCCTCGACCGAGCCGCGACGCCGCCCATGCAGCGGCGATCGGCGCGCAAATCCTGGGTCCCGTGCTCATCGCTGGCGCACACTCGCTGAACAGGATCTGCGGGAGGCATCGACGATGCGGACTGGGCAATGGCTTCTGGCGTGCGCGCTGCTGGCATCGCCATGCGCGGCACACGCCGTCGGCGACTACGCGTCGCTGCTGCGGCTGGCGGATGAATGGCGGCGCTTCGAGCGGCCCGGCGTGGAGCGTTGCCTGCCGGACTACGGCGTCGCGGCCATGCGCGCCAAGGCCGCGGCGTTACCGGCCTGGCGGGCGCGCCTCGACGCCGTCGACGCGCAGGGCTGGACGGCGGCGCAGCAGGTCGACCATCGGCTGATCGAGGCCGAGATGAACGGCCTCGACTTCGATCTGCGCGTCCGCCAGCCGTGGGCGCGGGATCCGTCCTTCTATGCGACCGTGTTCGGCGAACGCAGCGACGTGCCGCAGCATGAGGGCGTGACGGCCGCGCCGGCGATCGATCTGTTCGCCTATCAGTTCCCGCTATCACCGCCCCAGCAACGCGAGCTGCGCTGCCTGCTGGAAGCGATTCCGACGCTGCTCGAGCAAGCGAAGGCCAACCTGCACGATAGCAACGCCCGTGACCTCTGGATCTACAGCGTTGGCACGCTGCGCGAACAGAGCGACGTGCTGGCCCAGCTGACGGCGGGAACGCTGCAGATGCGCACGCTCGAGGGGCCCAAGCACGCGAGTCTGGCCGGCACCGGCAAGGAGCTGCGGGCCGCGGTCGAGCAGGCGCGGGGCGCCACCGACGCGTTCGTCGCGTGGGTCCAGTCCGAGGCTTCCAAGAAGACCGGCCCCTCCGGGGTCGGCAAGGACAACTACAATTGGTACCTGCAGAAGGTGCACCTGGTGCCTTACGACTGGGACCAGCAGGTGACGTTGCTGCGTCGCGAACTCGAGCGGGCGCGGGCCGGTCTTGCGCTCGAGGAGTTCCGCAATCGCGGCTTGCCGCCGCTCAGGCCCGCGGACACTCCCGAGGCCTGGCGGGCGCTGGTCACGGCGCGGATGCAGAAGCTCACCGACTTCCTGATCCGGTCAGGCATCGTCGCCGACCGAGACTACTACCGCGACGCATTGGCGCAGCAGGTGCTTCCGTTCGTGGCGCCGGAACGGCGCAATTTCTTCCTGCATGCGACCGCGCGCGAGCCGCTCGGACTTTTTTCGCACGACTACCACTGGATCGAGCTGGCGCGGATGAAGGCAGAGCCGACTCGCAGCGAGATCCGCCGCCTGCCGGCACTGCAGAACATGTTCGACAGCCGCTCGGAGGGCCTCGCCACGGCGATGGAGGAGACGCTGATGCAGGCCGGCCTGTACGACGACGATCCGCGCGGGCGCGAAGTCGTCTGGATCATGCTGGCCAACCGCGCCGCCCGGGGCCTCGCGTCGCTGTACGTCCAGGCGAACCAGCTGACTCTGGCGGAAGCCGGCCGCTTCCACGCGCACTGGACGCCACGCGGCTGGTCCGACCCCGCGAGCGAGCTGGTCGCGTTCGAGCAGTTCCTCTACCTGCGCCAGCCGGGTTACGGCACGAGCTACGTCACCGGCAAGCTGCAATTCGAAAGGCTCATCAGCGACTACGCCTACCAGCAGCAGGCCGCAGGCCGACCGTTCGACCTGGCCGAATTCTTCGCCCACATGAACGCCGCCGCGACCATCCCGTTCGCGCTCATCGAGACCGAAATGGTCCCCGCGCCTGCCGAGCGGGGCACACCTGTCACCGACGGGTGGTGATCGGCGATCAGCTCACCGTCCGCGGCGGGATAGCACCGGCGCCGGTGGCGAGCTGCCGCGGCTGCCGGTCGCGTCAACAGGGTCCGGACGCTCGTCTGGTCGCATCGCACGAGTTCCAGACCTGGTTCACCTCGATCGCGGCATGTTCGAGCCAGCGGTAGAACGAGCGGTGAACCTTGTGTCGCCGCGTCCGAACCATCGGTGCGCATTCGACCGGGCAGGCTGCGTGGCTCCCGGCACTAGGCATCAGGCGAGCGTCGCTGCGTAGGACAGGTGGCCCAGACGCATCCGGAACACTTCCGGAGCCTCGCTCGACAGAGGCAGCGGAGCGGAGTCGCGAGTCTGCCATCAAGCCGTGACGCTGGTCGCGGTGACGCGTCAGCGATCGGACTAGGCTTCCCGTCGAGGAAGCTGCTCATTATGTTACTCAGCAAATGCGCTCTGGCGGCCCTGGCCGTGTGTACGGCCTCGATCGCCAGCGCGTCGCCCCCCATCTACAAATACGTCGACGCCGATGGCGTAGCGCATTTCACGGACGTGCCTGACTCGCGGCGATATGAGTTGTTCGATCTCACTCCCAAGGGTTTTGCGCGCAGTGGCGATCGTTATGACCCCCGGCTCCTGGCCCTTGCCGCGCGGTACGACGCCATGATTGAGGCGGAGGCGAAATCCGCGGCCGTTGAGCCCAATCTCCTCAGAGCCGTGATCGTCGTCGAATCGGGCTTCAATCCTCGCGCCGTCTCTAAGCGCGGCGCGGTCGGCCTGATGCAACTCATGCCTGCGACGGCGACGCGGTTTGGTGTGTCCAATCGCTACGATCCGAGACAAAACGTGCGGGGTGGCGCCCGCTACCTTGGCTTTCTAATCAATCGCTTTCGCCAGAACGTGCGCCTCGCCCTCGCTGCCTTCAACGCCGGCGAGGACGCCGTCGATCGATATTCGGACCAGATCCCGCCTTACTCCGAAACGCTCGAATACGTCCCGAAGGTCCTGAAGATCTACCGGACGCTGACCGAGCAGCGGCAACGTCAGAATACTTTGGCTGCGCTGCCGCGACTCTAGGACATGTGTAGTCCCCGCGCTCGGAACGCGATCTGGATCTTGCCGACTCGCGAAGAAACTCCCGGCACTCTCAGCGAGACGCAGCGGGCATTCCGGTTTCCGATTGGCGGCGCCACTCTGGCAATCGGCCCCATTCGCCTCCGATCTGCCGTCCGCAGCCAAAGGCCGTCTCAGCTACGGCATGAATCCCTGCCGCATAGCGGACGTCCGCGCAAGGCTCAGGGTGGAGCCGCGCTCCCGGCCCGACAATGGGGTCTGCAGCGCTGAATGGCGCAGTCCGGCGAAACGCGGTCAGCCAGCGCCATAGGCACCTCGCCACAAGGGTGCCGTTCCTGGCCCGCTGTACACTTGCCGGCAGCACTCCGGGGGTAACGACTGCAATGAGCTCTCCTCGCGTTACCGACAAGCGCCGCGCCTTTCGGGACTTGCATGTCTCTGGGTGCTTTGTAATCCCAAATCCCTGGAGCGTCGGTACCGCGAGATACCTGCAAGAATGCGGCTTCAAGGCATTGGCCACGACGAGTTCCGGATTCGCGTGGTCGCAGGGCCTATCTGACGGCAAACTATCGCGCGATCAGACGCTCGCGCATTTCGAGTCGTTGGTCGCCGCTACTGATCTGCCAATCAACGCCGACTTCGAGAGTGGCTTCGCCAAAGACACGGCCGAATTGGCCGACAACGTCAGACGTGCTGTACAGACTGGAGTTGCCGGCCTGTCCATCGAGGACTCGACCGGGAACATTGACCGCCCGTTGCACGACGTGGCCACGGCAGTCGACCGAATTCGCACCGCCCGTCGAGCGATCGATAAGGTGGGTGGTGACACCCTATTGATCGGTCGCGCAGAATGTTTTCTTGTCGGCCACCCGAACTTGGCGGAAACCGTTGCGAGATTGCAGGCGTATTCCTCTGCTGGTGCTGACTGTCTCTATGCGCCGGGCTTGCGAACTCGCGAGGAAATTGCTGCGGTGGTCGCAGCTGTCGCTCCGAAGCCGGTGAATCTGCTGGTCGGGTCCGCCATTGAACTCGACTTGAAGGATATTGCCGAACTCGGTGTTCGTCGTGTCAGCGTCGGCGGTGCACTCGCGCGCTCGGCCTGGGGCGCATTCATGCGTACGGCGCAGATGATCGCGCAGCAGGGTCGCTTCGACGGCTTCAAAGAAGCTGCGTTGGGCGCCGACCTCGATGGGTTTTTCAGCAGGGTCGGATCAGGCTAACTGCTCAAGCGTCGTCCACGAGCGCTGGCGTAACCTGTAGACGTCGCGGCATGCGAGCGGGCGTTCGCGATCATCCACAGCAACAACGGCCGTTGCTGCGGCGACAGGCGCCTCCGGCACCGCGTCGCCTGGTTTCGGCAATCCTTGCGCACCTGGCCATTTTCAATCAGCACTCGGACTTCAACGCTGGCCGCGTCTGCGCAGATACGCGGAGCGAACGTTGACGGTCTCCGCGTACGCCATCTCACTCGGCCACCATCGGAGACCGTCAGGCGGCGAGCAATTTCCCTTCGGCCGCGATCCGACCGGCGAAGCTGGGCCGGGAGAGCGGCGAAGCGACCCACGCCGCCGTCTTCGGGTGTGTCGTTGCCGACACGACGACGCCGGCGTGTGCGTAGTTGACGAACATGCTGGCGACAGCGATATCGGCCACCCCCAGGCTGTTGCCAACGAGAAAGCGATCCGCCAATCGCACACGCAGTATCGGCGCGACATTCATGCCCCGGAAACCAAGGAGTACCACGACGAGGTCGCACGATTCTTCGACGTGCACCTGCGACCGTAGCTCCAATCAGTGGCCGTGCGTCCGCTCCGCTCGCCCACGGTAGCGCGGACGATGCACGCGTGCGGAACCAATGGAAGATGGCGCGCCCGGAAGAATTCGAACCTCCGACCTCCTGGTTCGTAGGCAGATCCTCGGTCGCGGCTAAGCCAATGATCCAAGTAGATTTCGAAACTCTATGATCCTGAATATCTCTGGCCGATCCGGGCATCTAGCCCGCTGATGCGCCGAGAACGGTGTGAGTAGTAATCAGCGCGCTGTGCCGTAAAAATCGCAGCGTAAGGACGCGGTTCCTCGATATGACCCCTTCCAAGAAGACCGATAAAGGACTAAATTCAGTCTTCCAAGGCGCCCGGTGGCGGACATGCGATATTCGACGCAAATCAGGCCGATAAGCTATCTGAAAGCCAATGCAGCCGAGGTGCTGCAGGAATTGACCGATCAGCGTCAACCGATGGTCATTACTCAGAATGGTGAGGCCAAGGCCGTAATTCAGGATGTGGCCTCGTACGAGCAGACGCAGGAGACACTGGCGTTGCTCAAGATATTGGCGCTTGGCAACCAACAGATCGCACAGGGCCGGGTGAAACCGCTCGCCGCCGTCGCCGCAAGAGTCCGAGCTCTGGCGGTCGCGGAAGATTGATGGGAATCCAGGTCGTTGTCACCGAGGACGCCGAACGCGACCTAGAGGACATCGTCACCTACATTGCAAAGCATGACTCGCCCGCGAACGCGCAACGTGTCCTGAGCCGAATCCTCGAGATTGCCGATAGCCTTGCTGTCGCAGCGACGCGCGGCTCACAGCCCAGAGAACTCCGTGGACTCGGAGACCAGGAATATCGGCAGGTACTCTTCAAACCCTACCGGCTGATCTATCGTGTGGTTGGCCAGCGGGTCGCTATCTATCTCATTGCCGATGGACGGCGGGATATGCAGTCTCTGCTGGCGCGCCGTTTGCTTGGCGGCTGATGACCCGCAGCAGACGGTCGCGACCGTCTGCTGTCCGGATGCCAACTTTAGAACGATCACGCTGGCGCTGACCTGCTCCCCGGAATCGTGCGACTTCGCGACCGAGTGCGCCGGACCGCCGACCGACGGGCCCGACGCACTGCTTTCGGGCTAAGGGCGCTGATGGCCTGGAAGCCGGGCGCGCGGTCGGCCCTTTTGGGGTGATCTCCTCCTCGCGTCCGCCTCCCGAAGGGTTTGCCCCAGTAACGCCTGCGCTGCCCAACGGCTGACCGCGATCGCCTCGGACTCCGGAAGGCCGCGAATGTCGCGCAAGACCAGCATCGCCTCGATCCCACCGCAGAGGGCAAGTGCGGAGACCAGCCGCTCAAAAGCCTTGGCGGGCACCCGTGCGCGCATGGGCTTGAGCGCGGCCTCAATCCAGTCGATTCGCCGTATTCCGCGACGGGGCTGAGCGGTAGAGCCGCGCTCGAGCACCGTTTGGTGAATCATCGTCCTCAGCAATTGCTCGTGCCGGATGGCCATCGACTGCATCCGATCAATCAGAGCCGCAACCCGACGCTCGACACCCTGCGCCTCGGGCCGCGCCGGCACAGCGGCAAGCATTGCCTCCATCGGCGCGCGAAGTCCCTCCAATGCCGCTTCCGTCAGCAGCTTGCGCTGAGCCGGAAAGTATCGATACGCCGTGCGGCGCGACACCCCTGCAGCGTCCGCTGCCTCCTCGACCGTCGGCGTCTTTCCTGCGGCAACCAGAGCAGACGCGGCGGCGAGTATCTGGTGTCGGGTGCGAAGCTTCTGCCGGACTCTCCCCTGATCAAGCATCTGCGGAGGCCGGGGCTGCCGGGTTTTAGTAGACACGGCCCAAGAATAGCATTATCGTTCGTGACACTGAAGTGCCACGAAGAGAATTCGGCCGAAGCGACTGGATGCATCGCGCCTTCGTCGGGCTCAGGGCGGTTCAGCGGTAAGCGGCGACGCTTGGCGGGACCGACGCGAAGCTACTCAACGTACACAGCAAGGAGATGCATATGCCCATGCACAGATCGATCGCTTCGATTGGGGTCCTGTCGAGCCTGACGGCCGTGCTGCTCGGCGGAGCATTTCTGGGCCCCGCATCGGCGCGCGCCGATGCGGGCGACCTCAACGCCGAGGCTGCACTGGTTCGACGCGGTTTCGAGATTGCCCCCGTACCACTCAATCTCGAGGGCAAGAACGCCGCGCTGGTCGGATTCGGGAGCTACCTCGTGAACGCCGTCGCCGACTGCAACGGCTGCCACTCGGCGGGGCCGCCGTCCGAGTACATGCCAGGCGGAAACCCGTACTTCAAGGGCAGTCCGCCGGCCGTCCTCAACCAGTCGACCTACCTTGGAGGCGGCCGCAATTTCGGCTCGCTGGTGCCTGGCACGCCCGCAATCGTGTCCCGTAATTTGACGCCGGATCGCACCGGCCGCCCGGCCGGTGGGCTGACGTTCGAGGACTTCCTGCACGTCCTGCGCACGGGCGCGGACCTCAATCACCTGCATCCCAATTGTTCGGCGACGGTCACAAGCAACTGCTTTCCCGCTGCGCAGCCGTTCAACGGCGATCTGCTGCAGATCATGCCGTGGCCTGTGTTCCAGCAAATGAGTCGGCGGGATGCACGCGCAATCTACGAGTACCTACGCGCCATTCCATGCATCGCCGGGCCGGCGACCGGTGTGTTGCACAATGACTGCTTCTGAGATGGGTGTCTCTGGCGGTGGCGGGGTTCGGGCGTCCCCGCCCCCCTCTGTCGCGTCGGTTGCGCAGAGCCTGCGGACTTGGCGTTTGCGCCCAATCCTGGAGTAAGAGATGAAGTTTTCGCAATCGGTCCGCGTCTGGCTTGTTGCCGCGATGCTCGGCGCCTCCTCCGCTCATGCTGAACCGCCTGCCGGGCACATCGTCCGTGACTCCGTTGAACGCCTCGCGCAAGCGTGGAACGCGTCGGATGCCAACGGCTGGGCGGCCGAGTACTGGCCTGACGGGGAGCTGACCAACGTTCTGGGGACGGTCCTCGCCGGTACGGACCAGGTGCGCGACCGAACGGCGGATATCCTCGCTGGGCCGTTTCGCGGCAGCCATTTCGCCTTCAGCATCCGCAATATCCGCTTCGTCGGAACGGACGCCGTAATTGTAGATACCGACATCACGATCACTGCGTTTCGTGGGTTGCCACCCGGGATTGAGGCCACGCGGACGGGCGAGCTATTGACCAGGATGAAGCATGTGTATGAGCGGCGGCGCGGGAGCTGGCGAATCGTCGCCTCGCAGAACACGGCGGTCGCAGCGATGGCGGCTCGATAGTGAACGGAACGACCGTCTTTGACCGCTAAGCTGTCGTTTGCCATCGGCCGTTTTCGGGGAGGCAATCGTGCGAAGAAGCCGCGGTAGCCGCTACTCCGGCAGCTTCATCTTGCGCAGGAACGCCTTGTAGCGGGGGTCCGCCTCGAGGTTCCGAAGGAGCGGATGCCTTCCGGGTTGGCGACCGGCATGGGTCCAAGGGCCAGGTAACGTCCGCTTCCGGGCGATGAGTTCGGGCGGCCGCGGGAACGCTCTCGGCCGCCCGGAAACGTCCCCCGGGGTCCGGTGCGGAGCTTGCGTCCAGACCCCGGGCAGCGTGATGCTGATGTCTGCTAACCGGCAGCAATGTGACGGGCGCCTACGACTGCTTCGGGCTGGTTGACGACGTTGGCGGGAGCAGCGACAGCCGGATCAATCGTCGTCGCACCAATTCGATTGTTCACGCAAGGACAAAGCCGTTGTCCGGCGTTCGTCGCGCACGACGGCTCGTCCCACGACCGTCAATCAATGCGGCATCGTGGCTGCCAGGAGAAATCTCGAACGCACGCGGCACTGACGCCTTCGCCGGCTCAATGAAGGCTCGGCGACGTTTCGCGTCGATCGGGGTAGCAGCAGACCGTCGGAATGTTCAGCGCCCGGCGTGAACATTCAGAACGAATGGCGAGTAAGTTGGCGCGCCCGGAAGGATTCGAACCTCCGACCCCCTGGTTCGTAGGCAGACCCTCGATCGCAAGTAAGCTAATGATTTGTATAGTGTTGTCAGCTCTGTAGTTCTGAATAATTCTAGCCGATCCGGGCCGTTAACCCACTGATTCTCAGAGAATGGCGGGCGTAGTATTCAGAGCAGAAGAGCCTGCGGAGTCCGGTCGCAAGACAAACTCGTCTCGGTCCAACCGCTCCAGTGCGTGCGCCGAGCTCGCCATTCCCTGCGGCCGCTTCTGACGCGTGGATTCGGCTCTCCGGCGGGTGCGGCTGGCTGCCCGCAGATCTCGTTCAATGCTTTGACCAGTTCTAATTACCGTGGTAATGTAGCGTCATGAGCATCGCACAATCAAAGGTTACGGCGCAGGGGCAGATCTCGGTTCCGGCCGAGGTGCGCAAGAGACTCGGCATCGGTCCGGGCTCGGTGCTGGAGTGGCATGAGCAGGATGGCGACTTCGTCGTCCGGCGGGCCGGCCGTTTCAGTTCCATGGATATTCATCAGGCGCTATTCCCAAACGGCGCCTCAAAGAGCGGCCAACGTATCGACGTGAAGGGAGCCATCCGGAAACATACCCGGCAGCGGCATGCTCGCGGTTGACACGAACGTCCTCGTTCGGCTGGTCGCACGCGACGACGCAGACCAGGTTCCAGCGGCCGAAGAATTCGTCAGCAAAGGCGCCTGGGTGTCGCATCTGGTCTTGGCCGAGACGCTCTGGGTCCTCGACTCCGTCTTCGAGCTTTCGCGCGAGCAGATTGCTACAACCGTTGATATGTTGCTGAGTCACCGGGATCTGACGATTCAGGACGCGGACGTAGTGACCTCCGCGCTCGGTCACTATCGCAGCCGAACGGCCGTCGAATTCTCGGACTGTCTGGTCCTGGAGATCACCCGCAAGGCGGGCCACCTGCCCGTGGCCACCTTCGATCGTAATTTCGCGAAGTTGAACGACGTCCGACAGCTGCGATAGCTAGGGCTCCTCAACCCCGGCGGCAATTGCCGGTACAGGTCTTGATGGCCGCAAGACTTGTACGCTTGATAGCCGCCTTCAGCGCGTGCGCGTGCGTTGCTCAATCGACGCAAGACGTTCTTGCGCAATCCGTGGCGCGTGAGACGCGCGAGGTCCCTGCTCGGTCGATTCCGGTACCGGACACCGTTAGCCCTCAGATGCAAGCGCTCACCGCTGCGCCGCTCGATCCCCGGTGGAAGCTTGCGCCGCAGACTCCGGAGGAGTGGAAGGCGGTCGTCGAGAAGGCGGCGCTCGCTACGCTGGCTCGGCTACCCGGTATTCGGGAGAGCCTCGGGGTTGACGTCCAACCGACAACGATCGCCGGCGTCCGAGCGTTCATCGTGACGCCGACGACCATCGCACCTCGAAATCGAAAGCGAGTTCTGCTGCACCTACATGGAGGCGTAAGGGTCTTCAACCCCGGCGAATCGGGAACGCTTGAGGCAGTCCTGAAGGCCGGGTTCGCCGGATTCAAGATCGTCTCCGTCGATTACCGAATGCCGCCCGACTTCCCCTTCCCTGCGGCGCTCGATGACGCTGTTACGGTCTATCGGGAGACCTTGAAGACCACGGATCCGCGCAATGTGGGAATCTTCGGCTCTTCCGCAGGAGGGAGCCTCGCAGTCACGACGCTGCTGCGCGCCAAGGCAGAAGATCTGCCCATGCCTGGAGCCATTGCGCTCGGCTCGCCTACCGTGGATCTGACGAAGACCGGGGACACACTGTTCACGAACGCGATGCTCGACAATGTCCTCGTGACTCAGGACGGCTTCATACGAGCCACCGCGCTGCTCTACGCCGACGGTCACGATCTGAAAGACCCGCGCGTGTCACCGATCTATGGAGACGTACACGGATTCCCAACGGCCATCCTCACAAGTGGCACCCGCGATCTCTACCTCTCGAACACGGTTCGCATGCATCGAAAGCTGCGAGCCGCGGGCGTCGATGCAGTGCTACAAATATGGGAGGGCCAATCGCACACGCAGTATCTGCGCGATTTCCATGCCCCAGAGACCAAGGAGTACCACGACGAGATCGCTCGATTCTTCGACGTGCACTTGCGACCGTAGCTCTAACGGGTGGCGACGTTCGCTCCGCTGGCCGACGTTACCGCGGACGCTTACGGCGTGCGGAACGAACGGAAGATGGCGCGCCCGGAGAGATTCGAACTCCCGACCCCCTGGTTCGTAGGCTGGTACTCGATCGCGTGTAATGTGTTGATAACTCTTACAGTCCTGTCATGTCGACTCTGAATACTTCTGCCAGTTAGTCGCCCGTAAGCTGCTGATTTGCCGAGAACGACCCCAGTAATATTCAGCGCTGTGGCCGTGCCCAGCGCCAGATTAGTGATTGCGCCGCACCAACGAAGCCGGCGGCAGTGCAGCGACCGGTGCGTTCGTCGCCTCGACGACGAGGTACCGCTCCAATGCTCGCCATGTGGTCGCCGGGCGGACCATGAACCAGCGGAATCGCCATGCCTGCGACGCGTCGGGAATGGCGAGCCGGAGGACGGTCGGCCATGTCGCCAATGGTGGGAAGCAAGGACGGGTTGCGTCGGCTGAGCACAAGGGGCGCCGCTTGGCACTCGGCGTCATGGTCGATCTCGGGACGCAGCGCCGGCGGCAGTCGGCGAGTCGAGTGGCCGGTCCGCGGCGGACCGACATTCACAAAGGCAGCACTTCTGCTGGCGCCCCCGCGAAACCCGGCTCGTCTCGCCGCTTGACGCCTGCCGCGAACCCGCCTCGGCCGCTACCTGTTCGCGTAGCGATAGTTGAAAGCGAGCCCGATCGTCCGCGGCTGGAGCGTGTAGGCCTCCGACGCGAAGTTGAGCGTCGGCCTCTGAATCACTGCAGCGGAATTGTTGAGGTTTCGCGCGAACAGCGACACCTCGAAGCCGGCGATTGTCAGGCCGGCGCTCGCATCCAACGTGCCGTACGCCGGCCGGGAGAAATCGGGGGCGCCGAGGATCAAGGTTCCTCGGCTCGAACCGACGATATGGAACGAGCCGCGAACAAATCCGGTCAGTCGTCCGGAATGAATGGCCGTGTATTCACCGACCACGGAAGCGTTGAACTTCGGAACGCCAGGGACGGCGCTGCCCTTCGCGACGTACAGCACGCCGCTATTGCTGCCCAATCCCGGTACAGCGTCAGTAAACGACGCGTGGTTGTAGCCACCGGCGATCGTCGCCGACAGATCCGGCGTCGGACGTCCCTTCAGTTCCACTTCCACTCCGTAAGACGTAACGTGGCCGGCGTTCCAGTCGAACTCGGCCTCCGTCTGCGGGAGCACGACATTCTGCTGCGTATCGTTCCATTTGAGAACGTACACGGCCGCGTCCACCGACAACCGATCGCCGAACAAGCGGGATTTGCCGCCGAGCTCGTAGCTCCACAGAGAATCCGGCTTGAAGGCGGTCGGCACGGCCCCGGCGCAGCCGGCGGGCGTGCCGTCGCAAAAGCCGAGACTCTGTAGGTCGCTCAGGATTCCGTAGTGGACCGGGAGCAGCCGGTTGGAGCCCCCTTCCCGGTAACCTTTGGTGGCGCTCACGTACACGAGCTTCGATTCGCCCACCTCCCAGGTCGCGGCAAGACGCGGCGTCGAGGCACTGAAGAACTGGTCGGGGGGCGCGTCGTGGGTCGGGCACCCGAGCGTGTTGCCGAGCGCATCGGGACGCCCGCAGGCGATGTAATAGTAGTTGCCGTCGTGTTCGAAGGTATCCTTCGCCGACTCATATCGAAGGCCAAGCGTGAGCTGGATCGCCGGGTGAATGTAGTAACTGACCTCTCCAAAGACCGCGCGCTGCGACGGGTTGTAGTAGCGGTGGTTGTACAACGAGGAATCGCCAGCAGGCCATGCGCCGGGAAAGCTGCCCGGAAAGACGGCGGGGTCGTTGATATTGAGGCCGAGCTGGTTGAAGAGCCGGGTGATGCCGATAACCGGCTCGTTGTCGTACAGATCGGTCACGCTGCTCAGATAGAACGCTCCGACGATCCAACTGAGCGCAGCATCGCTGCCAGAATATGGCTTCGAGGCCAGCCTCGCCTCGAAGGACTTCTGCACCTGCCGCGTCGCCAGGTAGATGACCGAGTTGAGCGCAGCGATACCGTTGGCGGCGTCGGAGCCGGTCGGGAACAAGGTCGCTAGACCGTCGACGTTGGCCAGCGTGCCATCCATTTTGCGCTCGAAGTCCCGCTGGTAGAGGCTCCCGACAAACGTCAGATCGGCAACGCCGACGTTACCCTCGATCGTCAGGCTCGGAATCGTGATTCGGTCCGTTCCGGGTTCGCGAACGGTCTTCGACGTCTGGAAGGGCTGCAGCAGTCGGCCGGCAGCGGTCTGATCGGAAAGCGCCGCGGCGAAGAATGTGTCGATGTCGTCGCTGCTAAAGCGCTGGTAAAAGATCGCCGGAGTCGCGAACCAGGCGTCCGTTACCTGCCACTTCAAGGCGGCCTTGGCGACCGTCCAGCGATTGCCATTGATGCCTTTGGCGACAACGCTCAGGTCCGTCGGGCTGACCTGATCGATGTAGCCGCTATCGTGGCCCTGCTGCGCCCCGAGGCGCAACGCCAACCGGCCATCGATCAGCGGCAGATTCAGAACTCCTTCGCTGTTGTAATTCTCGCCGCCATGCCCAGTCTCGGACACCTCTGCGGCGGCGGTAGCGTCGAACTCGCGCAAATTCGGCTGTTTGCTGATGAACCGGATGACGCCGCCTAGAGCGCCGCCGCCGTACAGCGTCCCCTGAGGTCCGCGCAGCACTTCCACTCGGTCGAGGTCGAAGAAGCGCGGCTCCGCGATCCCCTGGGAATAGAGGTTCCGCGTCGTCAGCGAGACATCGTTCTGGTAGACGCCGATCGCGGCGGTGCCAGCCTGTGAACTGACGCCCCGAATCTCCAAGGTGTTGAGCCCAGGGCCGCCCTGCGTCGTGAACGAGACGTTCGGAACGGATCGGGACAGATCCGGAATGCTCGTGATGTGCTCGCGTGACAGGTCGGCGGCCGACACGACCGAGATGCTGATCGGGACCGTGCTGACGTGCTCGCTGCGCATTTGCGAGGTGACGATGACGTCGTCAAGTACCCCACTATCCTTCGTCGGGTTCGTCGGGTGCGTCGCCTCGACTGGACTCCCGCCCCGCGGGCCCGGCGCGTCGCCAGCCTTCGGCCGTACGGCCGGAGCGGTCGTAGCGGCCTCGAAGATGCGGACGGTTCGCGGATTCAGGAATTCGAAGCTGAGCCCGGTACCGTCGAGCAGACGCACCAGCGCGTCAGCCGGCTCGAGGCCCGCCGGCACATCCCGTGACGATCGCGAGCGCACGATCGTTGTGATGTAGACGAACTGAAGGTGCGTCCGGTTGGCGAAGTCAGCGAGCGCCGCTGCCAATGGCTGCGACGGGATCGGGTTGGATAGTACGGCCACGGATTCGACGGTAGCGGCCCATGAGCCGGGCAGCACCCCGAACAGGACGCAGGCGAGCCATCGGCTCGCGGCTGAAACGCGCCGCCTCTGCGTCAATCTTGGCTGCATCCCTGACTCCCGGCGCCCCATCGCCGTCCGTTCTACTGCGTGCGGGATTGCCGTTCGCGCTCGGCCGTTGCCAGAGTCAGTACGCGAATCCGCGTCGGCATCCTCTGCACGACCACGCCGTCCAGCGTGCCCAGAAACGCGGCGAAGGAGTCTGTATCAAGGGCATCGAAGGCACCGCTGATCGGCAGGGCGCGCAGCGATTCGTCCTCCACTTCGAGTGGGATCCGCCCATATCGATTGAATTCGGCGGCGACCTCGCCGAGCGGCTCAGCGTCGAAGGCGATCTGCCGCTGCAGCCATGCGACCGCAGCCAGCGCGTCAACGCGCCGCGGCGTCCCGATCCGGTCGCCCACGTCGAGCTGATTGCCGGCATCCAGACGCACCGTCTGCGCTGCGAGCCGGTCGGAGGGCACGAGCGGTGGCGAAGGGCCGGAGTAGACGGCGACGGTGCCCTCGATGACCGTGATCCTTTCGGCGCCCGGCCGGCGGTAGACATCGAACTGCGTCCCCACCGCGATAACCCCGGCTGGACCGGCCTGTACTCGGAACCGTCGCTGGCGTTGCGGCGCGACCTCGAACAGCGCCTGGCCGCGAACGACGGTGACGACGCGTTCGTGACGCGAGTACCGCACCGTGACCTCCGAATCCATATTGAGATGGAGGACCGAGCCGTCCGGCAGTGTCTGCGTGCGTTGCTCGCCGTATGCTGTGCGATAGGTTTGAGGCATCCCGAACCGTTCACCGTCGCGCATCGACCAGATCGTCGCCGATGCCAATAGGACGAGCACAGCGGCTGCGGCTGCCGCCAATGACCAGGTGCGCGGCGGGCTCGGCCGGACGAGAGCGAGCGGACGCTCTGGGACCTGCAGATCGAGGCTACGGACGTTGTCCGCGTTGGCACGCGCCAGGAGCGTTTCGAGCGGAATCTTCGTGGCAGTGGCCGCTGCCCGGAAGTCAGGTGCGAGCGCGGCAAGGCGCAGGTAAACCTCCACGTGGGTCGGTGAGGTCCGCAGCCATGCCATGAAACCAACGCTTGCCTCGGCGTCGAGGAGGCCGCTGCGGTTCTCGATGAACCATTCGCTCGCCTGCTCGGCGATTGCCTCCCGAATTTCCGCGTTGCTCTGGCTCATCGGTTCATCTCAGGCGTTCCATCCGACGGCGACAATGATTCAAGGCCTGGGCGAGATACTTCTTGACCATGCGCGGTGACACCTGCAGGCGCGCAGCGATTTCCTCGTGACTCAGTTCGTGGCGGTACTTCAGGACCACTGCCGCACAGCACTTCGGCGACAGCTGCTGGATCACCTCGTTCAATCGTGCCACCCGGGTCGATGCGTCTGCTGCGACCTCGAATCCCGGGACCTCCGCCAATGGCGGCATCGCATCGGCTTCCTCCACCGCCACGCTCTGGGCCTGGTGGCGGTCCGCCACCGCGTTCTCCCGCAGGAGGTTGCCGGCGACGGTAAAGAGATACGCCTCCGGATTGCGAATCGCCTGCGGGTCGCCGACCCGCAGCATGCGCAAATACACTTCCTGGACGAGATCGGCGGCGTCGGACTTGATCCGCAGGCGCCGATGGAAGAAGGCCTGCAAGGCACCGCGGTGCGCGAACAGCCTCTCGACGAACGCGTTCCCGGCTTCGGCCATCGAAAGTTGCACCGGACGATCGGTTGGTCTGTCTGACTATGAGCCACTGGCGGATGTTTCGGACACCAGAATCTTTGACCGACAGATTTTGGTGCCCTTAACGCCCAAAGCCCACTCATACCCCACCACACAGACACGGCAAGGTCGCGTCGGCCGAGCGGAGCGCAGCTGCGCTGCGCGGATTCCGACGATGGGGGGCGGATGTCGCAACGCAACAGACCGGCAGCGTCATCCGGCGGGGCTGACGCCGTAGCAGCGGCGGTACGCACGATCGCGATTCAGGGGGAGTTTGTGGCCCGTTTCCTTTCGATGCGCACGATGGTCACTGTGCTGGCCGTCGTACTCATGGCCAGCTGCGGCGGCGGCAATAGCCCACCACCGTTCGAGATCACCTCCGGTCCCCCTTCGAACGGCGCGACGGGCGTCGCGTACCCTGGTTTCACATTTATCGCGAGCAACGGCGTGGCGCCGGTGACCTGGACCGCTTCCGGCGCACCGCCGCCGGGCCTGTCGCTGAACGCAGCGGGTCAATTGCTCGGCACCCCGGTCACGGCGGGAACGTATTCGTTCACGGTCCTGGCCACTGATTCATCCAATCCACCGCACGATGCCACGGCCACCGTCAGCCTCCAGATCAGCGACTCGATGATGGTCATCAGCACGACGCCGCAGCCGCCTTCCGGGACGGCGAGCTACCCTTATCCGGGTTACACATTCACGGTCGCGAGCGGCGGTTCGCCGCCGTTCACCTGGGCGGTTACGGCCGGCACTGCGCCTGCCGGCCTGACGCTCGGCGGCGACGGATCGCTGTCGGGGTTGCCCACGAGTGCCGGTCCATTCTCATTCACCGTCACGGTCACTGATAGCGCTCCGACGCCGCAGCAGCAGTCGGCTCCGTTCACGATCGTGGTGGGCTCGCCGACCGCACCGGTTATCAGCGCGACGCCGGCGCCGCCCGCAGGCACCGTTAGCTATCCGTACAATGACGGAACCGCTTTCCCGTTCATGGCAAGCGGCGGTTTCGGGCCGTATACCTGGGCCGTCACGACCGGTGCCGTGCCAGCCGGGCTGACACTCGGCTCCGCCGGGACTCTGTCCGGAACGCCCACGACGCCCGGCACCGTCACATTCACAGTCACCGCCACGGACAGCGCGCAGCCGCCGGAGGCGGGATCGCAATCCTTCACGATCCTAGTGGCGAATCCGGGCCCGCCCGTCATCAACCTGGCGCCGGCGCCGCCCGCAGGCGTGGCCGACAACGGCTATTCCGCCTTCAACTTCACGGCTGCCGGTGGATACCTGCCGCTCACGTGGGCCGTGACGGCCGGCGCATTGCCTCCCGGGCTCTCGTTGGCTACCAGCGGATCCCTAGGCGGCGTACCGACAACTATCGGCTCATTCCCCTTCACGATCACCGTCACCGACAGCGCATCGACGCCCGCAATGAACTCGGCGCCGTTCTCGATCGACATCACCGCACCACCACCGCCGACCATCAATGCCACGGCGCCGCCGACAGGCACTGTGGGGACCGCGTATCCCGCCTTCATGTTCACGGCAACCAACGGCTACTTGCCGCTGGCCTGGAGCGAGATGGGAGCCCTGCCCACGGGCCTCGGCTTGAGTGGCGGCGGCGTCCTGTCCGGCACGCCCGGCGATTCGGGCCAGTTCCCGATCACGCTCAACGTCACCGATTCGCTGGGCCGCAGCGCCCCGAGCGCACCCGTTACGGTTCGGGTGTCGATGGCCCGGCCTGCGGCTTCGTTCACCCCGACCACTGGCAGCCTGACGGTCGCCCGCGCCGCGCACACGGCGACGCTGCTGCAGACCGGCCACGTGCTTATCGCAGGCGGCAACGACGCCGCAGGACCGTTGGCCTCCGCCGAGCTGTATGACCCGACGAATCAGATGTTCACTGTGACGAATGCCATGACGGTCGCGCGCTCCGGGCACACCGCGACGCTGCTCGCAAACGCGGCGTTGCCGAACAGCGGCAAGGTCCTGGTCGTCGGCGGCGGGAGCCAGACGGCGGAGCTCTATGATCCGACGGCCGGTACGTTCACGGCGACCGGCAGCATGGGCGCGGCGCACACTGGACAGACAGCGACGTTGCTAGAGAACGGCGAGGTGCTCATCGCGGGAGGCGAGACCGCGAGCGCCGAGCTCTACAATCCGGCCACCGACACGTTCACGGAGACCGGCAGCATGGCGGTCTCACGGAGCGGCCACACCGCGACGCTGCTGCTCAACGGCCAGGTGCTCATCGCCGGCGGCGGGACGGCGACGGCCGAACTCTACGATCCGACGAGCGGCAAGTTCACGGCAACTGGCAGCATGAGCGAGTCGCGCACCGGGCACACGGCCACGCGGCTCGCCAATGCCACGTTGCCGAACTACGGCACGGTGGTGGTCGCCGGGCCGGATCTCAGCGCGGAGAGCTTTGATCCCGCGACCGGTACCTTCTCGCTCGTCGGGAACTCGTTGCCCGCGGTCGTCGGCAGAACAATGCAAGCGGCGCGGGGCAGGACCGCCGTCCCAAGCAATGACGGCACGGCGGTCATCGCCGGGGGCTACGGCGTCGTGAGCGTGTACCGGTTCAGCTACGGGGGTGGTCCGGGCTACGGCGGCTGCTCGGCCAGCCAGGTAAAGGTGTCGGTCGCGGCAGCGGAACTGTTCGCCCAAGAAAGCGAGGGCTTCACATCGACCGGGTCGCTGAACACCGCGCGCTACGGACACGCGGCGACGACATTGGCCGACGGTACGGTGCTCATCACGGGTGGCGAGCTGGGAACGGTAAGTTACGGTCATTGCGGTCGCGGCTACCTGCCCGTACCGGTCGCATCCATGTCAACGGTGCTGTCGTCGGCGGAACTGTACAAGTAGCGTCGCGGCGCCGCTGCGAGCGCCGCTCGTACGGTTGCGGATGCACCAATTTGCTCGCGGCGGGAATCGAAGGCGGATGCCGGATTCGAGTGCACAGCAATACGCACAGAGGTTTGCATATGGACGCACCACACGCCTTGGTTCACTTGATGCGCGTCATGGTCGTAACCGTTCTAGCCGGCGTCGCGATGCCGCTGGGGGTGTTTGCCCAAGACAGGGTCCCGCAGGAAAAGACCGCCAAGCACCATCACTACAAACTCATCGACATGGGCACTCTTGGCGGCCCGGGCAGTTTCTCGCCATTCCCATGGGCGTTGGACATTGACTCCCGCGGTCTGGCCACCGCCGAGGCAGATACGTCCATGGTCGATCCGTACGCGCCGAATTGCCTGCAATCAGACTGCCTGGTGAACCACCCGATCACCTGGCAGCACGGCGTCCAGACTGACCTGGGTGCGCTTCCCGGTGTCGGTAACTCCTCCATCCCAAATTGGGTCAACGACGTCGGCGACGTCGTCGGGATGTCAAACAATGGCGTCATCGATCCGCTGACCGGTTACCCCGAATTCAGGGCAGTTCTGTGGCGGGATGGCAATGCCATCGATCTGGGCACGCTCGGTGGCAACGTGAGCTTTGCGAATGCCATCAATGACCACGGCGTCGTGGTCGGCGGTGCCCTGAACACAATTCCTGACAACGACTCGACCGCCTTCAACTGGAATCCCTTCCCGGTGGCCACGCAATTTCGCGCCTTCATGTGGAAGGACGGACTGATGCGCGATTTGGGAACGCTCGGGAGCGGCAATGATGCGGTCGCTCTCTTCGTCAACGATCGCGGTCAGGTGTCCGGTGTGTCATTCACGAACGCAACGCCAAGCCCTACGACAGGAGTGCCGACGCAGGATCCGTTCTTCTGGGACGGCGGGCAGATGGTGGACATCGGGACGCTTGGCGGCACCTCGGGTGCTGCGAATTGGATGAATAGCAGAGGACAGGTCGTTGGCAGTTCGAACCTGGCTGGAGATCAACTGCTCCATGCGTTCCTCTGGGACGAGAAGCAAGGTCTGAAGGACCTCGGCACCCTGCCGGGAGGCAATTACTCAGAAGCGTTCTCGGTGAACGATGCCGGTGAGGTGGTTGGATGGTCTGATTCGCCGCACGGATTCGACGCAGTCCTTTGGAAGAACGGCCGCATGATCGATCTCGGCAAGCTGCCTGGCGACTGTTACAGCGAGCCGCAATCGATCAATTCGCGTGGCCAGATTGTGGGCAATTCAGGTCCCTGCGGCGAGGATGGCAATGGGGTGCTGTGGGAGAACGGCGGCGCTCCCGTCAACCTGAACACGTTGATTACTCCTGCCTCGAACGTAACCGTGATATTCACCGTCGCCATCAATGATCGCGGAGAAATCGGCGCTCACGGCCAACTCCCGGATGGCAACCAGCACGCCGTGCTTCTGATTCCATGCGACGAGAATCATGCCAGCGTCGCGGGCTGCGACTTCGCGCCGGTGGAATCCGCGGCCGACGCGCCGACGATTGCTAGTTCGGCAACGCGGTCCGGTGCGGAAGTGACGCCCCGCCATCGGGCGCCGAGCACGGGCCACCTTGGTCGATTCTGAGGCGCGCTGGCGTCGCCCCGGTCGAGCGAGTACGCGGATCCCAAGTGGGGGGAGCCGAGGCGCGAAGCTGCGACGCCGATTGCCCCGATGAGCGCGGCCATCGCCCGCAATCTTCAGGCCGGCGGCAAGTCCTCTTTCCGCGAGTCATTCGGACCGCGCTGCCGACCGTTGCACCGATCGAGGAGTCGAACTCAACCCCGCGGGACGCTCAGTCGAGGAGGACGAACGTGAAGATCGTGCTCGCAAGCGCACTTGTCTGGACACTGGTTGCCGGTTACGGAACGTCCGCGCAGGCCGTGTGCATAGGCGCCTCGGTCAATTCGTTCGGCGCCAAGGGCGACGGCCATACCGACGACTCTGCGGCGATCCAAAGTGCCATCAACGCCGCGCGCGCTGCCGGAGGCGGCTCCGTGGTGTTCAGTGTGGCCCGCTATTTCACAACGGCACGGTTCGTGGTGCCGAAGGGCGTCGTCCTGTGCGGAGCGATCGAAGGCCCGTTCGATGTCGCAGGAGTCAACCCCGCCAACACCGCGGTTGCTCCCACTCTGCTGATCACGAACACCGGCGGCCCGTTCGTCACCCTGAACGATCTCGGCGCCGGAGTCACCGACCTGCTGTTCCACTACCCGAACCAGGTGGGCAGTGGCGCTGCGGCTCCGACGGCCTATCCCTATACGATTCTGGTGCTCGCCCCGGGCACGAAGGTCGCCCGCTCGACGGTGACCAACGCCTACAACTTCCTTGACATTGAGGTCGGGCGGACCATGGCCCAGGACCTCTTCATCGGAGCCTTCAACACCGGCGTCAACATCGACCACACACTGGACCATGTGTCGCTACGCAATCTCCTCAACTCGGTGTTCTGGGACGTCCTGGAGGGCGCGACCTATCCGCGTCCGATCGACACCTGGGTGCTGAACCATGGGACGGCGCTGATCGTGAACCGCATGGACAGCCTCGACGTGCATGGCTTCTTCGCGTTCTCGCGCTACACCGGAATTCTTCTCACCGACTCACCGGACAAGTCGCAGAATCCGACCTGCGGATATGGCGCGGGGAGCGACATCGATCTGGATACCGTTCAGTACGGCATCGTGATCAGCGCGTCCAATTTCCCCGGCTACAAGTTTGCGAACGTGGACATCGGAGCGGCGCCGTCTCTCGGCCAGGCGGCCGTCCGGGTGCGATCCGGCGGTTCAATGCCACCCAGCATCGCGCTCGTCGGAGGCTCACAACGGGGGACATGGGCGAGCGGTGCGTACCCGACGTCGGGCCCATCAACGATCGTAGTGGACATCCTGCCCTAAGGCTCGCTGCGTGGAGGTCGCCGGTAAGTGACGACCACTGGCGGTGCGTGGAAATCATGTCGAAAGTCTCGCTGTATCTCATCCTTGCCGCCAGCCTGGGGCTCCTCAGCGGTTGTGGCGGCGGCGCCGGGGGCGGTGGCTCCGGCGGCGGCGGCGGATCAGCCACGCATCTCTCCGTCAGCGGGCCACCCATCAGCGGCGCCGGGGTTGCCTTCACCGTCACCGTGACCGCTCTCGATGCCGCGAACAACGTGGCGACGGGCTATTCCGGGACCGTGCACTTCGCCAGCAGCGACCCCGCGGCGACGCTTCCGCCCGACGCGACGCTCGTGAATGGAGTCAGGGCCGTTAACGCGACACTCACGGCTGCCGGCGTCCAAACCATCACGGCGACCGATGCGGCGACCCTGCAAGGATCGCTTGAGGTCAATGCCATAGCCGACGCATTTCCAGTCGCGTCGTTCGGGGCCAAGGGCGATGGTCAGACCGACGACACGGCGGCCATTCAGAGCGCCATCAATGCGGCCAGCGCGGCCGGGGGTGGATCGGTGGTTTTTGCCGTGGCCCGCTATTTCACCGCCGGCACATTCGTGGTTCCGGCGGGTGTGGTCCTATCCGGTTCGGTTGAAGGTCCCTTCGATGTCGGAGGGCCCAGTCCGGCGGTTGCCGCGCTCGCGCCCACGCTGCTGGTCACTAGCACGAGCGGTCCCTTCCTCACCTTGAACGGAGTTGGGGCCGGAGTGACCGACTTACTCTTCCATTACCCCGACCAGGCGAACGTCAGCGCTGCCGCTCCCAAAGTCTTTCCCTATACGATTCTGCTCACCGCACCTGGAACGAAGGTCGTACGTTCCACGGTGACCAATGCCTACAACTTCTTGGACATCGAAGTCGGGCGAAGTATCGCCCGGGATCTGTTCGTCGGTGCCTTCAACGTCGGCGTCAACATCGACCACGCGCGCGACCACGTTACTCTGCACCACGTTGTCCAAACCGTGTTCTGGGACGTTGTAGAGAACGCGCCGTTCCCGAGCCCCATCGATACCTGGGTGATGAGCCATGGGACGGCCTTGGTTGTGGGCCGCGTGGACAGCCTTGAAATGAGCGATTTCTTTGTCTTTCAGCGTTACACCGGCCTCCTGCTGACCGATTCTCCCGACGCCTCGCAAGGCATGCGTTGCGGCTATGGCACTGGCAGCGGCCTCGATGTGGAGGGAGTCGTGTACGCCATCGTCGTCACCGCGTCGAACACGCCCGGTTACAAGTTCGCGGGCCTGTTTCTGCAATCTCCATTGGGCGGCGGTCAGGCAGCGGTCCAGGTACGAGAGGGCGGATCGATGACGCCGAAGATCCTGATCAATGGAGGTTCGAAGGGCGGCGGGCCTTGGGCCAGCGGCGGATACCCGCCGCCCGGCCCGGACGCGATCGTCGACAATATGCTGCCCTGAGTCATCGTCGCTGCCGTCGCGTGCGTTGGCGGCCGGCCGACCCACCGCGTACGAACGAGGGTCGCGGCTGGGTACGCTCGCGTGTCGCGGTGGCGGCGAGCGGGTCGCCTACGGAGCATCGCGACCGGTCAGCGTTGGCGGACGCGGCCCGTCGCGCGGACGACGCTTCCCGACGTGACTTGCGCGGATTGACCGCTCGGTCGACCGATCCGGAGCAATGCGAGCCGACCAATCCGCTCCGCCGCAGGGCCGACCCTGTTCGATATATTAACCGCCGACCGACGCGATGCTGGGCCGCGGCGAGGCTGGCGCACGCAGCGCACGAGCGTCCGGCTCAGAATTGAGGCGTCGACGGCGTGGGAGGGGCGATGGTCGGACATCGCGGGAATACTCAGCGTGTGGCGTGAATATTCAGAACTGACCGCGGGTAAGTTGGCGCGCCCGGAGAGATTCGAACTCCCGACCCCCTGGTTCGTAGCCAGGTACTCTATCCAGCTGAGCTACGGGCGCGTAAAGCTTTGATTTATCGCTATTTTACGACCCTCCAAAAAGGGTCAGGGGACGCGATAAGGGCGCGCATTGTACACGGGATCGCACCCGACTTGGCAAGCGGAAACCGCACGCGCAAGCCGGCGACGGGCAGCTCAGGCCTGCCATAGCACGGCGGCGACACCTTTGCGCCGGCGCGCGCCTCACCGTGGCTGCCGATTCTTCCGTTGACTGGCCTCAGGCGGCCGCGGTCGATGCGACGCCGCGGACCGTAGTCCCGGCCAGGCGCGGTGTCACTCGGTCGCCACACGCTCGTCCGTGCGACGCTGCAGCGCCGGACGACGGGCTTTGCTAACAATCCCCTTCGCCACACGCGGAGCGGCACCGAGGGCCCCATGACACACGAGATGCTCGAGACCGAGGAAGCCGTCACGCTGCGGCCGGCCGGCGAGCCGCACGCCAGCGTGATCTGGCTACACGGCCTGGGCGCCGACGGCTACGACTTCGTGCCGGTCGTGCCGGAACTGCGCCTGCCGCCGGCGCTCGCGATCCGTTTCGTGTTCCCGCACGCGGACGTGCGCCCGGTAACGGTCAACGGCGGCTACAAGATGCGCGCGTGGTACGACATCACGACGTTGACAGCGGCCGGGCGCGACGACGCGGCCGGACTCGACGAGTCGATCGCGCGTGTCGGCGGGCTGGTGGCCGCGGAGCGCGCCCTCGGTATTCCCGCCGCACGCGTCCTCCTCGCCGGCTTCTCGCAGGGCGGCGCGGTGGCGCTGCACGCAGGCCTGGCGGCGGTTGAACTCCTCGGCGGGATCGTCGCGCTGTCGACCTACCTGCCGCGCGCGGCCGCGGCCCTTGCTCGACGCCCGGCCGCGAACGCCACGCTCCCCGTGCTGATTTGCCACGGCAGCGAGGATCAGGTGGTCGCGCCATCGATGGGAATCGCGGCGCGCGACGCGCTCGTCGCCGGCGGGCACCCGGTGGAGTGGCATAGCTACCCGATGGCGCATGAGGTCTCGGCACGCGAGATCGTCGACATCGCACGCTGGCTGGCAGCCCGACTCGCCTAGCCGCGCACGAAATTGGGGCAGATCTGCACCGCGTTGGTGCAGGCAGCGGCGCACGCCGCGCCTAAGTGGCTGATTGTCATCGCACTGCCGCTGGCACGATTCGCGCTGGCAGCAGGCGACGGACAAGAGTTTCATGCTGCCGAACGCCTACGACGAGATGCTGCTGCCGGACGGGTCCCACCGCGCCCACTACCGGGGCTACGGGGCGTGGCTGCAGGCGCAGGCGCCGGACCGAATTGCCCGACGCCGTGCGGAGGCCGATTCGCTGTTCCACCGCGTCGGCATCACCTTCGCCGTCTACGGCGAGGATGAGGGCGCCGAGCGGCTGATCCCCTTCGACGTCGTGC
This sequence comes from Pseudomonadota bacterium, assembly GCA_025355105.1. Lineage (GTDB taxonomy): Bacteria > Pseudomonadota > Gammaproteobacteria > Steroidobacterales > Steroidobacteraceae > CAIKZZ01. Next base: position 5,164 of record JANYAE010000016.1, on the reverse strand, counting down.
CGCGAATCCTGCCGGCGGACGAATGGCAGCTCCTCGAGGCTGGCCTGCGGCAGCGCGTTCGCGCGCTGAACGCCTTCCTCACCGACGTCTACCACGAGCAGGCGATTCTGCGCGCCGGCATCATTCCGGCCGAGCTGATCCTCTGCAACACGCAGTACCGGCCGGAAATGCAGGGCATCGACGTTCCGGGCGGGATCTATGCCCACATTGCCGGGATCGACGTGGTGCGCGCCGACGACGGCCAGTTCCACGTCCTCGAGGACAATCTGCGGGTCCCGTCCGGCGTGTCGTACATGCTCGAGAACCGCAAGATGATGATGCGGCTCTTTCCGGAGCTGTTCGCCCGTCACTCCGTGGCGCCGGTCGAGCACTATCCGGACGTGTTGCTCGAGAACCTGCGCAGCGTCGCGCCGGTGGGCGTCGCCGACCCGACGGTCGCGCTGCTGACCCCCGGCGCCCACAACAGCGCCTACTTCGAGCACGCCTTTCTCGCGCAACAGATGGGCATCGAGCTGGTCGAGGGCCAGGACCTGTTCGTGCGCGACGACTCGGTGTACATGCGCACGACACGCGGCCCGCGGCGGCTCGACGTGATCTACCGGCGCATCGACGACGACTTCCTCGACCCGCTCGCCTTCCAGCCTGACTCGATGCTCGGCGTGGCTGGGCTGCTGTCGGTCTACCGCGCAGGGCGCGTGACGATCGCGAACGCCATCGGCACCGGCATCGCCGACGACAAGTCGATCTACCCGTACGTGCCCGAGATGATCGGCTTCTACCTCGGCGAGGCACCGCTGCTGGCCAACGTTCCGACCTACGTGCTGCGCCGCCCGGACGATCTCGCCTACACGCTCGCACACCTCGAGGCGCTGGTCGTCAAGGAGGTCCACGGCGCCGGTGGCTACGGCATGCTGATCGGGCCGGCCGCGACGCGCGCCGAGCTCGACGCGTTCCGCGAGCGCATTCTCGCCAACCCCGCCGGCTATATCGCTCAGCCAACGCTCGCGCTCTCGACCTGTCCGACCTTCGTCGCTGCCGGCCTCGCGCCGCGGCACATCGACCTGCGACCCTACGTGCTCTCGGGCCGGGAAATCACCATCGTGCCCGGCGGGCTGACCCGCGTGGCGCTGCGCAGCGGCTCGCTGGTCGTCAACTCGAGCCAGGGCGGCGGCACCAAGGACACCTGGGTGCTGGAAGCCTGATGCTGTCGCGCACCGCCGATCACCTGTTCTGGATGTCGCGCCAGATCGAGCGCGCCGAGAGCCTGGCGCGCATCCTTGATGCGCACTACCGGCATGCGCTGCTGCCGCACACGGCCGACGTCGTGGCGCGCGACTGGCGCGCGACGCTGAGCTCGCTCGGCGTGTTCGACGCCTACCGCGCGCGCCATCCCACGTTCAGCCCGGCCACGGCGTTCCGCTTCCTCGCCTTCGACCGCAATCACGGCGGCAGTATCGTCTCGTGCCTGTGGGCGGCACGCGAGAATGCCCGCGCGGTGCGCGGCACGATCACCTCCGAGATGTGGGAGACGCTGAACGCCACCTGGCTCGAGATCCGCGGCTACGAACCCGAGGCGAGCGACGGCGCGATCGGCGATTTCCTCGAGTGGGTGCGCTACCGCGCGCATCTGTCGCGTGGCGTGACGCTGGGCACGATGCTGCGCGACGAGGCGTTCCGCTTCACGCGCATCGGCACCTTCCTCGAGGGCGCGGACGCGACCGCGCGCATGCTGCTGGCGCGCGCCCGCTCCGGCCAGATGCCCGCCGACGAGCCGGCCGGGCCCGACGCCTACGTCTGGACGCTGCTGCTCAGGTCGCTGTCGGCCTTCGAGGTCTACCGCAGGGTCTACCGCGACGCCGTCACTCCGTGGCGGGTCACGGAGCTGCTGGTGCTGCGCGAGGACCTGCCGCGCTCGCTGCATCGCTGCGCCAGCGAGATCTACAGCAACCTGTGCGCGGTCGCGAACGACCAGTCCGCCGAGACCGAACGGCGCGCCGGTGAGCTGCAGTCCGCGTTCCGCTTCGGCCGGCTCGAGCACCTGCTGGCGCCGGGCCTCGCCGACTTCCTCGGCGGCTTCCTCGCCCAGGTCGGCGACCTCGGTGACCGCATTGCCCAGGACTTCCTCGTCCCCGTGACTCCGCACTGAAACGCGAGGAGCGACCTGCATGCAGTTGCACATCCGTCACGAGACCACCTACCGCTACGAGCACCCGGTCAAGTACTCGATCCAGAGCCTCAGGCTCACGCCACGCCGCGACGCCGGTCAGCGCGCGCTCAGCTGGCGCATCACGGCGCCGGGGCGCTGCATCGAGCAGCAGGACGCCCACGGCAACGTCACCCACCTGCTGACCTACGAGGAATCGCATCGCGAGGTGTCAATCGTGGTGCAAGGCGTCGTCGACACGGCGACCGGCGGCAGCTCGCTCGTGCCGGACGAGGGCACGCTCGCGCCGCTCGCCTATCTCGCCCTTACGCCGCTGACGCGCGCCAATGCGCACCTGCGCGACTTCGCCGCCAGACACCTCGCCGGAACCGCGCCGCTGCGCGAGCGCCTCGTCGGGCTCGGCTCGGCACTGCACGGCGCGATCCGCTACGTGCGCGGCGTGACCGACGTCAGCGACGACGCGTCGACCGTGCTCGAGCGCGGCGAGGGCGTCTGCCAGGACCACGCGCACGCCTTCATCGCCTGCTGCCGCTCGGCCAGAATCCCCGCCCGCTACGTCAGCGGCTACTTCTTCACCGGCGACCCCGGCGAGATCGCGAGCCACGCCTGGGCCGAGGCCTGGCTCGGCGCGGACACCGGCTGGCTCAGCATCGACTTGACGCACAACTCGCTGGCCGGCGAGCGCCATTGCCGGCTCGCGATCGGCCGCGACTACCGCGACGCCGCGCCGGTGCGCGGCCTGCGCAGCGGCGGCGGCGGCGAGGCGATGCACGTCGCCGTCGTGGTGGCCGCCTCGGCGCAGCAACAGCAGTAAGCCGTGGCGCGCCGGGCGGCAGGCGCATAACATGCGCGCTTCCGCTCCAGCAGAGGGTTTCCGGTGACCTATTGCGTCGGCATGCTGCTCGACGAAGGCCTCGTGTTCCTGTCCGACTCGCGCACCAACGCGGGCGTGGACAACATCAGCACCTTCCGCAAGACGACGGTGTTCGAATCCAAGGGCGACCGGGTGCTGGTGCTGCTGACGGCCGGCAATCTCGCAGTCACCCAGTCGGTCGTCAGCCTGCTGAAGGAGCGCCTCGCGACGCCGGAGGCGGGGCTGACGCTGCATGCCGCGCCGAACATGTTCGAGGCCGCGCGCTGCGTCGGCGACGCGATCCGCCGCATCCACGAGCGCGACGCCGCGGCGCTCCGGGAGCAGGGCATCGAGTTCGCCTCCAGCTTCATCCTCGGTGGACAGATCGGCGGCGAGCCGCCGCGGCTCTTCCAGCTGTACGCGGCGGGCAACTTCATCGAGGCGACGCGCGAGACGCCGTACTTCCAGATCGGCGAGTCCAAGTACGGCAAGCCGATCATCGACCGCATCGTGCGCCCGGAAACCTCGCTGCGCGACGGCGCCAAGTGCGCACTGATCTCGATGGATTCGACCATCCGCTCGAACCTGTCGGTCGGCGCGCCGCTCGACCTGACGATCTACCGCCGCGACGCGCTGCACGCGCAGCAGCGGCTCAACGTCACCGCCGACGACGATTACTTCAGGATCGTCCGCTCGAGCTGGAGCGAGGCGCTCCGACAGGCGTTCCGCGCGCTGCCGGATCCACCGTGGGGCTGAGGCGCGGCACCGAATCACACTGCACGAGGGGAATTGCCATGAGCCGTCACCATCGTTCCGCCGCCGCGCGCCGCGCGGCCGCTGTCTGCGCCGTGTTGGCGCTGCTCGCGGCGCCGGCGGGGCGCGCTGCCGACAGCGATGCCGAGGCGCGCGCGCTCGTCGACCGAGACCTGCCGGGGCTGGTGCGCTACTACCAGGTGCTGCACGCGGCGCCGGAGCTGTCGGGCATGGAGGAGCAGACCGCGGCGAACCTCGCGCAGGAACTACGGGCGGCGGGCTTCGAGGTGACGGATCATATCGGCAAGTTCAACATTCCCGGCTTCAAGGGCTACGGCGTCGTCGCCCTGATGCGAAACGGCGCCGGACCGACGCTGCTGGTGCGCGCCGACATGGACGCGCTGCCGGTCGAGGAGAAGACCGGCCTGCCGTACGCCAGCAAGCGCCGCATGAAGAATCCGGCCGGCGTCGAGGTGCCGGTCATGCACGCCTGCGGCCACGACATCCACGTCACCTCCCTGATCGGCGTCGCGCGCGTGATGGCGAAGCTCAAGGACCGCTGGCACGGCACGCTGATGCTGGTCGGCCAGCCCGCCGAGGAGACCATCGGCGGCGCGCAGGCGATGCTGCGGGACGGCGTCTACCAGCGATTTCCGCGGCCGGACCTGGCGCTCGCGCTGCACGACAACGGCGACCTGCCGGTCGGCACGATCGGCCTGACGCCGACGTTCGCGCTCGCGAACTCGACCAACATCGATGTGACCGTGCGCGGCGTCGGCGGCCACGGCTCGCAGCCGCAGGACGCCAAGGATCCGATCGTGCTGGCCGCCAACATCATCATGCAGCTGCAGACGATCGTCAGCCGTGAGACCTCGCCCTTCGATCAGGCCGTCGTCACGGTCGGCACGATCCATGGGGGCCTCAAGCGCAACATCATCCCCGACGAGGTCAAGCTCGAGATCAACATCCGCACCTACAAGGCCGAGGTCCGTGACCACGTCATCCAGGCGGTCGCGCGCATCGCGCGCGCCGCGGCGCTTGGCGCGGCGATGCCCGAGGACCGGTTGCCGGTCGTCACGCTGCTCGAGGAATCGGCCAACGCGCTCTACAACGATCCGGGCCTGGTCGAGCGGCTGCGGCCGGCGCTGACGCGCGCGCTCGGCGCCGGCAACGTCCGCGATTACCCGCCGATCATGGCGAGCGAGGACTTCGGCGAGTTCGGCCTCGACGGCAAGATCCCGGTGATGATGTTCTGGGTCGGCGCGAACTCGGCGGAGACCCTCGCGGCGGCGAAGCAGAGCGGCACGCCGGTGCCGAGCCCGCACTCACCGCAATTCGCGCCGGTTCCGGAACCGACGCTGCAATGATTGTTGCACGCCCGAAGGTCAAATGGA
>JANYAE010000003.1 GCA_025355105.1 Pseudomonadota bacterium | reverse complement strand
GGGGCTGGCGCGCAACACGGTCAAGCGGGCGCTGCGGTTCGAGGGTGAGGGGTACGAGTACCGGCGGGTTCGGCAGCCGATGCCGAAGCTGGGGCCGTACCTCTCGACGCTGGAGTCGTGGCTGGAGGCGGAAGAGAAGCTTCCGGCGCGGGAGCGACGCACCGCGCAGCGGCTCTACGAGGGGCTCTGCCTCGAGGGGTATACGGGCGCGGTGGACGGCGTGCGCCGCTACATGCGGAGCTTTGAACGTCGGCGTCACCCGGACACGACGGCGTTCATCCCGCAGACGTTCGCGCCCGGCGAGGCGTACCAGTTTGACTGGAGCCACGAGCACGTCAAGCTCGGCGGTGTCGATCAGGTCGTCAAGGTCGCGCACGTTCGGCTGTGCCACAGCCGGGCGTTCTTCCTGGCCGCGTATCCGCGCGAGAGCCAGGAGATGGTGTTCGACTCGCATGCGCGGGCGTTCGAGTTCTTTGGCGGCGTGCCGCGCCGTGGCATCTACGACAACCTGAAGCCTGCGGTCGACGCGATCTTCGTCGGCCGGCAGCGGCGCTACAACCGCCGTTTCCTCGTGATGTGCAACCACTACCTGATCGAGCCGACGGCGTGCACGCCGGCGTCGGGTTGGGAGAAGGGTCAGGTCGAGAACCAGGTCGGGAATGTCCGCGAGTGGCTGTTTACGCCGAAGGTCCGCTGCGCGGATCTCGCCGAGCTCAACGCGCACCTCGCCGCACGCTGCCTGCAGATCGCGCGGGAGCGTGACCATCCGGAACAGTCGGAGCGCAAGGTCGTGGAGCTCTGGGATGAGGAGCGTGCCGCCTTGCGCACGATGCCGGTCCCGTTCGACGGGTACGCCGAGAAGTCGGCGCTCGTGTCGACGATGTGCCTGGTCAACTTCGACCGTAACCGCTACAGCGTCGAATGCCGTTACGTGCGTCAGGTGGCGACGGTACGTGCCTACGCCGAGCGGATCGTCATCGTCTGCAACGGCGAGGTTGCCGGCGAGCACCCGCGCTGCTTCGGCCGCGGCGAGACGCGCTACAACCCGTGGCACTACGTCGCAGCGCTGGCGCGCAAGCCCGGGGCGCTCAGGAACGGTGCGCCGTTCAAGGACTGGAACCTGCCGGCGCCGATGACCCGGCTGCGGGAGCGACTGGCCAGGCACGCGGACGGCGACCGGCAGTTCGTCGACATCCTGTCGATGGTCGCGCTCTACGGCCTCGAGGCGGTCAGCGACGCCTGTGCGGTCGGGCTCGAGGAACAGGTCGTCAGCAGCGCGCACGTCGTGAACCTGCTGCACCGGGCGGCGGCGCCGCCACGGCTGCCGGCACTGCAGGTGCCGGAGGCGCTGAAGCTCGCCGTCGAGCCGGCCGCCAACTGCGACCGTTACAACCAGCTCCTGCGTGCCTGGCCGGCGACGTTCGTTCCTGTTGACCCACCGTAGGAGACTGCCGATGAAAGAGAAACTGATCGATCTGCTGAAGACGCTGCGGCTGCGCGGCATGGCCGCGGCGCTCGATGACAGCCTGACGGCGCTGAGCCAGAAGAAGCTCGCGCCGACCAGCTGGCTCGAGCAGCTGCTGCACGCGGAGATCGCCGACCGCCAGGCGCGCTCGTACCAATACCAGCTCCGGCTCGCCAACTTCCCGATGCCGAGGGACCTAGATAGCTTCGACTTCAAGGACTCGGCGGTCAACGAAACCCAGATCCGCCAGCTGTACACCGGCGAATACCTCACCGCTGCGCGCAACATCGTGTTCGTCGGCGGCACCGGGACCGGCAAGACGCACCTCGCCACCGCACTCGCCCGCGATGCCGTCCTGAAGGGCATGCGGGCACGGTTCTACAGTGTCGTCGACCTCGTCAACCAGCTCGACGCCGAGAAGCGCGAGGGCCGCGCCGGGCGGCTCGCGAACCGGCTGCTCAACCAGACCGCAATCGTGCTCGACGAACTCGGCTACCTGCCGTTCGCGCACGACGGTGGCGCGCTGCTGTTCCACCTGATCAGCAAGCTCTACGAGCGCGTCTCGCTGATCGTCACGACCAACCTGTCGTTCGGGGAGTGGAGCACCGTGTTCGGCGACGCCAAGATGACCACGGCGCTCCTGGATCGCCTCACGCATCGCTGCGACATCATCGAGACCGGCAACGACAGTTACCGCTTCAAGAACCGGAAATGATCGCGACCCGGCGCTTCTGCCGCTAACGCAGCAGACCGCGGGACCCGTCAGACCATCAGTGAAAGCCAAGAGCCGGACCCCGAAACCGACCCCAAGGCATGGTCAAAGTTGGACGCCGGTCGCTGGTCAATCTTGGACGCCCGTTGACA
>JANYAE010000139.1 GCA_025355105.1 Pseudomonadota bacterium | reverse complement strand
GATCTCGGCAGCGGCATCGAGGTCGCCGCGCGCCTCGACCAGCGCCTTCTTGCACTCCATCATGCCGGCGCCGGTGCGCTCGCGCAGCTGGCGCACGCTGTCGGCCGGGACGCTGACCGCATTCATTCGCCGGTCGCCTCGGCCGCCGGCCGGTGATCGCGCAGATCCCGGGTGGCGTCGCGGTCGACGCGGTCGACGCGGTCGACGAGGGCGACGAGCCGGAGGCCGGCGCGGTCGAAGCGCCTGCCGCCGAGTAGGACCTGATGAACATCACTGCGGACAGCGTCAAGCAGCTCCGGGAACGCACCGGCGCGGGCATGATGGAGTGCAAGAAGGCGCTGGTCGAGGCGGCCGGCGATCTCGACGCCGCCGCCGAGATCATGCGCAAGTCCGGCCTGACCAAGGCCGACAAGAAGGCGACACGCGTCGCGGCCGAGGGCCGCATCGTGTTCGCCGGCAGCGCCGACGGCCGCAGCGGCGTGCTGGTCGAGGTCAACTGCGAGACCGACTTCGTCGCCCGCGAGGGCGACTTCGTCGCCTTCGCCGACGCGGTGGCCGCGGCGGCGATCGCGAGCGGCGCGACCGGCGTCGAGGCCGTGCTCGCGGTCGAGGGCGCGGACGGCGCGACGCTCGAGGAGCGGCGCCGCGGCCTCATCGCCAAGATCGGCGAGAACATCAGCGTGCGGCGCCTGGCGCGCGTCAGCGCGCCGAGCGTGCTCGGCAGCTACCTGCACGGCACGCGCATCGGCGCGGTGGTCGCGCTCGAGGGCGGCGACGCGGCGCTCGCCAAGGATCTGGCGATGCACGTCGCGGCGATCAACCCGCAGTACACCGACTCGAGCCAAGTTCCGGCCGAGCAGCTGGCCAAGGAACGCGAGATCCTGATCGCGCAGGCGGCCGGCGAGGGCAAGCCGGCCGCGATCGTCGAGAAGATGGTCGAGGGGCGGCTGCGCAAGTACCTCGCCGAGATCACGCTGGTCGGCCAGCCCTTCGTCAAGGACCCGGACGTCAGCGTCGAGAAGCTGCTCAAGCAGGCCGCGGCCACCGTCAAGGCGTTCGCGCGCCTCGAGGTCGGCGCCGGCATCGAGAAGAAGCAGGAGAACTTCGCCGACGAGGTCATGAAGACGGTCAAGGGTGCCGAGAAGGATGGCGGAAAGAGCGGCGACAACGGCGGCCAGAAGCGGTGACTGCTGCTTCCCCCGGGCGCTAAGGTAGTGCACTTGCCCACGGCGACTCGCAAAGCTCCCCGGTATCGCCGCATCTTGCTCAAGCTCAGCGGCGAGGCGCTGATGGGCAAGGGCGACTACGGCATCGACCCGGAGGTGCTGCGGCGCATCGCCAGCGAGATCGTCGAGGTCATCGAGCGCGGCACGCAGGTCGCCGTGGTCATCGGTGGCGGCAACATCTTCCGCGGCGCGGGCCTGGCGCGCGCCGGCATGGACCGCGTGACCGGCGACCACATGGGCATGCTCGCGACCGTGATCAACGCGCTCGCGATGCAGGACTCGCTCGAGGGCCTCGGCGCGCACGCGCGCGTGCAGTCGGCGCTGCAGATCAACGAGGTCTGCGAGGACTACATCCGGCGCCGCGCGATCCGCCACCTCGAGAAGGGCCGCGTCGTGATCTTCGCCGCCGGCACCGGCAACCCGTTCTTCACCACCGATACCGCGGCGAGCCTGCGCGGCATCGAGGTCGGCGCCGACGTCCTTCTCAAGGCCACCAAGGTCAACGGCATCTACACTGCCGACCCGATGACCGACCCGAGCGCGACGCGCTACACGCGCCTGACCTTCGACAAGGTGCTGAACGACCGGCTGACGGTGATGGATGCGACCGCGATCGTGATGTGCCGCGACAATAACCTGCCGCTGCAGGTCTTCAACCTGCACAACGCCGGCGACCTGCTCAGGATCATCGATGGCGAGGACGTCGGCACCGTGGTCGCGAACGGTTGACCGGCTGAGCCCCGCGTAGACGGAGAAAAAGCGATGCTCGAGGACCTGAAGAAAGACGCCGCCGAACGCATGGCCAAGTGCGTCGTCGCGCTCAAGCACGAGTTCAAGCGGATGCGCACCGGGCGCGCCAGCACCTCGCTGCTCGAGCACCTGAAGATCGACTACTACGGCTCGGAGATGCCGCTGTCGCAGGTCGCCAATGTCATCGTCGAGGACTCGCGCACGCTCGCGGTCACGCCGTGGGACAAGTCGATCGTGCCGGTCATCGAGAAGGCGATCATGAAGTCCGACCTCGGGCTGACGCCGAACACCGCCGGCGCGGTCATCCGCCTGCCGATGCCGGCGCTGACCGAAGAGCGCCGCAAGGAGCTCGTCAAGGCCGCCAAGCACGAGACCGAGAACGCGCGCGTCGCGGTCCGCAACGTGCGCCGCGAGGTCATGAACGAGCTCAAGGAGATGCTCAAGGAGAAGCTCGTCTCGCAGGACGACGAGAAGCGCGCGCACGACGAGGTGCAGAAGCTCACCGACCGCTACGTCGCCGAGTGCGACGCGGTGCTCGCCGAAAAGGAGAAGGATCTCCTCCACGGGTGAGGAGATCCTCAAGACCCGTGCGCGTCCCGCGGCACGTGGCGATCATCATGGACGGCAACGGCCGCTGGGCCGAGCGCCGCGGCCTGCCGCGCGCGGCCGGCCACCGCGCCGGCGTCAAGCCGGTGCGCACCTGCATCGAGGAATGCGCGCGGCAGGGCGTCGAGGCGCTGACGCTGTTCGCGTTCTCGAGCGAGAACTTCCGCCGTCCGCTGACCGAGGTCGGGCTGCTGATGCAGCTGTTTCTCGAGGCGCTCGATCGCGAGATCGACGAGCTGGCCGGCAAGGGCGTGCAGGTGCGCTTCATCGGTGCGCGCGAGCTGCTGGCCGCGGCGCTGACCGAGCGCATGGCGGCGGCCGAGGCCCGCACCCGCGACAACGCCGGCCTCAAGCTCGCGATCGCGGTGGCCTATGGCGGTCGCTGGGACATCCTCGGCGCCGCGCAGCGCCTGGCACGCGCGGTCGCGGCCGGCGAGCTCGACTGGGCGTCGGTCGACGAGGCGCGCTTCGGCGCCGAGCTCGCGCTCGGCGACCGGCCGGACCCGGACCTGTTCATCCGCACCGGCGGTGACCAGCGCATCAGCAACTACCTGCTGTGGAACCTCGCCTACACCGAGCTCTGGTTCAGCGACACGCTCTGGCCGGAGTTCGACGCCGCCGAGCTCGAGCGCGCCTTCGCGGCCTTCGCCGAGCGCGAGCGCCGCTTCGGCCTCACCTCGGCGCAGCTCGGGGCCGGCGCATGCTGAGGACCCGCGTCGCGACCGCGCTGGTGCTGCTGGCGCTGCTGCTGCTGGTGCTGTTCTGGCTGCCGGTCGCGCTCGGCGCCGGCTGCTTCGCGATCGTGGTGCTGCTCGGCGCGTGGGAGTGGGCGGCGTTCGCCGGCCTCAGCTCGCCGCTCGCGCGGCTCGGCTACGTGCTGGCGGTCGCTGCATTCGGCGCGCTGGCCTGGGGCTCGAGCGCCGGCCTCGGCGAGTGGTTCACGTGGATGCAGGGCGCGGCGCTGTGGTGGGCCGGCGCCTTCCTCTGGCTGTGCCTCGCGCCGCACGCCGTCAACCGCGCGACCGCCGCGCTCGCCGGGCTGCTGGTGCTGGTGCCGGCCTGGCTCGGGCTCGCGCGGCTGCTCGCCGCCGGCGCGCCGAGGCAGGGCGCGGCGCTGCTCTTCTTCATGCTGCTGCTGGTCTGGGCCACCGACATCGGCGCCTACTTCGCCGGCCGGCGCTTCGGGCGCCTGAAGCTTGCGCCGCAGGTCAGCCCGAACAAGACCTGGGAGGGCGTGCTCGGCGGCACGCTGCTCGGCCTGCTGGTCGCGGTCGGCGGCGCCTACTGGTTCCAGCTGCCGCGCCTTCCCTTCATCGGCCTCGGGCTGGCCGTGATCCTCAGCTCGATGGTCGGCGACCTGGCCGAGAGCATGTTCAAGCGCTTCGCGCAGGTCAAGGACAGTGGCTCGCTGCTGCCCGGGCACGGCGGCGTGCTCGACCGCATCGACAGCATCACCTCGGCAGTGCCGTTCTTCGTGCTCGGCCTTGGTTGGCTCGGCGTGCTCGCGTGAGGCGGCCGTGACCGGCGTTGCGATCCTCGGCTCCACCGGCAGCGTCGGCAAGAGCACGCTCGACGTCATCGCGCGGCACCCGGACCGGTTCCGCGTGCTCGCGCTCGCGGCGCGCGGCCGGCGCGAGCTGCTGCTCGAGCAGTGCCTCGCCTTCCGACCGGAGCTCGCGGTGCTGGCCGAGCCGGAAGGTGCCCGCGAGCTGGCCGCCGCGCTCAAGCAGCACGGCCTGCGCACCGCGGTCCTGACCGGCGAGGCCGGGCTCGCCGCCGCCGCGACGCTGCCCGGTGCCGAGATCGTCATGGCGGCCATCGTCGGCGCCGCGGGGCTGCGCTCGACGTTCGCTGCGGCCCGTGCCGGGCGGCGCGTGCTGCTCGCCAACAAGGAGGCGCTGGTGATGAGCGGCCGCCTGCTGCTCGAGGCGGTGGCGGCCGGCGGCGCGGCGCTGCTGCCGATCGACAGCGAGCACAACGCGATCTTCCAGTGCCTGCCGCCGGGGCCGGCCGGCGTTCGCGCGCCGGGTGTGCGCCGCGTCTGGCTCACCGCCTCGGGCGGTCCGTTCCTGCGCTGGCCGGCGGCGCGGCTCGCGAGCGTGACGCCGGAGGAGGCCTGTGCCCACCCGCGCTGGGTCATGGGCCGCAAGATCTCGGTGGACTCGGCGACGCTGATGAACAAAGGGCTCGAGCTGATCGAGGCCGAGTTGCTGTTCGGGCTGGCGCCGGGCGGCGTCGAGGTCGTGGTGCACCCCGAGAGCATCGTGCACTCGCTGGTCGAGTACGTTGACGGCTCGACCCTGGCCCAGCTCGGCAATCCGGACATGCGCACGCCCATTGCCCACGCACTCGCGTGGCCGGAGCGGATCGAGTCCGGTGTAGAATCCCTGGATCTGCTGCGGCTCGGGGCGCTGCGGTTCGAGGCGCCTGACCGGAGCCAATTCCCGTGCCTGAAGCTCGCCGAGGCGGCCACGCGCACTGGCGGTACGGCGCCGGCGCTGCTGAATGCGGCCAACGAGGTCGCGGTGGCCGCTTTCCTGGAGGGACGGTTGAACTTTACGGCCATTGCCGAGGTCATTGAACGCGTGCTCCAGCGTCTGGCGGCGGGCCCCGTCGCGTCGCTCGAGGACGTCCTCGCGGCTGACGCCGATGCCCGTCGCGAAGCGGGCGGCTTGATCGGCGCGAGCGGGGGTGTTGCGGCATGAGCTTCGGCCTGATCCAGCTGGCGTCGTTTCTGGTCGCGATCGGCGTGCTGATCGCCGCGCACGAGTACGGCCACTTCTGGGTCGCGCGCCGGCTCGGCTTCAAGGTCCTCAAGTTCTCGATTGGCTTCGGCAAGGCGATCGCGAGCCGCACCGGTCGCGACGGCGTCGAGTACGTGATCGGCGTGATCCCGCTCGGCGGCTACGTCAAGCTCGCCGACGAGCGCGAGGGCGAGGTGGCCGAGGCTGACCTGCCGCGCGCCTTCAACCGCCGCCCGGTCTGGCAGCGCGTGCTGGTGCTGCTGGCCGGCGCCGGCGCCAATTTCGTGTTCGCGATCGTCGCCTTCTGGGTGCTCTACATGAGCGGTGTGCCGGGCCTGAAGCCCGTGGTCGGCGAGGTCAAGCCTGCCTCGATCGCCGCCGCCGCGGGACTCAAGGGCGGCGACGAGATCGTCGCGGTCGGCGAGCGCGAGGTCGCGACCCGCGAGCAGGCCATGCTCGCGATGCTGTCGGACGTCGTCGACGGCGCGCAGCTCGAGCTGGTGCTGCGCCGCGGCGGCGGCCGGGCGCTGGCGACGCTGATCGTCCCCGACGACCGGCGCCGCGCGCTGACCGAACCCGGTGCCTGGGCCGAGGGCATCGGCTTCAGCTTCACGCGTCCGCACCTGCCGGTGGTGGTCGGCAAGCTGGTCGCCGGCGGTCCGGCGGCCGCGGCCGGGCTCGAGCCCGGCGACCTGGTCACGGCGGTTGACGGCCGCGCGGTCAGCGACTTCCTCGACTTCCGCAACGAGATCAGCGGCCGGCCGGGAGCGCAGGTCGTGCTCGACATCCGCCGCGGCACGGCTGAGCTCAAGCTGCCGGTCACGGTGCGCGGCGAGCGCGACCCGAACGAGCCGGGCAAGGGGCTCGTCGGCCGCATCGGCATCGCGCCGGGCAGCGAGGCGAGCTTCCCGCCGCAGATGCGCGTGCTCGAGCGCCACGGGCCGCTCGGCGCGATCCGGCCGGCGCTGGCCGAGACCTGGTCGAAGACGGCGCTGACCGTCAAGTTCCTGTGGCGCATGCTGACCGGCGACGTTTCGCTGAAGAACGTCTCCGGGCCGATCAGCATCGCCGCCTACGCCGGCATCAGCGCGCTCGAGGGCGTCACGGCCTTTCTCGGCTTCCTCGCCATCATCAGCATCAGCCTCGGCGTCCTCAACCTGATGCCGATCCCGATCCTCGACGGCGGCCAGGTGGTCTATCAGCTGGTCGAGGCGGTCAAGGGCGCGCCGCTGTCGCCGCGCAGCCAGGCCGTCGGGCAGCAGGTCGGCATCGTGCTGCTCGTGCTGCTCATGAGTCTCGCCTTCTACAACGATCTGGCACGGCACTTCGGCTAGCCGCGCACACATAATAGGGATCCTGATCCGCATGCCACCCCGGCTCCCCGCCGTCACTCTTGCCGTTGCCCTCGCGCTCGGCACGGCCGTTTCCCATGCCCAGACGCTGCCCGCCGAATCGGGGGAGTTCACCGTCGGCGACATCAAGGTCGAGGGCCTGCAGCGCATCGCCGAAGGCACGGTATACAACTACCTGCCGGTCAGCCTCGGCGACCGCATGACCCACCAGAAGGTCGAGGAGTCGCTACGCGCGCTGTACGCGACCGGCTTCTTCCGCGACGTCGAGCTCAGGCGCGACGCCAACACGCTGGTGATCTCGGTGCGCGAGCGGCCCTCGATCGAGAGCTTCGAGATCAAGGGCAACAAGGACATCAAGACCGAGGACCTGCAGAAGAGCCTCAAGAACGTCGGCCTGTCGACCGGCAAGACCTTCGACCGCAGCGTGCTCGAGGACGTCAAGCAGTACCTCACCGACCAGTACTTCTCGCGCGGCAAGTACGCGGTGCGCGTCGACGCCAAGGTCGACGACGTGCCCGGCAACAAGGTCAAGATCGCGATCGACATCAAGGAAGGCAAGCGCGCCAAGATCCGCCAGATCAACTTCGTCGGCGACACCAAGTTCCCGCCCAAGGACATCGTCGAGACCTTCGAGCTCAAGACCCCGAACTGGCTGTCTTGGTACAAGCAGGACGACCGCTACTCGCGCGAGTCGCTGCAGGGCGACCTCGAGAAGCTGCGCTCGTACTTCATGGACCGCGGCTACGCCAACTTCAACATCGAGTCGACGCAGGTGGCGATCGCGCCCGAGAAAGACGACATCTTCATCACCATCAACGTCTCCGAGGGCGAGGTCTACAAGGTCTCCGAGGTCAAGCTCGCCGGCACGATGGTGGTGCCGGAGTCGGACCTCAGGAAGCTGCTGCTGGTGCAGCCCGGCCAGACCTATTCGCGCAAGCTCGTCACCGCGACCCAGGAAGGCTTCACCTACCGGCTCGGCGTCGAGGGCTACGCCTTCGCCAAGATCGAGCCGGTGCCGACGCTCGACGCCGACAAGAAGACCGTGTCGCTGACCTTCTTCATCGACCCGGGCAACCGCGCCTACGTGCGCCGCATCAACTTCAACAACGTCAGCGCCATCAACGACGAGGTGCTGCGCCGCGAGATGCGCCAGATGGAGGGCGCGTGGCTGTCGAACCGTGCCGTCGAGCGCTCCAAGCAGCGTGTGCAGCGCCTGCCGTACGTCGAGAAGGTCGAGTTCGAGAACAAGCCGGTGGCCGGCACGCCGGACCTGGTCGACATCGACTTCGACGTCAAGGAAGGCCTGCCGGGGCAGTTCGGTGGCGGCATCGGCTACTCGCAGTCCCAGGGCGTGATGCTGAACGGCAACTTCGTCCACTCGAACTTCATGGGCCGCGGTGAGCGCGTCGCCGCCGAGATCAACGCCGGCCGCTACTCGAGCATCTACAGCCTGTCGCAGACCGACCCGTTCCTGACGATCGACAACATCGCGCGCACGCTCTCGCTGAGCTACCGCAAGACCACGCAGTTCGTCTCGTCGGCGTCGCAGTTCTCGACCACCATGCTGACCGGCGCGATGGAGTTCGGCTACCCGATCTCCGAGTTCCAGGGCCTGCGCTTCGGCATCTCGGCGTCGCGCGACGAGCTGCTCGCCAGCGAGACCGGCAGCGCGCTCGAGGCCGTCGACTGGGTCAAGCACAACGGCACGAACTTCATCCGCACCGGCACGGTGATGGACGGCACCGGCGCGACCACGACCTTCGACTTCTACGGCTCGCGCTTCGACGTCTTCGAGGCGGTTGCCGGCTGGAGCTACGACACCCGCAACCGCGCCATCTTCGCCGACCGCGGCATGCGCACCTCGATCTCCGGCTCCTACGCGCTGCCGATCACCTCGGTGCGCTACTACACCGGCAACTTCGACTTCCTCGACCTGATTCCGATCACCAAGAAGTTCGTGCTGGCGCTGAAGGCGCAGGTGGCCTACGGCAACAAGGTCGGCAACACGACGGCGCTGCCACCGTTCCGTAACTTCTTCGGCGGCGGACCGGACACGGTGCGCGGCTACCGCGAGAGCCGGCTCGGTCCGAAGGACAGCTTCGGCAACCCCTACGGCGGCAACCTGCTGACGGTCGCGAACGCCGAGATCCTGTTCCCGACCCCCGAGAAGTGGAAGGCCAACGTGCGGGTCAGCGCCTTCTACGACATGGGCAACGTGTTCTCGACCTGCTGCGTCCGGTTCGTCGGCGCCGACCGCGTCACGCCGGTCAATTACAAGTTCAGTTACAATCAGTTAAAGCGCTCGGCCGGTGTCGCCGTGCAATGGCTCGCGCCGCTCGGTATCTTCCGCTTCAGCTACGCGATACCGATGAACGCGAACCCCGGCAATGGCATCACCTATCCGGACGAGCGGGAGGGATTCCAGTTCTCGATCGGTTCCGCGTTCTGACCGCCTGATTACCAAATTAGTGGCTCCACACAGGTTCTCATCTCCATGCGTATCACCCTTAAGTCCTTGTTCGCCCTCGGCCTGACGGCCGTTGCCCTGACGGGCGCCGCGACGGCCCAGGCGCAGAAGATCGCCGTCGTCGACAGCCAGCGGCTGCTCGCCGAGGCCCCGCAGGCCCGCGCGGCCACCCAGACGCTCGAGACCGAGTTCGGCCCGCGCCAGAAGTCGCTTGAGGCGCAGAAGAAGGACTTCGACGCCAAGGTCGCCAAGTTCCAGCGTGACCAGCCGACCATGGCCGAGGCCGAGCGCGGCCGCACCGAGCGCGACCTGCGCGATGCGCAGCTCAACCTCGAGCGCCGCGGCAAGGAGTTCCAGGAAGACGTGCAGATGCGTCAGAACGAGGAGCTGCAGCGCGTCCAGAAGGCGATCTTCGAGTCGGTGCGCGCCTTCGCCAAGACGCAGGGCTTCGACATCGTGCTCGCCGGCGGCGTGGTCTACAGCTCCGAGCAGGTGGACATCACCGCCCAGGTGCTGACCAACCTGCAGGCCAAGGCGGCCGCGGCCCCGGCTGCCCCGGCGGCGCCGGCCGCGGCGCCTGCGCCCAAGAAGTAGTCCCTCGAGCGGGGGACAGGTGGACGGGGTCACGCTCGCGCAAGTCGCGGCCCGCTTCGGCCTCGTCCTGCGCGGTGACCCGGACGCCCGGGTCACGCGCGTCGCGACCTTGAAGGATGCCGGCGCAGGCGCCGTCAGCTTCCTGACCAACCCGCGCTACCGCAAGTACCTCGAGGGCACGGCCGCGACCGCGGTGGTGCTCGACGCGGCGACGAGCGGCGACTGCAAGGTCGCCGCGCTGATCGCCGACAATCCCTATGCGGCCTACGCCCGCATCGCCGCCTGGCTGCACCCTGAGCCGCCGGCCAGCGCCGGCGTGCACCCGAGCGCGGTCGTGGAGCCGAGCGCGCGGGTCGCGGCCTCGGCGTCGGTCGGGCCGCAGGTGGTGATCGAGGCCGGCTGCGAGATCGGCGAGCGCGCCGTGATCGGCGCAGGCTCGGTGCTCGGCGCCGATTCAGTGGTCGGCGCCGACAGCCGCCTCGCGGCGCGCGTCGTGCTCTACCGGCGCGTGCGCATCGGCGCGCGTTGCCTCATCCACTCCGGCGTCGTGCTCGGCGCCGACGGTTTCGGCATCGCCCAGGACCGCGACGGCTGGGTCAAGGTGCCGCAGCTCGGCGGCGTGCGCATCGGCGACGACGTCGAGATCGGCGCCAACACCACCATCGACCGCGGCGCGATCGACGACACGGTGATCGAGGACGACGTCAAGCTCGACAACCAGATCCAGATCGGCCACAACGTCCGCGTCGGCGCGCACACCGCGATCGCGGGCTGCGTCGGCATCTCCGGCAGCAGCACGATCGGCCAGCGCTGCATGATCGGCGGCATGGTCGGCATCGCCGGGCACCTCGAGATCTGCGACGGCGTGGCGGTGCTGGGCCTGTCGATGGTCAGTCGCTCGATCACCGAGCCCGGCATCTATTCCTCGGGGCTGCCGGTCAGCGAGGCCGGCGCCTGGCGGCGCGTCGTCGCGCGGCTGCGGCACCTCGACGAGCTGTTCGACCGTGTCCGGCGCCTCGAGCGGCCGGCTGGCAGATCCGATCCGGAGCCCTCATGACGCCTGACCCCGTCGCCTATCCCCTCGACATCGCCGCGGTGCTGAAGCAGCTGCCGCACCGCTATCCGTTTCTGCTGATCGACCGCGTGCTCGAGCTCGAGAAGGGCAAGTCGATCAAGGCGCTCAAGAACGTCACGATCAACGAGCCGTTCTTCCCGGGCCATTTTCCGCACCGGCCGGTGATGCCGGGCGTGCTGATCCTCGAGGCGCTGGCGCAGGCGGCCGGGATCCTCGCCTTCCAGACCGCCGGCGTCGTGCCCGACGAGAACACCCGCTTCTTCTTCGTCGGCATCGACGGCGCGCGCTTCAGGAAGCCCGTCGAGCCGGGCGACCAGCTGATCCTGCGCGCCGAGTTCGTGCGCGCGATGCGCGGCATCTGGAAGTTCTCGACGCGCGCCGAGGTCGACGGCCGCGAGGTCTGCTGCGCCGAGATGATGGTGACCCCGGAAGCCAAGGCCTGAGCGCGATGGCCACTGTTCATCCGACCGCGATTGTCGACTCGGGCGCCGAACTCGCCGCCGACGTCAGCGTCGGCGCCTATTCGGTGATCGGCGCCGGCGTCGTGATGGGTGCGGGCTGTCGCGTCGGGCCGCACGCGGTGATCCTCGGCCCGACCCGGATGGGCGCCGGCAACGAGGTCTGGCAGTTCGCCTCGATCGGCGACATCCCGCAGGACAAGAAGTTCGGCGGTGAGGTGACGCTGCTCGAGATCGGCGATCGCAATCGCTTTCGCGAGTGCTGCACGGTCAATCGCGGCACGCTGGCCGGTGGCGGCAAGACCCGGATCGGCAGCGACAACCTGTTCATGGCGTACACGCACGTGGCGCACGACTGCGTCGTCGGCAACCACTGCGTGCTCGCCAATTACGCCGGCCTCGCCGGCCACGTCGAACTCGACGATTGGGTGATCCTCGGCGGCTACGCCGGCATCCACCAGTTCTGCAAGGTGGGCATCCATGCCTTCCTCGCCAACAATTCGGTGGCCACCCGTGACGTTCCGCCGTATGTGATGGTCGCCGGATCGCCGGGCGAGCCGAAGGGCGTCAACGCCGAGGGCCTCAAGCGCCGCGGCTTCACGACCGAGCAGATCACCAACATCAAGGGCGCGTACCGGGTGCTCTACCGCTCGGGCCTCAAGCTCACCGAAGCCACCGCCGAGCTCGCGCGGCTGGCTGCCGCGCAGCCGGAGCTGCGTGCCTTCGTCGACTTCCTGCCGCGCGTCACGCGCAGCCTCGTCCGCTGACGGCCGGACGCTCCGGCAGGAGACCAGGCGTGGGGCAGGGGCGAATCGTCATCGTCGCCGGCGAGACCTCCGGCGACAATCTCGCCGCCGGGCTGATCGGCGCGCTCAAGGCGCGTCGCCCGGCGCTCGAGTTCGAGGGCATCGCGGGCCCGGCGATGCTGGCGGCCGGCTGCCGTCCATGGGCCGGCAGCGAGCGGCTCGCGGTCATGGGCTTGTTCGAGGTGCTGGCGCACCTGCCGCGGCTCTACCGGCTGCGCCGCGAGGTGCTCGCGCGCGCGCGCGCGCTCGCGCCGCTGGCCTACATCGGCGTCGACGCGCCGGAGTTCAACCTCGGCATCGCGGCGCGGCTGCACGCCGAGGGCATTCGTACGGTGCAGTACGTCAGCCCGCAGGTCTGGGCCTGGCGCCAGGGGCGGGTGCGGACGATGGCTGCGACGCTTGACCTCGTGCTCTGCCTGCTGCCCTTCGAGGAGCAGTTCTATGACGGTGCCGGCCTCACCGCCTCCTTCGTCGGCCACCCGCTCGCGGACCGCGTTCCGCTGGAGCCGGACCGCGCCGCGGCGCGCGCTCGGCTGCGGCTGAGCGCGGACGTCGAGGTGGTCGCGCTGCTGCCCGGCAGCCGGCGCGGTGAAGTGCGCCGGCTCGCCGACGACTTCCTCGGCGCCGCCGCCTGGCTCGCGGCGCGGCGGCCGGGCGTGCGCTTCGTCGCGCCGATGGCGAACGCCGCGGCGCGCGCCCTGTTCGCGGCGCGACTGGCCGCCTATCCGGGTCTCGAGGTGCAGCTGACCGACGGTCAGTCGGAGACCGCGCTGACCGCGGCGGACTGCGTGCTCGTGACCTCGGGAACGGCGACGCTCGAGACGCTGCTCTGCAAGCGGCCGATGGTGGTCGCCTACCGCGCGAGCTGGGCGACCGTGACCGTCGTGCGGCTCTTCAAGCTGATGAAGGCGCCGTTCTTCGCCCAGCCGAACCTGCTGGCAGGTCGGCGCGTCGTGCCGGAGTTGCTGCAGGAGGAGGTCACGCCCGAGCGCCTCGGCGCCGAGCTGCTGGCCTGGCTGGATGACCCGGCGCGCTCGGCGGCGGCGGCGGCCGAGTTCCGGCGCATCCACGAGCAGCTGCGCCGCGGCGCCAGCGAGCGCGCCGCCGAGGCCGTGCTCGCGCTCATCGACCGGCAGGGCGCGGACGGCGCCAGATGAGCGTGCGCTGGCCGCGCCGGGCAGGCCTTGCCGGCGTCGACGAGGCCGGCCGGGGGCCGCTGGCCGGCCCGGTGGTCGCGGCGGCCGTGATCCTGCCGGCGGCGCGCCTCATTCGCGGTCTCGACGACTCCAAGCGCCTGAGCCCCGAGGCGCGCGCGCGGCTCGCGCCGCGGATCCGCGCCCGGGCGCTCGCCTGGGGTCTCGGCTGGGCCGACGCTGCCGAGATCGACGCCCTGAACATCCTCGAGGCGACGCTGCTCGCGATGCGCCGCGCGCTCCTTGCGCTGCCGATCCGGCCGCAGGCGGTGCAGGTCGACGGCAATCGTGCCCCGTCGCTGGCCGGGCTCGGCTGCGCAGGGCCTGCCGAGACCGTCATCGGCGGCGACGGCCGGGAGGCGGCGATCGCCGCAGCCTCGATCCTGGCCAAGTGCTGGCGCGATGGCTACATGGTCGCCGCCGATGGCCGGCACCCCGGCTACGGTTTTGCCTTACACAAGGGCTATGGCACGCCGGCGCACCTCGCCGCGCTCTGCGAACTCGGGCCTTGCCCCCTGCATCGGCA
This sequence comes from Pseudomonadota bacterium, assembly GCA_025355105.1. GTDB lineage: Bacteria > Pseudomonadota > Gammaproteobacteria > Steroidobacterales > Steroidobacteraceae > CAIKZZ01. Next base: position 11,398 of record JANYAE010000139.1, on the reverse strand, counting down.
CTCCTTCGAGCCGGTAAGATCCGCACTTGCCCGTCCGGGCGCCGCCGAGTGACGCTGTCCGCCGTGAGTTCCTTCGTCCATCTGCGCCTGCACACCGAGTACTCGCTGGTCGATGGCGTCGCGCGCATCGACGAGCTCGCGGCGCTGACGGCGGCGACCGGCATGCCCGCGGTCGCGGTCACCGACCAGAGCAACCTGTTCGCGATGGTCAAGTTCTATCGCGCGGTGCAGGCCGCCGGGGTCAAGCCGCTGGTCGGCGTCGACGTCTGGCTGCGCGACAGCGGCGAGCGCGCCGAGCCCTCGCGCCTCACGTTGCTCTGCATGAACCAGGCCGGCTACAAGAACCTCACCCGACTGGTGTCGCGCTCCTACCTCGAGGGTCAGAAGAAGGGCGTGCCGATGCTCGAGCGCGCCTGGCTCGAACCGGAATCGGCGGCCGGACTGATCGCGCTCTCGGGCGGCGCGGAGGGCGACGTCGGTCGCCACCTCGGCAACGGCCGGATCGCGGAGGCGCACCGTGCGGCGCGCGCCTGGCGCGCCTTGTTCGGCGACCGCTACTACCTCGAGGTGCAGCGGCTCGGGCGGCCGGACGACGAGGCGCTGCTCGAGGGCGTGGTGGCGCTGGTGCGCGAGCTCGGCCTGCCGGCGGTCGCGACCAACGACGTGCGCTTCCTCAAGCCCGGCGACTTCGAGGCGCATGAGGCGCGGGTCTGCATCCACGACGGCACGCTGCTCGCAGCGCCGGACCGGCCGCGCCGCTACACCGAGCAGCAGTATCTGAAGACGCCGCAGGAGATGGCGGCGCTGTTCGCCGACCTGCCGGGCGTGGTCGAACAGAGCGTCGAGATCGCCAAGCGCTGCTCGCTGGAGCTGCGGCTCGGCAAGTCGTTCCTGCCGGAATATCCGGTCCCTCCGGGCACGACCACCGCCGAGTTCCTGCGCGCCGAGTCCGAGCGCGGCCTCGCCGAGCGCCTCGCGGCGAGCGGCGCGGGCGTTGCCGTGCTGCGGTCGGTGGAGCCGGCGGAGTACCCGACGCGCCTGACGCGCGAACTGGAGGTCATCTGCCGGATGGGCTTCGAGGGCTACTTCCTGATCGTCGCCGACTTCATCCGCGGGGCGCGCGCCCACGGCGTGCCGGTAGGCCCGGGCCGCGGCTCTGGCGCGGGCTCGCTGGTGGCGTGGGTGCTCGGCATCACCGACCTTGACCCCTTGCAGCATGACCTGCTGTTCGAGCGCTTCCTGAACCCCGAGCGCGTATCGATGCCGGACTTCGACGTCGACTTCTGTACCGAGGGCCGCGACCGGGACATCGACTACGTCGCGCAGAAGTACGGCCGCGACCGGGTGTCGCAGATCATCACCTACGGCACGATGGCGGCGCGGGCGGTGGTGCGCGACGTCGGCCGGGTGCTCGGCCAGAGCTACGGCTGGTGCGACCGGATCGCGAAGCTGATCCCCTTCGAGCTCGAGATGACGCTCGACAAGGCCCTCGCGCAGGCCGACGAGCTCAGGAAGCTGTACGAGGCCGACGCCGAGGTCCGCGAGATGATCGACCTCGCGCGCTCGCTCGAGGGCCTGACGCGCAACGCCGGCATGCACGCCGGCGGCGTGGTGATCGCGCCCTCGGTGCTGACCGACTTCGCGCCGCTGTTCGTCGAAGACGGCTCGAGCTCGGTCGTCACGCAGTTCGACAAGGACGACGTCGAGGCGGCCGGGCTCGTCAAGTTCGACTTCCTCGGCCTGCGCACGCTGACGGTGATCGCGCTGGCCGAGCAGATCGTCAACGCCGAGCGCGCCGCTCTCGGCGAAGCGCCGCTCGACATGGCGCGCCTGCCGCTGGACGATCCGCGCACCTTCCAGCTGCTGAAGTCCGGGCGCACGACCGGCATCTTCCAGCTCGAATCGCGCGGCATGAAGGACCTGATCCGGCGCCTGCAGCCGGACCGCTTCGGGGACATCGTCGCGCTGGTGGCGCTGTTCCGCCCGGGGCCGCTCGAGTCGGGCATGGTCGGCGACTTCATCGAGCGCAAGCACGCACCGCGCGGCCAGCGCATCGACTACCTGCATCCGGCACTCGAGCCGGTCCTGAAGCCGACCTACGGCGTGATCCTGTACCAGGAGCAGGTCATGCAGATCGCGCAGGTGCTCGCCGGCTACACGCTCGGCGGCGCCGACCTGCTGCGGCGCGCGATGGGCAAGAAGAAGGCCGAGGAGATGGCCGAGCAGCGCTCGGTGTTCGTCAGCGGCGCCACCGAGCGTGGCGTCGCGGAGCGCCAGGCGACGCACATCTTCGACCTGATGGAGAAGTTCGCCGGCTACGGCTTTAACAAGTCGCACTCGGCGGCCTACGCGGTGCTGACCTATCAGACCGCGTGGCTGAAGTCGCACTATCCGGCGGCCTTCCTCGCCGCGGTGCTGTCCTGCGACATGGACAAGACCGACAAGGTGGTGGTCGGCATCGACGCGAGCCGCGAGATGGGCCTCACGGTGCTGGCGCCGGACGTCAACGCCTCCGAGTACCGCTTCGCGGTCGCCGACGCCGCCAGCATCCGCTACGGCCTCGGTGCGGTGAAGGGCGTCGGCGAGGCGGCGGTGGCCGCGATCGTCGAGGCGCGCCGCGCCGGCGGCCCGTTCACCGACCTCCACGAGCTGTGCGCGCGCATCGACCTGACGCGCGTCAACAAGCGCTGCCTCGAGGCGCTGGTCAAGGCCGGCGCCTTCGACGGCTTCGGCGCCAACCGCGCGACGCTGATGGCGGCGCTGCCGGCGGCGGTGCAGGGCGGCGAGCAGCGCACGCGCGCCGCCAGCCACGGCCAGGGGAGCCTGTTCGAGATGGGCGCGACGCCGGTCGCGCCGCCGGCGAGCCGGGCGGCGCGGGCCGCCGCCGAGGCCGACTGGCCGGCGGCACTGCGCCTCGCCTACGAACGCGAGACGCTCGGCCATTACCTGTCCGGCCATCCGATCGACGAATACCTGCACGACCTCAAGTACCTCGCGCCCGGCCGCATCGCCGAGCTCACCGGCGCGCGACCGGCCGGCGCCGAGGGCAAGTGGCAGGCGCCGCGCAACCTGACGGTGGCCGGCCTGGTGCTCGAGATCCGCACGCGCGGCAACCGCACCTCGCTCGTGCTGGACGACGGCAGCGGCCGGCTGGAGGTGTCGCTGTTCGACGAGGTGCTGCAGCAGCACCGCGAGATCATCGCCAAGGACGCGATCCTGGTGGTCGAGGGCGGGCTGCGCTGGATCGAGTTCATCGAGGGCTGGCAGCTCTCGGCGAAGCGCCTGGTGCCGATCGAGCTCGCGCGCGAGGCGCAGGCGAAGCGGCTGCTGCTGCGCTGGCCGGCCGGCTGCGACGAGGCGGCGCTGCTGGCGGCGCTCGAGGCGACGCTGAAGCCGGTGCGCGGCGGGCGCTGCACGGTGGCGATCTACTACCCCGGTCATGCGGCGCACGCGCTGCTCGAGCTCGGCGCCGACTGGGCGGTGCGCCCGACCCGCGCCGCGCTTGAGGGCCTCGCCCGGCAGTTCGGCGCGGACGGCGCGCGGCTCGTCTACCACCCGCGCGACCAGCAGGAGTTCCTGACCGCCTGGGGCGCGCTCGGTCCGGTCGCGACGCTGCCCCTCAAGATGACCGGCTGACGCCTGCCCCTTGACGGCGGCGGTCACCTCTGGAACCGTGCCGCTCCCATGGACCTCAATTTTCTGGATTTCGAGCAGCCGATCGCCGAACTCGAGGCGAAGATCGACGAACTGCGTTACCTCGGCGACGACGCCGAGATCAACATCGTCGAGGAGATCAACAAGCTGCGCGCCAAGAGCCGGGTGCTGACCAAGAGCATCTTCGCCAGCCTGACGCCGTGGCAGGTCGCGCAGCTGGCGCGCCACCCGCAGCGCCCGTACACGCTCGACTACCTGCCGCTCGTGTTTACCGACTTCGAGGAGCTGCACGGCGACCGCATGTACGCCGACGACCACGCGATCGTCGCCGGCCCGGCGCGGCTCGACGGCCGGGCGGTGATGGTGATCGGCCACCAGAAGGGCCGCGACACCAAGGAGCGCGTGCGGCGCAACTACGGCATGCCGAAGCCGGAGGGCTACCGCAAGGCACTGCGGATCATGCGGCTCGCCGAGCGCTTCGCGCTGCCGATCGTGACGCTGATCGACACGCCGGGTGCCTACCCGGGGGTCGGCTCGGAGGAGCGCAACCAGAGCGAGGCGATCGCCCGCAACCTGTTCGAGATGGCGCAGCTCAAGGTGCCGGTCGTTACCAGCGTGATCGGCGAGGGCGGCTCAGGCGGCGCGCTCGCGATCGGAGTCTGCGACCGGCTGCTGATGCTGCAGTACTCGGTGTACTCGGTGATCTCGCCGGAAGGCTGCGCCTCGATCCTGTGGAAGAGCGCCGACAAGAAGGAGCTCGCGGCCGAGGCGATGGGCATCACCGCCGAGCGGCTGCTGCGCGAGCGGCTGGTCGACGAGGTCCTGCCCGAACCGCTGGGCGGCGCGCATCGCGACCCGCAGGTGATGGCCGCCGATCTCAAGGCGGCGCTCGGCCGCACGCTCGCCGAGCTTTGCGATAAGCCGGTCGAGCAGCTGCTCGAGCAGCGCGCCAAGCGGCTCGACTCCTTCGGCGCGTTCCGCGCGGCCTGAGCCGGGCGCGGCCGTGTCTTCGGGCCGCGACGCAGCCTTCGGCCCGAGCGCACTCGCCGCGCGCCTCGCGCCGCTCATTGGCGCGCAGGCGGAGGCGGCGCTCGCGGTCGCGCTGTCCGGCGGCGCCGACTCGGTGGCGCTGCTCGCGGCGGCAGCCGAGCTCGCCGCCGCGCCGCTCGCCGCGCTCGGCCCGCGATTGCGGCTGCGGGCGATCTACGTCGATCATGGCCTCGAGGCTGCGGTGCCGCTTGCCGCTGCGGCAGGCGCCGCCGCCGCCCGGCTCGGCGTGCCGCTCGAGCGGCTGAGCGTGCGCATCGAGACCGGCCGTGGCGAGAGTCTCGAGGCGGCCGCGCGGACCGCGCGCTACGCGGCCTTCGCCGGCGCGCTCGCGCCGGGTGAGTGCCTCGTGACCGCGCACCACCGCGAGGACCAGGCGGAGACCTTGCTGCTGCAGCTGGTGCGCGGCGCGGGGCTACCGGGGCTGGCCTCGATGCCGGCCAGCGCGCGGCTCGGGCCCGGCTGGCTGCTGCGACCGCTGCTCGACGTGCCGCGCGCGGCGTTGCGCGCCTTTGCCGAGGCGCGCGGGCTGCCATGGCACGAGGATCCCATGAACGCCGACCCGCGCTACGACCGTGCCTACCTGCGTCGTGAGCTGTGGCCGCTGATCGAGGCCCGCTGGCCGGCGGCGGCGACGACGCTGTCGCGCAGCGCCGGCCACCTCGCGGCGGCGCAGCGCCTGCTCGACGAGGCCTCGGCAGACTATGTCAAATCGCTTGCGCGCGGCGCGGCGCTGTCGGTGTCAGGACTGCAGCAGCTGTCGCCGGAACGCTGCGCCGAGGTGCTGCGCTTCTGGCTGCGCAGCCGACGGCTGCCGGTGCCGCCGGCGCGGCGGCTCGCGCTGCTCGCCGACGAGGTGTTCGCCGCGCGCCGCGATGGCTCGCCGAAGCTCGTCTGGCCGGGCGTCGAGCTGCGGCGCTTCGACGGCCGGCTGTACGCCTTCGCGCCGCTGCCGCCCTTGCCGGTGGCGGACGGCACACCCTTGCCGGCGCCACCGGGGGCGCTCGAGCTCGGTGCGCTCGGCCGCGTCGTCGCGCGCTGGCGGCGCGGACCGTCGACGCTCGACGTCACCGATACCGACCGACTGGTGGTTGGCCGACGCGCGGGCGGCGAGATGCTGCGGCTCGAGCCGCACGGGCCGTCGCGGCCGCTCAAGGACTGGCTGCGCGAGGCGCGCGTGCCGCCGTGGCTGCGCGCGCGCGCGCTGCTGGTGCGCGAAGGGGCGGCGCTGGTCGCGGTGGTGCTGCCGCAGCGGACCCTGATCGAGGTATCCCGGCGCGCGCTGCCGGACGCACCTGGGCTGGCACTGGAGTGGCAGGACGCGCCGGAGGCGCTGGTAGCGGCCAAGTTCGTTGAGACCGGAGGCCCTTTCCTTTAGACTGGCCTCCCGTCGCACAAGGGCCTTGCCGAGGCCCTTTTTCGTTGGTCCTCATCGTGACGGGAGCCCTCATGACACGCTTCGTGTTCGTCACCGGTGGCGTCGTGTCCTCGCTCGGCAAGGGCATCGCCTCCGCCTCGCTCGGCGCCATCCTCGAGGCGCGCGGGCTCAAAGTCAGCCTCGTCAAGCTGGACCCGTACATCAACGTGGATCCGGGCACGATGAGCCCGTTCCAGCACGGCGAGGTGTTCGTCACGACCGACGGCGCCGAGACCGACCTCGACCTCGGCCACTACGAGCGCTACGTGCGCTACACGGCCACGCGCAACTCGAATTTCACCACCGGGCGCATCTACGAGCGGGTCATCGCCAAGGAGCGCCGCGGTGACTACCTCGGCGCCACCGTGCAGGTGATCCCGCACATCACCGACGAGATTAAGCGCTGCATCAAGCTCGGCGCCGGCGAGGCGGACGTCTGCATGGTCGAGATCGGCGGCACGGTCGGCGACATCGAATCCTTGCCCTTCCTCGAGGCGATCCGCCAGATGGGCGTCGAACTCGGCCGCAACAACGTCGCCTTCATGCACCTGACGTTGGTGCCGGTGGTCGGCGGCGGCGAGATCAAGACCAAGCCGACGCAGCACTCGGTCAAGGAGCTGCGCGGCATCGGCATCCAGCCGGACGTGCTGCTGTGCCGCTGCCGCGACACGCTGCCGGACGAGCAGCGGCGCAAGATCGCGCTGTTTACCAACGTCGAGGAGCGCGCCGTGATCTCGGCGGTCGACGCCGACGACATCTACAAGATCCCGCTCCTGCTGCACGAGCAGGGCCTCGACGACATCATCGTCGACAAGCTGCGCCTGACCGCCAAGCCGACCGACCTGCCGGAGTGGCGCGCCGTGATCGCCGCGCGCCACCAGAGCGAGGCCAGCGTCAACGTCGCGATGGTCGGCAAGTACATGCAGATCCGCGACTCCTACATGTCGCTCAACGAGGCGCTGACCCACGCCGGCCTCAAGACCCGCACGCGGGTCAAGGTGCACTACATCGAGTCGACCGACATCGAGACGACCGGCGCCGGCTGCCTCGCCGGCATGGACGCAGTGCTGGTGCCGGGCGGCTTCGGCGAGCGCGGCATCGAGGGCAAGATCCAGGCGGTGCGCTTCGCGCGCGAGCACCGCATCCCGTACCTCGGCATCTGCCTCGGCATGCAGGTGGCGTGCATCGAGTTCGCACGCGACGTGCTCGGCCTCGAAGGCGCGAACTCGACCGAGTTCAACCGTGCGACGCCGGACCCGGTGATCGCGCTGATCACCGAGTGGCGCGACCGCAGTGGCGAGACCGTGACGCGCGACGAGCGTTCCGAACTCGGCGGCACGATGCGGCTCGGCTCGCAGGCCTCGCGCATCGAGGCCGGCAGCCTCGCGCACCTGATCTACGGCAAGGACGTGATCGGCGAGCGGCACCGGCACCGCTTCGAGTTCAACAACAACTACCTCGAGCGGATGCGGGCCGGCGGCCTGCGGTTCTCGGCGTTCTCCGACGACGAGCTGGTCGAGATCATCGAGCTCCCCAGCCACCCGTGGTTCATCGCGGTGCAGTTCCACCCGGAGTTCACCTCGACGCCGCGCGACTCGCACCCGCTGTTCGCGGGCTTCGTGCGCGCCGCGCGCCAGCACGCCGCCCAGCAGCTGCCGCAGGCAGCGAGCGCCTGAGCATGCGCCTCCTCGGCTTCGAAGCGGGCGCGCGCGCACCGCTGTTCCTGATCGCCGGACCGTGCGTGGTCGAGAGCGAGGCGCTGCAGCTCGACGTCGCCGGCCGCCTGAAGGAGATCACCACGCGGCTCGGCATCCCGTTCGTCTTCAAGTCCTCCTACGACAAGGCGAACCGCTCCTCGGTCAACAGCTACCGCGGCCCCGGCCTCGAGGCCGGCCTGCGGGTGCTGGCCGAGGTCAAGCGCCAGATCGGCGTCCCGGTGCTGACCGACGTCCACGAGGACACGCCCTTCGCCGAGGTCGCGAGCGTGGTCGACGTGCTGCAGACGCCGGCGTTCCTGTGCCGGCAGACGAACTTCATCCTCAAGGCCTGCTCGCAGGGCCTGCCGGTGAACATCAAGAAGGGCCAGTTCCTGTCGCCGTGGGAGATGCAGAACGTCGTCGACAAGGCGCGCTCGACCGGCAACGAGGCGATCCTGGTCTGCGAGCGCGGCTTCAGCTTCGGCTACAACAACCTGGTCGCCGACATGCGCTCGCTGGCGGTGATGCGCGCCACCGGCTGCCCGGTGGTGTTCGACGCCACCCACTCGGTACAGCTGCCGGGCGGGCAGGGCAGTTCCTCGGGCGGGCAGCGCGAGTTTGTGCCGGTGCTGGCGCGCGCCGCGGTCGCGGTCGGCGTCGCCGGGGTCTTCATGGAGACGCACCCGGACCCGGCCAAGGCGCTGTCCGACGGGCCGAATGCCTGGCCGCTGGAGCGCATGGAATCCCTGCTCGCGACCCTCGTCGAGCTCGACCGGACGGCGAAACGCGCGCCGTTCGAAGAAGACCTGCTGGCCGCGCACGAACGGAGCTCCTGATGAGCGCAATCGTCGACATTTGCGGCCGCGAGATCATCGACTCGCGCGGCAACCCGACCGTGGAGGCCGACGTGACGCTCAAGTCCGGCGCGGTCGGTCGCGCCGCGGTGCCCTCCGGCGCCTCGACCGGCAGTCGCGAGGCGGTTGAGCTGCGCGACGGCGACCCGAAGCGCTACCTCGGCAAGGGCGTCACCCAGGCCGTCGGCCACGTCAACGGCGAGCTCAAGCACGCGCTCCTCGGCCGCGACGCCGGCGATCAGGCCGGCCTCGACCGGCGCATGATCGAGCTCGACGGCACCGACTCGAAGTCGCGGCTCGGCGCCAACGCGCTGCTCGCGGTGTCGCTGGCCAGCGCGCATGCCGCGGCCACCGAGGCCGGCCAGCCGCTGTGGCGCCATCTCGCGCCGGCCGGCGTGCCGCTGACGCTGCCGGTGCCGATGATGAACATCATCAACGGCGGCGCGCACGCCAACAACAGCCTCGATATCCAGGAGTTCATGATCCTGCCGGTCGGCGCGCCGACGCTCGCCGAGGCGGTGCGCTGCGGCGCCGAGGTATTCCACGCCCTCAAGAAGATTCTGAACGCGAAGGGGCTGTCGACCGCGGTCGGCGACGAGGGCGGCTTCGCGCCGGACCTTCCGTCGAATGCCGCGGCGCTCGAGACGATCCTCGAAGCGGTGACCCGGGCCGGCTACGTGCCGCGCAAGGACGTCTGGCTCGGTCTCGACGTCGCGGCCTCGGAGCTGTACGCCGACGGGCGCTACACGCTCGAGAGCGAGCAGCTCAGCTTCGATTCGGCCGGCTTCACCGACTATCTCGCCAAGCTCGCGACCGACTACCCGATCCTGACGATCGAGGATGGTATGGCGGAGGGCGACTGGGCGGGCTGGCGGCTGCACACCGAGCGGCTCGGCTCGCGGCTGCAGATCGTCGGCGACGACGTGTTCGTCACCAATACCAAGATCCTCGCCGAGGGCATCGCCAAGAAGGTCGCGAACGCGATCCTGATCAAACCGAATCAGATCGGCACGCTCAGCGAGACGCTCGCCGCGATCAGGATGGCAACCGAGGCGAATTATGCCGCGGTCATCTCGCATCGCTCCGGCGAGACCGAGGACGCGACGATCGCCGACATCGCCGTCGCGACGACCGCGACGCAGATCAAGACCGGCTCGATGTCGCGCTCGGATCGGGTCGCGAAGTACAACCAGCTGCTGCGCATCGAGTCGGCGCTCGGACGCGACGCGCGCTATGCCGGCGCCGCGGCATTCCCGGTCAAGGTGCCCGGTGGCTGAGGGGTTCCGCCACGCCGTCGGCCGTGTTAACTTATTGAACTCATGAGGGTCTTCGCCGCCGCTCTGCTCCTCGTGCTGATCGGGCTCCAGTACCGTCTCTGGATTTCCGACGACGGCGTGCGCTCGGTCGTCGGCCTCAAGCGCGGCGTCGCGGCGCAGCGCGCCGAGAACGGCACCTTGGTCCGGCGCAACGACCAGCTGGCCGCCGAGGTCAAGGACCTCAAGGAAGGCATGGCGGCGCTCGAGGAGCGGGCTCGCAACGACCTCGGCATGATCGGCGGCAACGAGACCTTCTTCCAGGTCGTCGACGCAGACGCCCGCCCGGGTCCGCCACCGGAGCCTGCCGCCGCACGAGCCGAGCGCCTGCCGGTCCAGCGCACCTCGCACTGACGCGCCGGCTGCGCGTCCCTTGCCGTCACCGCACTACTGGCTCGTCATGCCCGCCGCCGGCCGCGGCCGGCGCATGGCCGAGGCCGAACTGGCGCCGAAGCAGTACCTGCGGCTCGGCGGCCGGACGCTCCTCGAGCGCGCGCTGCAGCCCTTCCGCGACGATCCGGACTGCCGCGGCATCATCATCGCGATCGCGGCCGACGACACGCGTTTCGCGACACTGCCGCTCGCCGCTGATCCGCGCATCGTGACGGTCGTCGGCGGCGCCGAGCGCCGTGACTCGGTGGCCGCCGGGCTCGCCTGGCTGGGCACGCAGCTCGGCGACGCCGATCCGTGGGTGCTGGTGCACGACGCCGCGCGGCCCTGCCTGCCGCGGGCCGACCTGGCCCGGCTGCTCGGCGCACTGGCCGAGGCGCCGGATGGGGCGCTGCTCGCCGCGCGCATCGTCGACACGGTCAAGCGGGCCGGTGCCGACGGCCGGGTCGCCGCGACCGTGCCGCGCGAGGGGCTGTATCGTGCGCAGACGCCGCAGGCCTTCCGTCTGCGGCAGCTCGCGGCGGCGCTTGCCGCGTTTCCGGGCGCGACCGACGAGGCCAGCGCGGTCGAAGCCGCCGGCGCCCGGCCGCGCCTCGTGGCGGGTTCGGCCTCGAACATCAAGGTCACCGAGCCTGACGACCTGAGGCTCGCCGGGCGGCTACTACGGGAGACGAGCATGGGTCAGCCGCGCATCGGCTTCGGCGTCGACGTGCATGCCTTCGGGCCCGGCGATCACGTCTGGCTCGGCGGCGAGCGCATCGCCTACGGCCGCGGACTGGTGGCGCACTCGGACGGCGACGTGCTGCTGCACGCGCTCTGCGATGCGCTGCTCGGCGCCGCCGGCCTCGGCGACATCGGCCAGCATTTCCCCGACTCGGACCCGGCCTACCGCGGGGTGACCAGCGTCGAGCTGCTGCGCGCGACGCTGGCGCGGGTGCGCGCGGCCGGCTTTGCGCTCGTCAACGCCGACCTGACGCTGCTCGGCGAGGCGCCGCGGATCGCGCCGCATCGCGACGCGATCCGCGC
>JANYAE010000134.1 GCA_025355105.1 Pseudomonadota bacterium | reverse complement strand
CGCTCCCCGCGCGGCCCGCCCCGCCGAGCTCGGCCTGCCGCTCGCGCAGGTCAACCTCAAGGCGACCACCACCGAGCGGCTCGGCTTCCTCGGCCGCGGCGAGGGCCTCGCGGCCGAGGTCGCGGTCCTGCTCGAGACCATCGCTTGAGCGAATGCGCGGCGCGCTGGCGCGCGGCGGCGCTCGCGCCGCCGTACGCGCACGGTGGCCCGGCCGGCAGCGCGCGCCTGAAGGCGGCCGCCGAGGACTTCGTCGTCGAGGAGCGGCTCGGCTTCGCGGCCGACGGTGGCGTCGCGCATCTGCTGCTCAGGGTCGAGAAGCGCGGCCGCGACACGCTCGCGGTGGCGCGCGAGCTCGCGCGCCTGGTGGGCGCCGCGCCGCGCGACGTCGGCTTCGCCGGCCTCAAGGACCGGCTCGCGGTCGCGACGCAGTATTTCACGGTGCCGGCGCCGCGCGTGCCGCTCGCGCTGGCCGGCGTCGAAGGCGCGGGCTTTCGGATCCTCGCGGCCGAAGCGCACTCGCGCAAACTGCGCCGCGGCGCGCTGGCCGGCAACGCCTTCACGGTGCTGCTGCGGGAGCTCGAGGCGCCGCCGCTGCTGCTCGCCGAGCGCCTCGCGGCGCTGGCGGCGGCCGGCGTACCCAACTATTTCGGGCCACAGCGCTTCGGGCGCGACGGCAGCAACCTCGAGTCGGTGGCGCGCTTCGCGGCCGGCGAGGCGCTGCCGCGCGCGCGCGAAGCGCGCGCCTTCGTGCTGTCGGCGGCGCGCAGCCTGATGTTCAACGCGCTGCTCGCGCGGCGCGTCGCGAACGGCAGCTGGGCGCGCCTGCTGCCCGGCGAGCTCGTCAACCTCGCCGGCCGCAACAGCTGGTTCGCCGCCGGCGTGATCGACGCCGAGCTCGAGGCGCGCCTCGCGCGACGCGACCTGCACCCGACCGGGCCCTTGGCCGGTCGCGGTCCGGCGCCGTCGGACCTCGCCGGCGCGCTTGAGGCTGAGGTGCTCGCCGGCTTCGGCGAGCTGCCGGCGGCGCTCGAGCGCGAGGGCCTCGAGGCGGCGCGCCGCCCGTTGCGGCTCTGGCCGGAGGACTTTCGCGCGGTCGCCGAAAGCGGCACGCTACGGCTCGAGTTCCGCCTGCCACCCGGCGCCTATGCGACCGCAGTGATCCGTGAGCTCGTCGCGACCCCCGATCACCCGCTGGAGCCCGAAGATGCTTGAACACCACGACTCAGGGCCGATCCGCACGCTCAGGCTCGCGCGGCCGCCCGTCAACGCGCTGCACGTGCCGATGTTCGAGGCGCTCGGCGCCGCGGTCCGCGCGGCCCCGGACGCGGGCGTCCGCGGTCTGGTGCTCACCGGCGGCGGCAAGCTGTTCTCGGCCGGGCTCGACGTCTCGGTGCTGGCGGCCCTGGATGCGGCGAGCCTCAAGGCCTTCCTCGGCAGCTTCTTCGCCTGCCTGCAGACGCTGGCGCAGAGCCGGCTGCCGATCGTCGCGGCGATCAATGGCCACAGCCCGGCCGGCGGCGCGGTGCTCGCGCTGTTCTGCGACCAGCGCGTCATGGCGCGCGGCGATTTTCGCATCGGTCTCAACGAGGTGCAGGTGGGGCTGCTGCCCGGGCCGCTGATCTACGGCGTGCTGAAGCGCGTCGTGAGTCTAAGGGTTGCGAACCAGATGCTGCCGCAGGGCCTGCTGCTGACGCCCGAGGAGGCGCTCGGCGTCGGTCTCGTCGACGAGCTGGTGGAGCCTGCCGAGCTCGAAGGCCGGGCCCGGGCCTGGCTCGAGCGCGTGCTGGCGCTGCCGCCGGTGGCCTACGGCGCGACCCGCGCCATGGCGCGCGCTGACCTGGTCGCGATGATGGTGGAGGCGACGCGCCGTGACCCGAACGAGATGGTCGAGGCGTGGATGGGCGAGGAGACGCGCAGCTCGCTCGCGGCGCTGGTCGCGAAGCTCGGCCGACGCTAGCGGCGCGTCAGCAGCACGTAGACCGCGCCGGTGCCGCCGTCACGGCGTGGCGCCGACGCGAACGCCAGCACCGCCGCGACCTTGCGCAGCCAGACGTTGACCGCATGCTTGAGCACCGGCCCGCGCGGTCCGGAGCGCAGGCCCTTACCGTGCACGACGCGCACGCAGGCCAAGCGCCGCGCCAGCGCCTGGTTGAGGAATTCGCGCAGCGCCGCGCGCGCCTCGAGCGCCGTCAGGCCGTGCAGGTCGATCTCGTCCTCCACCGCGAACTCGCCGCGCCGCAGCCGTTCGAGCAAGCGCGTCGACAGCTGCGCGCGCCGAAACAGCAGTTCGTCGCCGGTCTCGATCAGCCACTCGCCCGGGCCGAGCTCGAGGCTCTCCTCGAGCGCCGCGCGCTCGTCGGCGCGGCGGAAGGCGGCGATCGGCCGCGGTCGCGGCGGCCGCGGCAGCGCCGCTTGCGGCGGCAAGGGCTTGACGTCGCCGACCGCGTCGCGAAACGAGGCGTCGTCGGGCGGCGGCAGGTCACGAGGCAGGCGCGGCACGGCTGCATTCCCCATCAACGCGCGGGCTTCCAGTATAGTAACGAGCTCGCGTTCATGAACATCCTCCTCAGTAACGATGATGGCTGGCGAGCCGACGGGCTGAGGGCACTCGCTGAGGCGCTCGCGGGTCTCGGCACGCTCACCGTGGTGGCCCCGGACCGCAACCGCTCGGGCGCCTCGAACTCGCTGACGCTCGACGGACCGCTGCGGGTGGTCGAGGCGGAGGGCCGCTGGTTCGCCGTCAACGGCACGCCGACCGACTGCGTGCACCTCGCGATCTCCGGCTTCCTGTCGGAGGAACAACAGCTGGTGATCTCGGGCGTCAACGACGGCGCCAACCTCGGCGACGACGTGCTGTACTCGGGCACGGTCGCGGCGGCGATGGAGGGGCGCTTCCTCGGTCTGCCCAGCATCGCGGTGTCGCTGGTGGCGGGCGGCGAGCGGCAGTTCGCGACCGCCGCACGGGTCGCGCGCGAGCTGGTCGAGCGATTGGCACGTGCGCCGTTGCCGCAGGCGACGCTCTTCAACGTCAACGTCCCGGACCTGCCGTACGAGGCCCTGAAGGGCCTGCGCGCGACGCGGCTCGGCGTGCGTCACCGCAGCGAGCGCATCGTGCGCACCAGCGACCCGCGCGGCCGGCCGATGTACTGGATCGGAGCACCGGGCGCCGGTCAGGACGCGGGTCCGGGCACCGACTTCCACGCGGTCGAGCACGGCTACGTCTCGGTGACGCCGCTGCAGATCGACCTGACGCGGCACGCCGCGCTCGCCGGACTCGAGCAGTGGCTGCGGGGCGACGATGTCTGACGTGCGCACCAACGCCGGCATCGGCATGACCTCGGCGCGCACCCGCGAGCGCCTGATCCAGCGGCTGCGCGAGCAGGGCATCAACAACACCAGCGTGCTCGACCGCATCCGCAACCTGCCGCGGCACGTGTTCGTCGACGAGGCGCTGTCCTCGCGCGCCTACGAGGACACGGCGCTGCCGATCGGCTTCGGCCAGACCATTTCGCAGCCCTACGTCGTCGCGCGCATGACCGAGGCGATCCTCTTGGGCGGCCCGCTGCACAACGTGCTCGAAATCGGCACCGGCTGCGGCTACCAGACCGCGGTGCTGGCGGCGCTCGTGACGCGCCTGTCGACGGTCGAGCGGATCAAGCCGCTGCTCGAGCGCACCAAGCTGCGCCTCAAGGAACTCGGCATCAAGAACGTGCGCTTCCGCTACGGCGACGGCATGGACGGCTGGAAGGCGCACGCGCCGTACGACGCCATCCTGGTCGCCGCCGCGCCGCTGGCCGTGCCGCAGGCGCTGCTCGCGCAGCTGTCGCCGAAGGGTGGCCGGCTGGTGCTGCCGGTCGGGCCTGAAGGCGCACAGGAGCTGCTGCGCATCGTGCGCCGCGACGATCACTTTATCCGCGACAAGCTCGGTGGCGTCAGCTTCGTGCCGCTCGTGGCCGGCACGGCCTGAGGTGGCGCGGCCGCCGCGCGCCGCTTGCGCGCCCGCGGCCGCGCTGCTTGCGCTGGCGCTGCTGCCGCTGCTGCCGCTGCTGCCGCTGCTCGCCGGGCTCGGCGGCTGCGCCGGACAGGCGCGGCGCGCGGCGCAGGCGAGTGTCGTCGTCCGGGCCGGCGACACCCTCTACTCGATCAGCTGGCGCCACGGCCTCGACTATCGCGACGTCGCGCGCTGGAACGGCATCGGCGCCGACTACCGGATCGACATCGGCCAGGTGCTGGTGCTGACGCCCGGCGGTCGTGGCGCGACCGCCGCCGCGG
>JANYAE010000118.1 GCA_025355105.1 Pseudomonadota bacterium | reverse complement strand
CTGGTCGTACGCCTTGAACTCGCCGCCGTGCTTCTCGGCCATCACCTTGGTCAGCGCCGCCGTCAGCGTCGTCTTCCCATGGTCCACGTGCCCAATAGTCCCCACGTTCACGTGCGGCTTCGTACGCTGGAATTTTTCCTTGGACACGACTCTCTACCTCGGCGGCTTGTTGTGTGGTTGTCGGACGCTACGCAGCCGGTCGTGGCGCCCCCGGCGGGCCGCCGCGGCCGACGAAATCAGCTGGCCTTCTTCATGATGGCGTCGGCCACGTGGCTCGGCACTTCCATGTACTTGCCGAACTCCATCGTGTAGTTCGCGCGCCCCTGGCTCATCGAGCGCATCGAGGTCGAGTACTGGAACATCTCGGCGAGCGGGACCTCGGCGGTCACCACCTTGCCCATGACCGACTCCTCCATCGACAGGATCTGGCCGCGGCGACGATTCAGGTCGCCGACGATGTCGCCGAAATAGTCCTCGGGCGTCACGACCTCGACCTTCATGATCGGCTCGAGCAGCACCGGCTTGGCCTTCTTGAAGCCCTCCTTGAAGCCGATCGAAGCGGCGATCTTGAACGCCATTTCGTTCGAATCGACGTCGTGGTAGGAGCCGTCGAACAGCGTCACCTTGACGTCGACGATCGGGTAGCCGGCGATCACGCCACCCTCGAGCGCCTCGCGGATACCCTTGTCGACCGCCGGGACGAATTCCTTCGGCACCGCGCCGCCGACCACGCCGTTGACGAACTCGAAACCGGTGCCGGCCGCGAGCGGCTCGATCTTGAGCCAGACGTGGCCGTACTGGCCGCGACCGCCTGACTGGCGCACGAACTTGCCTTCCTGCTCGACCTTGGCGCGGATGGTCTCGCGGTAGGCGACCTGCGGCTTGCCGACGTTGGCCTCGACCTTGAACTCGCGCTTCATGCGGTCGACGATGATCTCGAGGTGCAGTTCGCCCATTCCGGAGATGATCGTCTGCCCCGATTCCTGGTCGGTGTGGACGCGGAACGACGGGTCTTCCTTGGCGAGGCGCTGCAGCGCGACACCCATCTTTTCCTGGTCGACCTTGGTCTTGGGCTCGACCGCGACCGAAATCACCGGCTCCGGGAATTCCATCTTCTCGAGCACGATGATCTTGTCCGGGTTCGACAGCGTGTCGCCGGTGGTCACGTCCCTGAGGCCGACCGCCGCGGCGATGTCGCCGGCGCGCACCTCCTTGATCTCGGTGCGCTCGCTGGCGTGCATCTGCAACAGGCGCCCGATGCGCTCGCTGCGACTCCTGGACGGCACGTACACCTGGTCGCCCGAGTTCAGCACGCCCGAGTAGACGCGGAAGAACGTCAGGTTGCCGACAAAGGGGTCGTTCAGGATCTTGAATGCGAGGGCCGAGAATGGCTCGTCATCGAACGCCTGGCGTGTCATCGGCACGCCGCCCTCGCTCTGGCCCTTGACCGGCGGCACTTCGACCGGCGACGGCATGAACTCGATGACCGCGTCGAGCACCGCCTGCACGCCCTTGTTCTTGAAGGCCGAGCCACAGGTGACGAGGCAGATTTCGTTCTTGAGCGCGCGCGCGCGCAGGCCCTGCTTGATCTCCTCGACGCTCAGCTCTTGGCCTTCGAGGTACTTGTTCAGCAGCGCCTCGTTACCCTCGGCGGCGGCCTCGATCAGCTTGGTGCGCCACACCTTGCACTCGTCGAGCATCTCGGTCGGGACCTCGCGATACTCGAAGCGCGTGCCCTGCGTCGAGTCGTCCCACCAGATTTCCTTCATGCGGATCAGATCGACGATGCCGACGAAGTTGTCCTCGGAGCCGATCGGCAGCTGGATCGGGACCGGGTTGCCCTTCAGCCGGGTACGGATCTGGTCGACGCAGCGCAGGAAGTTTGCGCCGGCGCGGTCCATCTTGTTGACGAAGGCGAGCCGCGGCACGCCGTACTTGTTCATCTGGCGCCAGACCGTCTCCGACTGCGGCTGCACGCCCGACACCGCGCAGTAGACGGCGACGGCCGAGTCCAGCACGCGCAGCGAGCGCTCGACCTCGATCGTGAAGTCGACGTGCCCCGGCGTATCGATGATGTTGATGCGGTGCTCGGGGAAGTTGTTCTCCATCCCCTTCCAGAAGCAGGTGGTCGCCGCGGCGGTGATGGTGATGCCGCGCTCCTGCTCCTGCTCCATGTAGTCCATGACGGCCGCGCCGTCGTGCACTTCGCCGATCTTGTGGGACACGCCGGTGTAGAACAGGATGCGCTCGGTCGTCGTCGTCTTGCCGGCGTCGATGTGCGCAGAGATTCCGATGTTCCGGTAGCGCTCGATCGGGGTCGTGCGTGCCACTTGATGAACTCCAGAAAAACCCCGGCGGACCTGAGGTCCGCCGGATCACAAACTCGCTCTTGTTCTAGGATCCGGCGGCTACCAGCGGTAGTGCGCGAATGCCTTGTTGGCCTCGGCCATCCGGTGCGTGTCTTCACGCTTGCGCACGGCGGCGCCCCGGTTCTCGGATGCCTCGAGCAGCTCGTGCGCGAGACGCATCGCCATCGTCTTCTCGCTGCGCGCGCGCGCCGCCTCGATGACCCAGCGCATGGCCAGCGTCTGGCGGCGCGAGGCACGGACTTCGACCGGCACCTGGTAGGTCGCGCCACCGACGCGGCGGGACTTCACCTCGACCGCCGGCTTGACGTTGTCGAGCGCGGTCTGCAGCACCTGCAGCGCCTGGTCGGCCGGGCGACTGGTGCGCTCGGCGATGCGCTCGATCGCACCGTAGACGATGGTCTCGGCGGTGGACTTCTTGCCACGCTCCATGACCATGTTCATGAACTTGGCGAGCATCTCGCTCCCGAACTTCGGGTCCGGGAGAATGGTGCGCGTGGGGGCTTGGGCACGTCGGGACATGAATCGCTACCTACTGATTATTTCTTGGCGCGCTTGGCGCCGTACTTCGAGCGGCTCTGCTTGCGGTCGGCAACGCCGGCGCAGTCGAGCGTGCCGCGCACGGTGTGGTACCGGACGCCCGGCAGATCCTTGACGCGGCCGCCGCGAATCAGGACGACCGAGTGCTCCTGCAGATTGTGGCCTTCACCGCCGATGTAGCTCGTGACCTCGTAACCGTTCGTCAGGCGCACGCGGCACACCTTGCGAAGCGCCGAGTTCGGCTTCTTCGGCGTGGTGGTATAGACGCGCGTGCAGACGCCGCGCTTCTGCGGGCTCGCGCCGAGCGCCGGCACCTTGGACTTGAACGGCGGGTCGTTACGGCCGTCGCGGATCAACTGGTTGGTCGTTGCCATGAAAATTTGCGCCCAAACCGGCACTTAGCGCCGGAGAAAAGCGGGCCGCCTCGCGGCGGCCCGGTGAATCAATGGTCCTGCGCCGCGCCCTGAGTAGCAAGGGCTCGGCCTAGAAAGACTTCGGATTTTAAGGTCTTAGGTCCCGAAGTGTCAATCATAGCCCCGGCCGAATCCCCCTGAGGGGAGCCCGGGCCGGGGCTCAGGCGGACGATCGGAGCCCTACTCGGCCGCGTGCACCTCGGCGCTTTCGCCCGTGCCGCCCTCATCGACCTCAGGCAGCGAACCGCCCATGTCCATGAAGCTGCCGCGGCCGGTGTCATCCTCCGGCCGGCGGCGGCGGGCCGCGTGGTACGCGAAGCCGGTGCCCGCCGGGATCAGGCGACCGACGATGACGTTCTCCTTGAGGCCGCGCAGGTCGTCCTTGAGGCCCCGGACCGCCGCCTCGGTGAGGACGCGGGTGGTCTCCTGGAACGATGCCGCCGAGATGAACGACTCGGTGGCGAGCGAGGCCTTGGTGATGCCCAGCAGCAGCGGCTCGTACTTGGCGCCGACCTTGTCGTCCTTGCCGATGCGGTTGTTGAGCTCCATGACCCGCGCCCGGTCAAGCTGCTCGCCGCGCAGCAGCCCCGACTCGCCGGGATCCGTGATCTCCGCCTTGCGCAGCATCTGCCGGATGATGACTTCGATGTGCTTGTCGTTGATGCGCACGCCCTGCAGCCGGTACACGTCCTGGATCTCGCGGACCAGGTAGTTGGCCAGCGCCTCGACGCCCTGCAGGCGCAGGATGTCGTGCGGGTTCGGCTCGCCGTCGGCGATCACCTCGCCCTTCTCGACCGACTCTCCCTCGAACACGTTGAGGTGGCGCCACTTCGGGATCAGCTCCTCGTACTTGTCGCCCACTTCCGGGGTGATGATCAGGCGCCGCTTGCCCTTGGTCTCCTTGCCGAACGACACCGTGCCCGAGCGCTCCGCGAGGATCGCCGGGTCCTTGGGCTTCCGGGCCTCGAACAGGTCCGCGACTCGCGGCAGACCGCCGGTGATATCGCGGGTCTTCGATGACTCCTGCGGAATGCGCGCGATGACGTCGCCGACCGAGACCTTGGCGCCGTCCTCGAGGCTGACGAGCGCGCCGGCCGGCAGCGCGTAGATCGCCGGGATGTCGGTATGGGCGAAGGTGATCTCCTTGCCCTTGGCATTGACGAGCTTCACCACCGGGCGCAGGTCACGGCCTGCGGCACCGCGCTGCTTCGGGTCGAGCACGACGGTCGAGGACAGGCCGGTAATCTCGTCCAGCTGCGTCGTGACGGTGAGGCCGTCGACGAAGTCCTGGAACTTGATGAAGCCCGCGACCTCGGTGACCACCGGGTGGGTATGCGGATCCCACTGCGCGATGACCTGGCCGGCGGTCGCCATCGCGCCCTCGTCGACGGCGATGATCGCACCGTACGGGATCTTGTAGCGCTCACGCTCGCGGCCGAAGTCGTCGACCACGCCGAGCTCGCCGGAGCGCGACGTCGTGACGAGGTGGCCCTTGTCGTGGCGCACCGCCTTGATGTTGTGGAAGCGAATCGTGCCCTTGCTCTTGACCTCGACGCTCGAGGCCGCCGCGGCCCGCGATGCCGCGCCGCCGATGTGGAAGGTCCGCATCGTCAGCTGCGTGCCGGGCTCGCCGATCGACTGCGCCGCGATCACGCCGACCGCCTCGCCGATGCTGATGCGACGCCCGCGCGCCAGGTCACGGCCGTAGCACTGCGAGCAGACGCCGTAGCGCGTCGCGCAGGTGATCGGCGACCGCACCTGGATCTGGTCGACGCCGGCCTGCTCGATCATGCGCACCAGCTTCTCGTCGAGCAGCGTGCCGGCCGGCACCAGCACCTCCTCGGAACCCGGCCGCAGCAGGTCGATCGCGACGACACGGCCGAGCACGCGCTCACCGAGACCCTCGACGACGTCGCCGCCCTCGACGATCGGCGTCATCGACAGGCCGTTGGTCGTGCCGCAGTCCTCGGTGTTGACCACGAGGTCCTGCGAGACGTCGACCAGACGCCGCGTCAGGTAGCCCGAGTTGGCGGTCTTCAAGGCGGTGTCGGCCAGGCCCTTGCGCGCGCCGTGGGTCGAGATGAAGTACTGCAGGACGTTCAGGCCCTCGCGGAAGTTCGCCGTGATCGGCGTCTCGATGATCGAGCCGTCGGGCTTGGCCATCAGGCCGCGCATGCCGGCGAGCTGGCGGATCTGGGCGGCGCTGCCGCGCGCGCCGGAGTCCGCCATCATGAAGATTGAATTGAACGACTTCTGCCGCGCCTTGACGCCCTTGCGGTCGAGCACCTCGTCGGTGCCGAGCTTCTCCATCATGGCCTTGGCGACCTGGTCGTTGGTGCGCGACCAGATGTCGACGACCTTGTTGTAGCGCTCGCCGTCGGTGACGAGACCGGACGCGTACTGCTCCTGGATCTCCTTGACCTCGCGCTCGGCGCCACCGAGGATCTTTTCCTTCTGTTCCGGCACGACCATGTCGTCGACGC
Source organism: Pseudomonadota bacterium (assembly GCA_025355105.1). Classification (GTDB taxonomy): domain Bacteria; phylum Pseudomonadota; class Gammaproteobacteria; order Steroidobacterales; family Steroidobacteraceae; genus CAIKZZ01. Next base: position 752 of record JANYAE010000118.1, on the reverse strand, counting down.
CGATCGAGACGCCGGCGCGGGTCGCGTAGGCGAAGCCGGTGTACATCAGCTGGTCGGCGAACACCACGGTGTGCTTCAGCCCGAGCGTCCGGTAGCACTCGTTGATCGTCGCCGAGATCGTCTTCTTGGTCATGTCGCGGTTGATCAGGTCGAAGGACAGGCCCTTCGGCAGGATCTCGCCGAGCAGCGCGCGGCCGATCGTCGTCTCGACGGTGCGCTTCCTTTCGATGTCGGTGCCATCGAGCTGGCGGTTCCACTCGACCAGGCGCACCTTGATCTTGGCGTGCAGGCTGGCGTGGCGTCCCTCGTAGGCGCGGTGCACCTCGGCGACGTCGGAGAAGGCCATGCCCTCGCCCTTGGCGCCGATCCGCTCACGCGTCATGTAGTACAGGCCGAGCACCACGTCCTGCGACGGCACGATGATCGGGTCGCCGTTGGCGGGCGACAGGATGTTGTTGGTCGACAGCATCAGCGCGCGGGCCTCGAGCTGCGCCTCGAGCGACAGCGGCACGTGCACGGCCATCTGGTCGCCGTCGAAGTCGGCGTTGAACGCCGTGCAGACCAGCGGGTGCAGCTGGATCGCCTTGCCCTCGATCAGCACCGGCTCGAAGGCCTGGATGCCGAGGCGATGCAGGGTCGGGGCGCGGTTCAGCAGCACCGGGTGCTCGCGGATCACCTCTTCGAGGATGTCCCACACCTCGGGGCCTTCGCGCTCGACCATGCGCTTGGCGGCCTTGATCGTGGTCGCCTCG
>JANYAE010000108.1 GCA_025355105.1 Pseudomonadota bacterium | reverse complement strand
CGCAGGTGGTGCTCGTAACGGACGATCGTGTCGCGCCGCAGGCCCCGTTCATCGCGCAGATGATCGAGAAACCCCGGCGCGAGATCCTGAAGCGGCCAGGGCTGGCGGCGCTCAGTGCCCACGAAGCCCGGGACCACGAGGCGCAGCAGCTCCTCGATCACCGTTCGCGGTCCTGTGCGCAGCGATCGTGCGTAGGAGGCCGAGTGTGGCCGGCGCCCACGCGTGCGCCGCCACTCCTCGATGAACGGCTCGATCTGCGCCGGCAGTTCCTCGAGCGCACGGACATGCCGGGCGGTCACGAACCGATCGAACTGGACCAGCGTCTGAAACTTGAACAGTGATGAAGCGCGTGACGCCTGGCGATCCGACAGCCACTCGGCATAACGATCGATCGCAGGACCGAGCCAAAGTGCGCGTAGTCGGTCGACGGTCGCCGGCCGATGGAAGTAATGCTCCAGCATGACAATCACCCCTCTGTGGAAAGACCCGAGGGGGAAGCCTCCGCCTGAAGCACCGTTATGTGGCCGGCGGAGCCGAAAAAGCGATGCGGATCAGGGCCGTCGGAAACGAGGGCACAGAACGCTCAGGGGCACATAAGGTCCACAACCACCCCTCAGGGGTCGCCGAGCCGAGCCGGGCGGACGAACTGATCACCACCCGGCTGCGGGATGCCCTGGCGCTGGTCGACATCCGGGTCGTGGACCACCTGATCATCGGTGAAGGGACCTGCGTCAGCCTCGCCGAACGGGGCCTGCTATAGGCCGGGGTGCCCCAGCGGCCGGCCAGCGGAAGGTTTGCATCAAGGGCGGGCCGATGGTTAAATATGCGGCTCTCCGGCCCTATGCGGCCGGCCCAGGATTACGACCATGTCACGAGTCTGCCAAGTCACGGGTAAGAAGCCGATCGTCGGCAACACGGTGTCGCACGCCAACAACCGGCGCCGCCGGCGCTTCCTGCCGAACCTGCACACGCAGCGCTTCTGGCTGGAGGACGAGAAGCGCTGGGTGACGCTCAAGGTCTCGACGCGCGGCCTGCGCACGATCGAGAAGCACGGCATCGCCCAGATCGTTGCCGACCTGCGCGCCCGCGGCGAGCGCGTCTGACGGGCCGGTTGAGGAGTCTTATTCGATGCGCGACAAGATCAAGCTCGTCTCGAGTGCCGGCACCGGCCACTACTACACGACGACCAAGAACAAGCGACTCCATCCCGAGAAGATGGAAGTGCTGAAGTACGACCCGCGCGTGCGCAAGCACGTGGCGTACAAGGAATCGAAGATCAAGTAATGGACCGGCACGCGGCCATCGGCCGCGCGCCCGTCGCGTTCCGGCTCAGCCTGAGGACGCCATCCCGACCGACACCAGGCGATAGCCGCGCAGCGCGCGCGCGAATTCCTGCAGGCGCTCGATGCGGCTCGCCTCGGCCTCGCGGATCCAGTCGATGAGATGCGCCGTCAGGCGCTCGTTGTTGCCGATGCGGCCGCTCCACAGCACGGCCAGCCGGTCGCGGAACTCGGTGACGGTTCTGAGCGCCGCATTCTCGGCCAGCAGCTGCTGCAGCCGGGCGCGCGCCGCCTCGTCGAGCATCACCGGGTGCCGGACCAGCAGTCGCTTGACCCGAAGGCTCAGCGTCCCGGCGCTGCGCGCCACCTCGGCCTTCAGCACCGGCAGCGTCACGCTCTTGGTGTAATTGCGGATCACGTCCATGCGGCCCGTGATCACGGTACGCACGGTGTCCAGATCGACGACCGCCCGCGGTACGTCCGGGCGCGCCCGCGGCGCCACCTTGCGCACCTTGGCGAGGCCGAGCGCCGAGAACGCCTGCAGCCACAGCCAGCCGATGTCGAACTCGCCGCTGCGCATCGAGAAGCGCGCCGACGAGGGGAAGGCGTGGTGATTGTTGTGCAGCTCCTCGCCGCCCGTCAGCAGGCCCCACGGCACCAGGTTGCGGGCCGCGTTGTCGCACTCGAAATTGCGATAGCCGATCGCGTGACCGAGGCCGTTGATGACGCCGGCCGCCAGCATCGGCATCGAGACCAGTTGCACCGACAGGATGATGATGCCGGGCACGCCGAACACGACCAGGTCGGTGAGCACCAGCAGCACGATGCCGAGGTTGCGGTGCTTGCGGTAGACGTTGCGCTCGAGCCAGTCCTCGGGCGTGCCGCGGCCGTACTTGGCGATGATCTCCGGGTCGCGCGCCGACACGCGGTAGACTTCAGCGCCTTCCAGCAGGATCTTCTTGAGCCCGACCAGCACCGGGCTGTGCGGGTCGCCGTCGACGTCGGAGAACGCATGGTGCTTGCGATGCACCGCGACCCATTCGCCGGTGATCATGCCGGAGGTGGCCCAGATCCAGAACCGGAAGAAGTGCCGCAGCACGGGGTGCAGGTCGACGGCGCGATGCGCGGCGTCGCGGTGCAGGTAGAGGGTGACCGCCATCATCGTGATCTGCACCAGGATGACCGTGACCAGCACGTATCCCCAGAAGCTGAGATTCACGAGGCCGTAGAGAAAATCGAGGTTCACGTGTCGTTTACTCCGTGCATCCGAGCAAGCGCCCCGGCCGGCCGCAGCCTGGCGTGGCGAGCGGCCAACTATACCTCTATTGGACATAGCGCAAGTCGGCGAATTTCCTCGCAGTTTGCGCTTTTGCGCGGTCCTGAGCGCCGTTCTGGGATCCGGCGCACAACCCACTGCCGCAATTCCTCAGCGCGGACCACGGGCAATGCCTGAGTTACCGGAGGTCGAAACCACGCGGCGGGGCATCGCCCCGGTCCTCGAGGGCCGGCGCATCACCCGGGTGGCGGTCCGTGAGCGGCGGCTGCGCTGGCGGCTGCCGGCAGGCTTCGAGGCGGCCCTGGAGGGCAGCCAGGTGCGCGCCGTCACGCGCCGCGCCAAGTACCTGCTGATCGGCACCGACCGCGGCACGCTGATCGTCCACCTCGGCATGTCCGGCAGCCTGCGGGTCGTGAGCCCGGCGCTCGCACCCAAGCTCCACGACCACGTGGATCTGCTGCTCGACTCAGGCCGCTGCCTGCGCTTCAACGATCCGCGGCGCTTCGGCAGCCTGCACGCCGTCGCCGGCGACCCGCTCGCGCATCCGCTGCTGCGCGCACTCGGCCCGGAGCCGCTGTCGGCGGCCTTCGACGCCGCCTATCTGCACACGCGCACGCGGCGGCGGCGCGTCGCGATCAAGCAGCTGCTCATGAACGCCTCGATCGTGGTCGGCGTCGGCAACATCTATGCGAGCGAGGCGCTGTTCCGCGCCGGCGTCCGGCCGCAGCGCGCCGCGGGCCGGCTGTCGCGCGCCGAGGCGGCAGGCATCGTCACCGCCGTGCGTCGCGTGCTCGGCGCCGCGATCAAGGTCGGCGGCACGACGCTGCGGGACTACGTCAACGCCGATGGCATGCCCGGCTACTTCCGCCAGAAGCTCTATGTGTATGAGCGCGCCGGTCAGCCGTGCCGCGTCTGCCGGACCACGATCCGGCAGCGCGTGCAGGGGCAGCGCTCCACCTACTGGTGCCCTACCTGCCAGCGCTGAACTGCAGGCGCACGGCCGGCTGGATCAGCAGCAGCGCGAGCGCCGCGGCCAGCGCCACGTTCACGAGCCCGAGCTCGAGCGCCAGCGACTCGGCCACCGCCGCGAAGTGCGCGTGTTGCGGGTAGCCGCGGGCGAGGTCGGCGAGCGCGTAGTGAGCGAGGCCGAACGACAGCGCGGCGACGCCGCCCCAGCCGAACGCAAACAGCAGCGTCGCGCGCCGCGCCCACGGGCGGCGCCACAGCAAGCCGACGCCGAGCCAGGCGACCCCCAGGTGGAAGAGGATGGCGGCGCCGAGTACCGCCGGCAGCCAGCCAATGAACCCGACCATGAACGCGCCGGTCAGCCCGGCGTTGCGCCAGGCCTCGGCCACCAGCGGCACGCTGCCGGCGGTCAGCCAGCCGAGCAGCTGCCAGGCGGCGAGCCCGGCACCGAGCATGCCGAGCGTGGCGAGGCTGAGCGCGACAGCGGTCAGCATGGTCACCGCAAGCGCGAACGGCATCGCAGCCTCAGTAGACGAGACCCGCGCCGAAGCCGCGCGGATCGGAAGCCGCCTCGATCCTGCCGCTCGCGTAGTCCCAGGTGACGACCTGGGTATTGCCCCACGAGCCGCGCCCGGCACGGAACTTGTGGCCGCGCTGTTCGAGCGCCGCGCGCTCCTCGGCGGTCAGCGCGCCGGGCTCGTAGATCACCGCGTCCGGCAGGTACTGGTGGTGCAGGCGCGGCGCGGCCACCACTTCGGCCGCGCTCTTGCCGTCGAGCCAGTTCATGACCCCGCCGAGGACGTTCGAGATGATGGTGCTGCCGCCCGGCGAACCGATGATCAGCAGCCCTTTTTCGGTCTCGACGAAGGTCGGCGTCATCGACGACAGCGGCCGCTTGCCGGCGGCGATGGCGTTGGCGTCGGCGCCGACCAGCTCGAAGGCGTTGGGCGTGCCGGCGGCAACCGCGAAGTCGTCCATCGTGTCGTTCAGCAGGAAGCCGGTGCCGGGCACGAGGTAGGTGGCGCCGAAGAACAGGTTGATCGACACCGTCGCCCCGACCCGGTTGCCGTCGCGGTCGAGCACGGAAAAGTGGGTCGTCGACGGGCTCTCGTCGGCCGTGAACACCGGCCGCAGCATCTCCGACGGCGTCGCACGGTCCAGGCGGATCGAGGTGCGCTGGCCGGCGGCGTAAAACGGACTCAGCAGCTGCTCGACCGGGATCTTGACGAAGTCCGGATCGCCGAGGTACTCGGCGCGGTCGCGGTAGGCGCGGCGCAGCGCCTCGATCGTCAGGTGGCGGCGGGTCGTCGTCTCGAGCGCGGCGAGGTCGTAGCCGGCGAGGATGCCGAGCGCATCGGCGAGCACCAGGCCGCCGGCGGACGGCGGTGGCGAGGTCACGAGGGTGGCATTGCGATAGCGGAACCGCAGCGGCGCGCGCTCGACGACCTTGTACTGCGCGAGATCCGCGGCCGTCCAGATACCGCCGTCGCGGCGCACCGCGTCGGCGAGCCCTTCGGCGAACTTGCCCTTGTAGAAGGCCGCCGCGTTGCTCGCGGCGATCAGCGCCAGCGTCCTGGCGAGGTCCGGCTGGCGGATGACGGCGCCGACCTCCGGCACCTCGCCATGATCGAGGAACACGGCGGCCGCGTCCTTCGAGGCGGCGAGCTGCGTCTTCTTGACGCGAATCGCATTCTGCAGCCGCGCGTACAGCGGAAAGCCCTCGCGCGCGATCCGGATCGCGGGCTCGAGGCTGGTCGCGAGCGGCAGCTTGCCGTAGTGCGCGGCGAGGTGGGCCCAGGCCGCCGGCTCGCCCGGAATGGCGGCCGCGAGCGGTCCGCTCATCGAGGCGTCGGCGCGCGCCTTGCCGTCGGCGCCGACGTACATGTCGCGGGTCGCGGCCGCGGGCGCGGTCTCGCGGGCGTCGACGAACACGTCGCGGCCGTCGGACGCGCGGTGCAGCAGGTAAAAGCCGCCGCCGCCGACACCGGAACTTGCCGGCTCGACGACCGCGAGCACTGCGCTCACCGCGACCGCAGCGTCGAAGGCGTTGCCACCCCTGGCGAGGACGTCGAGGCCGGCCTGGGTCGCGAGCGGGTGGGCGCTCGCGATCGCGTTCTTGCCGGGCGCCGGCCCCGCCTGCGCGAGCGTCGCCGCCAGCGCGAGCAGCAGGGCGCCGAACGCCGCGGCGGCGCGCCGCCAGACGCGGGGCGGGCGGATCACACCGACTCCGGCGGCGCCTGGCGCGAAAACAACGGCGCGCGCTTCTTCAGCTCAGCGGCCACCAGCGGATGCACGAACTCGCTGACGTCGCCGCCGAGGGTCGCGATCTCGCGCACCAGCGTCGAGGAGATGAACGTGAAGTGCTCCTTCGGCGTCAGGAACACGTGCTCGACCTCCGGTGACAGATGCCGGCTCATGTTGGCGAGCTGGAACTCGAACTCGAAATCCGACACCGCGCGCAGACCGCGCACCACCACGTGCGCCCCCTGCTGCTTGGCGAAATCGACGGTCAGGCCCGAGTAGCCCAGCACCGTCACGTTCGGCAGGTCCTGCAGCACGCGCCGCGCCATGTCGACGCGCATCTCGAGCGGAAACATCGGCGCCTTGTTCGGGTTGGCCGCGATGCCGACCACGACGCGCTCGAAGACGCTCGCGGCGCGGCGCACGAGATCCTCGTGGCCGTTGGTGACCGGATCGAAGGTGCCCGGATAGACGGCGCTGCGCTTCTGGTTCATGTCTCGTCCATTCGCCCGCTGCTGACGGTGGCCGGTGGTGCGAGCTCGGCGCGGCGCGCCAGTACGCCGTGCACCTCGCCGGCGCGGATCTCGCGCGCCGTCTGCCACGGTCCCGGCAGCGGCGGAATCCCGTCGCGCGCGGCACCCTCGAGGTAGATGCACGCGCGCGGCGCGAGCCAGCCGCCGTGCTCAAGGAGTGTACACAATTCAGCCAGCCGGCCCTGCGCGAAGGGCGGGTCGAGGAACACCACGTCGAATGGCCGCGCCGGCCCGGCGAGGTGGCGGAACGCGTCGGCGATGAGCACCGTGCCGCGGCTGGCGCCGAACGTCGCGAGCGTCTCGCGCAGCGCCAGCGCGACGCGCGGCTCGCGCTCGACGAACAGCGTCTCGCGCGCGCCACGCGACAGCGCCTCGAGGCCGAGCGCGCCGCTGCCGGCGAAGAGGTCCAGGCAGCGGGCATCGCCGATGACCCCCTGCAGCCAATTGAACAAGGTCTCGCGCACCCGGTCCGGGGTCGGGCGCAGTTCGGCGGCCGACGGGAAGCGGATGCGGCGCCCGCGCCACTCGCCGCCGATGATGCGCACCGAATTCGACAGTCCAGAGCGTTTTTTTTGCGCTGCGGCAGGCGGTTTCCCGTGCTGACGTCGCGGTCTTCCGTCCTTGCCAGAATTCGGAGCCAAAGCGTACCCTTGCGCACCACCTGAGAGCGCGATCATACGCGCCACTGCGTTCTACGATTGCTAGCGGAGCAAGCGACCATGAGAGTTCTTCACGCCCTCACGATCACTGTTGCAGCGTTGCTGCTCGGCGCATGTGGAAGCCACTCGGCGTCCTCCGGCATCGGACCCACCGATCCGACGATCGGCAACGGCGCCGGCACGCCCGCGGCAGCACCCTTCCACCCGCTGTTCGCGGTCGCCCAGGGCATCTTGCCCTACCCGACCGACCTGTATTTCGCGGGCTCCAGCGACGGCACGCTGCGGCTGCCGGCCAGCGATCCGTTCTTCCTGAACGCGACCGCGATCAACGGCCTCGACGGCTTCTCCACGGTCGCGCCGATCACCGTGCGCTTCAGCACGCCGATCGACTCGAGCACGCTCAGCCCGGCGGACGTCGTCGTCATCCGCCTGACGCTCGACAATGCGACCAAGGGCCCGCTGCTGCCGCCGGCCGCCGGCGGCCAGCTGCCGCGGGCGCTCGTCTACGGCACCGACTACACCGTGTACGTCAGCGGCCACGGCCCGGCCGGCGCGCTCGCGCAAGCGGTGGACTCCGGCGGCTCCACGCTGGTGATCGAGCCGACGCGCCCGCTGGATCCCTCCAGCGGCGCGACCAACATCGGCTACCTGGTGCTGCTGACCAACGGCATTAAGGACCTGAGCGGCCACAGCGCGGGGCCCGACAAGGACTATGCGACGGTGCAGGGCGGTGCGCTGGCCGACCTCGCCGCCGGCAAGACGACTCCGACCTGCAGTTCAGTCACCGACGCGACGCTGAACCTCGTCTGCCAGCTGACCTTCGGCCATCTCGCGATCGCCGCCGGTGGCGGCCTCGACCCGACCAGCGTCGTGCTGTCGTTCAGTTTCAGCACGCAGTCGACCGCCGACACGCTCAACGTGCTCTGGGCCACCTACCAGGCGACCCCGGTGCCGGCCGGCACGATCGCCGCGGTGCCGATCGGCAAGACCACGCTCGACCTGCTCGGCCCGCCCTCGCCCGGCTACGCCGACATCTGGGTCGGCACGGTGACTCTGCCGTACTACCTGACGGCCGCGGCCAACCCGCACGACACGGCGCCGCTGACCGCCTTCTGGACCGCCGAGCACGTCTCGCCGATCGACGCGACGCAGACCTCGAAGGTCCTGACCCGCTTCAATCCGGTGCCGCACAAGACCAGCAACCAGGCGGTGCCGCTGATCGTCGGCGTGCCGCGTGCCTCGGCGGCGCCCCACTGCGCGAAGCCCACGGCCGGCTGGCCGGTGGTCGTGTTCATGCACGGCATCACCCGCAACCGGACCGACGCGCTGGCGATCATGGACGCCTACACGGGCCACTGCTTCGTCGTCGTCGCGATCGACCAGCCGCTGCACGGCATCGTCGATCCGACCAGCCCGCTGTACCGCAACCAGCTGCTGACGGGCTCGCCGTATGCCGGCCTGATCACCGGCGAGCGCACCTTCGACCTCGACGTCGAGAACAACACGACGCTGGCCGCCGGCCCGGACGGCGCGATCGACCCCTCCGGCGACCACTACGTCAACCTGACGAGCTTCCTGACGCTGCGCGATAACATGCGCCAGGCGAACTCCGACCTGCTGTGGCTCGCGCGGGTGCTGCCGAGTCTGTCGTTCGGAGTGAACCCGGCCGGCGACGTCGACGGCAGCCAGCTGCAGATCGCCGGCCAGTCGCTCGGCAGCATCGCGAGCACGCCGACGCTCGCGGTCGTCAGCCTGCAGACCGGGCAGCCGAACTCGCCGTACCTGTCGGGCCTGCTGTCGGTGGACGGCGGCGCGTTCGCCTACATCGGCCGCGACTCGCCGGCTTTCGCGCCGCGCATCAACGGCTCGCTGAACATCGTCTCCGGCGGCCTGCTGGTGCCGGGCGCGACGATGTACGACAACTTCATCCGCGATGCGCAGACCGCCATCGATGCCGGCGACCCGCTAAACTACGTGGCCGCCGCGGTTCACGGCCGGCCGGTGCTGCTGCAGCAGGTCGTCGGCGGCGCGCCGCTGCCGGATGGCACGATGTCGCTGCCTGACCAGGTGATCCCAAACACCAACAGCCATCGCCTGCTGGTCGCCTCGAACGTCACCCGCTTCACGGCCGGCGCGCCGGCGCCGCTCGCGACGGGCAGCGGCGCCTACGTCAACTTCATCTACGGCAACCACGGCTCGCTGCTCGATCCGCGCGGATCGACCAACACCGCGGCCACCAACGGGGCGACCTGGCTCGAGATGCAGACCGAGGCGGTGGCCTTCGCGCTCGCGCGCGGCACCGCCGTGACGGTCGGCGCCGGCAGCCCGGCGGTCGTTCAGCCCTGAGCTTCGCCGTTCGAGCGGGAAGGGCCGGGTAGACCCCGGCCCTTTTCTTTTCTACCGGCGCGCCACCGGTAGAATGCGCTGCGGCCACGAGTACCCCGATGTTCGAATTCCTGAAGAAGGCGGTTCCCGCCGCAGAGCCGGCGCCGGGCGCGCGCGGCCTGTTCGGCCGGCTGCGCCAGCGCCTGGCGGCGGGCACCTCGTTCCTGAGCCGCGACCTCGGCGAGCTGCTACCCGGCCGAAAGATCGACGCCGAGCTGCTCGACGAGCTCGAGCTGCGACTGTTGACCGCGGACGTCGGCATGGCGGCCACCGAGCGGATCCTCGGCGACCTGCGCCGACGCGTCGCCCGCAAGGAACTCGGCGAGCTCGACGCGCTGCTGGCGGCGCTGCGGCGCGCGATCGTCGAGATCCTGACGCCGGTCGCCCGGCCGCTGCTGATCGACCGCGCGCAGCGGCCCTTCGTAGTGCTGGTCGTCGGCGTCAACGGCTCCGGCAAGACGACCTCGATCGGCAAGCTCGCCAAGCGCCTCGGCGACGACGGCCTCAGGGTGATGCTCGCGGCTGGCGACACCTTTCGCGCCGCGGCGGTCGAGCAGCTCGAGACCTGGGGCGCGCGCAACGGCGTGCCGGTGATATCGCAGGCCTCCGGCGCCGATCCCGCCGCCGTGATCTTCGACGCCTACTCCGCGGCGCGCGCCCGCGGCATCGACGTGCTGCTCGCCGACACCGCCGGCCGCCTGCAGAATCAGGGGCACCTGATGGAGGAGCTCAAGAAGGTGCGCCGCGTGCTCGCCCGGCAGGATTCGGCCGCACCGCACGAGACCCTGCTCGTGCTCGACGCGAGCCAGGGGCAGAACGCACTGTCGCAGGCGCGTGTGTTCCACGAGGCGCTCGGCGTCACGGGGCTGGTGCTGACCAAGCTCGACGGCACCGCCAAGGGCGGTATCGTGATCGCGATCGCCGCCGAGCTCGGCATCCCGCTGCGCTTCGTCGGCGTCGGCGAGTCGATCGGCGACTTCGGCGAGTTCGACGTCGAGGATTTCGTCAACGCACTGCTCGCGACGCCCGGAGCCGCACCGCCGTGATCCGCTTCCAGGGCGTCGCCAAGCGCTATCCGAGCGGCCGCGAGGCGCTCGCGGACCTGACGCTCGAGGTGGCCGCCGGCGAGATGGTGTTCCTGACCGGCCATTCCGGCGCCGGCAAGAGCACCGCGCTCAAGCTCGTCGCGCTGATCGAGCGACCGACGCGCGGCCAGATCCTGGTCGCCGGGCAGAACCTCGCGGCGATCGGCCGGCGCGGCATCCCCGCCTACCGGCGCCAGATCGGCATGGTGTTCCAGGACCACAAGCTGCTGCACGACCGGCCGATCTGGGACAACGTCGCGCTGCCGCTGGTGATCCAGGGCACGCCGCGGCGCGAGCTCGACAAGCGCGTGCGCGCGGCACTCGACCAGGTGGGGCTGCTCGGTCGCGAGCAGAGCTTTCCGATCGAGCTGTCGACCGGCGAGCAGCAGCGCGTCGGCATCGCGCGGGCGGTCGTCGGCAAGCCGCCGATCCTGATCGCCGACGAGCCCACCGGCAACCTCGACCCTGAGCTGGCGCTCGAGGTGATGCGGCTGTTCCGCCGCTTCAACGAGGTCGGCGTGACGGTCGTCATCGCGAGTCACGACCTGCATCTCATCGAGCAGCTCGGCGCGCGCCGCGTCGCGCTCGCCGGCGGCCGGCTGGCAGGAGCGCGGCATGGCTGAGCCGCTCGCCCGCGCCGCCGGCACGCCACGCCTCGCCGCGCAGCTGCGCGGCTGGCTCGAGCGCCACCTGCAGACCCTGGTCGCGTCGCTCGGCCGGCTGGCACGGGCGCCGTTCGGCACCGCGCTCACCGTCGGCGTGATCGGCATCGCGCTCGCGCTGCCGGCCTGCCTCGAGCTCGTGGTCGTCAATGCCCGCGCGCTGTCCGGCGGCTGGGCGAACGCGCTGGACCTCACGGCCTATCTCAAGCCGCGTCTGCCGGATCACGACGCGACGCAGCTCGCGGAGCGGATCGGTGCGCGCGGCGACGTTGCCAGTGCGCGACTCGTGACCGCCGCCGAGGGCCTCGCGGAATTCCGCCGCTGGTCCGGACTCGGGGCCGCGCTCGACGCGCTCTCCGACAACCCGCTGCCGGCATCGATCGTCGTGCGGCCGCGGGTAACGGAGGGCAGCGGCGATCCGACCACGGTCGCGGTGCTCGCGGACGCGCTGCGCACGCTCCCGGGGGTCGACCTCGTCCAGCTCGACACTGACTGGGTGCGCCGCTTCACCGCGATCCTCGACGCGTTCCGGCGCGCCGTGGCCGTGGTCGCGCTGCTGCTCGGCCTCGCGGTGCTGCTGATCGTCGGCAACACCATTCGCTTGGACATCGACGCGCGGCGCGCCGAGATCGAGGTCATCAAGCTGGTCGGCGGCAGCGACGGCTTCGTGCGCCGGCCGTTCCTGTACGGCGGCTTCTGGTACGGGTTCGGCGGCGGGCTCGCCGCTTGGCTGCTGGTCGAGGCCTTCGTGGTGACCCTCGCCGGTCCGATCGGCCGGGTGGCCGCCGCCTACGGCAGCCGCTTCGCAATCACCGGCCCAGGCCTCGAGACGTCGGCGCTGCTGCTCGCCGGCGGGGCGCTGCTGGGCTGGGCCGGGGCCTTCATCTCTGCCACTCGCCACCTTCGGGCCATTGAACCTGGGGTCGAGCCTTAAGCTCGGCACCAGGCGATTAAGTTATTGTTTAATAACTAAATTCATATTGAACTGACCCCGCCGTTAGCACTCTAATTCGCCGAGTGCTAGGATTTTGGCACCGGGGGCCGATTTTGACCCCGGAACTGGGGAGCAGTCCTTCATGAGCATGGCGCTGGTACCTTCGAGCTTCGCCGCCAGTACGGCACTCGCGCTGCGCGGGCCGGTCGGCAGCCTCGATGCGTACATCGATACCGTCTCGCGCATTCCGGTCCTGGCGCGGGAGGAGGAAGTGCGCCTCGCCAAGCGCTATCGCGACGAGGGCGACCTCGAGGCGGCGCGCGAGCTCGTGCTGTCGCACCTGCGTTTCGTGGTGCACATCGCCCGCGGCTACTCCGGCTACGGACTGCCGATCGGCGACCTGGTGCAGGAAGGCAACGTCGGGCTGATGAAAGCGGTCAAGCGCTTCGATCCGACCGTCGGCGTGCGGCTGGTGTCCTTCGCAGTGCACTGGATTCGCGCCGAGATCCACGAGTACGTGCTGCGCAACTGGCGGCTCGTGAAGATCGCGACTACCAAGGCGCAGCGCAAGCTGTTCTTCAATCTGCGCAAGGCCAAGAAGAACCTCGCCTGGCTGTCGGCCGAGGAGACGCGCGCCGTCGCGCGCGATCTCGGCGTGACGCCTGCCGAAGTCTCGCAGATGGAGCAGCGGCTCGCGGCGCGGGACGTCGCCTTCGACCCGGCGCCGGACGCCGACGAGGAAGACGGCACCTACACGCCGGCCGCGTACCTGCCGGCGCCGGATGCTGATCCGGCCGTGGCCGTCGAACGCGACCAGTGGGAGGGCGCGTCGAGCATGCGCCTCAAGCACGCGCTCGCGACCCTCGATGAACGCAGCCGCGCGATCGTCCAGCGACGCTGGCTGGTGGACGAGGGCAAGGCGACGCTGCACGAGCTCGCCGCCGAATTCTCCGTCTCCGCCGAGCGCATCCGCCAGATCGAGGCCAACGCGCTGAAGAAACTGCGCGCCGCGATGGCCTGAGCGTGCGCTCAGCCGCGAGCGGCGAGCGGCGACAGCGTCAGTTCCACGCGCCGGTTCTTGGCGCGGCCTTCCGCCGTATCATTGCCCGCGATCGGCCGGCTCTCGCCGGCCCCGATCGTCGTCACCCGGCTCTTCAGGATGCCGTGCTTCTCGAGCAAGGCGGCCACCGACGCGGCGCGCTGCTCGGCGAGCAGCTGGTTGTGCTCGCGGCTGCCGGTGCTGTCGGTGTGGCCGGCCACCTCGATCACCGTCTTGTCGTACTTCCTGAGCAAGCCCGCGACGCCCTCGAGCACGCGCGCGAAGCCGGCGTTGAGCTCGGCGCTGTCGGAGCTGAAGGCGAGCGTGCCCGGCATGCTGAGCGTGAGCTCGTCGCCGCGGCGGGTGACGCCGACACCGCTGCCGTCCAGCTGCTCGCGCAGCTTCGATTCCTGCACGTCCATGTAGTAGCTGACCGCGCCGCCGGCGAGCTCGGCGACTCCGGCGGAGGCGGTCGCGCGCCGCAGGCTCTGCTTGGAGCTGTCGCCGGAGATCCAGCCGGCCGCGGGGGCGTTCGACGCGGCGCCCGGCAGCGTGATCTCGTGCGCGCCGGTTGACGGATTGACCGTGCTGCAGCCCGCAAGCGCCACGCCGAGGACCCCGATGCCTGCGGCCCGCCGCAGGCGGCGACCGACCTTCCCGTTGCTGCAATGCACTCGCGCGACTCCCCGGCCTGGACGTCCGGCGCGAGTGTAGCCTGCCCCGGGGCCGGCCCGCCGCGTCGTTTGGTACAGTGGCGCGCAGCAGCAGGAGGCCGCATGCGTTCCGTCGAAGACTGGCTCGGCGACTACGGTGCGAGTCACGCCAACCCCGTCAACAAGGCACTGCACTGGATCTGCGTGCCGCTGATCGTGCTCGCGGTGCTAGGACTGCTGTGGTCGCTGCCGGTGCCGGCGGCGCTTGCCGCGCGGGCGCCGCTGCTCAACTGGTCGACGCTGACGATGCTCGCCGGCCTCGCCTACTACGCACTGCTGTCGGTGCCGCTCGCGCTCGGCATGCTGGCGCCGCTCGCGCTCGCCGTGCTCGCGCTCGCCGTGCTCGCGCTCGACGCGCTGGCGCGGCTACCGCTGCCGCTCTGGCAGAGCTGCCTGGCGATCTTCATCGTCGCCTGGATCGGCCAGTTCATCGGCCACGCGATCGAGGGCCGGCGGCCATCGTTCTTCAAGGACGTGCAGTTCCTGCTGATCGGGCCGCTATGGCTGCTCAGCTTCGTCTTCCGCAGCCTGCGGCTCGGCTACTGAGCGCGCGGTGGCCCGCGCCGGGCGCGCTCGAGCGCCGCCGGCGGCCGATGCGCTCGCGGCCGGGCGCGGGGCGCCTCAGCGGCCGCGGCGTTTGGCGCGGCGCCGGCGCGGACTCATCTGCTCGGTGACGATCCGCTGATAGACGGCGGACACGGTGCGACCCAGCACCTGCGCGATGTCGGCCCGTGGCGTTCCCTTGGCCACCAGCGACTTCAGTTTCTTGAGATCGGACGGCGTCCAGCCGTGCCCGTGATGAGCGCGCTTCTTGGTCATGCGATTTGAACTCTTGGAACTTTTGGAGCGAGCCCGCGCGGCGTTGGATCCGCGACGGGGTCCGCATCATGCACGGGAATTCCCCGTTAGCCAACCTCTGTTTGATCGCTCGCGACGGCCCGCGCGTTAACTTAACCCGGTACCCGCCGCGGCGCGTACCGCGGCGGCGACGGCCGCGTGCACTGCGGGATCGAGTGCGTCGGGCACGAGGTCGGTACCGGGCGCGAGGTCGGCGAGCGAGCGCGCCGCCGCCATCAGCATGCGGTCGGTGAACTGCGGCGCGCGCGCATCCAGCGCGCCTTTGAACAGCCCGGGGAATCCCAGCACGTTGTTGATGCCCTTGCCGTCGGCAGCGAAAGCCGCGCCGCGCTCGAGCGCGACGATCGGCTCGATCTCGGGATCCGGATTGGAGAGCGCCAGGATCACCTGGCCGGGGCGCACCAGCTCCGGTCGGATCAGTCCCTTGACGCCGGTCGTGGCGATGACCACGTCGCAGCCGGCCATGATCTCCTCGAGAGTCGCCGCCTGGCCGCCGAGCGTCGCGAGGCGCTCGAGCGCGGCCGGATTGCGATCCGCGCCGAGCACGCGCCGCGCGCCCTGTGCTCGCAGCAGGCGCACGATGCCGATGCCGGCCGCGCCGAGGCCGATCTGCCCGATGACGCTGTCCTCGATGCGCCGACCGACGCGGCGCGCGACGCCATGCAGCGCGGCGAGCACCACCACCGCGGTGCCGTGCTGGTCGTCGTGCAGCACGGGCTTGCGCAGCTGCCGGCGCAGCTGCGCCTCGATCTCGAAGCACTCCGGCGCGGCGAAGTCCTCGAGCTGGATCGCGCCGAAGGACTTCTCGATCGCGAGGATCGTCGCCACCACGCGCGCCGGGTCCTTGTCTTCGAGCAGGATCGGAATGCCGTTGATGCCGGCCAGCGTCGCGAACAGCGCGGCCTTGCCCTCCATCACCGGCAGGCCGGCCAGCGGTCCGATGTCGCCGAGGCCGAGCACCGCCGTGCCGTTGGTGATCACCGCCACGGTGCGGCCGAGGCTGGTGTAGTCCCAGGCGCGCTCCGGCTGCTCCTGGATGGCGAGGCAGACCCGCGCGACGCCGGGCGTGTAGATGTCGCGCAGCACCTGCTGGGTGTTGATCGGCAGGCTCGCCGCCATGCGCAGCTTGCCGCCACGATGGCGGTTGAAGACGCGGTCGGACTTGCCGACGAAGCGCGCGTTCGGCAACCGATCGATGCGCTCGTAGAGACTGAGGTCGACGCCATCGTCCATCTCGAGCGTGATTTCCCACAGCGTCCGCCCCTGCTCGCGCTTCAGCGAATGCAGGTGCTGGATCACGAGTCCGGCGTCGGCGATCACCTGCAGAACGCTCGCGAGACTGCCCGGCTGGTGCACGGTCTCGACCATCAGGATCTCTGGGATCTTCATCGTTCGCGCTCCAGCCGCCAGCGAACACGCGCTTCTTCGAAGACTATCGCATGCAGCTCGGCGGTGCGCAGCGTGCTTGCCGCATAGCCGCCGCCCAGTACGATGGCGAGCGGACAGCCGGCGTCGCGCAGCATCGCGATCGCGAGGCGTTCGCGCCGGCGCAAGCCCGCATCGCTCAGCGCCAGGCGCCCGTAGCGGTCGCCGACGACGACGTCGACGCCCGCGATCAGGAACGCGAGGTCCGGCCGCGCCGCCTCGATCGCTTCGGCGAGCGCGCCGCCAAGCGCCGCGAGGTAGGCGGCGTCGCCGCTGCCGTCGGCCAGTTCGACGTCGCGGCTCGAGCGCTCCTTGCGCAGCGGGTAGTTGCGATCGCCGTGCAGCGACAAGGTGTAGACGTCCGGCTCGGCGGCGAAGATCGCGGCCGTGCCGTTTCCTTGGTGGACGTCGAGATCGACGACCAGCGCGCGGCGCAGCGTCCGATCGGCGCGCAGGCCGCGGATCGCGATCGCGACGTCGTTGAGCACGCAGAAGCCCTCGCCGTGGTCGGCGAAGGCGTGGTGAGTGCCACCGGCCAGGTTGCCGGCCAGGCCATCGGCGAGTGCCGCGCGCGCGGCCAGCCACGTGCCGTGGACCGCAAGCCGCGAGCGGCGCCACAGTCGCGCCGTGAACGGCACGCCGAGACGACGACGCTCGGCGGCGCTCAGCGCGTCGTGTGCGAGCCGGCTCAGGTAGTCCGGCGTGTGCACCCGCGACAGCATCTCGAGCGTGGCCTCTTCCGGCACCATCACGTCCGCGGCCTCGATGACGCCTCGGTCGAGCAGCCGCGCGTGCAGCAACGGGTACTTCCCCATCGGATAGGGGTGCGTCGGCGGCAACTCGACGCGGTAGTCGGGGTGGAAGCTCACGCGCATGCAGGATCGGTTCTCGTGCCGCTGCTCGGCGGCCGGCGGCCGGCCGGCCGATGCTCGCCGCGGCGCGCCTACGGGGTCAAGCGCAGCCGCGGTCATGCTGCGGCCGGCCGCCGTTGTCGGCGCATTTGGATTGGCGTAACCTCGCGGGCCCGCCTGCACCCTGCGGGATCAGGCCCTGTTTTGCCTTGGAGGTTACGTCATGCAGCTCACCCGGATTCTCACGGTCAGGACCATGCGGTTCGTCGCCGCCCTCGTCACGGGCCTCGCGCTCGCCGCCTGCGCCAACCAGATGGAGCCGGCCAAGAAGCTTCTCGGCGACGTCGAGGCGGCGGTCACCGCCGCCGGCGCCGACGCCCAGCAGTACATTCCGGAGCAGGTCACGGCGGTGAACAAGAAGCTCGGCGAGCTCAAGGCCGCGTTCGACAAGCAGGACTACAAGGCGGTGCTTGCCGGCGCACCGGCGCTGGTCATCGAGGCCAAGGGACTCGGCGACGCCGCCGCCGCGAAGAAGAAGGAAGTGCTCGAGGCGCTCGGCGCGCAGTGGACCCAGCTCGCCACCGAACTGCCGCAGTCGGTCTCGGCGGTAGAGGCCAAGCTCGCGATGCTCGCCAAGAGCCACAAGCTGCCGGCCGGCGTCAGCAAGGATGGCATCGCCTCGGCCAAGGGCGGACTTGCCGAAGCCAAGACCGCCTGGGACGAGGCCAAGACCTCGTTCGGCAGCGGCAATGTCCAGGCAGCGCTCGACAAGGCCAAGGGCGTCAAGGCCAAGCTCGAGGAGGCCGCCTCGAAGCTCGGCCTCGCGGCGGCGCTGAAGCCGGCCGCCTGAGGGCGTACGCGAACCTTCCCCACTGGTGACGTCGCGCGCCGTCGAGCACGGCGCGCTCAGGTCGGTTGCCCAGGGCGTGAGCTGCGCCCGCGGTGCCAGGAGTAGCTGATGGCCGCCTCGCCGAAAGTGCCGAAAGCCCGCGCGTACTCGAGCCCGCTGGACCCGATGGACCTGTACGACGTCCGCTCGCTGCTCAGCGACGAGGAACGAATGGTGCAGGACGCGGTCGGCCGGCTGGTCGACGAAAAGGTTCTGCCGGTGATCCAGGGCCATTTCGAGAACCACACGTTCCCGCGCGAGCTCGTTGCCGACCTCGCGGCGCTCGGCCTGCTCGGCTCGTCGCTCGAGGGCTACGGCTGCGCCGGCATGAACGCGGTCTGCTACGGGCTGATCTGCCAGGAACTCGAGCGCGGCGACTCGGGCGTGCGCAGCTTCGTGTCGGTGCAGAGCTCGCTCTGCATGTATCCGATCCACAGCTACGGCAGCGAGGAGCAGAAGCAGAGGTATCTGCCGCGCATGGCCAAGGGCGAGCTGATCGGCTGCTTCGGCCTGACCGAGCCGCACGGCGGCTCGGACCCGGCCAACATGAAGACCCACGCTAAGCGTCGCGGCAAGGACTGGGTGATCAACGGCGCCAAGATGTGGATCACCAACGGCGCGATCGCCGACCTGTGTGTGCTCTGGGCGATGACCGACGAGGGCATCCGTGGCTTCATCGTCGACAAGGGCACCGCCGGTTTCACCGCGCCGGAGATCAAGCACAAGTTCTCGCTGCGGGCCTCCGTCACCAGTGCGCTGTTCTTCGACAACGTCGTGGTGCCCGAAGCCAACGTGCTGCCCGGCGTCGTCGGCCTCAAGGGCCCGCTGTCGTGCCTGACGCAGGCGCGCTACGGCATCACCTGGGGCGTCATCGGCGCCGCGCAGGCCTGCCTCAGGCAGCTGATCGACTACACCAAGGATCGCGAACTGTTCGGACGGGCGCTGGCGGCCAATCAGGCGATCCAGATCCGGCTCGCCGAGATGAGCCGCAAGATCACGCTCTCGCAGCTGCTGTCGCTGCAGCTCGGACGACTCAAGGACGCCGGCAAGATGACCCCGGCGCAGGTGTCGCTCGCCAAGTGGAACAACGCGCGCGCGGCCATCGAGGTCGCGCGCGACGCGCGTGACATGCTGGGCGGGGCAGGCATCAGCGCCGAGTACGTACCGATCCGGCACATGTTGAACCTCGAGAGCGTCATCACCTACGAGGGCACCGAGACCATTCACCAGCTCACGATCGGTCGCGAGCTCACCGGCATCAACGCGTTCTAGGCGCTCGCGCGGCGCTCGCCGGCGGCGTCGGTGCGCCGGATCCGCATCGGCTGACGAGCTTCGCCACCCAGACCCTCTTCGAGGAACACCGCCGTGCCCACCAACGCCATGCTGATCTCGATTCGCCGCGGCCTCGCGATCGCTGCGCTCGCCGCCGCCGCCGCCGCGCCCTGCGCCGCGCCGGCCGCCGAGCCGGGAGCGTACGCGGTCACCGATCATTGGAAGCTGGGCGGATCGGGCGGCTGGGATTACCTGACGATCGACGCGCCGCGCCACCGACTGTTCGTCACGCGCGGCGAGCGCGTCGACGTTGTCGACACCGGCTCCGGCAAGATCACGGGCTCGATCGGCGGCGCGAGCGGCGCGCACGGCGTCGCGCTCGCGCCGCAGCTGAAGCGCGGCTATGTCAGCAACGGCCGAGGCAACTCGGTGACGGAATTCGACTACGAGACGCTCGCGGTGCTGCGCACCGTGGCGGTGCCGGGCAGCAATCCGGACGCGATCCTCTACGAGCCCGCCGGCAAGCATCTCTATACCTTCAACGGCAAGAGCAACGACGTCACGGTGTTCGACGCCGCGACGCTGACCGTGCTGGCGAAGCTGCCGGTGCCGGGCAAGCCGGAGTTCGCGCAGGCTGACGGCAAGGGTCATGTCTTTCTGAACATCGAGACCGAGCCCGGTCAGATGGTGCGGATCGACGCGCGGACGCTGGTCATCGACGCGACCTGGCCGCTCAGTGGCTGCAACAGCCCGAGCGGTCTGGCGATTGACCGCGCGAACGACCGCTTATTCTCGGTGTGCGACGACCAGGTCATGGCGGTCACCGACGGCCTGACCGGCAAGGCGATCGCGCGCGTGGCGATCGGCCACGGACCGGACGCTGCGGAATTCGACGCCGAGCACGGGCTGGTGTTCAGTTCGAACGGCGCGGACGGCACCCTGACGGTGGTGCGGCAGGAATCCAAGGACAAGTACCGCGTCCTGTCGACCGTGCCGACGCAGAAGGGCGCGCGCACGATGGCGCTCGACGCGGGCTCGCGCCGCATCTACCTTGCGACCGCCGACTTCGGCGCGCCGCCGGAGCCGACCGCCGAGGCACCGAAGCCGCGACCGCCGATGGTGCCGGAGAGCTTCACCGTGCTGGTGGCCGCGCCGCACTGAGCGCAGCGCCGGCTCAGGCGGCGGCGCTCGTCGCCGGCGCGGCGACCGGCAGGGTTACGCGGGCGACGATGCCCGAGCGGTCGCTGCGGTTGCTGAGCGTGAGCTGACCGCCGAGCCGCCTGGCGACCGCGAGCGCGGTCGCGAGTCCGAGGCCGCTGCCGCCGTCGTGCGCCGACGGCGCGCGGTAGAAGCGCTCAAAGACGCGGCCCAGTTCCTCCGCCGCGAGCCCCGGCCCCTCGTCGGTGATCTCGAGCACCAGGCCGGTCGCGTCGCGCGCCGACCGCAAGCGCACGACCCCGCCGCGCGGCGTGTGCCACAGCGCGTTCTCGAGCAGGTTGCCGACCACCAGCAGCAGCTGGCCGAGATCGCCCGGCGCGTCACCGTCGGCGTCCGGCTGAAGTTCGATGCCGACGCCGCGCGCCGCGGCCATCGTGCCGTACAGACCGGCGACCTCCTCGAGCAGCACATCGACGGCGGTGCTGCCGAGCACGCGGCGCGGCTCGCCCTCGGCCGCCAGCGTCAGCAGGTGGTGCGCCAGCCGGACGATGCGGCCGATGCCGGCGCGCAGCTCGGCGAGCCGAGTCGCGCGCTCGGCGGGATCGATGCAGCCGTCCAGCACGTCGGCCTGCAGCTGCAGCGCCGCGATCGGCGTGCGCAGCGCGTGGGCCGCGTCGCCGACGAAGCGTCGTTCGTGCTCGAGCGACTCGCGCAGCCGCGCGATCAGGTGGTTCATCGCCTCGAGCAGCGGACGCAGGTCCTCAGGCTGCGAGGTAAGCGACAAGGGCTCGAGGGCGAGCGGCGAGCGCTCGGCGATCGTGTGGATCGTCGCCTCGAGCGGCTCGAGCGCGCGCCGGATGACCAGTCCGATGACCAGCGCGAGCACCGGGATCAGCAGCACCACCGGCAGCAGCGCCGCGAGCGCGCCGCCGACCGCGGCCTCGCGGCGCACCTCGACCGCCTGCGCGACCGCCACCGTCCGGACACCCGTGTCGAGCCCGTAAATGCGATACGGCGTCGCACCGATCCAGCGCTCGCTGAAGCCCGGGACCGGCGTCGGCAGCGGCACCGCGGTATCGGTGCTGTAGCGCACGGCGCCGGCCTCGTCGCGCACCGTCACCAGCAGGTCGTCCTCCGGGTCGTGCGCCGGGTCCACCGCGCTGCCAGCGGTCGGCAGCGTGGGGTCGGCCTTGCGGGCGGCGACCAGCCGCGCCACCTGCTGCATCTGGTAGTCGAGCAGCGCCTGCGTCTCGTGCTCGGCGCGGACGTAGACGAAGGCCGCGGAGCCGGAGCCGACCAGCGCTAGCGCGATCCACAGCCACAGCGTCAGCCGCGCGCGCAGCGTGGTCACGGCGGCGCACCGATGCGCCAGCCGACGCCGCGCACATTGTCGATGATCGCGGCGCCGAGTTTGCGGCGCACCGTGTGGATGATCACCTCGATCACGTTGCTGTCGATGGCCTCGCTCCAGCCGTACAGGCTTTGCTCGAGCTGCGTGCGCGAATGCACCGCGCCGGGCCGGCTGAGCAGGACGCGCAGCAGCGCGAACTCCCGCGGCGTGATCGCGACCGGCGCGCCGCGCAGCCGCACCTCGTGGCGAACGGGGTCGAGCACGAGCGTGCCGTGCACTAACTCGGCGCTGGCGCGGGCCTCGTGGCGCCGCAGCAGGCTGCGGATCCGCGCCTTGACCTCGGCGAGCGCGAAAGGCTTGACCAGGTAGTCGTCGGCGCCCGCGTCGAGGCCCTGCACCCGGTCCTCGAGCGTGTCGCGGGCGGTGATCATCAGCACCGGCACCAGGCTGTGCCGGGCGCGCAGCTCGCGCAGCACCTCGATCCCGGACTGGCGCGGCAGGCCCCAGTCGAGCAGCACGAGCGCGAAGTTCGCGGCCGCGTCGGCTAGGGCGGCGGTCGCCGCGACCCCGTCCCGGACCCAGTCGACGTGGTAGCCGTCGTCGCCGAGCCCGCGCACCAGGCTGTCGCCGATCATCCGGTCATCTTCGACCAGCAGCAGTCGCATAGCCCTCCGCCCTCCGGCTCCCGCAGGATCTTCGCAGTCGCAACTTAGCGCAGGCTTAGGACTGCGCTGGCGCCGGACGAAGCTCGCCCCTCAGAATACCGCCTTGGCGCCGGTCCGGCGCCGGCCACGGAGCCGCTGCGATGAGATCCGTCCGCGAACCGCGCCTGTGCACCGTCGAAATCGGCGAGCTGCACCCGACGCAGATCACCGTCGGCATGCGCGAGGTGCGCGCCAAGCGCAAGCACTGGCGCGATGCCGGCCACAAGGCCAAGTTCCTCGGCAGCCACCTGATTCCCGTGATCCGGGGCCCCAAGGAGCGCTGCTACGTCATCGACCATCACCACCTCGCCCGGGCGCTGCACGACGAAGGCGTGCGCGAGATCGCGATCACGGTCGTGGCCGAGCTCGGCAAGCTCGACAAGGACGCGTTCTGGACCTATCTCGACAACCGCGGCTGGCTGCATCCCTACGACGACCGCGGCCGCCGCTGTCACTACCGGGAGCTCCCCAAGCGCGTGGCCGATCTGGCCGACGACCCTTACCGCAGCCTTGCCGGCGAGCTGCGTCGCGCCGGAGGATTTGCCAAGGACACGACTCCGTTCAGTGAGTTCCTGTGGGCGGACTTCCTGCGGCGGCGGATCAAGCGCGCGCGGGTGGAGAGCAACTTCACCGTCGCCCTTGAACAGGCGCTGCGTCTCGCCAAGAGCGAGGACGCCGACTATCTGCCGGGCTGGTGCGGGCCCATTCCACGCGACTGACGGCCGCGCGCGCCCCGGCGCGGGCAATTTCGTCGCCCGGCGGCACCGCTTCCTCGAGCAGCGCCGTTGTCGCACTCGGCTCGCGCCGCGCAGCGGCGCGAAGCGCTACGGCGTGCCGGTGGCGATCGCCGCGACGCTGGCGGGCAGCGGGGCCGCGACTCATCGAGTTCGTGACCCGCGCCAGGGACCGCGCCCGGGCAAGCGCCTATCGGCGCTTGGCCCGCGTCGCGCCTGAGTGCCGCGGGACAACCGCGGCCAGGCCGGTCCGCCTGGCCGCGGCGATCGTTCAGGCGCGCTTCGCCTCGAGCGAGGCTCCCGCGACCTCGACCAGCGAGCGCTCGAAGATGTCGAGGCCTTCGTTCAGGACCGCGTCGCTGACGGTCAGCGGCACGAGGAAGCGGATCACGTTGGCGCGCGTACCGCAGGACAGCAGCACGAGACCGTTGGCCGCCGCGCGCTGCACCAGCGCCTTGGTCAGGTCCGCGTCAGGCGCGTTGACGTCGCCGAACTTGACGAGCTCGAGCGCGATCATCGCGCCGAGACCGCGCACGTCGCCAACGCACTGCAAGCCGTGCCGGCCGCGCAGCCCGTTGAGGCGCTGCTTGATCTGCGCGCCAATGCCGTTGGCGCGCGCGCAAAGGCCTTCCTTCTCGATGACGTCGAGCACGGCGAGCGCGGCGGCGCAGCTGAGCGGCGAACCGGCGTAGGTACCGCCCAGCCCGCCTGGCGCCGGGGCGTCCATGATCTCGGCCTTGCCGATGACCCCGGACAGCGGGAAGCCGCCGGCGAGGCTCTTCGCGACCGTCATCAGATCCGGCTCGACGCCGGAGTGCTCGATCGCGAACATCTTGCCGGTGCGTGCGAAGCCGGTCTGCACCTCGTCGGCGATCAGCACGATGCCGTGTTCGGTGCAGAGCTTGCGCAGCTCCTTCAGGAACTCGACCGGCGCCGGGTAGAAGCCGCCCTCACCCTGCACCGGCTCGATGATGATCGCGGCGACACGGTCCGGGCCGAGGTCGGACTTGAACAGCGTGTCGAGCGCGGCGAGCGACGTCGCCGGCGTGACGCCGAGGTACTCGGCCGGGAACGGCAGATGGAAGATCTCGCCCGGCATCGGGCCGAAGCCGAGCTTGTACGGCGCCACCTTGCCGGTCAGGCCCATGGTGAACATCGTGCGGCCGTGGAACGCGCCGGAGAATGCGATCACGGCGCTGCGCTTGGTGTAGGCGCGCGCGATCTTGATCGCGTTCTCGACCGCCTCGGCGCCGCTCGACAGGAAGATCGACTTCTTCGGCGTCGGACCGGGCGCGAGCCGGTTCAGGCGATCGGCAAGGCGCACGTAGCTCTCGTACTGCGTCACCTGGAAGCAGGTATGCGAGAAGCGCTCGAGCTGCGCTGCGACCGCCGCCTTGACCGTCGGGTGCAGATGGCCGGTATTCAGCACGGCGATGCCGGCGGCGAAGTCGATGAAGCGTCGCCCCTCGACGTCCCAGATTTCGGCGTTGCTCGCCCGGTCGGCGAACACCGGCAGCAGGTTCGCCACCCCGCGCGGCACTGCCGCTTCCCGTAGCTTCTGGAGTTCCGCGTTGGTCGTCATGGCGTGCTGCGCTCCTTGAAAAATGGGCCGCGCCGGCAGGCCGGCGACGGCGAACGGCCAGATTACCAGCCCGGGCAATGGGCAGTCGATTGTGGCCGGACGGGTCCTCCCAGGCAGGCCCGGCCGCCCGGGAGGCGGCCGTGGCCTCGGTCCGCCGGGCCGGGGCGGCCGTTGGTCGCATCGAGCGGGCGGCGGGATTGCCAGGCCGGATGCCGGCGACGTACGGTGGCCGGGTGCAGGCCGGGGCGCCGGCTCAGCCGGCAGCCGGGCTGAGCCGGCAGCACCCTGCCGGCCGGTCCGGTGACACTAAAGCACCATGGAGGGGGAGCGTCATGAAGGGAATCTTCGCTGTACTGCTGGTCCTGGTCGCGCCGGCCGTGGCGCGGGCGGTCGATGCCGGCGTGCCGCACGGGCGGCTGCCTGACACGGTTATCCCGCTCAGCTACCGCCTAGAGCTAGACGTCGACCCGCGGCGCGCGGACTTCGGCGGCGAGACCGAGATCGTCGTGACGGTGCGCGAGCCCACGGCCACCGTCTGGCTTCACGGCCTCGGCCTCAAAGTCGGCCGGGTCAGCGCCGAGACCGCGGACGGCCAACGCCGCAGCGGCCGCTACGAGGAAGTCGAGCACGACTTCGGCGTCGCGCGCCTCGTGTTCGCAGCACCCTTGCCGGTCGGCCGGACGGTGCTGCGACTGCGCTACCGCTCACCCTTCCAGCAGACCGCACAGGGCCTGTACCGCACCCGCGTCGGCAAGGACTGGTACGCCTTCTCGCAGCTGGAGGCAACCGACGCGCGGCGCGTTTTCCCTGGCTTCGACGAACCGCGCTTCAAGACCGCTTTCGACATTGCGATCGTGAGCCATGGCGGCGACCTGGCGATCAGCAACGCGCCGGAGACGAAGAGCGCCGCGCTGGCCGGCGGCGCGCTGCGCCGCGAGTACCGCACCACCCTGCCGCTACCGACCTACCTGCTGGCCTTCGCGGTCGGGCCGCTCGACATCGCCAGCGGAGCGCCCATCGCCGCCAGCGCCGTGCGCGGCCAGCCGCTGCCGTTTCGCATCATCGGCACGCGCGGCAAGGCGGCGAAGTTCGCGTTCGCGTTGCGCGAGACGCCGCGGCTGGTGGCGGCGCTCGAGGACTATCTGGGCACGGCGTTCCCGTACCCCAAGCTGGACCTGATCGCCTCACCGATCCACAGCGGCGCGATGGAGAATGCCGGCGCGATCCTGTTCGCCGAGAGCCTGCTGGCGATGGACGACACGCCGACCGCGCGCCAGCAGCTCAACTACTCGACCGTGACCGCCCACGAGCTGGCGCACCAGTGGTTCGGCGACCTGGTCACGCCGGCGTGGTGGGACGACATCTGGCTGAACGAGTCGTTTGCCGAATGGATGGGCTCCAAGATCGCCGATCGCTGGCAGCCCGGGCTCGGCATCGATCGCGAGCAGCTCGAGCAGACCGAAGGGGCGATGTCCACCGACGCCTTGAGCGCCGGCCGGCCCGTGCACCAGCGGGTCACCGACAATGCGCAGATCGGCGCCACCTTCGACAACATCACGTATCAAAAGGGCGCCGGCGTCATCGGCATGGTCGAGTCCTACCTCGGGCCGGAGCGCTTCCAGCGCGGCGTGCGGCTGCACCTGACACGCCACCCGCACGGCGTCGCAACGGCCGCCGAGTTCTTCGCCGCCATGGCCGATGCCTCCGGCGACCCGGCGGTGATCGACGCATTCCGCTCCTTCATCGATCAGGCCGGCGTGCCGCTGCTGCGCGTCGCCCGGCTCGCCGACGGCAACCTGGAGATCGAGCAGTCCCGCTACCGCCCGCTCGGGCCGGCAGCGGCCGGCGACGAATTCTGGCACGTCCCCTTCTGCGTGACCGTCTACGGCGACGGCGAGCCGACCAAGGCCTGCACCCTGCTCGGTGAGCGACGCGGTACGCTGGCGCTTCCGGCGGCTGCGCGCACCGGCGTCGTGTTCCCGAACGCGGCCGGCGCCGGCTACTACCGCTTCACCATCGACGCCGGGTTGCTACGCGCGTTGCTCAAGATCGCCCCGCAGCTGCCGGCGCGCGAAGCGCTGGCGCTCGCCGACAGCGTCGGCGCGGCGTTCGATGCCGGGCAGCTGTCGTTTGCGGATCTGTACGCGACCGCCCGGGTGCTGGCGCGCCATCCGGACACCACCGCCATGCTCAGTCTCGGCTACCGCCTCGAGGACCTGCACGATCACCTCGCGACCGCGAGCGAGCGACCGCTGCTCGAACGCGCGCTGCTCGAACTGTACGGCGAGCGCCTGCGCGCGCTGGGCTACGACCCGGCGCCCGGTCACTACAGCGCCGACGCCCCCGCGCGCCAGCTCGAACGGCGCTACCTGATCGGCCTCGTCGGCCTCACCGGCCGCGACCCGCAGGTACGGCGTGAGCTGGCGAAGATTGCGGTGACCTCGGCGGCCGATCCGAGCACGGTGGAGCCGCTGGTCCGCTGGCGCGTCTGGGCCGTGGGCGTGCAGGAGCAGGGCGCGGCGATGCTCGCGCCGCTCACCGCACTCGTGAACGGCACCGATGCGCAGCTGCGTCAGGACGCGACCACGGCCCTCGCCTACGCCGAGACGCCGGCGCTGCTCGAGAAGGTGCGCGCGGTCATCCTGGACCCGAAGCAGGACCTCAACGCGGCGTTCCAGCTGCTCGGCCGGCAGGTCGCGAATCCTGTGCTGCGCGACGACACCTGGCGCTGGCTCGCGGCGCACCGCGAAGCGGTGATCGGCCGCGTCCCGGCGATGTTCCAGGGCTTTCTGGCCGGCCTCGGCGCCGGCTTCTGCTCGGCGCCGGGCCGCCAGCAGTTCGACGAGGTGCTCGGTACGCGCCTGCGCAGCGTCAGCGGCGGCGAGATCGCCGTCGCCCGTACGCTCGAGCAGATCGACGACTGCCTGGCGCTGCGCGCCGCGGTCGGTAGCTCGCTGGAGGCGGCGCTGCGCGCGAGCGCGGCGGGCGCCGCGCAGCCGCCGTGAGCGCCGCGTTCACAGCGGCTGCGGGCACTCGCAGGTAACGCAGGTGCCGCGGCGCGACTGCGGCTGGATGCTGATCTGTGCGCCAATCAGATCGGCACGGTAGCGCATCGTCTTGAGCCCGAGGCCGTCCTCGTCTTGGCGCGACGTGACGATGCCGCTGCCGTCGTCGCAGACCCGCAGCAGCACGCTTGAAGGCCCGATGTCCAGCGTCAGCTGGATCGAGCGGGCGCTCGAATGCTTGATCGCATTGGTGAGCGCTTCCTGCGCGATGCGGTAGAGGTGGTCGGTGGCCGAGGCCGAGAGCCCGACCGCGGCCGCCTCGACCACCGCGAACTGGATCGGCGGTCCCGGCACGTCGTTGAGCCGACGCACGAGGTCGCGCAGGCCGGCCACCAGGCCGCCCTGCGTCTCGGCGACCGGCAGCAGGCCGCGAGCGACGCTGCGGCAGGTGCCGATCGTGTGCGTGGCGAGGTCGCGAAGGCGCGCGAGATCGCCGGCGTTCGGCAGTCTGGCCTCGCTGGCGGCACGCTCGAGCGCCGAGAGCAGCAGGGCGAGGCCGGTGAGCTCCTGGCCGAGGCCATCGTGCAGGTCCTGGGCGATGCGCCGCTGCTCGTGGCCCACTGCGTCGGCGAACGCGCCCTGCAGCGCACGCCGCTCGGAGACGTCGTGCACCACGACCACGTAGATGGAGCGGCCATCGCGGTCGGCCTCGCCGACCGACACCTCCACCGGCACCAGCGCGCCGTCTTTGCGATGGCCGATCGTGGCGCGGCCGCTGACGAACACCGGCTGGTGCGGCATCGCCGCGGCGTCCGCCGACTCGAGGGCCTGCGGCAGCGGCGACGGCATCAGGTGCAGCACGCTGCGGCCGAGGACCTCCTCGGCTGCATAGCCGAAGAGGCGTTCGCACGCCGGGTTGAACAGACGCACGGTGCCATCGCGGTCCAGCAGCAGCACGCCATCGACCGCGGTGTTGACGACCGCCTGCAACTCCTCCGACATCAGCCGCAGCTCGCGCTCCGCGCGCCGCGCCGCGCTCGCGTCCTTGAAGGTCACGGTGAGGCCGACGACGCGGCCGAGGTAGTCAACGACCGGCGCCGCGCCGCCATCGATCGGAATGCGCTCGCCGCCCTGGCGCACGAGGTGATCGGAACGCGCGAAGCGCACCGCCAGGTGCCCGGTGACCACCCGCTTGATTAGGCGCTCCTGCGCCGGCCGGCCGGCCTCGTCGGACAGCTTGAGGATCGTCGCGAGCGGCCGGCCCTCCGCGTCGCGGCTCGACCAGCCGGTCAGCTGCTCGGCGGCCGTGTCCATGAAGTGCACGCGCCCGGCGACGTCGGCGGCGATCACGGCGTCGGAGATGCTGCCGAGGATCGTCGCGTAGGTCAGCTCGTGCTGCTGCAGCCGAGCCTCGACGCCCGAGCGGTAGATGCCGAGATCGATCGCGACCAGCAGACTGTCGATGTGGAAGGGCTTGATCACGTAGCCGAACGCTGCCTTGGTCTTGGCGCGCGCCAACGTCGCCTGGTCAGAGTGCGCTGTCAGGTAGACGATCGGCACGCCGAAGCGCTCGTAGATCCTCTCCCCTGCCTCGATGCCGTCCATCGGCCCCTTGAGGCGGATGTCCATCAGTACCAGCTGCGGCTGGGTCTGCGACGCGAGCTCGATGGCCTGCGCACCGGTGTCGGCCACGGCCACGACGATGTAGCCCGCCGTGGTCAGCCGCTCGCGGATCTCCTCGGCAATCAGTACCTCATCCTCGACCACCAGAATCCTTTCGTTGCGCATGTCAGCTCCCGTCCGTCTGTGACAGGCTGGGCACGGTCAGCCGGGCTTCCATACCCGGCGAGCGTGGCAGCAGTTCGAAGGCACCGCCGACCTGGCGCGCGAGCAGCCGCACGAGGCGCAGCCCGAGCGTTCCCTGTGGGCCCTCGCCGGTCGCCGCGCCGAGCCCGACGCCGTCGTCGAGGATCCGCAGCACGCAGCCGCCGTCGCCGATGCGCGCCAGCACTAGGCGCACCTCGCCGCCGCGGCCGTCCGGGAAGGCGTGCTTGAGGGCGTTGCTCATCATCTCGTTCAGGATCAGGCCGAACGGCACCGCGAGCTCGATGTTGAGTTGCACCGGCTCGAGCTCGCTCGTCAGGCGCACCGGGCTGCCGCGCACGCCGTAGGTGCTGAGCAGCTGCCGGCACAAGGTCAGCGCGTACTCGGCGAAGTCGACCGCCGACAGGCTCTCGGCGCGGTACAGCGCCTCGTGCACCATGGCCATCGCGCGCACGCGGTCCTGGCTCTCCTGGAGGATCTTCAGCGTCAAACCGTCGCGCGTGTAGGTGGACTCGAGGTAGAACAGGCTCGACATCACCGCGAGGTTGTTCTTGACGCGGTGGTGAATCTCCTTGAGCAGCACCTCCTTCTCGCGCAGCGAGTCGAGGATCCGCTGCTCGGCGACCTTGCGTTCGGTGATGTCGCGGATCGCGCTCGAGACGAGCGACCGTCCGCCGTTGTTGAGCGGGCTCAGCGAGATCTCGATTGGGAATTCGGCGCCGTCCTTGCGCAGGCCGTAGAGCTCGAGGCCGACGCCCATCGGCCGCACCCGCGGCGCCCCGGAGTAGCGCGCGCGGTGCTGCGGGTGCTGGGCACGGAAGCGCTCGGGGATCAGCGTCTCGATCGGCTTGCCGCGCAGCTCGACGCGCGAGTGGCCGAACAGGCGCTCGGTCTGGCTGTTCACGAGCACGATCTCGCCGCGCTCATCGACGATCACCATCGCGTCCGGGGCCGCCTCCAGCAGGCCGCGGAACAGCTCTTCCGCCCGCTGGCGATCGTTGAGGTCGCGCACCACGACCAGCACCGAGTGCCCGTCGGCGGACACCACCGGGCTCAGCATGATGTCGGCGGGAAATTCCACGCCGTCCTTGCGGCGGCCGAACAGCGTCAGTCCGCGGCCCATCGGCCGCTGGCGCGGCGCCGTCCAGAATCCGTCGCGATGCGCGGCGTGGCCG
>JANYAE010000104.1 GCA_025355105.1 Pseudomonadota bacterium | reverse complement strand
CTCGCGTAATCATCAGGACGGAATAATGCGAAGGACGTGCTGGTTTCGGCAGTTTTTTGGCCAAAAGCTGCCGTGATCCTTCGCATTATTCGGTGCGCTCGCTATAGCGAGTCAAGCCAGGCGAGCACGCTCGCATCGCGCTTCCAGCGGGACCGGCCGACCGCTCCGGGCAATGGCAACCGTGAGAGGGCGGCCCGCTTCGTCTGCAGGTTCGCCTGGGCGTAGTGCGCCGTCGTCTCGAGCTGTGCGTGCCCGAGCAAGGCGCGAATGACCGGTGTGTCGACGCCTTCGGCAACGAGGTGGACCGCAGTCGAGTGACGAAATGTGTGTGGAGAGATCCGCTTGCGTGCGATCGAGGGGACGGTCTTCGCAGCCGCGGCGACGTACTTCGCAAGCTTCAGGCGTACGCCTGAGGCCCCGAGCTGCGCACCGTAGCGGTTCACGAAGATTGGTTGATCCAGCGCGCGAGGTCGACGTCGAAGGAGTGCCTGCAGGAGAGCCGCCGTCTCGGGCCACAACGGGCATATCCGCTCCTTTCGGCCTTTGCCGAAGAGCCGGACGGAACTTGGAGCTTCGAAGCGCACCGCCTGTGGACAGAGATCAAGGGCCTCCTGGATCCGAGCGCCGGTGTTGTACAGCACTACGAGCAACGTATGATCGCGCTGCCCCTCGGGAGTGGACCGGTCGGGCTGCGCGAGGATCGCGTCAACCTCTTCCTGCTCCAGATAGCAGATGGGACGCTGTGTGCCGCGCCTGCGAGGGATCTGCCGGATCTGCGCCGACTGAGCGATTGCTGCCGGGTCGCGTCGTGCCGCGAAGTCAAAAAGCGCGCGCAGCCCGGCCAGTCGGCAGTTGCGTGTTCCGGATGAGATCTGGTGCGTGCGCTCGTGATGCTCGAGGAACGCGAGCACGTCGGCGACGCTGAGGTCACTAAGGATCAGTCGCTCGAGCGAACGGGAGCGATGCTGCTCGAGGAAACGGAGGAACAGTCGCCACGTGTCTCGATAGGATCGGATGGTATGCGGCGAGAGCTCGCGCTGGCGGCCGAGCCAATCGGTGAAGAACGCATGGATGATGGTCGGAAACTCTGTGGGTCGGTTCATGAGACGACTCCTTCGGCGCGAAGGCTCGCGGCGCCGCGACGCCGGAAGCGCTCGGCGGCATGCTGCAGTAGCTCGCGCGTAACGGTGATATAGATCAGCGTAGAGTTAATGCTCTTGTGCCCGAGATAGGTCGCCAGGTGCGGCAGCCTCGGCTCGGGGTCGACGCCGTGTTCGTACCAGTCGAGCATGCGATGCACGACAAACGCGTGTCTAAGGTCGTGAATGCGCGGACCAGTCCGCCCACGGGCTGGCTTGAGCCCCGCGGAGCGCAGCACCTTAATGAGAAGGTCCGCCGCGGCGGCGCGCGAGTACCCGCCCTGGCGCGCTTCGTGCCAAAAGAGCGGAGCGGATGCCGAGGTGGGGCCGCCGGCGAGGCGGCGGGCCGCGACGTACTCGCTCAGCGCTTGCATCGCGCTCGAATGAAGCGGTACCTGGCGGGATTTAAAGAACTTGGTGTTGCGGACCTCAAGGATGCCGGCCTTCTCGTCGATGTCGCCGAGCGTCAGGCGCACGATCTCCCCGATACGCAAAGCGGCGCAGTAGGCGAGAACGAGCATCGTGTACGCGGTCGACGGCAGGAGCGCCGAGCGCGGTGCCCCGAGCGTGCGGGCGGCCTCGAGTACCCGACAAAGCTCACCGTGGGAATAGATGTGCGGCCGACGGTGCCCGCGGTAGAGCTGACGGCGAAGCCCGCGGTCGACCTCGAGGGTCTCCGAACGCGGATCCAAACGGTGCATGACGCGGCTGAGGAGCCGACCAACGAGCTCGCACTGCCCAGCATGCGCCCGCGTGGGCGTCGCCACGGTCCAGGCCTGAATGAGTGCCGCCAGAGGTTGACCGGCGATCTCCGGATGACTCTGCAGGAAGCGATCGAAGGCGAGGAAGCGCTGCTCCTGCGCGCGATAGCGATAGCCGACCGATCGCATCAACGCCACGTGATCGCGCATTACTGCACCGAGCGAACTCGACCAAGGAGGGGGCTTGCGCAAAGCTGACAGTGCGCGCTCGGGATCCGGCGCGCTGACCGCGCGAATGATCGCGGTCAAGGACCGTGCGCCGTAGCGCTCACACAAGCTCGCCAACGGGTTGGTCGCCACATAGTGATGCCGCACCAGATACTCGAGGAACCGATGGATCTTGCGCGCGCGGTCCGCAACTACGATCGGAAGGACCAGCGTCGATCGCTCTCGGACCCAGGCGACGACCGCAGCTTCGGTGAGGCTGCCACCGGGCTCGGTCCGCTCGAGAAACCGCTGGAAGGCGCGGATCTCGTTGGCGTACCAGCGGCGCGTCTTGGCACTGCGCACGCGAAGCTGACGCACGTAGCGGTCAACGATGGTCGAGTCTGCATCAGGCCACGCGTTCATGCCGTGCCTCCCAGCGGTTCGGTACCGGCATCGCGACGGCCCGCAAGTCGTCGCTCTGCAGCTTGAGGTAGACAGAGGTCGACCGTGGAGATCGGTGCCCGAGGATGTCGGCGATGGCCTTGACTGGCACATGCGCGCGAAGCAGGCTGAGCGCGCGCGCATGGCGGAAGACATGCGGCCCGCACTTGCCGCGCAGATGGACCCCTGCCCTCACGAGGCGCTCCGCGACGAGTGCCTGGATGCCGTGGTGTCCGCTCAGCCCCT
This sequence comes from Pseudomonadota bacterium, assembly GCA_025355105.1. Taxonomy (GTDB): domain Bacteria; phylum Pseudomonadota; class Gammaproteobacteria; order Steroidobacterales; family Steroidobacteraceae; genus CAIKZZ01. Next base: position 654 of record JANYAE010000104.1, on the reverse strand, counting down.
GGAACGGCGCCTTCATCCGGATGAACAACGTGCGAGTCACGGCGCGCGGGCGGCCGTGGCGAAGGTACGCGAACACGGCTGCTGCAACGTCGGGCATCAGGGGGAGGTTCGTCTGCGTCCGCGTCTTGCTGTGGGTGATGGAAAGCGTCTCCTCACGCCAGTTGAGGTCCTCGAGTTGTAGCCCCGTGACCTCCCCAGCACGCAGTCCGTAGGTCGCAAGCAGCATCAGGATGGCGTAGTCGCGGCGCCCCTTGGCGGATCGATCGCGTCGGGCCGTCGAAAGCACGGCGGCGATCTGCTCGGGCTCGAGGGCGGAGGGGATCGACTCGTACTGGTAGACGGTCGGCGAGACAAGGCGCGCCGTGAGGTTCTCGGCCACGCGGCCGCTCTGATGCAGGAAGCACAGGAAGTGCGCCAATCGCTTGACCAGCGTCTTGCATGTTGTGCGTCGCAAACTGACTGCCCGCAGCTGCACGTAGGCGTCTACATCCGAGAGTGTCAGGTCCGCCTCCCGGGTCCCCGCCGTGCGTTCACGGCGCCAGGTGAGGAAGCGCCCGGCCTCGTACAACAACCCGTCGACCGTGCCCGATGCGAAATCCGTCGTCCTGCCGACCCACTCCCGGTACTCGCGGAGCGCGCTACGATCGAGCGCTT
>JANYAE010000089.1 GCA_025355105.1 Pseudomonadota bacterium | reverse complement strand
CCCGGAGCCGGCCGCCGGGCGCGCGCCGCTCGGGACGGCCGCGGCGCTGCCGGCCGAGCCGCGGCCGCTGTGGCTGCTCGGCGCGCCTGAGCCGCTCGCGCTGCGCGAGGGACGACCGTGCCACGCGGGTGCGCTCACGCTCGAGTCAGGACCGGAGCGCATCGAGAGCGGCTGGTGGGACGAGCGGCCGGTGGCGCGTGACTACTACGTCGCGCGCAGCGCGCAGGGCGTGCGGCTGTGGATCTTCAGGTGCCGCGACGCCGCGGGCCCGCGGCGCTGGTTCCTGCACGGCGTGTTCGGCTGAGGCCATGGACGGACCGGACTACGCGGAGCTGCACGCGCTCTCCAACTTCACGTTCCTGCGCGGCGCCTCGCATCCTGAGGAGCTCGTCGAGCGCGCCGACGAGCTCGGCTACCGCGCGCTGGCGCTGACCGACGAGTGCTCGCTCGCCGGCATCGTCCGCGCCCACGTCGCCGCGCGCGACCGGCCGCTGCAGCTCGTCGTCGGCAGCGAGCTCCGGCTCGAGGACGGCCCTGCGCTCGTGCTGCTCGCCACCGACCGCGCGGCCTACGGCCGGCTCGTCTCGCTCTTGACCCGCGGCCGGCGCGCGGCGCCGAAGGGCCGCTACCGCCTGACGCGCGCCGACCTCGAGGCCGAGTCGCTGGCCGGCTGCCTCGCGCTGTGGCTGCCCGGCGCGACGGCCGACGCCGCCGAGGGCGCCTGGGTGCGCGAGCGCTTCGGCGCCGACGCCTGGCTGAGCGTCGAGCTGCTGGCCAGCGGCCGCGACCGCGAGCGGCTCACGCTGCTCGAGTCGCTCGGCGCCGACCTCGGGATGGCGCGGGTCGCGAGCGGCGACGTGCACCTGCACGTGCGCGCGCGCAAACCGCTGCAGGACGTGCTGACCGCGGTGCGGCTCGGCCTCAGCGTCGAGAGCGCCGGCCTCGCGCTGCAGCCGAACGGCGAGCGCTACCTCAAGGCACGCGCCGAGCTCGCGCGCCGCTACCCGGCGGCGCTGCTCGCCGCGACGCGCGCGATCGCCGAGCGCGCCACGTTCTCGCTCGATGCGCTGCGCTACGAGTATCCCGAGGAGCTGGTGCCGCCCGGCCACACGCCGAGCAGCTGGCTGCGAACGCTCACCGAGGCCGGCCTCGCGCGGCGCTACCCGGACGGCGCCCCGGCCGCGGTGCAGGCGCTGGTCGAGCGCGAGCTGACGCTGATCGCCGAGCTCGGCTACGAGCCCTTCTTCCTCACGGTCGAGGACCTGGTCCGCTTCGCGCGCAGCCGCGCCATCCTCTGCCAGGGCCGCGGCTCGGCCGCGAACTCGGCGGTCTGCTACTGCCTCGGCATCACCGAGGTGGACCCGGCGCGGATGTCGCTGCTGTTCGAGCGCTTCGTCTCGAAGGAGCGCAACGAGCCGCCGGACATCGACGTCGACTTCGAGCACGAGCGGCGCGAGGAGGTGATCCAGTACCTGTACGCGAAGTACGGCCGGCACCGCGCGGCGCTCGCCGCGACCGTGATCAGCTACCGGCCGCGCAGCGCGCTCAGGGACGTCGGCAAGGCGCTCGGCCTCGATGCGCCGACCTGCGAGCGCCTGTCGCGCGCCATGCAGTGGTGGGACGGCGATGCGATCGAGGCGGAGCGGGTGCGCGAGGCCGGCCTCGATCCCGGCAACCCGGTGCTGCGGCGCGCGCTCGGCCTGGCGCGCGAGCTGATCGGCTTTCCGCGGCACCTGTCGCAGCACGTCGGCGGCTTCGTGATCGCGCGCCACTCGCTCGCCGAGCTGGTGCCGGTCGAGAACGCTGCGATGGCGGACCGCACCGTCATCGAGTGGGACAAGGACGACCTCGACGACCTCGGGCTGCTCAAGGTCGACGTGCTGGGCCTTGGCATGCTGACCGCGATCCGCCGCGCGCTCGCGCTGGTCGGCGAGCGGCGGCGGCGGCCGTTCACGCTGGCCGACGTGCCGGCCGAGGACCCGGCCACCTACGAGATGATCTCGCACGCGGACACCGTCGGCGTGTTCCAGATCGAGTCGCGGGCGCAGATGGCGATGCTGCCGCGGCTGCGGCCGAGGAACTACTACGACCTCGTGATCGAGGTGGCGATCATCCGCCCGGGACCGATCCAGGGGGACATGGTGCACCCGTACCTGCGGCGCCGGAACGGCGAGGAGCCGGTCAGCTACCCGAGCGAGGAGGTGCGCAACGTGCTCGAGCGCACCCTCGGCGTGCCGATCTTCCAGGAGCAGGTCATGCAGCTCGCGGTGGTCGCCGCCGGCTTCACCCCCGGCGAGGCCGATCGCCTGCGGCGCGCGATGGCCGCCTGGAAGCGGCGCGGCGGCCTCGGGCCCTTCGAGGCGCGGCTCATCGACGGCATGCGCGCGCGCGGCTACGCCGAGTCCTTCGCGCGCGCGATCTTCAACCAGATCCTCGGCTTCGGCGAATACGGCTTCCCGGAATGCGTGAGCGGCGCGACCCGGGTCGTCGATGCCGACAGCGGCGCGTGGGTCACGATCGACGCCGTGATCGCCGGTCAGGCCACGCTGCGCTCGACGCTGTGCTGCGGCGCGGATCAGCGGCTGCGGGAGCGCGCCGTGCTCGAGGTGCGCTCGAGCGGGGTCCGGCCGGTGTGGCGGCTGCGGACGGCGCTCGGTCACGCGCTCGTCGCGACCGCCGAGCATCCGTTGCTGACGCCCGGCGGCTGGCGAGCGCTCGGCGAGCTGCGCTGCGGTGATGCGATCGCCGCGGCCGCGTCGCGCGAGCCCTCGCAACTGCCGGGCTCGGCGGTCTGCTGGGACGAGGTGGTGGCGATCGCGGCCTGCGGGCAGGAGCGGACCTACGACCTCAGCGTCGAGGGCGAGCACAACTTCCTCGCCAACGGCCTCGTCGTCCACAACTCCCACTCGGCGAGCTTTGCGCTGCTGGTCTACGTCTCGGCCTGGCTCAAGTGCCACGAGCCCGCGGCGTTCACGGCCGCGCTGCTCAACAGCCAGCCGATGGGCTTCTACGCGCCGGCGCAGCTGGTGCGCGATGCACGCGAGCACGGCGTGCGCGTGCTTGGCGTCGACGTCAACGTGAGCGCGCTCGACGCGACGCTCGAGGGCGAGCCGCCGGCGCTGCGGCTCGGCCTTCGCCAGGTGCGCGGCCTCTCGGCCGGCGGCGCCGAGCGGCTGGTCGCGGCGCGGGAGGCGCGGCGCTTCGACGCCGTGCAGGAGCTCGCCGAGCGGGCCGGCCTCGAGCGCCGCGACCTCGGCGCGCTGGCCGCGAGCGGCGCGCTGGCCG
>JANYAE010000079.1 GCA_025355105.1 Pseudomonadota bacterium | reverse complement strand
CGCGCCGCCGCCGCAGCCCGCCGCCGCCGCGTCGGCCGCCGTGCTGCGCCGCGGCAATGGCCCGGAGCCGGACTCGCTGGACCCGCAGCTGGCCCGCTCGGTGTCGGCGGCGACCATTCTGCGCGACGCCTACGAGGGCCTCGCGACCCTCGCCCGCGACGGCGCGCCCGGCCCGGGCGTCGCCGAGCGCTGGCAGGTGAGCGCGGACGGGCGCGTCTACACCTTCAGCCTGCGCGCGACGGCACGCTGGTCGAACGGCGAGCCGCTGCTGGCATCGGACTTCGTGGCCGCGTGGCGCCGGCTGGTGGATCCGGCAACCGGCTCGCAGTACGCCGACGTCCTCAAGCCGGTAGCCGGTGCCGCCGAGATCGTCGCCGGCAAGGCCGCGCCGGCGTCGCTCGGCGTGGTCGCGACCGACCCGCACACGCTGACGGTGACGCTGGTGGCGCCGACGCCCTACTTCCCCGGGCTCGCGGCGCACTGGAGCACCTTCCCGACCTATCGCGGGCTGCCGCCGGCCGCGCCCGGCGCAACGGTCTCGAACGGCGCCTATGCGCTCAGCGAATGGGTGGTCGGCTCGCACGTCGCGGCGCGACGCAACCGCAACTACTGGAACGACGCCGCGACGCACATCGACGCGGTCCGCTACCTGCACATTGGCGACGCCAACGACGAATACACGCGCTACCGCGCCGGCGCGCTCGACGTCACCAACACGCTGCCGCAGCAGCCGCTCGCGCAGCTCGCGGTGGCGCACGGCGCCGAGCTGCATCGCGGGCCGCAGCTCGGTGTCTACTACTACGGCTTCAACCTCGCACGGCGGCCGCTCGGCAGCGCGCCGGGGCTGCGCCAGGCGCTGGCGATGAGCGTCGACCGCGAGCGGCTGACCGCGGCGGTGACCGGGCTCGGCGAGCTGCCGGCCTACTCGTGGGTGCCGCCGGGCGTCGCCAACTACGACACGCCGCGCTTCGCGTGGGCAGGCGAGCCGGCGCCGGCGCGCGTCGCCGAGGCGCGCCGGCTGTACGCCGCCGCCGGCTACTCGGCGGCGCGACCGCTGCGGCTCGAGCTGCGGTTCGCGAGCGGCCCGACCCACGAGCGGATCGCGATCGCGGTCGCCGCGATGTGGCACGAGACGCTCGGCGTCGAGACGCGCCTGGTCGGCGAGGAGTTCAAGTCGCTGCTGCAGACCATCGGCCGCGGCGAGACCGAGGTGTTCCAGTCGAGCTGGATCGGCGACTACAACGACGCCTGGACCTTCGCCGAGGTGCTGGGCGGCGGCTTCGGCATCAATCTGCCGCACTACCGCAGCGCCGCCTACGACGCCGAGCTGGCGCGCGCCTCGGCCGCCACCGAGCCCGCTGAGCGGCGCGCGGCGCTCGAGGCCGCGGAGCGCCGGTTGCTGGCCGATGTGCCGCTCGTGCCTCTCTACTTCTACGTCAACCAGCACCTCGTCAGCCCACGGCTGCGCGGCTGGTACGACAACGTCATGAACGTCGTCTACAGCAAGGACCTGGAGATCACGCAATGAGCGATTTCTACGGCTTTCGCGTCCGCGCAATCGACGGCGGCGCGGACCTGCTCGGGCCGCTGCGCGGCAAGGTCGTGCTCGCGGTCAACGTCGCGAGCGAGTGCGGGCTGACGCCGCAGTACGCCGGCCTCGAGCGGCTGCATGAGGAGCTGGCGGGCGAGAACTTCACGGTGGTCGGCTTTCCCTGCAACCAGTTCGGCGCGCAGGAGCCGGGCAGCGAGGCGGAGATCCAGCAGTTCTGCCGCACCAGCTACGGCGTGCGCTTCCCGCTCGCCGCCAAGCTCGAGGTCAACGGCCCGGCGCGCGCGCCGCTGTACGGCTGGCTCACCGATCCCGGCAACGGCCACCCTGGCGACATCGAGTGGAACTTCGAGAAGTTCCTGATCGGCCGCGACGGCCGCCTGCTGCAGCGCTACCCGCCGACCGTCCCGCCCGACGACAAGGGCCTGCTGCAGGACATCGCCGACGCGCTCTGAGCGCGCGCGGTGGAGCTGTTCAGGCGGAGCGCGCGGAGTTTTTGGCTGGGGTTTGCGGGGCTTCGCAGAGGACGGCGGTGCCGCGGGGGCTGCGCGGGCGGATGCTGAGGCGGCCGTGGATGGAGGCGGCGCGGTAGCGCATGGTGCGCATGCCGAGTCCTGCGGTCGGCGGCTGTGCGGGATCAGGCGGTCCGCGACCGTCGTCGAGGACGGCCAGTCGGACGGAGTCGGAGCGGACGGCGAACTCGATGTCGATGTGTCGGGCGTTGGCGTGTTTCTGGGCGTTCTGCAGGGCTTCCTGGGCGATGCGGAACAGGTGATTGCGGGCTTCGAGCGGCAGGGTGAGCGGCGCCTCGAGGCGGGTGTTGACGCGGATCTGGATACCGCTGGCGGAGCCGGCTTCGGCCAGTCCGTTGAGTGCGGCGATGAGGTTGCCGTCGGCACCGGAGAGCGGCGAGAGGCCGTGCACGATGCGGCGCGCCGACTGGATGCAGGCGGCGATCAGCGAGGCGAGCTGCTCGAGGTCTGCGGCGAAGGGCAGGCGCTCGCGTTCGGCGCGGGTGGCGATCGCGCGCATCGATAGCGACAGGCCGGTGAGTTCCTGGCCGAGGCCGTCGTGCATCTCCTGGCCGATGCGGCGCTGCTCGCCGGCGATCGCGTCGATCAGCGCGCGACCGAGCGCCTTGCGCTCGGTGACGTCGGTGGCGAACACCAGCACGGCGTTCTGGCCGCCGAAGTCGATCGGCCGGGTCCACATCTCGACCTCGAGGACGCGGCCGTCGTGGCTGAGGTGGCGGGTCTCGAAGGGCTCGCCGTCGCCGCGCGGCGTGACCTCGGGACCCGGCACGGCGCGCTCCTCGCCGGGCGCGGCGAGCTCGGTGACGCGCATGCCGAGCAGCGCTTCGCGGCTGTAGCCGTACTGGCGCTCGGTGGCCTGGTTGACGAGCAGGAAGCCGAGCGTTGCGGGATCGTGAACCCACAGCGGCTGCGGACTCGCCTCGAACACCTCGGCGTAGCGCCGTTCGGCCCGCAGCCGCTCGGCCGCCGCCGCATCCCGCTCCGCGAGCAGCGCCGTGACGATCAGCTCGAAGCCGGTCATCGCGCCGACGTACGACCACAGCAGCACCAGTCCGCCGATTTCCGGCAGGCCGTGCAGCAGGCCGCGGTCGAATGCGAAACTGAGCGCGGCCACCGTCGACAGCAGCAGGGTCACTGCGGCCGACGCGAATAGGCCGAAGCGCATCGTGCCGATGACGACCAGCACGGTCGAGGCGACGAGCATCGGCGAGCGCACGCCGGGCGCCAGCGCCGGATCGGTCGTCAGCGCGAAGCCGGCCACGACCAGCAGCAGCGCGGCGGTGAACACAGCGGCATGCAGCGGCCGCTCCAGCAGCCGCTCGATGCTCGCGCGGCGCGCGGCGATCAGCAGCGGCGCGACCAGCAGCACGCCGACGATCGTGTTGCTCCACCAGCGCGCCCAGTCGACCAGGCTGGCGGCGCCCGGCAGCGCGCGGCCCATGCTGAGACCGAGCACGCCGATCGTCGCGGTCAGCGCCATGCCGACGGCGGTCGCGGCGAGGAACAGCGGCACGTCGCGGGCGCGCGCGAAGTTCGGATCGAAGCCGCGTCGCTCGAGAGTGCGCGTCGTGACCCAGGCGCCGGCCGGCAGGCCGGCGGCGACGATCAGCGACTGCAGCAGGCCGGTGCCGTTGCCGAGCTCGACCGCGAGCTCGGCGGCGAACACCGCCGGCCAGAGACCGCGCCCGAAGCGCACCAGTGCACCGACGGCGACGCCGCTCGGCAGCAGCGGCAGCGCCAACCGCGCACCGAAGTGCGGCAGCGCGAAGCCGAGCGCGCCGGTGGCGTAGACGACCGCGGCGAGCAGCAGCCCCTGCAGCAACGCCGGTGGGACACGCGGTCGAGTGCCCGGCCGACGCTCGGTACCGGGGCGGCCCGCGCCGCTCCCGTCCGCGGCTCGATCCTCGCCCATCTGCGACGCCCCATGTATTGCCTGACGGCCTGATCCTACGGCGATCGACCGCCGCTTGTCGCCACGCGGCTTCAGTCGCAGCCGCGGGCCCGCCGGACGTCGGTGCCGATCGAGGTCGCGAGCGCGGCCGCTGCCTGCTCGCCGGCGGCCGCTTCCGCCGGGCTGAGCGAGCGCCACAGCCGCGGCCGTGCGGCGAGCGCCTCGGCCGCGAGCTCCAGATCGAAGCCGAAGCAACCGTCCGCGGCCAGCTGACCGG
>JANYAE010000033.1 GCA_025355105.1 Pseudomonadota bacterium | reverse complement strand
GCGGTGTTCCGGCGCCTCGAGAAGAACGACATCATCGGCGCCAGGGCGATCAATACCGAGGAGGTCGCGCGGACGTTTAAGAGGATCGCAGGACTCATTGAGCTCGACCCCTCGCGACCTCAATCACGGATCAGCGGGCATTCGACGAGAATTGGCGCGGCGCAGGACCTGACGGTCGCGGGCGCCGCGCTGCCAGAAATCATGATCGCGGGAGGCTGGAAGAGCCCGCAAATGCCTACGCACTACGCGCGGAAACTGGATGTTCAGCAAGGCGCAATGCGGCGCTGGACAAACAACGCTCGGAAGCGGGATTGAATGTTCTACAGTTATGGGATGGGGCCTCGCTGAGATGTGCTGCAGCGCAGCGCTAACCTCGGGACTTTTGACATCAATTGCAAGGGGAGGCCCGGTAGACTCTCTAGCTAGTCTCCGGCCTGTCACGGTGGCGTGCAGCGATCCGCGTGGACGCTGACATTGCGACGTTCGCAGCGGCCTTCGGTGACGACCACAGGCTGTAGTAGATGGCGGCGGCCCGGCCGGCGCGCTCGGAGCCGACGAACAGGAAGTTCTTGCGATTATGCATGGCCATGCATAATCGCAGGACCTGGATGTTCTGCTGGACCGACCTCGGCGCCAAGCAGGTTGGCATCGTGCAGAGCCTAATCGTCACCTGCCGCCTGCACAGCGTCGATCCCTACGACTACCTCGTCGACGTCATGCAGCGCGTCGCCGAACACCCCGCCAGTCGCGTCGCCGAACTGACGCCGCGGCTGTGGAAACAGAACTACGCCGCCAATCCCCGGCTTGAAATAAGATTCCGGGAGTGGCACCCGAAGTTTTGCTCCTCGCCAGCCGCCGTGGAGCTACCCGCTGTATGACGGCGCGCCCCCAGAGTCGTTCCAGTTCCCGACAGCGCTGTCTGCTGCAGAGCAGACAGTGTCACGTAGCTGCGCTATCGCGGTTCCCGTAGGGCGTGAATTTCACGCTCCGGCCGTATCGATTGGTTTGCGCAGCCTCAATTCTGAATCTTGGCCGCGACGCGCTCGGCATCTGCGGTGCGCCCGGTCGACGCGTACAGGTCTCGCAACGCTGCGTAGCCAAGCTGGGTCGTGTAGAACTTCGGTCCTCGACTCGCTTCGAGTGCCGCCACGGTCGCGGTCAGCAGCGGCTCGGCCTCCGCGTAGCGCTGCAGGCGAACGAGACAGATGCCCATCGTCGTGCGCGCTCCCAGAATGTGCCAGTCGTCTTCAGGGAGCGTCCTGGCACGCAGGTCCGCGATTCGCTTCGACACGTCCAGTCCGGCAGCGGCACTCCCGGCGTTGCATGCGGCAATGGCATAGTCGTTCCACGTCGCCGTCGCATAGCGATGCGACACACCCAGCACCCGGTCCAGCGTCTCCGCGGTCGGGCGCAGGACGGCGGCGGCGTCCTGATTGCGCCCGAGGTCGAGCAGCACCTCGCCGAGCTGGGTCTGCGCCGCGAGCGTGTCGGGATGCTCCGCGCCGCGCGTGCGGGCGCTGCGCGCGATGATGTCGCGGAGCAACGGCTCTGCCTCGGCCGCCCGGTGCAGGTTGAGCAGCGCCATTGCGCCGGTCTGCTCCGTAGTCATCAAGTCCGGGTGGTCGGCGGGCACGTACTTGGTTAGGAGCGTGAGCGCATCGTGGGCCACGGTCGCGGACTCCGCGTAGCGGCCTTCGTTGGCCAGCAGCACCGCCAGATTCTGCATGGCCGCTCCGGCATTCGCCGAGTCCGGCGACGCGCGCCGCCACAGCGTGATGGACTGCTGGAAGACGGCTTCGGCCTCCTTCTCACCGCCGGAATTGGCGAGCAGCATGCCGAGCTCGTTGAGCGCCGCGGCCGACTCCGTGTCCACGCCCGACAGCGCCTTGAGCAGGGCCAGCGCCTTGCGCATCACGGGCAGGCCGTCGGCGTAGTGCCCATCGGCGCGCAGCAGTTCGCCGCGCGAGATCAGCGCCTGCGCACGTTCGCGGTTGTCGCAGCCGTGCGCCTGCAG
>JANYAE010000031.1 GCA_025355105.1 Pseudomonadota bacterium | reverse complement strand
CGCCGACACGCCGCCGGTGGTCGGGTCCGTCAGCACCGACACGTACGCCAGCCGCTCGCGCGCCAGCCGCGCGAGCGCGGCGCCGGTCTTCGACATCTGCAGCAGCGAGTACAGGCCCTCCTGCATGCGTGCGCCGCCGCTGGCCGCGAAGCTGACCAGTGGCATCCGGTGCAGCCGACAGTGCTCGACCGCGCGCACGAACTTCTCGCCGACCACCGAGCCCATCGAGCCGCCCATGAAGCGGAAATCGAAGGCGGCGCAGACGAGGTCGAGGCCGGTCAGCCTGCCGGCCATGACGATCAGCGCGTCGGTCTCGCCGGTCGCCTTCTGCGCCGCCAGCAGCCGGTCGCTGTAGCGCTTGCTGTCGCGGAACTTGAGCGGGTCCTCCGGCCGGATGCGGGTCGCAAGCTCGCTCGCCGAGCCCGGGTCGAGGAAGCGCTTCAGGCGCTCGCGGCCGTCGATGCGCATGTGGTGCGAGCACTTCGGGCAGACGTTGAGGTTGCGCTCGAGCTCGGCGCGGTACAGCACCGCGTCGCAGGCCTCGCACTTGATCCACAGCCCCTCCGGCACCGAGCGCGTGCGGCGCTCGGTCTTGATCCGCGAGGGGATGATCTTCTCGAACCAGGTCATCCGCTGCCTTCCGGCCGTGAGGATGGGCCGATGATAGCCGAAAGCCCGTAGCCGGCCCGCTGCGGGATGCCCGCGGCCGCGGGGTACTCGACCGCCGTCAGGTACAGCCCGCCGGGCGGCGCGGTCGGCCCGGCGACGCGTCGTTCGCGCCCGGCGAGCAGCGCCGCGAGCCAGGCGGCATCACGCTCGCCGCCGCCGACCTTCAGCGCCGAGCCGACGATGTTGCGCACCATGTGGTGCAGGAAGGCGTTGGCGGTAATCTCGAACACCACGAGGTCGCCCTCGCGCCGCACCGCGATCCGCGCCACGCGCCGCACCGGCAGCTGCGCCTGGCATTCGGCGGCGCGAAACGCCGAGAAGTCGTGCTCGCCGACCAGCGGCTGCAGCGCGGCGTGCATGCGCGGCGCATCGAGCGGCGTGCGCCACTGGCAGACGCGATCGGCGGCCAGCGGCGAGCGCGTCGGCCGGTTGAGCACGAGGTAGCGGTAGCTGCGCGCCTGCGCCCAGTAGCGCGCGTGGAAGTCGCCGCTCACCGGCGCCACCCACGACAGCGCGATGTCGGACGGCAGGTGGACGTTGGTGCCGAGCAGCCAGCCGCGCTCGGGGCGCTCGGCGCCGGTGTCGAAGTGGATGACCTGGCCGAGCGCGTGCACGCCGGTGTCGGTGCGCCCGGCGCAGCTGACCGTCACCGGATGGTCGGCCACCTTAGCGAGCGCACGCTCGACCTCCGCCTGGACCGACGGCGCGTGGTCCTGGCGCTGCCAGCCCGCATAACGCGTGCCGGCGTACTCGATGCCGACGGCGAGGCGCACGCCCGCAGCTTGCGATCAGCCGGGCAGCGTCTCGATCAGGCGCTGCGCCTCGGTCTTTTGCGACGCGCTGCCCTCGTTGAGCACTTCCTGCAGGATGCTGCGCGCGCCGTCCGGGTCGCCCATGTCCATGTAGGCGCGCGCCAGGTCGAGCTTGGTGCCGACCTCGGACAGCGTCACCGGCTCGAGCTCCGGCAGATCGAGGTCATCGGTGCTGATGCGCTCGGTGACCGTCGGCTCGCGATGCTCGCTGAGCGGCACGCCGACGTCGAGGTCGATGCCGTTCGGCGCCTTGCGGATGCCGGTGCCGAATACGTCGGTCGAGAAGCCGATCTCCTCGCGACGCGGCTGCTCGATGGTGTCGTGCTCGAGGGCCTTGGCGAGTTCGTCGAGATCGAGGTCGAGGTCGCCGGTGCCGAGCACCTTCTGCGTGCCGGTGGCGTCGATCTCGGCGCGCGGCAGCTTGGTCGTGCCCTCCATGTGCTTGGCGAGCACGGTGGCCTCGGCGGCGGCCGGCCGCGGCGTCTCGCGGGTGGCGTCGAGATCCGGCGCGAGCCGCGGCGTCTCGCGCGTCGGCTCGAGCTCGGACGCGGACAGCTTGCGCTGCGCGGACTCGAGCATGGCGCGCGACTTCGCGTCGAGGCCCGCGACCATGGTCGGCGCGTCGGCCGGGTGATCGGTGGCCGCCAGCGCCGGCAGCGAGGTCGAGCTCGCGCCGAGCCGGTCGATCTCGAAGCCGAGGTCGTCGAGCGAGAGCTCGGCGGTCGCGTCCGAGGCGATCCGCTTGTCGCCGCGGCGCAGCGCGGAGTCGAGCTTCTCGATGACCGTGCTGTCCTGGTGGATCGAGATCGACGGCGTCTCGACGGTCGGCACGTCCGCGGCCGGCTTCAGCTGCGGTGTCTCGACGGTCGGCGCCTCCAGCTGCGGGCGCAGCTCGCGCGTCGTCGCGCCGCTGCGATCCGGCTTGCCCGGGTCGAGCAGCAGGTCGATGCGATCCGGGTCAAGGGTCGGCGACTCGCCGGTGTCGGCGAGGCCGTCGCCGCCGCCGAGCGCCTGGCTGAGGTCGAGGTCAACGGCGTCGCCGTCACCGCCGTCGTGGGTGGCCGGCTCGCCGAGCAGCTCGAGATCCATGCGGTGCATGCCGCTCGCGTCGAGGTCGAGGTCGATGCCGCTGGCCGCCGCCGCGCCGCCGCCGGTCGTGCCGGCGAACAGCGGATCGTCGCCGGCGATCTGCCGGCCCATGATGACCACCTTGTCCCACTCGCCGGCCGCGCCCTGATCGCGCGTGCGGCCGAGGTCGCGTCCGACCTCGAGGAAGGCGTCCTTGTTGCCCCAGACGAAGTACACCTCGAGCAGCTTGAGCTTGAGGTCACGCCGCGCCGGCTCGCGCTCGATCGCGAGCTTGACGATGTCGGCCGCCTGGTCGTAGAGGCCGTAGGCCATGTGGAAGTCAGCCTCGGCGAGCGGGTCCGCCTGCTCGAGGTTGATCGCGGTCTCCGAGGACAGCGTGTCCTCGATCGAGCCGCCGGGCTGGGTGTCGCGCACGATCGTCTGGGTGCGCGACGGTGTCGCCTGCAGCGGCGGCGCGATGAACTCGCCGGAGTCGTCGTCGGATTCCTCGACCACGATCGTGTGCGTGTCGTCGCCGCGCGCGCGCGTCGTGGCAGGGGCCGACGCCGGCATCGCGGGCTCGGCGGCCTCGGCCTCGACCACGCGGTCGAAGGAGCTGGTGCTGCGACGGCGGCGCAGCAGCTTGAAGGCCACCAGCGCGCCAAGCAGCACCACGACGCCAGCCAGCGCGACGTAGAGCAGGTTGTCGCTCAGCAGCTCGAGCAGCGACGGCTCGGCGGCCGCGGCCGCAGGCTTCGCGGCCGGCTTCGGCGCCGGTGCGAGCTCGCCCGCCGGAGCGGTCTTCGGCGTCACGGCCGGGGTCGGTGCCAGGGCCGGTGCCGGCTGCGCCTTCGGCGCCGGCGCGGCGGCCGCCTTGGCCTGCTGTTCCTGGATGCGGGCGAGCTCGGCGTTCTTGAACTCGAGCAGCCGCTTGGCGTCCGCCGCTTTCTTGTCGGCCGCGCTCGGGCCTGGGGCCGGCGCCGGTGCCGGCGCGGGAGCCGGGGCCTTGCCGCGGGCGGTGCCGGCGCCGGCGCCGGTCTCGGTCGGCGGCACGAGCCGCAGCCGGCTTTCCTCGCCGCCGGCCGCGCGCGAGGGCGTGCTGGCACGCCACTCGCTCACCTGCCGGCCGACTTCGTGCGCGGCCTCGCGCGCATCGAGGCCCTGCCACTCATCACGTGACGGGATCTTGAGCAGTGCGCCGCGGTGCAGCCGGTTGATGTTGCCGTCGAAGGCCGCCGGGTTGGCGCGGAAGGTCGAGATCATGAAGCGATTGGCGTCGCTGCCGCCGAGTGCGCCGGCGCGGCGCGCGATCGCCGACAGCGAGTCGTTCCTGATCACCTTGTATTCGGAGGCCGCGGCGCTCGCGGCTTCGGCGGCAGCGGCCGGCGCCGCGCTCGGCGCGGGACTCGCGGCCGGCTCAGGGACGCTCGGCGCGCGCTGCACCGTGCCCGCGGCGGCGCCGCTCGGCGCGCCGGTGGTCGGCGCGGCCACTGGCGGCGCGGCGCTCGGCTTTTCCTCGAACACCGGCGGGTCCAGCAGCACCGTGTACTCGCGCACCAGCTGGCCGCGCGGCCAGCTGACCTCGACCAGGAAGGTCACGAAGGGCTCGGTGATCGTGTCCACCGAATGCACCGTGAGCACGCTGCGCCCGCCGGCATCCCTGGCGACCGCGAAGGTGATACCCGAGAGAAACTGCGGCCGATCGAGGCCGTGCCGGGTGAAGGTCTCGCGCGAGGCCAGCGTCGCCCGCAGCTGCACGAGGTCCTCGGGACTGGCCCCGAGCAATTCGATTTCCGCCGCCAGGGGCTGATTCAGCCCGGAACTGAGGTGGATGTCGCCGAGCCCGAGCGCCTGCGCAATCGCTGGCACCCAGAGCAGCAACCCGAACAGCAGGCGGGACTTTCTGATCATCGACTTACCCCGAGCGCAAAGGCTCTGGCCAAAACCGGCATGGCGCCGGCCCAAATGCTCGCCATTGACCGTGAAATGCATCACAAGTTGCTGATTCGCAAGCCACGAGCTTATTTGACGAAATATAGCCTAGAAAGAGTCACGCACCAAAACTTCGACGACGTGCACACAATTGACCGTTCAGCCGGCACCCGGCAGGCCCGGACCGGCCTCTTAGAGGGTCATCGGCGGCCCTTGAGGCCCCTTGAGCGGCCCGCGCGCGACCCAAAGCCCGATGAACGCGGTCGCGGCAGCGGCAAGGTACGCCGCGCGGGGCCCGACCGCCTGCCAGAGGCTCCCGGCGAGCAGGCTGCCGGCAATACCGCCGGCACCCCAGCCGACCGACGAGACGAGCGCAAGCGCACGCGCCGCCCCGCCCGGCGGCAGCAGCCGTGGCCCGAGCAGCACCGTGACCGAGTGGAACAGCCCGAAGCCGAGCAGGTGCAGCGACTGAGCGGCGAGCATCACGAGCGGCCGCTCCGGCCAGGCGGCGACCAGCAGCCAGCGCAGCGCCGTGCCGGCCAGCGCGAGCCGCAGCAGGCTCTCGAGCCGATAGCGGCGCAGCAGCCGCGGCCCGAGCGCGAACATCGCGATCTCGGCGAGCACCGCGAAGCCCCAGTAGCAGGCAATCTGGGTGGCGCCGTAGCCGTAGGCGCGCAGGTACAGCGTGTAGAAGCCGTAGTAGGCGCCGTAGCCCGTAAGCTGCAGGAACACGATCGTGAGCAAGCGCAGCAGCGGCGGGTGGCGCAGCGCCCGGGCGAAGTCGGCAAGTCCCAGCGCCGCGGGCGCCGCCATCGCCGGCAGCCGCGGCAGGGCGAGCGCGACCAGCGCGTTGCCGACCAGCGCGACGCCAAGCGCCGCGCCGATGCTGCGATCGCCCGCCACCGCGATCGCGGCGCCGGTGGCCGCCGCTGCCGCCACGTAGCCGAGCGAGCCCCACAGCCGCAGCAGGCCATAGCGGTGCCCGTCACGGCCGAGGCCGTCGAGCGCGTGCGCGTCGTACACCGGCACGAGGCCGTTGAAGGCGAGGCTGAAGGCGCCGAGCGCGAGCGCCATCGTCGCCGGTGTCGCCGCGAGCGCGAGTGCACCGCCGGCAGCCGCCGCGGCGAGGGCGAGCGCGCGCAGCAGGCCGCGCCGATCGGCCTGATGGTCGGCGATCCAGCCGGCGCCGAGCGGACCGACGATGCGCGCGGCGCTCGCCAGCGCGAGCAGCGCGCCGATCGCACCCGGCGACAGGCCGAGCGCCGCGAGCCGCACCGGCCAGTACGGCTGGAAGACGCCGACCGCGGCGAAATAGGCGAAATAGCCGGCGGCGAGCGCGACCTCGCCCGGCCTCACGTCGGCGGGCGGGCGGTGATCACCGGCGTCGGCGACTTCACGTCGGCGTTCTGCGCGCGGTGCCGCAGCCAGTGATCCATCAGCACCAGCGCCAGCATCGCCTCGGCGATCGGCGTCGCCCGCAGCCCGACGCACGGGTCATGGCGCCCGGTCGTGATCACCTCCACCGGCCGGCCGTCGATGTCGATCGTCTGCGCCGGCACCTGGATGCTCGAGGTCGGCTTCAGCGCCATCGAGATGACCAGGTCCTGGCCGGTCGAGATGCCGCCGAGCACGCCGCCGGCATGGTTGGCGGTGAAGCCGCGCGGCGTGAGCTCGTCGCGGGCCTCGCTGCCGCGCTGCGCGGCCACCCGAAAGCCGTCGCCGAGCTCGACGCCCTTGACGGCATTGATGCCCATCATCGCGTGCGCGAGGTCGGCGTCGAGGCGGTCGAACACCGGCTCGCCAAGCCCCGGCGGCACGCCGGTTGCGACCACGGTGACGCGCGCGCCGACCGAGTCGCCGGCCTCGCGCACCTGCCACATCAGCGCCTCGAGTTCGGCAATGCGGCTCGGGTCCGGGCAGAAGAACGGGTTGTCGGAGGCGCTCGGCGGATCCACCGGCGCGAGCGTCAGCGGGCCCATCTGCGTGAGGTAGCCGTAGATGCGGATGCCGAGCCGCTCGGCGAGGTACTTGCGCGCGATCGCGCCGGCCGCGACCCGCATCACGGTCTCGCGCGCCGAGGAGCGGCCGCCGCCGCGGTAGTCGCGAAAGCCGTACTTCTGCTGGTAGGTGTAGTCCGCGTGGCCTGGCCGGAAGCGGTCCTTGATCTTGTCGTAGTCGCGCGAGCGCTGGTCGGTGTTGTCGACCACGAGCCCAATCGGCGCGCCGGTGGTCAGGCCCTCGAAGACGCCGGAGAGGATCCGCACCTGGTCAGGCTCCTTGCGCTGGCTGGTGTGGTGCGAGGTTCCCGAGCGGCGCCGCTCGACGTCGCGCATCAGCTCCGCCTCGGTCAGCGCGAGCCCAGGCGGGCAGCCGTCGACGATCGCGCCGAGCGCCGGCCCGTGGCTCTCGCCGAAGGTCGTGACCGCGAACAGCCTGCCGAAGGTGTTACCGGACATCCGCCACTCCATCGTCCGTCAGCAGAAAGACCCCGCCACCGCCGCGCTCGAAGTCGAGCCAGATGAACGGCAGCCGCGGCCAGGCACGCTCGACCGCCGGCTGGCTATCGCCGACCTCGACCACCAGGATGCCGCCCGGCGCGAGGTGGCGGCGCGCGCCGGCGAGGATGCCCCGTACCGCGTCCAGTCCGTCGCCGCCGGAGGCCAGCCCGAGCGCGGGCTCATGCTGATACTCAGCCGGCAGTGCGCGGACCTCAGCCTCCGGCACGTAGGGCGGATTGCTGACGATGATATCGTAGCGACGCCGGCCGAGGCCGGCGTAGATGTTGGCGCGCCGCGGCTGCACGCGCGCCTCGAGACGGTGGCGGCGGACGTTGTCGGTCGCGACCTCGAGCGCCGCAGGCGACAGGTCCGTGGCGTCCACCTCGGCCGCGGCGAAGGCATGCGCGCAGGCGATCGCGATGCAGCCGGAGCCGGTCCCGATGTCGAGGATCCGGCGCACGCCCCCGGGCTCGATGAACGGCCGGAACTGGGTCTCGATCAGCTCCGCGAGCGGCGAGCGCGGCACCAGCACCCGCGGGTCAACGTGGATTTCGTGGCCCGCGAACCAGGTGACGCCGGTCAGGTAGGCCGCCGGGATGCGCTCGCGGATGCGCCGCGTCACCAGCCGGCCGAGCTCGAGTCGCGCCGCCGGCGGCAGCAGCCGGCGGTACGCGGCCGGCGCGCTGTCGTGCGCCCAGCCGGCGACGTGGAACACCAGCGCCGCGGCCTCGTCGACGGCGTTGTCGGTGCCGTGGCCGTAGCTGAGGCGCGCGCGCTTGAAGCGCGCCGCCGCCCAGGCGATCGCGTCTCCGGCAGTCTTGGGGGGCTCAGCCGCGGTCATGGCCGCAGTCTAATTCAGCGGGCCGCCGCCCGACTCGTGGGATAATGCGCGCATGACGCAGTCCACGCGCGTGCCTCGCCTGCCGCTGCGCACGCTCGCCGTGCTGGCGGCCTGCCTCGGCGCGGCGCTCATCGGCGCCTGGCTCGCGCACGCCTGGCTCGGCCGCGGCGAGGCGCCGCCGGCCACCGAGGTGGCGGCGGTGTACGACGCGCCGCGGCCGCTGCCGCCGTTCGAGCTCACCGCCGGCGACGGCTCGCGCTTCGACGCCGCGCGGCTGCGAGGCCACTACACGCTGGTGCTGTTTGGCTTCACCAACTGCCCGGACCTCTGTCCGACGACGCTCGTGACCTTGGCCGCGGCCGGCCGGCTGCTCGCCGACCTGCCGGCCCAGCGCCGCCCGGCGGTCATCATGGTCAGCGTCGATCCGCGGCGCGACACGCCGCCGGTGCTGTCGCGCTACGTCGCGCACTTCGACCCCGGCTTCACCGGCGTCACCGGCAGCGAGCCGGCGATCGCGGCCTTCGCACTCACGCTCGGCGCGGCCTTCCAGCGCGGCGCCGAGGTCGATGGCAGCTACACGGTGGACCACACCGCGGCGCTGTTCCTGGTCGATCCGGAGGCGCGGCTGCTGGCGGTGTTTCCGACGCCGCACGTCGCGGCCGCGATCGCCGCCGACTACC
Source organism: Pseudomonadota bacterium (assembly GCA_025355105.1). GTDB lineage: Bacteria > Pseudomonadota > Gammaproteobacteria > Steroidobacterales > Steroidobacteraceae > CAIKZZ01. The sequence continues at coordinate 16,509 of JANYAE010000031.1, read as the reverse complement.
GCCGCATCCTCGCGGCGCGCAAGGACGGCTGATGGATCCGGGCCGGCTGCTGTTCGTGCTGCTGCAATACCTGCTGCCGCAGCACCTCGTCACGGCCGTGGTGCATTGGCTGGCGCGCATCGAGCAACCGGCCGTGCGCCGGGCGCTGATCCGCGGCTTCTCGCGCCTCTATGCGATCAACCTCGACGAGGCGGCCGAGCCGGACGCCGAAGGCTATCGCTCCTTCAACGCGTTCTTCACCCGCGCGCTGCGGCCCGGCGCGCGGCCGCTCGGCGGCGGCCCGCTCGCGCTCGCGAGCCCCTGCGACGGCACCGTCAGCGAGCGCGGCAGCATCGACGGCGAGCGCCTGCTGCAGGCACAGCTGGCCGCCAAGAGCCGCTGGTACACGCTCGAGGAGCTGCTCGGTGGCCGCGAGCGCGCGCTGCCGTTCGTGGGCGGGGAGTTCGCGACGATCTACCTCGCGCCCTACAACTACCACCGCGTGCACATGCCGCTGGCCGGCACCCTGACCGGCGTTGAGTACGTGCCGGGCGCGCTGTTCAGCGTCAACGGCGCGACCGCGGCGACGGTGCCGCGATTGTTCGCCCGCAACGAGCGCGTGATCTGCAGCTTCGACACCGCCGCCGGCCCGCTCGCGGTGGTGTTCGTCGGCGCCCTCAACGTCGGCAGCATCGGCCTGGTCGGCTATGGTGACCTGACGCCGCGCCGGCCGCGCACCGCCCTCAGCCTGCCACCGCCGTCACCGCCGCCGCACTTCCTCAAGGGCGCCGAGCTCGGCCGCTTCAACATGGGCTCGACCGTCATCCTGCTGCTCGGCCGGGACGCCGTCGCCTTCCTGCCGCGCTTCGTCGCAGGCGCCAGCGTGCGCATGGGCGAGGTGATCGGCGAGTGCCGCGGCCGATGAGCGGGCACAGCGGCTTCGGCCCGGGTGCGAGCCTCGCGCTGCTCGGCGCGCGCGCGGCGATGCTGGCACGCTGCCGCGAGTTCTTCGCCGCGCGCGGCGTGCTTGAGGTCGAGACGCCGATCCTCGCCCAGGCCACCGTCACCGATCTGCACATGCGATCGCTCGAGAGCCGCATCGCCGGCCGGCCGCGGCCCTACTACCTGCAGACCTCGCCGGAGTACGCGATGAAGCGGCTGCTGGCGGCCGGCAGCCCCGATATCTACCAAATCTGCAAGGTATTCCGCGACGGCGAGAGCGGCCGGCTGCACAACCCCGAGTTCACGATGCTCGAGTGGTACCGGCGCGGCTTCGATCACATCCGGCTGATGGACGAGGTGGAGGCGCTGCTCGGCGGCTTGCTGGCCGGACGCCTCGGCCAGCCGCCGGAGCGGATCAGCTACCGCGAGGCCTTCCTGCGCGTGCTCGGCGTTGACCCGCTGGCCGCATCGCTCGCCGAGCTCGGCGCGCTGGCCGCGCGGCGCGCGGGCGCGAGCGGCCTCGGCGACCATCGCGACACGGTGCTCGACCTGCTGATGGGGACGCTGGTGGGACCCGCGCTCGGCCGTGACCGGCTGACGCTGGTGTACGCCTACCCGGCCTCGCAGGCGGCGCTCGCGCGCCTGCTGCCCGGCACGCCGCCGGTCGCGGCGCGCTTCGAGGCCTACGTCGAGGGCCTTGAGCTCTGCAATGGCTTTCATGAACTGACCGACGCCGCCGAGCAGCGCCGGCGCTTCGAGGCCGACCTCGCGCTGCGCGGCGCGCGCGGACTGCCGCAGCCGCCGGTTGACGAGCGGCTGCTCGCGGCGCTCGAGGCAGGGCTACCGGACTGCGCCGGCGTCGCGGTGGGGCTTGACCGGGTGCTGATGCTGGCCACCGGTTGCAGCTCGATCGCCGAGGTGCTGACATTCACGGTCGACGAGGCCTGACGGCCGAGATCGCGGCAGGAGATGACCGATGAGCCACGCCGTTCAGCGCCCGGCCGCCACGTTGAGTCGCGGCGCGCTCTATGCGGAGCTTGAGCAGGCGCTCGAGGGCCTGCTCGCCGGCGAGCGCGACGGCATCGCCAATCTCGCCAACGCCGCCGCGCTCCTCTACGCGATGCTGCCGGAGCTCAACTGGGCCGGCTTTTACCTCGTGCGCGGCGAGGGCCTGGTGGTCGGCCCGTTCCAGGGCCAGCCGGCGTGCGTTCGGATCGCGCTCGGCCAAGGGGTGTGCGGCACGGCCGCGGCGACCTGCCGCACGCTGATCGTGCCGGACGTGCACGCCTTCCCGGGCCACATCGCCTGCGATGCGGCCTCGAACTCCGAGATCGTGGTGCCGCTGCTGGCCGGAGCGCGGCTGATCGGCGTGCTCGACCTCGACAGCCCGCGGCTCGGGCGCTTCGACGCCGAGGATGGCCGCGGACTCGAGGCCTTCGCCGCACGACTCGTCGCTGGCTCGGACCTCTAGCCGGCCCGGCGGCCGGCAGGACGTGCGCTCACTTCGCGCGCGAGATGTACTCGCCGGTGCGGGTGTCGACCCTGATCACCTCGCCCTCGCTGATGAACAGCGGCACCCGGACCGTGGCACCGGTCTCGAGCTTGGCAGGCTTCTGGCCGCCGGTGACGGTGTCACCGCGCACGCCCGGGTCGGTGGCGACGATCTTGAGCTCGACGTGTGCCGGCGCCGTCACGGTCAGCGGCTGGCCGTTCCACAGCGTCACGATGCACTCGGTGCCGTCCTTGAGCCACTGCGCCGCGTCACCCATCGCCGCCTTGCCGGCGGTGTACTGCTCGAAGGTGTCCGGCAGCATGAAGGTCCAGAAGTCGCCGTCGCTGTAGAGGTACTGCATGTCGGCGTCGACGACGTCGGCGGCCTCAACCGAGTCGCCGGACTTCCAGGTGCGCTCGGTGACCTTGCCGTTCTTGAGGTTGCGGATCTTGACCCGGTTGAAGGCCTGGCCCTTGCCGGGCTTGACCATCTCGTTCTCGACGATCGAGAACGGCTCGCCGTCGAGCAGGATCTTGAGGCCGGACTTGAATTCGTTGGTGCTGTAGTTGGACATACGCTGGTTGCTCCGAGGACCGCCATGGGGCCGCGCGGGGCGTGCCGTAGTCCTCTACAAAAGGCCGAGCAGTATAGCCTGAGGCCCCACTTTCGGCCAGCCGGCCGCTGCCCGGTCCGCTCCGATGGCCGGATCCGAAGGCCGCAAAGTGTCGAATCCGTCGACCGGCGTCCCCCGGGCCCGGTGGTAGGATCGCGGCGCGGCAGAACGCTGTTCCGGGGTGCGCGACTTGTCCGATCCGCTCATGAAACCCGCTGCGCCGGAAAGCATCCCGGTGCCGATGCTGGTCCTGACCCGGCAGCAGGATCACGTCGAGGCGATCAACGCGACGCTGCGCCGCGCCGGCCACGCCGTGCACTGCACGTGGCTGCCGGATGCGCGCGACCTGGTCGACGCGCTGATCCAGATCAATCCTGAGCTGCTGGTCGTGTTCACCGACGAGAAGCTGCTGCCGATCGAGGCCCTCGGCGAGGTGCGCGCGCGCACCCAGCCGCCGGTGCCGGTGATCCTGGTCGCCGCGGAGGTCACCGAGGCGGCGATGACCGAGGCGCTCAGGGCCGGCGCCCAGGAAGTGGTCTCGCTGGACCACCCTGAGCGGCTGCAGCTCGTCTGCGCCCGCGAGCTGCGCGCCTTCCGGCTCGAGCGCGCGCTCAACTCGACCGTGTCCTCGGCGCGCGAGTACCAGCGCGCGCTCGCCGCCTTCATGCAGGGCTCCGCCGACGCGATCGCCCAGGTGCACGAGGGCATCGTCGTCGACGCCAATCCTGCCTGGCTCGAGCTCTACGGCTACTCGGACCCCGACGCCGTGCGCGGCCAGCCGCTGATGGACCTGTTCGACCCGGAGTCGCACGCCGCCCTGAAGGGCGGCCTGGCGGCCTGCCTCACCGGCAAGTGGAGCGATCATCGGCTGCGCGTCACGGCGCAGCTCTCCGACGGCACGCAGCTGCCGCTCGAGATGAACCTGTCGCAGGGTGAGTTCGACGGCGAGCCGGTGGTGCGCTTCATCGTGCCCTCGCGCCGCCACGACGAGGACGAGATCCAGCGGCGGCTCGCCGACGCGGTGCGCACCGACCCGGCCACCGGCATGCTGCACCGGCGCTACCTGGTCGAGCAGCTGCGGGCGCGGCTCGCCGAGCCCGTCAAGGGCGGTGTCCGTTACCTCGCCTGCGTGCGCCCGGACCGCATGGAGCAGCTGGTCGCCCAGGTCGGCCCGATGCTCGCCGAGGAGTTCATCGCGCAGTTCGCCGCCGTGGTGCGCAGCGAGTGCACGCCGGCCGACCTCGCCGGGCGCTTCACGACCGCGAACCTCATGTTCCTGATCGAGCGCGGCACGATGCGCGACGTCGAGGCCTGGGGCGAGGCCGTCGTGCGCAAGGTCAAGGGCACCGTCTTCAAGGTCGACGCGAAGACGCTGAGCGCGACCGTCACGGTCGGCCTCGGGCTGGTGCCGTCGACGGTCTCGGATCCGTCGGCGCCGGTGGCCGACTCGGTGGAGGCCGCCCGCAAGGGCGCCGAGCACGGCGGCAGCCAGGTCTATTCGATGGGCCGCGCCGACTCCGACACGCGGGTGCAGGCCTACGACAAGATCTGGGTGCGGCACATCAAGGCGGCGCTGATGGAGAACCGCTTCCGGCTCGTGCAGCAGCCGATCGCGAGCCTGCTCGGCGACGACAAGGGCATGTTCGACGTGCTGGTGCGCATGCTCGACGAGCAGGGCAAGGAAGTGCTGCCGTCGGAGTTCATCCCGGCGGCCGAGCGCAACGACCTGATGAAGAACATCGACCGCTGGGTCATCGGCGCGTCGATGTCGTTCTCCGCGGCGCGCAAGCCGGCGGGCATCTTCGTGCGCCTGTCGAAGGATACGGTCAACGACAAGTCGCTGCCGATCTGGCTTTCCAACCAGCTCAAGGCCAGCAAGGTGGAGCCGTCGCGGCTCTGCTTCCAGGTCGGCCAGGAGGTCGCGGACCAGTACCTGCTGCAGACCAAGGAGCTGCGCGAGCACTTCAAGCGGCAGGGCTTCAAGTTCGCGATCGAGCACTTCGGCGCCGGCGCCGACGCGCAGCAGCTGGTCGATCACCTCAAGCCCGACGTCGTCAAGATCGACGGCACGCTGATGCAGGGCCTCGCCAGCAACACCGCGCAGCAGCAGAAGGTCAAGCTGCTGGTGCAGATCGCCAAGGGCGTCGGCGCGCAGACCATCGCCGAGCGCGTCGAGGACGCCAACACCATGGCCGTGCTCTGGCAGCTCGGCATCGAGTTCATCCAGGGCTACTTCGTGCACAAGCCCGAGGAAGTCATCCTCGGCTGACACGGCCGCGCCGCGCTCGCGGCGCGCCGTCCGCCTGCGGCGCTACTCGTTCGCGTAGCGCTTCACCAGTCGGTACAGGAACGCCCGCCCCTCGGTCACCGACTGCACCGGGATCCGCTCGTTGAGGCCGTGGATGCCGCCACCGTCGGCATCGGTGAACAGTCCAGTGATGCCGTAGGTGGGGATGCCGGCCGGATTCAGGAACTGCGCATCCGATGCGCCGGGCTCGAGCGCCGCCACCACCGGCACGCCGGGCCAGAGCTCGTGCGCGACGGCCACGACCGGCCCCATGATCCGCGGCGTCAGCGGCGTCGCCGCAGCGAGCGGCCCGCGCACCTCGCGCACCGTCACGGCGACCGCCGGATCGTCGGCGAGTCGCGCGAGCGCGGCCTGGATCGTCTCGCGCGACACGCCCGGGAAGATGCGGCAGTTGATGTTGGCCCGCGCGCGCTGCGGCAGCGCGTTGGTGGCGTGGCCAGCATCGAGCAGGGTCGCGACGCAGGTGGTGCGCAGCATCGCGTGCACGTTGACGTCCTGGTCGAGGACTGCGACCGCGTCGAGGTCCGCCGGGTTCTTGGCCACCGCGGCCATCGCCGCGCCCTTGGCGCCGCCGACGATGGTCGACATGCCGAGCAGGTAGGCGCGGTTGGCGTCGTTGAGCTGCACCGGGAACTCGTAGCGGCTGACCCGGTCGACCGCGCGCACCAGGTGATAGATCGCGTTGTCGGCCACCGGTCGCGAGCTGTGGCCGCCACGGTTGGTGACCTCGAAGGTGTAGTTCTGCGAGACTTTCTCCGCGGCCAGCACGCCGAGCGCGAGCTTCTTGCCACTCGCGTCGCGCTCGCCGTCGACGCCCTCGGTGATCGCGAACTCGGCGTCGATCGCCTGGCGCATGTGCTGGGCGAGCCAGCCGGCGCCGTTCAGGGCATGATTGGTTTCCTCGCCGCAGGTCAGCGCCAGCTTGATGCCGCGCTTGGGCTTGAATCCCTCCTCGCGGTAGCGGATCAGGTTGTCGACCCAGATCGCGGCCTGCGCCTTCATGTCGGAGCTGCCGCGAGCGTAGTAGTAGCCGCCCTCCTCGATCAGCGTGAAGGGATCGCGGCTCCAGTCCTCGCGCTTGGCCTCGACGACGTCGACGTGGGCGAGCATCAGGATCGCCTTGGCGCGCGGATTCGTGCCGTGCAGCACCGCGATCAGGCCACCCTCCTTCGGGTGACCTTCCGGCTCGAAGATCGTCAGGTCCGAGTCCGGGTAGCCGGCGGCCTTCAGCCGCTCGGCCATGCGCCGCGCCGCGAGCGTGCAGTCGCCGGCCGACAGGGTCGTGTTGGTCTCGACCAGCTCCTTGTAGATCGCGCGGAAGCGCTCGAGCCCGGCGTCCGGCGGCGCCGCACCGGCCGCCGCCGCGAGGCCCGGGAGCAGCGCGCCGCCCAGCGCGGCCAGCGCGGCCAGCCGGCCAGTCGTCCTCACACCATCGGTCTTCATGCGGTCGCTCCTGTTCGTCCGAGTTCGGTCGTTCGCGCCCGCGCCCCACGGCGCGAGCTTGGCCTCGCGCAGCAGCGCGGCGAAACGCGGGTGCGATGCAGGCTCCTGAGCAGCGGATCGTACCCCAGCGTCTGCAACTGGTCGTCGCGAACCGCGATCGCGCGCGCGAGCCACTCGAACGCCCGCTCGCGGTCGCCGCAGCGGGCGCAGACGGTCGCGACCAGCGACGGACGTCGTCCTCGAGGCGAGACGCGGCGCGCGCCGAGATGAGCGGCACGAACAGGGCGCAGTCACGGATCCGGTCGCGGATCTGCTGGTCGAAGGCGTCACCGCCACGCAGTTCGTTCTGGTCGTGCCCAACCCCGATGCCGCCGGCGCGCGGCGCGTCGGCGACGCGACGCGCGGTCTCGGCGTCCGGCGAGGCAAAGCTCGGGAATACAGCCCGGGAATCGGCAGCGGACAAGCGGAATCCTCGGCGGCGACGGCGCCGAAAGGCGCGCCGCCGACGGCCCGGTCACTGTGACGGAATTCGCGCGCCGCCTTGCCAAGTTGCTGGCGCTGCAGCGATTGCGGTCCCGGGATCCGATAGGTACAGACTATCTCTGCAAGTGTATCAATCGATTGGATCTATTTAGCGTCGGGCCCTAGATTGGCGCCCTGTCCTGCTCCGCAACCTGCAAGGAATCGTTCCATGTCCCTGATCAACAGCGAGATCAAGCCCTTCAAGGCCACGGCCTTCCACGGCGGCCAATTCGTCGAGGTGAGCGAGGCGAGCGTCAAAGGCAAGTGGTCGGTGTTCTTCTTCTACCCGGCCGACTTCACCTTCGTCTGCCCGACCGAGCTCGGCGACCTCGCCGACCACTACGCCGAGTTCCAGAAGGCCGGCGTCGAGATCTACGGCGTGTCCACCGACACGCACTTCACGCACAAGGCCTGGCACGACACTTCCGACACGATCAAGAAGATCCGTTATCCGCTGGTCGGCGATCCGACGCACGCGCTGTCGCGCAACTTCGAGGTGCTGATCGAGGCCAAGGGCCTCGCCGACCGCGGCAGCTTCGTCGTCGACCCGAACGGCAGGATCCAGATCGTCGAGATCACCGCCGGCGGCGTCGGCCGCGATGCCGGCGAGCTGTTGCGCAAGGTGAAGGCCGCGCAGTACGTCGCCTCGCACCCCGGCGAGGTCTGCCCTGCCAAGTGGCAGGAAGGTGACAAGACGCTCGCGCCGTCCCTGAACCTGGTCGGCAAGATCTAGGCGCCGCGCCCGCGCCGCCGACCGGCGGCGCGGGCAACCTCCTTCACCTTCACCTGGAATCCCGCCATGCTCGAGCCCGCACTCAAGACCCAGCTGGCCACCTACCTCGAGCGACTGACGCTGCCGATCGAGCTCAGCGCCTCGCTGGATGACAGCGACGCCTCGCGCGAGCTCGAGGCGCTGCTCGGCGAGATCGCGGCGCTGTCCGCGCTCATCAGCGTCGTGCGACGCGACGACGCGGCGCGCCGCCCCTCCTTCGAGATCCGTCGTGCCGGCAGCGACGTCGCGGTGCGCTTCGCCGGCATCCCGCTCGGCCACGAGTTCAGCTCGCTGGTGCTCGCACTGCTGCAGGTCGGCGGCTATCCGCCGAAAGTCGCGCCGCAGCTCCTCGAGCAGGTCCGCGGCCTCGACGGCGAGCTCAACTTCGAGACCTACTTCTCGCTCTCCTGCCAGAACTGCCCGGACGTCGTGCAGGCGCTCAACCTGATGTGCGTCGTCAACCCGCGCGTCCGCCACGTGGCCATCGACGGCGCGCTGTTTCAGCCGGAAGTCGAGGCGCGCGAAATACTGGCGGTGCCGAGCGTGTACCTCAACGGCGAGCTGTTCGGCCAGGGCCGCATGGACCTCGCGCAGATCCTCGCCAAGCTCGACGGCGCCGCCCCGGCGCACGCCGCGGCGCGCCTTGACGGCCAGGCGCCGTTCGACGTGCTCGTGGTCGGCGGCGGCCCGGCAGGCGCCGCGGCCGCGATCTACGCCGCCCGCAAGGGCATTCGTACCGGCGTCGTCGCCGAGCGCTTCGGCGGCCAGGTGCTCGACACGATGGGCATCGAGAACTTCGTCTCGGTACGCGAGACCGAGGGCCCGCGCCTCGCCGCGGCGCTCGAGGCGCACGTGCGCGAGTACCCGGTCGAGATCCTGAACCTCGAGCGCGCCGAGGCGCTGCTGCCGGCCCGCGAGCCAGGCGGCCTGGTCGAGATCCGCCTCGCCGGCGGTGCGAGCCTGCGCTCGCGGTCGGTGGTGCTGTCCACCGGCGCGCGCTGGCGCTCGATGAACGTGCCCGGCGAGGCCGAATACCGCAACCGGGGCGTCGCCTACTGCCCGCACTGTGACGGGCCGCTGTTCAAGGGCAAGCGCGTGGCGGTCATCGGCGGCGGCAACTCCGGCGTCGAGGCAGCGATCGATCTCGCCGGCATCGCGAGCCACGTCACGCTGCTGGAGTTCGACACCCGGCTGCGCGCCGACGAGGTGCTGCAGCGCAAGCTCGGGAGCCTCACGAACGTCAGCGTGCACCTCAACGCGCAGACCACCGAGGTGCTCGGCGACGGCCGCAAGGTCGTGGGCCTCGATTGGCGCGACCGCGGCACGCGCGAGCTCAGGCGCCTCGAGCTCGAGGGCATCTTCGTGCAGATCGGCCTGCTGCCGAACAGCGAGTGGCTTGCGGGCACGCTCGCGCTCTCGCCGCGCGGCGAGATCGTCATCGACGAGCGCGGCCAGACCTCACTGCCCGGCGTCTACGCCGCCGGCGACGTGACGACCGTGCCCTACAAGCAGATCATCATCGCGATGGGTGCCGGCTCAACCGCGGCGCTGTCGGCCTTCGACCACCTGATGCGCAGCAGCGCGCCGCAGGCCACGGCGACCGTCGCCGCCGCCTGAGCGGCGCGCCACGCGCCGGTCGCCGCGCGGCGCCGGCGGTTGCCAAGCCGGCGCGGGCGCCGCCACACTGGCGCGTCCGTCGCCGTGAGCGCCCTGCCGCATGCGTTGCCGCCTCAACTGCCCTAGCGCTTGCGCCGCGCTGCTGCTCGCGCTGGCAGGCCAGCCGGCGCTCGGCACGCCGCTTGATCTCGCGCCCTGCGACGCGGCGGCGGTGAGCTCGGTGCTGCAGGCGGACGCCGCCCGCCTCGACGCCCGGGCGGTGTGGCTGGACGCGAGCCAGCTGCTCTGGCCCGGGATGCCGGCGGACGGCGCCTTCACTCTCTACTACAGCCGCCGCGGCGGCATCGCCGCAAGCCCCGGCGCGCCGGTCACCGGCGCCGACGCCGCGCTCCGGCTTGAGGTCGACGAGACGCGCCTGCCGGAGTCGGTGACCGAACCGCTGCGCTATCTCGGCCCCGGCGTCCGGCTGCGGGTGCCCGCGCCGAGCGCCGCACTGCGGCGCGAACGGCTGCGCGGCGAGCTCGTGCTGGTGCACGAAGTGGCCGGCCGCGTCGAGCGCGCGACGCGCCTGCAGGCCGCCGCCGCGCTGGACGAGCTGTATGCCGCCGCCGCGGGCGCGGAGCTCGGCGCCATCCTCGCTCGCGGCAGTACGCAGTTTCGGCTCTGGGCGCCGACCGCCCGCGCCGTCTCGCTGTGCCGCTATGCGAGCGCGAGCGGCACCGCGCTTGAGCGCCTGCCGCTCGAGCGCGACCGGCCGACCGGCATCTGGTCGGCCACCCGGCGCGGCGAGCTTGCCGGCTCCTACTACGCCTATCTGGTCGAGGTCTTCGTCCCGGCCACCGGCCTCGTGCGCAATCGCGTCACCGATCCGTACTCGGTCAGCCTGTCGGCCGACTCGCGGCGCAGCTACGTCGCGCGCCTCGATTCAGCGGCGCTGCAGCCGCCCGGCTGGGAGATGACGCCCTCGCCGGCGCTCAAGAGCGGACCGGAGCTCGTGATCTACGAACTGCACCTGCGCGACTTCTCGGCCAGCGACGCGAGCGTGCCGGCGGCCCATCGCGGCAAGTACCTCGCCTTCACCGAGCCGGACTCCGCCGGCATGCGCCAGCTGCGGGCGCTGGCCGCCGCCGGCGTCACCGACGTGCATCTGCTGCCGGTGTTCGATTTCGCGAGCGTCCCGGAGACCGGCTGCCTCGAGCCGCGGATCGAGGCCAGCGCCGACGGCGCACAGGCGGCCGCAACGATCCGCGCGGTGGCCGCGCGGGATTGCTACAACTGGGGCTACGACCCGCTGCACTTCGGCGCGCCGGAGGGCAGCTACGCGAGCGACGCAGACGACGGTGCGCGGCGCATCGTCGAGTTCCGGCAGATGGTCATGGCGCTGCACCGCGCCGGGCTGCGCGTCGGCATGGACCTGGTCTACAACCACACGATGGCTGCCGGCCAGGATCCGCAGTCGGTGCTCGACCGCATCGTGCCGGGCTACTACCAGCGCCTCGACAGCGCCGGCCGCGTCGAGCGCTCCACCTGCTGCGCCAACACGGCCACCGAGCACCGGATGATGGCCAAGCTGGTGACCGATACCGTCGTGCGCTTCGCCCGCGACTACCGCATCGACTCGTTCCGCTTCGACCTGATGGGACACCAGCCGCGCGAGCTCATGACTCAGCTCAAGGCGCAACTCGCGGTCGCGACCGGGCACGTGGTGCCGCTGCTCGGCGAGGGCTGGAACTTCGGCGAGGTGGTCAACGGCGCGCGCTTTGTGCAGGCCGCACAGGGCACGCTCGGCGGGACCGGCATCGCGACCTTCAGCGATCGTGCCCGCGATGCGCTTCGCGGTGGCGCGGCAGGCGATCACGGCGTGGCGCTGCGCGCGCAGCAAGGCTATCTCAATGGCCTCGGCTACGACCCGAACGAGGTCGCGGCCGCGTCATCGCCCGGCGAGCTGCTGCACGCCGCCGACCTGGTGCGCGCCGGACTGGCCGGGACGCTGCGCAGCTACCGGATGCAGGACGCGAGCGGACAGGTGATCCCGCTCAGCGCGCTTGACTACCGCGGTGCGCCGGCCGGCTACGCGGAGCAGCCGGATGAGGTCGTCAACTACGTCGAGAACCACGACAACCAGACGCTGTTCGACGCCAACGTGCTGAAGCTGCCGCGCGCGACCTCTGCCGCGGACCGTGCGCGCGTGCAGATCCTCGGCGCCGCGGTCGTCGCCTTCAGCCAGGGCATCGCCTACTTCCACGCCGGGGTCGAGCTGCTGCGTTCGAAGTCCCTGGATGGCAACAGCTTCGACTCCGGCGACTGGTTCAACCGGATCGACTGGACTTTCAGCGACAACGGCTTCGCGAGCGGCTTGCCGCCAGGTGCGGATTCCGAGCGTGACTGGCCGGTGATGCAGCCGCTGCTCGCCGACGCGGCGATCAAGCCGAGCGCAAGCGACATTCGCTGGACGCGCGATGCCTTCCTCGACCTGCTGCGCATCCGCGCGAGCTCGTCGCTGTTTCGGCTGCGGTCCGCCACCGAGGTCCAGCGCCGGCTGAGATTCTTGAATACCGGTCCCGCGCAGCTGCCGACGGTGATCGTCGGCAAGCTCGACGGAACCGACTTGCCGGCTGCGGGCTTCGGCGAGTTGGTCTACCTGATCAACGTCGACCCGCTTGCTCACACGCTCGCCATCGCCGAACTCGCTGGGCGGCCGTACGTCCTCCACCCGGTGCATCGCGCCGCCGGCGCCGCCGACCGGCGTGGGCTCGAGGCGCGATACGAGCCGGCAACCGGCGCGTTCACGGTGCCCGCCCGCACCGCGGTCGTGTTCGTGACGCCCGCACGGACCGGCACGACGAACGCGCCAGGGCGCTGAGCGCAGAGCGAAGGTGCCGGCGGTTGAGGCGCGCGCCGGCATCGGCGGCAGGTCGATCGACGCGAGCAGCCGTGCCGGCGGCTCGTCTGCAAATATGGCGGCGCTTTTCGGCGAACTTCGCCGGTTGCACTGCCGCATCGGGGCTGCCGAGGGGAGGCCTGAACGGCTGGCCGGCACGATCCGGCCCACACCGGAGTCACAGTCAGGCAATGCTGCCGTAACGGGCTGCGGTTTTGTGCGCCGTTACCGGTCTTGGACGGCCAGCCGCTCTATAAAAAGCGCGTGAACGTCCGAGCCAGACACCCAGATTACGTCGCATCGCGTCCGGGCAGCCCCGAAGCGGCGTCCTGCGACGGCCGGCCCGGCATGGCAGCGGCTTGCCGTGCCGCAGGCGCGCTAGGCGGCGCCGCCTTGGCCTTGTCCCTGTTGCTAGCTACCGGAGCGCACGCCTCGGCGATCGAGGACGGCTATCGCCCGTCACCGCCGCGCGCGAACCTGATCCTGGTCGTGAAGTCCGAGCACCGGCTGTACCTGCTGCGCGACGGCGAGGTGGTGCGCAGCTACGCCGTCAAGCTCGGCCTCAATCCGGTCGGCCCGAAACGCCACGAGATGGACTTTCGCACGCCTGAGGGGCGCTACATGATCGACGGCAGGAACGCGAACAGTCGCTACTTCCGCGCGCTGCACGTCTCCTATCCGAACTCCGAGGATCGGCGCGAAGCGGCCGCGCTGCGCGTCCGGCCGGGCGGCGACATCATGATCCACGGGCTGCCGAACGCGCCGCAGAAGCCGCTGACCTACTACCGGACGCAGGACTGGACCAACGGCTGCATCTCGCTCTCCAACGAGGACATGCTCGAGGTCTGGTCGCTGGTTCCGTCGCGGGTTCCGATCGAGATCCGTCCCTGACCGCTGCCGCCGGACGGCCGCGCCGGCGGCGCTATCGCGTCGGCGACGGCCGTCGCCCGAGCGAACCGCCCGGGTGCCACCGCTTCGCCTCAAACGTCAACGTGCGGGCCGCGGCGCAGTTGTACGGCAATTAACCTGCGCCGTACGCAATGTCTGGGTCCGCAAGCGGTGCCCAGTCGCGAATGAAAACACCCGATGGCTCCGACACCGCCGTTCGCCTTAAGCGGCGCGCCAATAGGCCGGCTTAGACGCCGAGTACCGTGAAGCCATGCGCTTGCGCCGCCCATCCGAGCGCTGCGTCATGAGTTGCCATGACCGGATCGATACCTACCGAATCCTTCCAGAGCAATGCCGACGCGAGATGAACCGCATCGAGAGTTCCGAGCTCCGTCGGCATCGGCTGCGCGGCGCGGTCGAGTACAATCGAGTCGATCTCGATCAACTCCAGCGAGTTGATGAGACTCAGAATCGTGGCGCTACATCCGGCTATTTCCTTATCTGAAAGCCCAGCGCGGATTCGCAACCGATCCAAGGTCCGTTGACTCTCGGCCGCAATCAGCGCGCTTGAAACTCTTCGATCGATCTGTCGCCACTCCGGCAACGCGCTCGGCTGTCCGAGCGCGAGGCGCAGCAGAACCGATGAGTCGCCGTAGGCGATCATCGATGACTCTGCCGCTCCTCGAGCAATAACTGGACGACGTCGATCTTCTGCGCGAGCGTCTGCGGCAGCGAAACCTTGTTCGGTTTCGGTGAATCGGTAGCCGGCTTACGGATGCGCAAGCCAGATATTTCGCGCATTGGAACGATTTGCGCGACGGCTCGATTACGGTATAGGACTGCAATCGACTCGCCGCCCTGTTCGATGCGAAGAAATTCGCTGAGCCGGGACTTGAGTTCAGCGATACCCACTTGCTTCATGACTACAGATGGCGATAACTGGTCATACGATGCAAGGGCCATCGGTTCTGATCATCGATAGTCATTCCCGGTTGAGCCCGCGCGGGATGGTTCCGAACCGTCGCGCCACTCGGACCAACGGTCCACTCGCGACGGGGTCCCCGCCCGGGTGCGGGCGTTCACGTACGCCGGCTCCGGCGATTGCGCCGCCGACGGCCGCTGCCCGAGCGGAACGCCCGGATGCCGGCGCCTCCTCTCGCCTGTCACGGCGCGCACTCGACGCCGGTTGCGCCGCCTTGAACGTGCGCCGGGCGGCGCGCGCCGCCGCTGCGGCGCGCGCCAGCACTCGCCCAGCGCTTACTTGTACGCTGCGTTGGTCCGCGACAGGTAGTCGTGGTGGCCACTCGAGTCCGTCAGCGCGCCGATGGTGGCGCCGATGAGCGGATTCTTCCGCCCCGCATCACGCACGGCCGCACTCCACTTGTCGAGACCCTCGGCGGTCGGCGCGATGACATCAATCGCGAACACGTCGGGAGACTCGGTGTGGACCGCCTGTACGTCAACCTCGTACTCGACCAGCGCGCCGTCGGCCAGCAACTTCTCGAGCATCGGCACGAAGACGTTCTTGCTGAGCATCTCCACGGCGTCGTTCGGCGCGCCGGGCTTTAGCTTGTAGACCGCTGTGCGCGTATACGCGCCCTTCCAGGATCCGGACCGCCAGTTGTAGTAGCGGCTGACCCACATGGCGTCGGAGTGCTTGGTCGCGCTCATGAGCAACGCCGACGCGGCGCCGCCTGCCTTGTAGACCTCGTCCAGCGTGTTGAGCAGACCGGCCATCGACATCGACGAGAACCAGTCGTCGTGCGTCGCGCCCTCGCTCTCGTGAATCAAGTAAGCATCGCTGCCATAGCCGACCAGCACGCCGGAGGCCATGGCTTTTTCCATGACCTTGTCGGTGGCGGCATTGTTCTTGTCAACGTCGCCCCAGCGGGCGCGCGGGTAAGTCCAGCTCGAAACGTACGAGTACATCGGCGGCTTGTCCTTGACCTCGGCCGTCTGTGCGCTGGCAGAGCCGGCCCAAGCACCGGCCGTAACGAACGCGCAGACAATCGCCAGAACGCTCAAGCGTTTGCTACTCATCGGCTTCCCCTTGCTGTCTTGTTGTTGACTGTTACGGGTACCGGCACGCCGGCGCCGCGAGTATACGGCCGCGCTCTTGCGCCCTGACGGCGTGTTCAAAGTCCTCCGCCTGTGGCACGGCAAATGCACTGCAACGGCCGTGACGGACCGATCGATGATTGCGCGCCGGTCGGCCAGCGTCCCGTTGGTGCGCCGCAGCGCGTGCGTAGGCGGACGAAAGTCTCTCGGGCGGGCCGATCGCTGCGCCGGAGATGTCTGCGCTTGGCCGGCCAGCGACGTTCCGCGTCCACCCCATCGGCCTGAACGGCCCGTCGACTAACAGCATCGGTGGACGGTTGCTACCCGACTCAACGCGGTCGGTTGCGAATGCGCGCGCTTGCTGCGGCCAAAATGGATAGAACTGATGAGAATTGGCAGAAACGTCATGGAAATCGGCGTTGACGCCGTGCGACCGGCGCATCGTGCCATTGTTGAAGACTTCAACAACGGAGTGGGGCCGTGGCAACTGTCAATTTTAGTGTACCCGACGAGGTAAAGGCAGCGTTCGACAAGGCCTTCGGCGATCAGAACAAGAGTTGGATCATCGCCGAGTTGATGCGGCGCGCCGTGCGCGAGCGGCAGGTCCGGATTCGGCGGGAGCGACTGTTCCGCCAGTTGGGCCGCGCGCGTTCGAGCCGGCCGTCGATCACGAGTGAGGACATCCGCAAGGCGCGAGCGGCCGAGCGGCCTTGATCGTCGTGCTCGATGCGAGCGTAGTTCTCAAATGGATGCTCGAGGCCCTCCCCGCGAGCTCGATACGGAGAGGGCCTCGGCCATCATCCAGGCCGTCGTAAGTAGCGGGCTGGAGATCCTGCAACCGGTGCATTGGTTGGCTGAAGTGGCAGCAGTAGCTGCCCGTCTCACGCCACGGACTGCGGTCCGGGACGTCGAAATGCTCGCAGCTCTGCAGTCTCCGACGGCCGACGACCCGAACGTCATGCGACGCGCAACGACGCTTGCGATCGAGACCGAT
>JANYAE010000028.1 GCA_025355105.1 Pseudomonadota bacterium | reverse complement strand
GCCGTGCCGAGCACGGCGCCCGCCAGCACGTCGGTCGGGTAATGCAGACCGAGCACGACGCGGGAGGCGGCCACCAATGTGGCGAAGGGCACCAGCAGCCAGCCGAGCGCCGGGAAGTAGGCCGTGGCGAGTATCGTGAAGGATACGGCGTGCAGGGTATGGCCGGACGGGAAGCTGTAGCGATCTAGCGGCACGGCACCGGCGCAGATGCCGCCGAAGGTGATGTAGGGCCGCTCGCGAACCAGACGGCGCTTGAGCGCCTTGTAGAGCAGCACGCCGGCGATGCCGGTGACCGCCATGACGAGCGCCGGCTTGAGACCGGCCTCGCCTTTCCACACCGGGATCAGCAGTACCAGCAGGTACCAGGCGACGCCGTCGCCGAGGCGGCTGACGATGCGAAACAGATCGCGCAGCGCCGGCCGCAGCAGGGCACGGTTCAGTTGCCGGCAAAACCGATGCTCGTAGGCATCAACCTGCCGAAATAGACGTGCACTGCGACTCGCCATCAAGGGATCACCCCGCGTGGGCCCGGTGGACCTGTCTCCCCGAAAGCTTGCGCCGGACCTGCGTCGCCCCGATGACGCTGACGTGACATTTTCTTGAAAGTCAGCCGCTTAGGTTCCCCGGCGAAGGCCGCGCCTGAGGAGTCCGCGGCCGCCAGCGCGCCAAGAGCAGGGCGTTCGTGACGACGCTCACACTTGAGAACGCCATCGCCGCGCCCGCGACCACCGGGCTCAGGAAGCCCAGCGCGGCGAGCGGCACGCCGGCGACGTTGTAGACCAGCGCGAAGAACAGGTTCTCGCGGATCTTGCGTCGGGTCCGCCGCGCGATGTCGAGCGCGTCGACGACGGCGAGCGGGTCGGCGCGCAGCAGCGAGATTCCGGCCGCCGCGATGGCGACGTCCGCGCCGGTGCCCATCGCGATGCCGAGGTCCGCCGCGGCGAGCGCGGGCGCGTCGTTGATGCCGTCGCCAACCATCGCCACCGCGCCACAACGCGCGCGCAGCTCGGCGACCCGCAGCAGCTTGTCCTCCGGCAGCGCGCCGGCATGCACCGTCAGGATCCCCACGTCGCCTGCGACGGCCCACGCACTAACCTCGTGGTCGCCGGTCAGGAGCACGCTCTCGATGCCGAGGGCGGCCAGTGCCGACACCGCGGCGCGCGCGGTCGGCCGGACGCTGTCGGCGAACGAGAACCCGGCGAGCACCACGGGCGCGGCCGTCACCTCAGCGAGCATCGCGACTGCGCGCCCGATATGCACCTGCTCGGCGAGCCACGGTGCGGCACTCGCGGCATCGCCGCCGGCACGCTCGAGGAAGCGCACGGTCCCGAGCAGATAACGGCGCCCGTCGAGGCTGCCGATCACGCCGAGACCCGGCGCGGCGGTGATGTCGGTCGCGGCCGGCACGGTGAGCTCCCGACTCGCCGCCGCCCGGAGCACCGCGCGAGCAAGTGGGTGCTCGCTGCCCTGCTGCAGCGCCGCTGCAACGACGAGCGGTTCGTGCGCGTCGGCGACGAAGCTCTGCATGGCCGCGAGCCGCGGCCGGCCCTCGGTGAGCGTGCCGGTCTTGTCGAAGGCCACGACCCGGACCCGTGCTGCCTGTTCCAGTGCCTCGGCGTCGCGGATCAGGATGCCGGCCCGCGCCGCGGCGCCGGTGCCGGCGACGAGCGCCGCCGGCGTCGCGAGCCCCAGCGCGCACGGGCAGGCGATCACCAGCACTGCCACCGCCCGCAGCAGACCGGTCTGCGGCGCGGCGCCGGCGATCCACCAGCCGAGTCCGGTCGCGACCGCGATCAGGATGATCGCCGGCACGAACCAGGCGGCGACGCGGTCGACGAGCCGCTGGATCGGCGCCTTGGTCGACTGCGCGTGCTCGACGAGGCGCGCCATTCGCGCCACGGTGCCGTCGGCCGCCGTCACCGTCGTCTCGACCAGCAGCCGGCCGGTGCCGTTCAGCGTGCCGCCGAGCACGCGCGCGCCGGGCGCCGCGGGCACCGGCAGCGCCTCACCGGTCAGCAGCGATTCGTCGATCTCGGTGCTGCCCTCGCGCACAACGCCGTCGACGGCGACGCGCTCGCCCGGTCGCACGACCACGAGGTCGCCGACGCCGATCGCGGCGAGCGGCACGTCCACCTCGGCCCCGTTGACGAGCACGCGCGCGCGCTCGGGGGCCAGCGCGCGCAGCCGCCGGACGGCGTCCGCGGTGCGGCGCCGAGCGCGCGTCTCGAGCCATTTGCCCAGCAGCACCAGCGTCACCACCACCGCCGATGCCTCGAAGTAGAGGTGCGGCACTGCGGCGACCGGGCTGGCGAGCAGTTCCCAGAGCGACAGCCCGAAAGCGGCGGTGGTACCGATCGCGACCAACAGGTCCATGTTGCCGGCGCGGTCGGCGAGCGCGCGCCAGGCGGCGCGGTAGAAGCGCGCGCCGAGCCAGAACTGCACCGGTGTGGCAAGCGCCAGCTGCACGACAGGCGGCAGCATCCAGTGCAAGCCGAAAGGGCTCGCCAGCATCGGCAACACGAGCGGCAGCGATAACGCCACGCCGGCGGCCACCCGGGCACGATCGTGGCGGTCAGCCGCCAGCAGTCGCTCCTCCGCGGCGGCGCGCGGCTCGTCGTCGGCGACCGGCCGTGCCTCGTAGCCGATGCGCTCGACCGCGGCGACCAGCGCCGCGGTTGCCGTCGCCGGCGTCGCATAGCGCGCCTGGTCGACGGCCGCGACCGCGCGCTCGGTCGCGATGTTGACGCTCGCCGACAGGACGCCGGGAACGGCCTTGAGCGCCCGCTCGACCCGCGCGACGCAGGCGGCGCAGGTCATGCCGCCGATCTCGAGGCGCTGTTCAGCGGCTATAATCCCGGCCATATGCAGTTCCAGATCGACAACATGACCTGCGGCGGCTGCGCGCGCGCCGTGACCGCGGCGATCCGCGGCCTTGACCCGGCGGCCAGCGTCCGCGCCGATCCGCCGGCGCGGCGCGTCGACGTCGACACGACCTTCAGCGAGGCGGAGCTGCGGGAGACGCTGACGGCGGCCGGCTTCCCGCCGCGCTGACGACTGCCGGGCCCGGCCACCGGCGAGCGATCCTCACGATGCTGCCGCGCGCACGCCCCGTGTCAAGGTGGAATTCCGCAGGTGGGCGCTCGCCACGCCCGGAGGGCGGCGGAAAGCGCTGTGATAACATCATTTTATTGCCCTGCGAGCGCCCTGCGCGCCGCGTTTTCTGGGAGCTGCACCTGATGGCGACCGTCAAGTACACCACGCCGCCCGGCGGCGAGCGCATCACGATCCAAAGCGGCAAGCTGCGCGTCCCCGACCAGCCGGTCATTCCATTCATCGAGGGTGACGGCACTGGCCCCGATATCTGGCGCGCCAGTGTGCGGGTGCTCGATGCGGCCGTGGCCAAGGCGTACGGCGGCCGCCGCAAGATCCACTGGCTCGAGGTGCACGCGGGCGAGAAGTCGAACAAGCTGTTCAATACGTGGCTGCCGGACGAGACCGTCGCCGCGTGCCGCGAGTACCTGATCTCGATCAAGGGGCCGCTGACGACCCCGATCGGCGGCGGTATCCGCTCGCTGAACGTGGCGCTGCGCCAGATGCTCGACCTTTACGTGTGCCTGCGCCCGGTGCGCTGGTTCAAGGGCGTGCCCTCGCCGGTGAAGGCGCCGGAAAAGGTCGATATGGTGATCTTCCGGGAGAACACGGAGGACATCTACGCCGGCATCGAGTTTGAGGCAGGCACCGCCGACAATCAGAAATTCCTGGAGATGTTCCAGCAGGCGTTTCCGAAGCACTACGGCAAGATCCGCTTCCCGGCGACCTCCGGCATCGGCATCAAGGCGGTGTCGCGCGAAGGCACCGAGCGGCTGTTCCGTGCCGCCGTCGAGTACGCGATCGTCAACAAGCGCAAGAGCGTGACGATCGTGCACAAGGGCAACATCATGAAATTTACGGAGGGCGCGTTCCGCAACTGGTCGTACGCGCTCGCCGAACGCGAGTTCCCCGACCAGACCTACGGCTGGGAGCAGTGGGAGCGGACCAAGGCCGCCAAGGGCGAGAAGGCGGCCAACGCCGAGATGGATGAGGCCAAGAAGGCCGGCAAGATCATCATCAAGGATGCGATCGCCGACATCACGCTGCAGCAGGTGCTCACTCGTCCTGAGGAGTTCGACGTCATCGCGACGCTGAACCTGAACGGCGACTACCTGTCGGACGCGCTGGCCGCCCAGGTCGGCGGCATTGGCATCGCGCCGGGCGGCAACATCAACTACATGACCGGCCACGCGGTCTTCGAGGCGACCCACGGCACGTCGCCGAAGTACGCCAACCTCGACAAGGTCAATCCGGGCTCGGTGATCCTCTCCGGCGAGATGATGCTGCGCTACATGGGATGGTTCGAGGCGGCCGACGCGCTCATCCAGTCGATGGACCGGGCGATCGGCGCCAAGGTCGTCACCTACGACTTCGCGCGCCTGATGCCCGGCGCGCGCGAGGTCAAGTGCAGCGAGTTCGCCGACGAACTGATCAAGCACCTCTGAGGCCGGCGTGGCACCGACCCCCGCGCCGGCGGCGCTGGCGCGCGAGTGCGCGGCCGACGCCGTCGACGCGTTCGAGCGCTACAACGCTGAATTTCGCGCCATTACGCGGCGCGCGCCGCTGCATTTCGAGGAGCGCGACTGGCACAGCAGCCAGCGCGACGCCGTTGAACGCATCGAGCTGTACGGCCGCTACGTCGACCGCACGGTTGCTTCGCTGAGGCTACGCCTCGGCGGCGAGACCACCGACCGCGGTCGATGGGCGGCGATTAAGGACGACTTCGCGCGCCAGATCGACGCGCTTCCCGACGCCGAGTTCCGCAAGACCTTCTTCAACTCGCTGACCCGCACCTTCTTTGGCACGGTCGGCGTGTCGCCGGAAATCGAGTTCGTCGCACTCGACCTCGATCCGCTCGCGCGCGTGGCCGAGTACGACTTCCTGACGGACTATCCGAATCGCGGCTCGTTGCAGCTGCTGTTCGAGGAGGTCCTGTCCGCGTTCCGCTGCAAAGCCCCGTGGCGCGACTTCGAGCGCAGCGGACGTTACGTCGCCGAAGAGGTCGAACGCCACTGCCAGACGGTCGGCGAGAACCGCGCGGTCGAGCGCGTCGAGATGATCCGCCCGGCGTTCTACCAGATGACGCGCGCCTATCTGGTCGGCCGCGTCACCGGCCGCAACTGGCAGATGCCGCTGGTGATCGCGCTCAAGAACACTGAACGCGGCGTACTGGTCGACGCTGTCATGACGCGCGATGCGGACGTCTCGGTGCTGTTCAGCTTCACGCGTTCCTACTTCCACGTCGACCTCGAGCGCGTGGGCAAGGCACTGCTCTTCCTGCACCAGCTGATGCCGCACAAGCCGGTGAGCGAGCTGTTCACCGTGATCGGCCGCGCCAAGCAGGGCAAGACCGAACGCTACCGCGAGCTGTTCCGTCACCTGCAGACCGCCACCGACCAGTTCGTCCTCGCACCGGGCGAGCGCGGCCTGGTCATGGTGGTCTTCACGCTGCCGTCCTTCGACGTCGTCTTCAAGCTGATCCGCGACCGCTTTCCCGCGCAGAAAAACATCGTCCGCGACGACGTGCTGCGCAAGTACGAGTTCGTGTTCAAGCACGACCGCGCCGGCCGGCTGGTGGACGCGCAGGAGTTCAAGCGCCTGCGGTTCCCGCGCAGCCTGTTCGAGACGACTCTGCTCGACGAGTTGCTGTCCGAGACGGCGGGCTCCGTGCACGCAGACGGCGATGACCTGATCATCGAGCACTGCTATATCGAGCGGCGCATGACCCCGCTCAACATCTACTTGCGCGAGGCGAGCCCGGACGACTGCGCACTGGCAGTATTGGAATACGGGCAGGCGATCCGCGACCTGGCTCACACCAACATCTTCGCCGGCGACCTACTGCTCAAGAATTTCGGCGTGACGCGCAACCGCCGTGTGATCTTCTACGACTACGACGAACTGTGCCTGGTGACCGACTGTCGCTTCCGCGAGTTGCCGCAGGCCCAGTCGGACGAGGACGAGATGCGCGGCGAGACCTGGTACTACGTCGCCGACAACGACGTCTTTCCCGAGACCTTCATCAACTTCCTTGGCTTCGAGGACGCGATGCGCGAGGTGTTCCTGAAGGCGCACGGCGAGGTCCTGACGGCCGAGTGGTGGCGCGGCGTGCAGGAGCGACTGCGCGCCGACGACGTACTTGAGGTCCTACCCTATGGCGCCCACCGGGTGCGGGTCGCCAGCAGCGCCTGAGCGCGCCGGGCGTGGGCGGCGGTCACGCTCCCCGGCTTGCGGCGGGCCTGCGTCCGGCAACGCGGCGCGCCATCGATCGCGCCAAGCTGCCGCTCGGCGTCCGCCACGGACGGACGCTCACCGCGCGCCGAGGGCCGCGTCGAGCGCCGCGTTCAGATCGGCGATCAGGTCATCTGGGTCCTCGAGCCCGATCGACAGCCGTGCCGTGGTCACGCCGATCCCGCATTGCTGCCGCTGCGCGGCACTCAGGTCGCGCGGCTGCAGCAGCTGCGGCGGCACGATCAGCGACTCGGTCGATCCGAGGCTCGCGGCGATGGCGAACAGGCCAAGTCGGTCGGCGAACAGGCGGCTTTGCTCCGCCGTACCGGCAAGGTCGATCGTGACGACCGAGCCGAAGTCATGCATCTGCCGCAGCGCGAGTGCGTGGCCCGGATCCGATGCGAGCCCGGGGTAACGGACGCGCGCGACCCGCGGGTCAGCCGACAGGAACTTGGCGATGCGCGCCGCCGAGTCGCACTGCGCGGCGCGCCGCAGCGGGTAGGTCTTGAGACCGCGCTGCACGAGAAAGGCGGCGTGCGGATCGAGTGTCGGGCCGAGTGACGTGGCCTGCGCGCGGACCCGCTGCACGAGCTCGCTGGCGCCGATCACTGCACCGCCCATGACGTCGCCGTGTCCGGCGGCGTATTTCGTCAGGCTGTGGACGTAGAGATCGATGCCGAGGTCGCCATGCGATTCGAAACCGGCGAAGGTGTTGTCGATCGCCGTCAGTGCCCCGTGGCGGCGGGCCGCTGCGACCAGCTGGGAGATGTCCGGCACCTTGAGCACCGGGTTGGTCGGCGACTCGAACCAGACGAGCCGCGTGGGCCGCTCGGCGAGCGTGCGCTCGATGCCCGCGTGGTCTTCGATCGAGAGCATCGTGTGGCTGACGCCGAAGCGCGACAAGGTCCGCGTGATCAGGCCGCGCGTCGGTCCGTAGGTCTCGGCGAAGGCCAGCACGTGGTCGCCTTGCGACAGCAGCGCGAGCAGCGTCACGGCGACGGCCGCGAGGCCGGAACCGACGGCGAGACACGCCTCGCCGCCCTGCAGCTCGGCGAGCAGTAACTCGAGGTCGCTGACGCCCGGATTGGCGACGCGGCTGTAGTGGAAGCCCTCCCCCGCGCCCGCCCAGGCCCGCTCGGTGGCCGCCAGGTTCTCAAGCTCGAACTTGACCGACTGGTAGATCGGCGCGACCAGCGGCCGGTTCCCTGGCGCGAGCGGTGTCTGCGGCGGGTGGTTGACCCGGGTGCGGGATTTCATCGCGCAAATCTCCTGACGGAACGTGCCACGCGTCATTCAAGCACACGCCGGCGGGCGCGACCATCCGCGCCGATTGCATTGCGCAGAGGTGGCGGCGAGAATCGCGCGCACGATGAACGTGCAGCCCGACGTGGCGCACCAAGAGTCCCGGAGGGACCGATGGATTTCCGCTTGACTGACGACCAGCTGATGATCCAGACGGCAGCCCGCGAGTTCGCGACGCGAGAAATCGCGCCGTCGGCGCAGCGCTTCGACGAGAGCGGCGAGTTCCCGACCGCGAACATCCGCAAGGCCGGCGAACTCGGCTTCATGGCGGTCGAGGTCCCGGAAGCCTACGGCGGCTCCGGGCTCGACCCGATCAGCTTCTGCGTCATGCTCGAGGAGATCGCCGCCGCCGATGCCGCGCACTCGACCATCATTTCCGTGAACAACTCATTGTATTGCAACGCCATCGTACAGTTCGGCAACGAGGCGCAGAAGCAGCAGTTCGTGCGCCCGATCGCGAGCGGCGCCGAGGTCGGCTGCTACGGCCTGACCGAGCCGCAGTCCGGGTCTGACGCCGGCAACATGCGTACGCGCGCGGTCCGGACCGCGAACGGCACGCACTACACGGTCAATGGCAAGAAGTCCTGGATCACTTCCGGTCCGGTGGCGCGCTACATGCTGCTGTTCGCGACCGTCGATCCCGCCAAGGGGCCCAAGGGGGTCACCGCGTTCGTCGTCGATGCGCGCGAGGCAGGCTACCTTCGTGGCAAGACCGAGCCGAAGCTCGGCATCCGGGCCTCAGCGACCTGCGAGATCGAGTTCGCGGACTACCTCGTTCCGGCGGCAAACCGCCTCGGCGCCGAGGGCCAGGGCTTTCAGATCGCGATGACGGTGCTGGATGCCGGGCGCATCGGCATCGCCTCGCAGTCGATCGGCATCGCGCGCGCCGCGTACGGGGCGTCGCTGCACTACGTGCGCGAACGCAAGGCCTTCGGCAGCGCGATCGGCACGTTCCAGATGATCCAGGCGAAGATTGCCGACATGAAGTGCCGCATCGACGCCGCGCGCCTCCTGACGCTGCGCGCGGCCTGGAACAAGGCCGACTGCGCGCGACGCGGCGGCCGCAATACGACCGAGGCGTCGGTGGCCAAGCTGTTCGCGTCCGAAACGGCGATGTTCTGCGCACATCAGGCCGTGCAGATCCACGGCGGGCTCGGCTACAGCAAGGAAATGCCGATCGAGCGCTATTTCCGTGACGCCAAGATCACCGAGATCTACGAAGGCACGAGCGAGATCCAGCGCCTCGTCATCGCGCGCCAGGAAACCGGCCTGCGTTGATCAGTAGCCGTCGATGACGGCGCGGATGTGCTCGGTGTGACCACAAAGCCCGAGGATCTCGGGCAGGCCCCAGCCGAAGTGCGCGCTGACCGGGTCGCTCGCCAGGGCGTCGGCGGCGAGCGAGCCTGAGTTCGCGAGCATGTGTTCCGAAAGGTGGTGCGCCAGATAGACCGTCGCGCAAGCGTCCCTGCGCTCGGTTGCCTCGGCCCAATTGCGCCAACCGCCGACGACGCCGACGACGGCGTCCGGCAACTTCCACGCGCCGGCGAGCTGCGTTCCGACCGTGGTGTGGAACTCGGCCACCAGCTTGTCCACCTCGTCTTCCGACAGCGGCGTCTTGGAGCGGCGTGAGAGCTCGGCGATCGCCTGCAGCGCCGCGGGCTTCCCGATCTCGTGCAGCAGCCCCGCGAGGTAGCTCGGCTCGCCCTGGCAGCCCGCGGAATCGGCGACCAATCGCGCCCACTGGGCCGTCCCGACGGCCTGCTTCCACATCCGCTGCACGCGCGCCCGCCGGCCCGGCACGTTGAGCAACTTGCCCTGCACGGCGACCGTGAAGGCGATGTCCGAGACCTCGGCCATCCCCAACCAACTGATGGCGTGCTGCAGCGACTCGATCGGATGGCGGGGCTGATAGATCGCCGAGGTGGCGACGCGCATCACGTGGGCGGCGAGCGCCTGGTCGCCGGCAATCATGCGCGCGAGACCGGATGCGTCGGCGTCCGGGCTGCCCGCCACCGCGACCACGCGCGCCGCGATCTCCGGCAGCATCGGCAGGTCCAGCTCGCCGCGCGTCATCTGACCGACGAACAGCCCACGGATGAATTCGTAGTTGTCGGCCTCAACCAGCTGGCGTACGCGTTCGATGGACAACGGCGGTCTCCGGAGGGACAGTGCCTCTACAATCTCGTAACGGCCGGAAGCGCCCGATCTTGAATCGCGCCGGGCAGCGGCGAAATGTGAGCCGCGTCACGCGGCGGCCCGATCTACAGTCGCGACAGGCGCTCCGCCGCGGCCGCGAGGGTCGCGTCCTCCTTGGCGAAGCACAGGCGCACGAGGCGCTCACCGGCAGGCGGCGCGGCGCAAAATGGCGAAACCGGGATCGCCGCCACGCCGTGCCGCCGGATCAGCTCCAGCGCGAACTCGGTGTCGGGCAGGTTGGACACGGCGGAATAGTCCACGAGCTGGAAATATGTCGCACGACTCGGTTGCAGCGAGAGCCGCGAGCGGCCGAGCAGCGCGACCAGCCGGTCGCGCTTTTCCTGATAGAAAGCCGACAGATCGTCCTCCCACTCCGGGTGCTCGGTCATGAAGTCGGCGATCGCGTGCTGCAGCGGCGTCGCGATCGCGAAGGTCACGAATTGGTGAACCTTACGCAGCTCCGTCGTCAACGCGGCCGGTGCCACGCAGTAGCCGATCTTCCAGCCGGTCGCGTGGTAGGTCTTACCGAAAGATGACGCCACGACGCTGCGTTCGGCGAGCTCGGCGTGGCCATTGAGGCTCACGTGGCGCGCGCCGTCGTACACCATGTGCTCGTAGACCTCGTCGGCGATCACGAATGCGCCGGTGGGGCGCAGGCACTCGGCGAGGCGGTCGAGATCGTCGGCGCTCAGGCACGCGCCGCTCGGATTGTGGGGCGTGTTGACCATCACGGCGCGGGTGCGCGGCCCGATCGCATCCGCAAGTCGCTGCCAGTCGATGCTGAATCCGGGCCGCGCGAGCGGCACACGCCGCGCCACGCCGCCGCAGAGCTCGACGATCGGCTGGTAACTGTCGTACGCCGGATCGAGCAGCACGACCTCGTCGCCCGGGTGAACGAGCGCCTGGATGGCGATGGCGAGCGCTTCGGTGCCGCCACAAGTGACCGTGATGTCGGTGTCCGGCGAGGCAAGGCGCCCGTAGTGGCGCAGAACTTTGGCCGCGATCGCGGCGCGCAGCGGCACCGCCCCCGCCATCGGCGCGTACTGATTGTGATGGGCGCCGACGTGGTGCGCCACGAGCTCGCGCAATCGCGCCGGCGGCTCGAAGTCCGGGAATCCCTGGCCGGTGTTGACCGCACGGTGCTCGAGCGCGAGCTGGGACATCACCGTGAAGATCGTGGTACCGACACCCGGCAGACGGCTCACGATCGGCGGCGTGGCCATGCGCGCCTCAGTGCACCGCGGTCTCGGCCGCGTACAGCGCCGCGCCGACGACGCCGGCCGTGTGCCGGAGCTTCGCCGGCACGATCCGCGCCGGCGAGCGCAGCAAGCCGGCGAACTCCTCCCACCGCTCGCTGACGCCGCCACCGATGATGAAGACATCCGGCCAGAGCAGCGTGTGGTAGCGCGCCAGGACCGCGTTGACCCGCTCGCACCACGCGGGCCAGTCGAGCCGCTCAAGGGTACGGACGCGCGCGCTGGCGCGGTGTTCGGCCTCGCGGCCATCGACCTCGAGGTGGCCGAGCTCGGTGTTCGGCCACAGCCGGCCGTCCGCGAACAGCGCCGAGCCGATGCCGGTGCCGAAGGTCAGCATCATGACGACGCCGCGCTCGCCGCGTCCGGCGCCGACGCGCATCTCGGCGACGCCCGCCGCGTCCGCGTCATTGACGACGACGCCCGGCCGGCCGGCAGCCGCCGTCAGCAGCGCCGCGGCATCCGCGCCGATCCAGCCGCGGTCGACGTTGGCCGCGGTGTAAGTGATGCCGGCCTTGACGACCGACGGGAACGCGAGACCGACCGGCCCACGGCAGTCCGGGAAACGCGCGGCCAGCGACGCGAGCGCCGCACGGGTCGCCTCCAGCGTGGCACCGGCGGGCGTTGGAACAGACTGCAGCTCGCCGACGACCTCGCCACCATCCGTATCGACGGCACCGGCCTTGATCGCCGAGCCGCCGAGGTCGATGCCGAGCGTGAGGCTCACGAGGCGGGGTCGAAGGCGGCCTGCGCGTCACGCGCGCGGCGCCTCTCCAGGCGGACCATGTAGGTACCCGCGACGACAACGCAGACGGTGACGATCAGGACCAGGATGGTCGCCAGGGCGTTGATATCGGGGCTGACGCCGAGCCGAACCTTCGAAAAGACGAGTTGCGGCAGCGTCGTCGAGCTCGGCCCGGACACGAAACTGGTGATCACGAGGTCGTCCCACGAGAGGATGAAGGCCAGCACCCAGCCGGAGGCGATCGCCGGCATGATCAACGGCAGCGTGATCACGAAAAACACCTTCCAGGGACGAGCGCCGAGATCCATCGCCGCCTCCTCGAGCGACCGGTCGACGGTCGCGAGGCGCGCCTGGATGACGACGATGACGTAGGCCATCGAAAAGGTAATGTGAGCGATCGTGATCGTGGTCGCGCCGCGCCCACCGAGCCAGGGCACGACGTCCTGCAGCGCGACGAACAGCAGCAGCAGCGACAGGCCCGTGATGACCTCGGGCAGCACCATCGGCGCGGTCGTCAGCAGGCCGAACAGCGCCCGGCCGCGAAAGCGCCGGTAGCGCTCGAGCGCGAAGGCAGCGAGCGTGCCCAGGATGACGGCGCCGGTCGCATTGAGCGATGCGATGCGAAAGCTGAGACGCGCCGATTCCATGATCTGGGCGTTCTGAAACAGCTCGACGTACCACGCGAGCGTCGGCGAGTTGGCGGCATCCCAGACGGTTACCAGCCGCGAGGCGTTGAAGGAGTAGATGATCATCGCCAGGATCGGCAGGTACAGAAAGGCGAAGCCGAAGCCGAGCGCCATCAACACGAACAAGGAGCGACGACCGGGCATCAGGCCTCCCGCTCGCGCGCCTGGACACGCTGCAGCAGCAGCACGAATCCGGAAAGGATCGCCAGCAACACGATCGCGAGCGCACTCGCCACCGGCCAGTCGCGGTTGCCGAAGAACTCATCCCACACGACGCGGCCGATCATCAGCGTATCGGGCCCGCCAAGCAGCGCTGGAATGACGTACTCGCCGACAGCGGGGATAAAGACCAGCAGGCAGCCAGCGAAGATCCCCTCCTGGGTCAGCGGCAGCGTGATCGTGAAGAACGCCTTGGTCGGCCGGCAGCCGAGGTCGGCGGCCGCCTCGAGCAGCGTCAGGTCGAGCTTTTCGATCGCCGAATAGAGCGGCAGGACCATGAACGGCAGGTACGAGTACACCATGCCGAGGTAGACGGCGTAGTCGGTCTGCAGCATCTGCAGCGGTTCGTGCCTCAGACCGAGCGCGAGCAGCAGGTCGTTGATCGGGCCGTTGCGGCCGAGCAGGCCGAGCCAGGCGTATACCCGCAGCAGGAAGGACGTGAAGAAAGGCAGCACAACGAGCAGGAACAGAATGTTGCGCCAGGCGCCGGGCGCACGCGCGATCCCGTAGGCCATCGGGTAGCCGAGCAGCAGCGCCAGCAGCGTCGAGATGCCGGCGACTTTCAGCGAGTTCAGGAACGCCGCGATGTACAGCTCGTCGCCGAACACGAACGCGAAGTTGGAGAAGTGCAGCCGCAGCTGCAACACCTTGTCCGCCGTCCAGATCATGACCGGCTCGACCGGCGGCATCGCCAGCTGGATATTGGCAAACGCGATCTTGAGGACGATCAGGAACGGCACCAGGAAGAAGATCGTCAGCCACAGGTACGGCAGGGCGATGACGAACCAGCGGCCGAGCTGCCCGCCGCCGGCACGGCGCAGGCGCCGGAAACCGTCCGCCAAGCGCTCGGCGGGACTGCTCACCGGGTCACCACCACGGCCGCCGACGCGTGCCAATGGAGCCAGACCGTCTCGTCGTGCGCGAGTCGCTCCTCGCGCCGGAACATGTTGGGCGCGGTGACGCGCAGCATGAAGCCTGTAGGCAGGCGGACGAGGTAGCGCGTCGCGTCGCCCAGGTAGGCGATGCCGGTGACGACGCCCGACAGCACGTTGTCCGCTTGCTCGGGCCGCTCGCGCGTCAGCTGGATCTTCTCGGGCCGGATCGCGACCGAGAGCGTCGCGTCCGGCGGCGAGCTGACGCCGTGGTCAACGTAGACCGTGCCGCCGAACTGCGGGCAATCGATGCGGACGTGGTCCGGCTCGTCCTCCACCAAGGTGCCTTCGGTAAGGTTCACCGAGCCGATGAAATCGGCGACGAAGCGCGAGTTCGGGTATTCGTAAATGTCGGTCGGCGAGCCGACCTGCAGGATCTCGCCGGAGCGCATGACGCCGATGCGGCTCGCGAGCGTCATGGCCTCCTCCTGGTCGTGGGTCACGATCACGAACGTGACGCCGAGCTTTTCCTGAAGATTCACGAGCTCGAACTGGGTGTGCTCGCGCAGCTTCTTGTCGAGCGCTCCGAGCGGCTCGTCGAGCAGCAGCAGCTTGGGGCGCTTGACCAGCGCCCGCGCCAGCGCCACGCGCTGCCGCTGTCCGCCGGAAAGCTGATGCGGCTTGCGCTTGTCGTAGCCCTCGAGCTTGACAAGCATCAGCATCTCGCGCACCCGCGACTCGATCTCGGCGCGCGCGGTACCGTCCTGCTGCAGCCCGAAGGCCACGTTCTGCGCCACCGTCATGTGCGGGAACAGCGCGTACGACTGGAACATCATGTTCACCGGGCGCTCGTAGGGCGGCACCTGCGTGACATCGACGCCGTCGATGAAGATTGCGCCCTCGGTCGGCGTCTCGAAGCCCGCCAGCATGCGCAGCAGCGTGGTCTTGCCGCAGCCGGAACCGCCGAGCAGACAGAAGATCTCGCCGCGCGAGATCTCCAGCGAGACCTGGCGGACCGCGACGAAGTCGCCGAAGCGCTTGGTCAGCCGGTCGATACGCACGTACGGCCCGCCGGCCGTCGTCGTCGAGGCGGCGCGCTGCGCCGAAACGGTGTTCATCAGCGAAATCCCCTAGCGGCCGGTCCGGATCCGCGTCCAGGCGCGGTTCGCAAAGCGAGTGTACGTCAGCGACTCGGAGCGGTGCGGCTTGAGCCGCGCCACCACGTCCGGCGGCGGAAACACCAGCGGGTCGGCGCGCAGCTGCGCATCGACGAGCTTCTCGGCCGCGAGGTTTCCGGACGGGAACTTGCGGAATTTCGTGAATTCGGCGGCGATATCGGCGCGCATCAGGAAGTCGATGAACTTGTGCGCGTTGTCGGGGTGCGAGGCGTCGGCCGGAATCGCCAGCATGTCGAAGGACTGCAGTGCGCCCTCCTTCGGCACGACGAAAGACAGCTCCACTCCTTTGGCCGCCTCGCGCGCCCGGTCGCGCGCCTGCAGCACGTCGCCGCTCCAGCTGATGGCGACGCAGGTCTCGCCGTTGGCGAGGTCGTTGATGTACTGCGAGCTGTTGAAGTAGCGCACGAACGGCCGGATCTTCAGCAGTATGGCCTCGGCAGCCGCCAAGTCTTCCTGGC
This sequence comes from Pseudomonadota bacterium, assembly GCA_025355105.1. Taxonomy (GTDB): domain Bacteria; phylum Pseudomonadota; class Gammaproteobacteria; order Steroidobacterales; family Steroidobacteraceae; genus CAIKZZ01. The sequence goes on along the minus strand of JANYAE010000028.1, from coordinate 20,516 downwards.
GCTCGGAGGTCGTGTCGATGCCGAGCCAGACCTTGGCCGAGAAGATGATCTCGCCCTCTTGGTCGAGCATCGTGAAGCCGCAGTCCTTCAGCCTGGCGGCGTACTTCGGGTCGAACACGATGGCCCAGCTGTCGAGCGCGACGTTGCCGAGCGCCTTCTTGACCTTGGCGACGTTGTAGCCGATGCCGGTGACGACCCCGGCGTACGGCACGCCGAAGCGGTTGCCGGGGTCCGCGCCCTCCAGCTGGCGCAGCACCTCCGGATCGATGTTCTTGAGGTTCGGCAGCTTCGACTTGTCGAGCGGCAGCAGGATGCCTTGCTTCGCCTGGCGCTCGAGGAAGTAGTCGGTGGGCACGACGACGTCGTAGCCGGTCCGCCCGGTCAGCAGCTTCGTCTCCAGCACCTCGTTGCTGTCGAAGACGTCGTAGTGAACCTTGATGCCGGTCTCTTTCTCGAACTTCTCGATCGTGTCCGGCGCGATATAGTCGGACCAGTTCAGGACGTTGACCACCTTGTCCTCGGCGGCCGGCGCCGGGGCCGGCGTCGACGGCGCCGGCTGCGAGCCGCCACAGGCCGCGAGCGCGGCAAACGCCGCGCAGGCCAGGAGCACGAGACGCGACCGGCTCGGGGACATGAGGGCCTCCAGGCTCAGACGTTCAGCAGCAGATGTTCGCGCTCCCAGGCGGAGATCACCTGCAGGAAGGCCTCGTGCTCGCTCTCCTTGACCGCGGAATACGCGGCCACGAAGCGCTCGCCGAAGACGTCGACCAGCGGGCGGCACTCGCGCAGCAGCCTGAGCGCCTCGGCGAGCGTGCGCGGCAGCTGGAACGGCAGGTCGTAGGCGCTGCCGGTGATCGGCTCGGTCGGTTTGAGTCCCTCGACCATGCCGAGATAGCCGCAGGCGAGCGACGCCGCCATCGCCAGGTAGGGATTCGCGTCGGCGCCGCCGCAGCGGTTTTCAACGCGTCTCGCCACCGGCGAGGACATCGGCACGCGCAGCCCGGCCGTGCGGTTGTCGTAGCCCCAATGCACGTTGATCGGCGCCGAGTTGTAGGGCGTCGTGCGGCGGTAGCTGTTGACGTTCGGCGCGAACAGCGACATCGCCGCCGGCAGGTAGCGCTGCAGGCCGGCGATGTGCGAGAAGAACAACCCGGTCGGCGAACCGTCCGGCGCGCTGAACACGTTCTGTCGCGTCTTCACGTCGACGATGCTCTGGTGCAGGTGCATCGCGCTGCCCGGCTCCTTGGCGTGCGGCTTGGCCATGAACGTTGCGTACATCTTGTGACGCAGCGCCGCCTCGCGGGCCGTGCGCTTGAACATGAACGCCTGGTCGGCGAGGCCGAGCGCGTTGCCGTGCAGCAGGTTGATCTCCATCTGCGCGGCGCCGGCCTCGTGGATCAGCGTGTCGATCTCGATGTCCTGCGCCTCGCAGAACGCGTAGACGTCGTCGAACAGCGGGTCGAACTCGTTGACCGCGGCGATCGAGTAGCTCTGACGGCCGGTCTCGGGTCGACCGGAGCGGCCGATCGGCGGCTTGAGCGGATAGTCCGAGTCGATATTCGGCTCCACCAGGAAGAACTCGAGTTCCGGCGCGATCACCGGATCCCAGCCGTGGCCCGCGTACAGGTCGAGCACGCGTCGCAACACGTAACGCGGCGACATCGTCACCGGCCGGCCGTCGCCGTAGTAACAATCGTGAATCACCTGCGCGGTCGGCTCGGCCGCCCAGGGTACGACGCGGATGGTGCTCGGATCGGCCTTCAGCACGATGTCGATCTCCGAAGGACTGATCGCGCTCTCGTCCTCGGGATACTCACCGGTGACGGTCTGCAGGAAGATCGATTCGGGCAATCGCATCCCCTCTTCCTCGACGTACTTCTCCGCCGGCACGACCTTGCCGCGCGCGACACCCGCCATGTCCGGGATGATGGCTTCGACCTCGGAGATGCCGTGGTCCTTGCAGAACTGCCGAATCGGGCTCGAACTCATAAGTCACCTGCCAGCGTTCGCCGCGGCGAGGCCGCGCGCGTGGGCCCGCGCCGCGTCACCGAACGCAGCGAACAGGGCCTTGGAAAAATCGTCCTTGAGCACCTGCCATTCGGGGTGCCACTGCACCGCGACCGCAAAGCCGGGCGCCTGCGCAACGCGCAGCGCCTCGACGACGCCGTCCGGCGCCCGGCCCTCGATCTCCAGCCCGGCGCCGACCCGGTCGATCCCTTGCGAGTGCAGCGAGTTGACGCGGATCCGCTCGCGGCCGGCGATCCGCGCCAGCAGCCCGCCGTGGGTGAGCTGGAGGTCGTGTGCCGGCGCGTACTGTTGCTCGAGCGGCTGGTTCTCGTCTTCCTTGTGCATCAGGAAGCCGGGGACCTCGTGCAGTTTCTGGTGCAGCGTGCCGCCGTAGGCGACGTTGAGTTCCTGGAAGCCGCGGCAGATGGCGAGCAGCGGCAGCCCGGCCGCGACGGTCCGCGGGATCAGCGGCAGCGTGGTGGCATCGCGCTGCGGGTCATGCCAAGTGCCGGGTGCGCTCGCCGGGCCATCGTAGTGGTGCGGCTCGACATTGGAGGGGCTGCCGGTCAGCAGCACGCCGTCGCAGCGCTCAAGCAGCGCCTCGAGCTCCAGCCGGTCGCCGAAGGCCGGCACGATCAGCGGCAAGGCGTCCGCCGCATCCGCGATCGCCGCGAGGTACTTCTCGCCGACGCAGTGGAACCAGTGGCTGCCAAGCAGGCGACGGTCGGCCGGGACGCCGATGACAGGTTTCCGAGTACGCATGTTAATTATATTGAACGCCTGCCAGCTCTCGAAGGCAGTGCGACGACCTGATTTAACCATAGCGGAGGTCCGGCCGTCGCCACCCGACTGGACGGAATCAGGTCCTAAAGGGCATTTTTTAAGCATCTTGCGGCGCAATATGCGACCCGCCCGGCCGGATCACCGCTTTCGGGCCGGCCGACCGCGCGCCGTTCGGTCGCTCACAAAATCTTAAACGCCCCTCTTGACAGCCGGCCGTGTCTTGAGATTCCCACGGGCTGCTCTTCGGCGCGGCGGTGTCCCTAGCGTGCCCGCCGGATGAGATAGCAGCGGTGGATCCGCGGGTTGCGCTCGAAGTCCTTCGGAATGGTCGCGCGCGAGATGTCCTCGATCGTGAGCTCCGCAAGCGCCGCGGTGTCGAGATCGAAGCGGGTGAAGTTGGTGGAGAACACGAGCAGCCCCGCCGGCGCCAGCAGACGCATGGCGTCGCGCAGCAGCGTCACATGGTCGCGCTGCACGTCGAGGGTGCCGCTCATGCGCTTGGAATTCGAGAAGGTCGGCGGGTCGAGGAACACGAGATCCCAGCCACCGGCCGGCGCACTGGTCAGCCACTCGAGCGCATCGGCCTGCACCAGCACGTGCTCGCGGCCGCCGAAGCCATTGAGATCGAGATTGCGCCGCGTCCAGTCAAGGTAGGTCCGTGACATGTCGACGCTGGTGGTCGCCCGCGCACGGCCCGCGGCGGCGTACACCGTCGCGGAGCCGGTGTAAGCGAACAGGTTCAAGAAGCGCTGTCCCGCCGCGAGCTCGCGCAGCCGCGCGCGGATCGGCCGGTGATCGAGGAACAGGCCGGTGTCGAGGTAGTCGTCGAAGTTGACGAGGAAGCGCAGCCCGCCCTCCGCCACCTCGTGGAACTCCTGCTCCGAACCCACCTTGGTGTACTGGTCGAGGCCCTTGCGTCGGCGGCGGGTGCGGAACCAGATGCGCTCCGGCGCGAGGCCGAGGACCTCCGGCAACACCGCGACGACCTCAGCGCGGCGCGTGCGCACGCGCTCCTCGGGCACCGTCGGCGGCGCGGCGTATTCCTGCACGTAGGCGTAGCGCTCGCCGTTGCCGTAGAGGTCGACCGCGAACGAGTACTCGGGCATGTCCGCGTCGTAGGCGCGGTAACAGCTGACCTGCTCGCGCCGCGCCCACTTGCCGAGCGCATCGAGGTTCTTGCGCAGCCGGTTGGCGAACATCTGCGCGCCCGGCGCGTCGCGCCGCGACGGATCCACCGGCGGCAGGCGCCCCGGGCGGAACTCGCGCGTGTAGTGCTCGGGCGCGATCTCGAATCGCAGCAGCTGCGCCTCAATCGGGCCGTTGAAGAGCCGGTGGCGGCGCCGCGCCTCGACCTTGAGCTCGCGGCCGAGGCCCGGATTGCCCGTAAAGACGCCCGCCTGCCAGCCGTTGAATCGCTGCTTGAGCACCTGGCCGAGCTCGGCGTACAGCGCCTTCAGCGCATCCGCCTCGCCGAGACGCTCGCCGTACGGCGGGTTGACGAGCAGGAGGCCCCGCGGCCCGGGCGCGCGCAGCTCGGCGAGCGCGCCGCGCTCGAACTGCACGCGGTCGGCGACGCCGGCGCGCTGCGCCGAGGCGCGTGCCGCCTCGATCGCCCGCGGGTCCTGGTCACTGCCAAAGATCCGCTCGCCAGGGAACACGCTGGCCGCACGCCGTGACTGCGCCTCCGCGAGCAGCGCCGCCCAGAGCTCGGCCTCGTGTCCGGCCCAGCCGAGGAAGCCGAAGTACTCGCGGCCGATGCCGGGCGCGATGTCGGCGGCGATCGTCGCCGCCTCGATCGGCAGCGTACCGGAGCCACACATCGGATCGACGAAGGAGCCCCCCGCGGCGGCGATCTCCGGCCAGCCGCAGCGCAGCAGCAGCGCCGCCGCAAGGTTCTCCTTGAGTGGCGCGGCAACCCCGGCCGCACGCCAGCCGCGCCGGTGCAGGCTCTCGCCCGCAAGGTCGATCGCAAAGATCGCCTCGTCGGCGACGACACGGACGTTGATCCGCACTCCCGGCCGCACGGTGTCGACGTCAGGGCGCGTTCCACGCAGCTCGCGCAGCTGGTCGACGATCGCGTCCTTGACCTTGAGCGCGCCATAGCGCGTGTGGGTGATCGCCGAGCGCGCGGCGTCGAAGTCCACTGCGAGGGTCGCGGTCGCGCTGAAGTGCAGCGACCAGTCGATCTCGCGCGCCGCGGCGTACAGCGCCTCCGGCGAGGCCGCCGGCGCGCTGTGCAGTCTAAGCAACACGCGGCTCGCGACCCGCGACCAGAGGCATGCCCGGTAGGCGCTCGCGAGCTCGCCGCTCCAGGTCACGCCCCAGGGCCGCTCGCGCAGCTCCGTGACGCCCTGCGCCGCAAGCTCCGCGGCGAGCAGGTCGGCGGCACCGAGTGGCGCGAGCGCGAGGAAGTCCGGCATCAGCCGAGCTCAATGATGCGGGCCCCGGCTGGCGCCGCCAGGAAGCGCTTCAGGATCCGGTAGACATCCGCGTCGAACGACACCGCCTCGGCGTCGAGCCCTTCGGCGGCGTCCGGCTCGCGCACCGTGCCGAGGTAGCGCCAGCGATCGAGCACGTGCAGGTCCTGCTCGCCGCGCCAGTCGCGTTCCGCCACCAGGATCCGGCCACGGAAGGGCCACGGCTTGAGGCGTGTGCCGGCGAGCGCGAGCCGCACGCGTGCGCTGTGCAACGCCGCCGGCTCGGCGCCGATGCAGGCGCCGCGGCAGCGCTTCAGCTGGTAGGCGAAGCAGGATGCCGCGGTCACGTCGGCGCCAGCGCCGGCGCCGCGTTCGAGGCCGAGCACGCGGGCACACAGCTGGTGGGCGCGGACGATCTCGCCGAGGGCGCGCTCGGCGGCGCGGCGGTCGCGGTACAGCCCGTAGACTTCCAGCTGCGCGGCGGCGTCGAGCGCGTCCAGCTCAACGATCTCGACGTGCTCCGCGGCGCCCGGCTCGGCCGCGAGCCGCAGCGTCCAGGCGGCGCCGGCGGCGCCGGCGGCGCGGAGCTTGCGGTTGTGCAGCGGGTTCCCTGCCTTGACCGTCCGGGCCTCGATCAGCAACGCCCCGAGCTCGCCTGCCGTCTCGGTCCACTCGACGCGCCGCACCTGGCGCGCGAGTCGCTGCTCGGCCGTCGAGCGCTGCCTGGTCGCAAAATGCTCGAGCACGCGGCGGCGGATGTTCTTGCTCTTGCCGACGTACAGCAGCGCGCCGTCCTCGCCGTAGAGGCGATACACCCCCGGCGACTCGGGCAGGTCGTCGGCGAGGCCCGGCGGCAGCTGCGGCGGCAGCGGCGTCTCGCGCAGCAGCTCGTCGGCCACTGCGGCGAGCCGCGCCGGCGCGATCTCGCGCTTCAGCGTCGCCAGCAGGTCGCGCAGTACGCGCGCATCGCCGAGCGCGCGATGCCGGGCGTCGCAGCCGAGGCCGTGCCGCGCAATCACGGCGTCGAGATTGTGGCGCGGCTGCTCCGGGAACAGTCGTCGCGACAGCTTCACCGTGCACAGCAGCTTGGCGGAGAACCGCACGTCGAGACGCGCGAGCTCGGTGCGGATGAAGCCGTAGTCGAAGCGCGCGTTGTGCGCGACGAAGACCCGGCCCGCGAGGCGTTCGAGCAGCTCGCGGTAGACCTCTTCGAAGGGCGGCGCGTCGGCCACCATATCGTTGCTGATGCCGGTGAAGGCCTCGATCTGCGGCGGGATCCGCGTGCCGGGATTGACCAGCGTCGACCACTCGCGCACGGCGCCGTCGCGGTCGACCTGCACGGTCCCGATCTCGATGATCCGGTGCCACGCGGGGCTGCCACCGGTCGTCTCGAGGTCGACGCAGACCAGGTCGCGATCGACCCCGGACGGGTCGCTCAAGCGCCCTGCTCCAGCGGCGCACCCGGCTGCATCGTGTGAGGGCGCATCGGCGGACTCAGCTGAGATCGATCCACGTGGCCTTGAGCTCGGTGTACTTGTCGAGCGCGTGCAGCGACTTGTCGCGGCCCATGCCCGACTGCTTGTAGCCGCCGAACGGCACCGTCATGTCGCCGCCGTCGTAGCAGTTGACCCAAACGCTGCCGGCGCGCAGATCGCGCGCGACCCGGTGCGCGGTCGACAGGTCGCGCGTCCAGACAGAGGCGGCGAGGCCGTAGATCGTGTCGTTGGCGATCCGGACCGCCTCGTCGACGTCCTTGAACGTCAGCGTCGAGAGTACCGGCCCGAAGATCTCCTCGCGCGCGATCTTCATCTTCGGCGAGACGGCGTCGAACACCGTCGGTTCGACGTAGCAGCCACCGGTGTCGCGCCGCGTCTGCGCGCCACCCAGCACCAGGCTCGCGCCCTCGTTGCGGCCGGCGTCGATATACTTCAGCACCGAGTCCATCTGCACCGTGTCGACGATCGCGCCGAGCTTGGTAGCGGGGTCCAGCGGGTCACCGGGCTTGGGCGTGCGGCCGACTTCGATGACCTTCTCGAGCACCTGATCCTTGATCGAGTCCTGTACCAGCAGCCGTGAGCCGGCGGTGCAGACCTCGCCCTGGTTGAAGAAGATGGCCCAGGCCGCGGCGGTCGCCGCCCGCTCGATGTCGCGGGTGTCGGCCAGCACGATATTCGGCGACTTGCCGCCGCACTCGAGCCAGATGCGCTTCATGTTCGACTGCCCCGAGTACTCGAGCATGCGCTTGCCGGTGCGCGTCGAGCCCGTGAAGGCGATGACGTCGACGTCCATGTGCAGCGCCAGCGCCTGGCCGGCCGTGTGGCCGAAGCCGGGCAGCACGTTCAGCACGCCCTCGGGAAGCCCCGCTTCGACCGCCAGCTGCGCAACCCGGATGGCGGTCAGCGGCGACTTTTCGGAGGGTTTCAGGATCACGGAATTGCCGGTGGCGAGCGCCGGCCCGAGCTTCCACGCCGCCATCAGCAGCGGGAAGTTCCACGGCACGACCGCGCCGACCACGCCGCAGGGCTCGCGCGTGATCAGGCCGAGCTCGGCGGGCCCCGTGGCCGCGACCTCGTCATAGACCTTGTCGATCGCCTCGCCGTACCAGTTGATCGAGCGCGCCGCGCCGGGGATGTCGACCGCCAGGCTGTCGCCGATCGGCTTGCCCATGTCGAGCGTCTCGAGGAGCGCCAGCTCGTCCTGGTTCGCCAGAATCAGTTCGGCGAAGCGCTGCAGCACCTTCTTGCGCGTGGCCGGTCGCGTCCTTGACCAGCTGCCCTTGTCGAAGGCGCGACGCGCGCTGGTCACCGCGAGATTGACGTCGGCGACGTCGCAGGAGGCGACCTTCGCCAGCACCCGGCCATCGATCGGACTCACGCAATCGAAGGTGGCACCGCTCGCCGAGGACACATAGCGGCCGTCGACGAAGGCACGACCCTCGATCGACAGACCGGCCGCGCGGCTGCGCCAGGTGGCGGGATTGGAAATCTCGGCTACGGCGGACATGACTTGGGACCTCTCGTCAGGATGTGCGGGGTCGCGCCCGCGCGCCGCCAGGCGGCGCGGCGCAGCTCATAAGGTGGGCGGGGTACTGGCGCTGATGATCTCACAGTCCTCGTCGCCCGGATTTCGGAAGCGATGTGGAACGGCGGTCGAAAAGTAGTAGGCGTCGCCCGGCGTCAGCACGCGGCTCGCGGTGCCGACCGTCACTTCCACCTGGCCACTGACGACCACGCCGCCCTCCTCGCCCGGATGCGACAACATGTCCGGGCCGGTATCGGCGCCGGACGCATACCGCTCGTGCAGGATCGACATCGCGCGTTGCGGGCGGCGCGCGGCGACCAGCCGCAGCTCGACCGGCGCAGCGCCGATCTCGGTCAGTTCGTCCCGGCTGTAGAACACCTGCGGCGGTACGGCGAGGTCCATCGTGAAGAAGTCGGCAAGCGACATCGGGATGCCGTCGAGGACCTTCTTGAGGGAGCTGACGGACGGGCTGACCCGGTTCTGCTCGATCAACGAAATCATCCCGTTGGTGACGCCGGCGCGCTTGGCGAGCTCGCGCTGCGAGAGGCCGTGGAATTGGCGGATCGCCCGCAGATGCGCACCGACGTCGATGCCGGTTGCGACGCTCACGCGGCCTGCCCGTGAATAATAATGAACATATTTGGCGAAATATCGCCCCTAACAGGCCAGAGTGTCAATTATCCTCATCGCTTACGCACGGAGCGTGACAGCTTGGCCATCAGCTCGCGACACGTCGTGCGGCGTGATCGCCCCGCCATCGACCGCTCTCCCAGCCGAACGCGCCGCGCGCCGCCTGCGCCTCAGCCGATCAGGTTATCGCGACGCCGGCGGGGCCGAGCCGGTCGGCTCCGGACCGCGCCATCCGGGCCGGCCTGACTTCGCAGTCCCGCGAGGCCGCGCGGAAATATCCGCATATTCCCCTACGCTCCTCCCCCACAGCGGACGTAGCATGAGCCTCGACCCTCCTCTCGAGACTAGGACAGACGCTCATGGCCAGCCGACTCGTTCCCGAAGTGGGGCACTGGTACGCGCACCGCGACAAAGGCCAGATGTTTCAAGTCGTCGCCTACGACCCGGATGAGGACTACGTCGAGATCCAGGACTTCGACGGCGACGTCGACGAACTGGACCTCGACACGTGGTTCGCGATGCCGCTTGATCCGGCCGAGGCGCCGGAGGACTGGACCGGGCCGGTGGACGACGTGGAGTCGGAGGAACTCGGCTACGCCACGGGCGCCGAAGTCACGGCGCGCGACTGGCGCGCGCCGCTCGACGAGTTCTCGGCGCAGGTGCAGGAGGCCGTCGAGGCCGACGAGCCGGACGACGAAGCGGCAGCCACCAAGCACTGACCGGCCGGGGCGCGATTCGCGGCCGGTACTGCCGGACGCGCTGCTCGAGCCGGCGGTCTATCCGCACGCCGCCACGCAGCCGACGCTGATCGAGACCCACGTGTCGTGGGTGGTGCTCGCCGGCGACTACGCCTACAAGCTGAAGCGCCCGGTGCGCTTCCCGTTCCTCGACTATTCGACCGTCGCGCTGCGCCGCGCCGCGTGCCAGACCGAGGTGGCACTCAATCGGCGCTGGGCGCCGTCTCTCTATCTCGGCGTCGTCGAGCTCGCGATGACAGCGGATGGGCCGCGCTTCGATCGCCCGGGCACGCCGCTCGAGCCCGCGGTGCGCATGCGCCGCTTCGACCGCGCCCTCGAGCTCGACGTGCTGGTGGGCGCGGCGGCCGTCAGTTCGGCAGAGCTCGCGACGCTCGGCGCAGCGGTCGCCGGCTGGCAGGCCGCCAGTCCGGCCGTGGATCCGGACGCGTCGTGGGGTACCCCGGCCGAAGCGCTCGCCGCGATGCACGAGAACCTCGGCTCGCTGCGCCGCCCCGAACAGCCCCTGCCGGCCGCGCCGCTCGCGACGCTCGCGGCGTGGGTCGCGCGCGAGCACGCGGCGATCGCGCCGCTGCTGGCTGCGCGCCGCCAGAGCGGCCGCGTCCGCGAGTGCCACGGCGACCTGCATGCGCGCAACGTCGTGCGTCTGGACGGCCGCCTGACGCCATTCGACGGCATCGACTTCGCCGCGCGGCTGCGCTACATCGACGTCGCGAGCGACGCCGCGTTTCTCGCGATGGACCTCGACCGCCTCGGGCGAGCGGACCTTGCCACCTCATTCGTCGATGGCTGGTTCGGCGCCGCCGGCGACTACGGTGCGGCCGCGGTCTGGCGCTGGTTCCTCGTCTACCGCGCCCTCGTGCGTGCCAAGGTCGACGCGCTGCGAGCGCGTCAGCTCGGCGCGGACCCGGCGGCGGCCGCCGCCGCCTGGTCGGAGTGCCGGCGCTTCCTCGTCGCGGCTGCCGAGTACGCGACCCGCGCGTCAGGTCACATCGTGATCACCTGCGGACCTTCCGGATCCGGCAAAAGCCACGCGGCGGCGGCGCTCGCGGCGGCGCTGCCGGCCGTGCGGCTGCGCTCGGACGTCGAACGCAAGCGGCTCGCCGGGCTCGCCGCGGAGGCCCGCAGCGGCTCCGGGCTGGACCGAGGTCTCTATGACGCGGCGATGACGCGGCGCACCTACGCGCACCTCGTGGCAGCCGCCGGCGCGCTGGCGCGCGCCGGGCTCAGCGTGCTCGTTGACGCAACCTTCCTCGACGCCGCTGAGCGCCAGCGCATCGCGGCACTGGCCCGCGCCGCCGCCGCGCCCTTCGTGATCCTCGAGTGCACCGCGCCGGAGGCGCTGCTGCGCAAACGCGTCACGGAGCGCCGCGCGGATCCCTCGGAGGCAACGGCAGAGGTCCTGGAGCAGCAGCTTGCGGTCGCCGCACCGCTCGCCGCCGCGGAACGACGTCACGCGGTCGCGATCGATACGACGCGTCCGCTCGACGCGGCGGCGCTCGCCGGCGCGGTCAGAGCGGCGGCAGTACGACCGGTCGATTGGCCGCCTTCTTCGGTACCGGCGTCCTGAAGCCTTCGGGCTTGACGATCAGCACGTCGCACTTCAGCCGGTCGATGACCCGTTCCGCGGTGTGGCCGATGAACAGCCGCTTCAGGCCGCTGCGCGACACAGCGCCCATGACGACCACGTGCGCGTCGAGTTCCGCGGCGAGATCGGGCAGCTCCTCCACCGGGATGCCGAGGCGCAGATGCGCGCGCCGCGCGCCGAGTGCGTACTTCGCGGTGAGCTCGTCGAAGGCCTTGCGCACGTCGCGCGAGTGTTGCTCGGCGATCTCCGTCGGCAACGGCAGCGGCTCGACCATGAAGCCGGTCGCGAGCGGCGTCGTCAGCATGTAGAAGTGCGCTGCGTGCAGCTTGCCGCCGAAGCGCTCGGCGAACGCATCGCCGGTCGCCAGCAGCCGCGCGTCCAGGCCCGCGGGCTTGGCGTGCGCGTGCAGCGGATCCACCGACACGAGGACGCGCGGCCGGTCGTAGCGCCGGGCGGTCTTGACGAGCAGCACCGGGCACGGGCACAGGCGTATCAGCTGCCAGTCGGTATTGCTCAGCACGAGACGCGCCGCGGCGCCGTGGCGGTGGCTGCCGACGACCACGAGGTCGATTCCCTCGCGCATCGCCTCGCGGATGATGCTCTCGTGGATCGGGTAGTCCCAGCGGACCCGGACGTGGGTGACGATGCCGGCTTCGATCAACGGCTTCGCCAGCCGCTCCAGCTGCCGCTTACGGGCGGTGACGGCGGCTTCGATGTCGCGCTGCAAGTCGGTCGGGCTGTAGAACTGCTCGCCGGCGACGTACGGGCTGTACAGGCTGTGGAACAGCGTCACGCGCGCGCCGGTCTTGGCCGCGATTTCCTGGGCACGCGCGACCGCGGGCGAGGATTTGGCGGCCGGGTCGGCGAGTGCGACGAGGATGTGGTTGCTTTCGAACATGATGCGCCCTCCGCTCCACCGTTGCGGCTAGCGTACGCCGGAGCTGCCGAAGCGCGGATCGGCTCTTGTGCCTAGCGTGCTGCGCGGTTTACCTAAAGACGGGCGGCGGCACTCCACGGCAGCGCGTCGAGATCGACGTTGCCGCCCGAGAGCACCACCACCACGCGCCCGGCGCGCACTTTGCCGAGCAGCAGCGCCGCCACCGGTACCGCCGACGACGGCTCAATGACCACCTTGAGGCGATCAAACACCAGCCGCATCGCGGCGACGATGCTGGCCTCGTCGACCGTGACAATTTCGTCGACCCAGGCGCGCGCGAGCCGCAGCGTACGCGCCGAGAGCGCGCCGCGCAGACCGTCGGCGATGGTCTGCGGCGCCAGCTGCGGCTGCAGGGCGCCGCTCGTGAAGGACCGGAATGCGTCGTCGGCGCCGGCCGGCTCGGCGCCGACGATGCGCGTCCCCGGCCAGAGGCGGCGGCAGGCGATCGCGGTCCCGGACAGCAGCCCGCCACCGCCGACCGGTACCAACACGACCTCAGGCGGCGCCGTCTGCGCCGCGAGCTCGATCACGAGCGTTCCCTGCCCGGCGATCACGCGCGGATCATCGTATGGGTGGACGAGCGTCGCACCGGTCGTCGCCACCAGCGCGGCCGCAGCCGCCTCGCGCGCGGCGAGCGTCGGCTCGCACTCCTCGATCCGGCCACCGTAGCCCTCCACCGCGGCGCGCTTGATGCGTGGCGCGCCTCGCGGCATCACGATGTATGCCGGAATCCCGCGCAGCCGCGCAGCCCGCGACAGCGCCGCGGCGTGGTTGCCGGACGAGTGGGTCGCGACGCCATGCGCGGCGCTCGCATCATCGAGGCCGAATACCGCATTGCAGGCGCCACGCGATTTGAACGCGCCGGCGCTCTGCAGGTTCTCGCACTTGAACTCCACCGGCGAGCCGAGCGCACGCGACAGCTCCACCGACGTCCACAGCGGCGTGCGCTGCACGTACGGCTCGATGCGGCGCGCGGCCGCCTCGATGTCGTCGAAATCCGGATCACCGTTTTCGTTCACGCTGCCTCCCGTCCGCGGACCGGCCGCCACGCCCGGCGTCCCCTGCGGCAGCCCGGGCGGCGACCCTGGCCGAGCATATTGTAGAACCGGCTGCCCGCCGGCGCCGCATTGTGTAACCTCCACACTGTCGCCCCCCCCGGGCGCCCTGGAGCCGACCGCCAATGAACCCACCCGTCGCCACGGCGACCGCCGACGACCATTCGCTCAGCCGCTCGCTCCGGCCGCGCCACGTGACGATGATCACGATCGGCGGAATCATCGGGGCGGGTCTGTTCGTCGGCAGCAGCGTGGCGATCGCCGCCGCCGGGCCCGCGATCCTGATCACGTACGCGCTGACCGGCACGCTCGTGCTGCTGATCATGCGGGCACTCGGCGAGATGGCCGTCGAGATGCCGCAGGTACGCTCGTTCACCGAATTCGCGCGCGCCGGCCTCGGCGACTGGGCCGGGTTCTCGGTCGGCTGGCTGTACTGGTACTTCTGGATCATCGTGATCCCGGTCGAGGCCATCGCCGGCGCGAACATCCTCACGCACCACTACCCATCGCTGAACCCGCTCGCCACCGGCCTCGGGCTGATGGCGGTGATGACGGCGGTGAATCTGATGCCGGCGCGCGCCTACGGCGAGTTCGAGTTCTGGTTCGCCTCGATCAAGGTCGCCGCGATCGTCTCGTTCATCCTGATCGGCGGCGCGCACGCCTTCGGCTTTCACTCGGCGACCGGACCGACCTTCGCGCACCTGTACTCGCACGGCGGCTTTGCGCCGAAGGGCCCCTTCGCCGTGCTCGCCGCCGTCACGACGGTCATCTTCTCGATGATGGGCGCCGAGGTGGTCACGATCGCCGCTGCCGAATCCGAGGAGCCGGCCAAGCACGTCGCCAAGATGACCTCGATGATCATGAGCCGCATCCTGATCTTCTACGTCGGGTCGATCTTCGTGATCTGCAGCATCCTGCCGTGGACCGAGGTGCGGCCCGGCCACTCGCCCTTCACGATGGCGCTCGAGACGCTGCACATCAACCTGTGGGGCCTCGGCGCGAGCGACATCATGGACTTCATCATCCTGACGGCCGTGCTGTCGTGCCTCAATTCTTCGTTCTACGTCGCCTCGCGCGTGCTGTTCGTGCTCGCCGAGAAGGGTGACGCACCGCACGCCCTGGTGAAGACCACGGCCAGGCACGTGCCGGCCCGCTCGGTGCTGCTCGCGAGCGTCGCTGGCTTCGTCGGCCTGATCGCCAACTATCAGCTGCCGGCGGTCGTGTACGCGTTCCTGACCAATGCCTCGGGCGCGCTGATCGTCGTGATCTACGCCGCGATCGTCGTCTCGCAGGTGGTCGTGCGTCGCCGCCGCGCCAACGCCGGCGAGCCGCCACCGGTGCTGCCGATGTGGCTGTTCCCGTGGCTCAGCTACCTGGCGCTCGCCGGCATGCTCCTCGTGCTCGTAGCGATGGCGATCACACCTTCGCACTTCGAGGAGTTCTGGGCGAGCATGGTGTCGATCGCGCTTGCGCTGATCGCCTACGTGGTCTTCCGCCGCGGGCGGCGCGGCGCGCGGCCGTGAACGCGCCCGGGCTGCCCGACGACGAGGCGCAGATCGCGAGGCTGCGGGCCGTCCGGGAGCGGCAGGCGCTCGCTTTTCGGGCGCAGCCCTACCCGTCCGCGGCCGAGCGGCGCGCGCGCCTTAAGGCGCTGCGCGCGGCACTGCGCACGCACCAGAACCGCCTCGCGGACGCGATGAGCGACGACTTCGGCGGCCGCTCGCAGTTCGAGTCGAAAATGGCGGACGTGCTCGGGCCGGTGCTCGAGATCAATCACGCGCTCGGCCACCTCGGTCGCTGGATGCGCTCGCGACGGCGGCGCACCGAGCTGCTATTCGCGACCAATCGTGCCTACGTGATGTACCAGCCGAAGGGCGTGGTCGGCATCATCGCGCCGTGGAACTTTCCGGTGTACCTCGCGCTCGGTCCGCTGATCGCGGCGCTGGCCGCCGGCAACCGGGCGATGATCAAGATGTCGGAATACACGCCGCGAACCACCGAGGCGGTGCGCGCCCTGCTGGCGGAGTGCTTCGCCGAGGACGAGGTCGCGGTATTCGGCGGCGACGTCCGCACGGCAGAGGCGTTCGCGGCGCTACCCTTCGACCACCTGGTGTTCACCGGCTCGCCGGCCGTCGCGCCGCACGTGATGCGCGCGGCCGCGACCAACCTGACGCCGGTGACGCTCGAACTCGGCGGCAAGTCGCCGGCGATCCTCGCACCGCGGGCCGACCTCGGCGCGGCAGCGCGCGCGATCGCCCACGGCAAGACCTTCAACTGCGGCCAGATCTGCGTCTCGCCGGACTACGCGCTCGTGCCGCAGGCGCGAGTCGAGGAATTTGCCGCCGCGGTCGCCGAGGTGTTCCGCGGCCTCGTGCCTGAGGTGCGGGGCAACGTCGACTACACGAGCGTCATCAACGACCGGCAGCACTCGCGGCTGCTCGAGCTGATTGGCGACGCCCGCGCCCGCGGCGCCACCGTGACCGTGGCCGGCAGCAGCGGACCGGACCGGCGCCTGCCGCTGCACGTCATCACCGGGGTCCGCGACGAGATGCGGGTCGCGCGCGAGGAGATCTTCGGGCCGATCCTGCCGGTGATCGGCTACGACACGCTCGAGGGCGCGATCCAGTACGTCGCGAGCCGGCCGCGGCCGCTGGCGCTCTACCCGTTCGGATTCGACGCCGCGCAGCTGGCCGCGGTACTCAGCGCCACGCACTCCGGCGGCGTCACGGTCAACGACTGGGGCTGGCACGTGTTCAACCACGACCTGCCCTTCGGCGGGTCCGGCACCTCCGGCATGGGCAGCTACCACGGCGCGGAGGGCTTTCGCGAACTCTCGCACGCCAAAGCGGTATTCAAGCGCCACCGCTTCTTCCCGGTCGGGCTCTTCTACCCGCCGTACGGCAACCTCGTGCAGCGCCTCGCGCTCTGGTTCTATCTCGGCAAGCCGCGCGCCTGAGCGGCGCGCACGCGCCAGGCGGCGAGCGTCTGGCCGTAGACGCTGATCTCCACCGCGAGCGGCAACGGCAAGGTCGCGCGTCGCTGCCACACCGAGCCGAGGCGCCGCGCCAGCGCGACCGAGCGCGCGTTGCCGTCGTCGATGCAGTGGATGATGTCGGTCCAGCCGAGCGCATCGAAGGCCCAGTCGATCGCCGCGGTCGCGGCCTCGAGCGCGTACCCCTGGCCCTCGACGTCGTGGACCATGCCCCAGCCGATTTCGTTTCCCGGCCAGCCTTCCGGTCGCCAGGGGCCGATCCGGCCGAGCCAGCGGCCGGTCGCCTTCTCGAGCACGGAAAACATGCCGAAGCCGTACAGGGCCCAGGACCCTGCCATGGAGATGAACGCGCGCCACGCGACGGCGCGCGGCTGCGGGCCGCCCAGAAAGCGCATTGACTCCGGGTGCGCGGCGAACTCTGCCCACGCGTCGAAGTCCTCGACGCGCGTCGGCCGCAGGATCAGCCGCTCGGTGTCAAGGCACGGCCCGGTGTCGTTGCGCCGCAATCCCCGGCTCAGGTCCACTCCGCCAGCCCCTCGCGCTCGTTGAGCACCCGGAAGGACGGGCGCGCGCGCAGCCGGGCGACGAGCTCGCCGATCGCCGGCCACTGCGTGGCCGGCCGCGGCATGTTGCGCGACCAGCGCACCAGCATGCCGGCATGGAAGTCGGCGGCGGTCAGCTTCGGGCCGGTGAGCCACGGGCCGTGGGCGGCGAGCTGCGCCTCGAGCCGATCCCAGCCGGCCTCGATGCGCGCCTGGGCGCGCTCCTTGACCGCCGCGGCGTGCGCCTCGCCGGCCGGCTCGTCCGGGTAGAACCAGGCGCGGAAGGCCGGCTGCAGCGTGTTTGCCAGGTGCAGCATCCACTGCAGGTAAAGCGCCCGGGCGCGGGTGCCCTCAGCCGGCGCAAAACCGGCTTCCGGGTGGCGCTCGGCGAGCAGCAGCGCGAGCGCCGCGGCCTCGTAGACCGGCTCGCCGTCGATGAGCAGCAAAGGCACGACCCCGTTGGGATTGAGCTTCAGATACTCCGGGCGCTTGTGCTCGCGGGCGTCGCCGTCGATGCGTTTGAGGTCGTAGGCGGCGCCGGTCTCGATCAGCAGCCAATGCACGACGAAGCTGGCGGCTCCGGGCATGTAGTACAGCGTGTACATCAGGTCACTCCACGGGGCTGGCGGGGCGCGCCATTATGCCGACTGGGCACCGGCCGGCGCCCAAGCCATAATGACGCGCTGCAACGTCGCCCGCCGCACGAGTCCGACCATGCCCGCCCCCGTCCCAGCCGCCGCCGCGGCGGCCCTGACCACGCCCGGCGCGACGCCGCTCAGCGTCACGCGGCTGCGCGAGGTGCTGTCGGCCTACTACGATCGCTCGACGCTGCTGGCGCTCGCGCTGCTCGCCGCGGACCTCAGCCTGTTCGTCGCCGGCGAGTGGCTCGTCGCCCGCAGCACTTCGCTCGCGCTGATGCTCGGCGGGTCGGCGCTCGCCACGCTGGCCATCGTGCGGCTGTTCATCATCGGCCACGATGCCTGTCACGGCAGCCTTACCGACCATTCCGGTCTCAACAAGCTGCTCGGCCGCATCGCGTTCCTGCCGTCGCTGACGCCGTTCTCGCTCTGGCGCGTCGGCCACAACATCGTCCATCACGGATTCAACAACCTGCGGGGCCGTGACTTCGTCTGGCAGCCGCTCGATCCCTCCGAGTGGCAGTCGCTGTCGCCGGCGCGCCGCCTGCTCGAGCGCGTCTACCGCAGCGCCTTCGGCCCGCTGCCGTATTACCTGGTGGAGATCTGGTGGCGCCGGCTGTACTTCCCGGGCCGCGGTGATGCGCCGGGACGGCGCGCGGAGTTCACCTGGGATTCAGTGTCGGTGACGGTGTTCGCGCTCGGCTGGGTGGCGGCACTCGCGCTCGCCGCCCCGGCGACAGCTACCACGGTGGCGCTCGCGATCGCGCTCGGCTTCGTCGTGCCGTTCGTGATCTGGACCTGGGTCGTCGGCTTCGTCGTCTACCTGCACCACACCCACCCGGACGTCGTCTGGTACGCCGACAAGAGCGCCTGGCTCAAGGCGCAGGGCATCCTGCACGGTACGGTCCGCTACCGCGTTCGGCCGTGGTGGAACTGGCTGCTGCACAACATCATGGAACACGCCGCGCACCATCTCGATCCGCGCATTCCGCTCTACCGGCTGAAGGCCGCACAGACCGCGCTGGCCCACCTCGTGCCCGACATCCCGGTGGTCGAGCTGTCGCTGAGGACCTACTGGCGCTCGGTGCGCCAGTGCAAGTTGTTCGATTTCGAGCGTCGCCGCTGGGTGCGGTTTCCGCGCCGCGCCGCCGGCGAGGCCTGAGCGCACCGCCCCCTCACGACCTCGATCTGCCGCAGCGCAGTAGCTGCACGGCAGCAATCGTGATGCGCCTTGACGTCCGGCAGGACCGGGCGTCTGCTACGCGCGGTCGGGACGGCTCGGCTCGCGTACCCCCGTCACGCGGACCGGGTACCCGCGACCACCACCTCACAACATCGAGGGGAACACGCATGCGCACGACATCTATCGCGGTCCTGCTGGTGCTGGGTCTCGCCGCGGGGCTCGCCGCTCATGCCGACGCGGCAAAACCTGCCGCCAAGGCCGGGCCCAGCGACGCCACGCTGATCAAGAGCGCGATGAGCGCAGCGCCGGCGGCGATCGGCAAGAACGCGACGATCGTAACGATGGCGGCAGACGGCACGATGCGCACGATTCGCAAGGGAACGAACGGCTTCACCTGCATGCCCGACAACCCGGCCACGCCGGGCCCGGACCCGATGTGCGGCGACGCGGCGTCGATGGAATGGATGCATGCGATGCTGGCCCACAAGCCGCCGCCGGCCGGCAAGGTGGGCTTCATGTACATGCTGGCGGGCGGCACCGATGCCAGCAACACCGACCCGTACGCCGAAAAGCCGACCGCGCAGAACCACTGGATCAAGACCGGGCCGCACGTGATGATCGTCGGTGCGGACGCGGCCTTCTACGAGCAGTACCCCAAGTCCGCCGATCCGGACACCAGCGTGTCCTACGTGATGTGGGCCGGCACGCCCTACCAGCACGTGATGGCACCGGTGAAGTAACGCGCGCCGCGGCCCGCGACCGGCGCGGGCCGCGGCGGTCAGCGACCGACCGCGAGGCGGTCGCGCGCGAAAGCGTCGCTGTCGTCCTCGCCGGCCCGCACCGTCAGGCACGGGAAGTCCTTTTCGACGAGGATCGTCAGCGTGCCGTCCGCCACCGGCACCTCGCCCTGGATCGCGACCTCCTCCGACGCGGCCCAGGCGTCCGCGGCCGACTTCGGCACGGCGACGCCGAGCACACCAGCCTCGAAGGTCGCGGTCACCGCGCCGGACGCGGAGTCGACGCGCAGCTGGTAGCCGAAGGCCGGGCCCACCGGCAGCCGCGTCAGCTCGACGACCTTGCCCGCGGTGACCAGATCCTGGACCTCGCCGCGCGTCAGCCGGAGCCGGATCGAATTGCCGCGAATTCTGAGCTTCATGGATTCACCTGAGTGAGGCGGCGGGGCGCGCTAGGGTCGCAGCCGCTCGCCGTGGGCGTAGATCACGTGCCGGTCCGGGCGCGCGAAACCGACCAGCGTCAGCCCGAAGGCCTCCGCCGAGCGGATCGCGAAAGCGGTCGGTGCGGACACCGCGACGACGGCCTGGATGCCGACCGTCGCGGCCTTCTGCACGATCTCGTAGCTGGCGCGACTGGTGACGATCACGTAGCCGCCGCGCAGATCCTCGCCGCGCCGCACCAGCGCGCCGATCAGCTTGTCGAGCGCATTGTGGCGACCGACGTCCTCGCGCAGCAGCGTCACGCCGGCGCCCGGCACCACCCAGGCCGCGGCGTGGATGCTGCCGGTGCGCGCGTTGAGTTCCTGGCGTGGCGCCAGCGCCGCGAGCGCCGCCTGCAGGCCGGCCGAGGATAGTTCGAGGCCGGCGGCCAGCGCCGGCGGCTCGCGGATCGCATCGGCGAGCGTCTCGGCGCCACACATGCCGCAGCCGGTGCGGCCGGTCAGATTGCGATGGCGCTGCAGCAGCGCGGAGAAACGCTCCGGCGCGATCTCGAGGTTGACCTCCAGCGCGTCGTCGAGCGTCGCGAGCGACACGCGTCGGATCTCGCCCGGCGCCGCGACGATCGCCTCGCTGAGCGTGAAGCCGACCGCGAGATCTTCCAGATCGGCCGGCGTCGCGAGCATGACCACGTGCGAGACGCCGTGGTACCTGAACGCCACCGGGCGCTCGTCGGCCACCTCGTCGCTGGCCCGCTCGGTCGCGCCGCCGCGCCAGCGCTCGACCTCGACCCGGA
>JANYAE010000023.1 GCA_025355105.1 Pseudomonadota bacterium | reverse complement strand
AGCTCGCGCAGCCGGGCGTCAGCGTCCGCGAGCATGCCGCCGGCTTCCAGACGCGCTACTGGGCCTCGCGCGAGCAGTACTGGCACATGTTCTGGAATAACGCCGCCCTGCTCAGCCTCTGGGCCGCGATGTGCTGGGCGTTCGGCGCCGCGATCTTCTTCCCGATCTACGTCGCCAGCGTGGCCATCGCCGGCGGCGCGGGTATCTTGCTCTTCACGGTGCAGCACAACTTCGAGCACTCGTACGCCAGCGGGAGCGCCGGCTGGTGTTACGACACGGGCGCGATCGAGGGCACCAGCTTTCTGGTGCTGCCGCGCTGGCTCAACTGGGTGACGGCCGACATCGGCTACCACCATATCCACCACCTGTCGGCGAATATCCCCAACTATCGCCTGGTTGCCTGCCACAACGAGTACGAACACCTCTTTCCGGCCGTCACCCGCGTCCGGCTCTCGGAGGTCTACGGCGCGCTGCAGTGCATCCTTTGGGACACGCGCGCACGGCGGATCATTTCGGTGGCGGAGTACCAGCGGCAGCTGGCCGGAGCCTAGCCCCGCCGGCGGCCCGGCGGTGACGGGCGTCCCTTGGCCGGCGGCCAAAGGGGCGCATGCGGTCGACGGAAGCCCGGGATGCCCGGCTGTCCGGCAGCGGGTAGTGGCACTCGCGCACGGAACCGACCCGGCAAACGAGACGTGCTTCGCATGCCGCGCTTATGTCCCTCGTCAGCGGCTGCCGCGGAACCCGCGTTTTGATAAGGTCGCCAGTGACTTAGGACGCCCGCCGGGGCGGCTACAGCGATGGATCAGGGAAGGGTGCCTCGAGTGGGCGCTGACGCAGCATCTGCACCTCCAGTACGGCCCGCTTCGGCAGCCGGATGGATTGACGCGCTCTTCATCGGGCTCGTGCTGTACGTCGTTGCCTGCGTCGTTTGGATGCTGACCGGGTTCGGCGGCGACCAGGTGCGGCACTACGTCGGTCTGCTCGCCGACACGCCGGCCTGCGTCGCAGCTTTGGTCGTCACCGCCGAAGCCACCCGCCGCATGGAGCCGGGCACGTCGCGCACCGCGTGGCGCTGTCTGTCGGTCGCGCTCGCGATGTATTTCGTCGGCACGACGATCGGCGTCATCTCCTGGCTGCACGCGCGCGATCCGTTCCCGGGCGTCGCCGACTTCTTCTATCTGGCCTTCTATCCGTTCTTCTTCGCGGCCGTGAGCCTGATGATTCGCGCCGCCGCGGTGCGCATACGCTGGGCGCAGTTCCTGCTCGATGCCGTGATACTCGTCGCCGGCTTCGGCGCGTTCTTCTGGTTCCTGATCATCCGCCCGGCGGCGTCGAGCACCGAAATCGACGTGCTCAAGAACGCGCTGAGCCAGACCTACATCGCGCTCAACTGCGTCCTGGTGCTCACGCTGGGCGTGCTGTTGCTCGCCGAAGTCGACAATGCGGGCGGCCGGCGGGTCTCGCTGCTGCTGTCGGTCGGCTTCGCGACGATGCTGCTCGGCGACGTCGCCTGGTCGGTGGCCAAGATCACCGGTCACTACCTGTCCGGCGACCTGCAGGACATCCTGTACGTCTCCTGCTACGTGCCGCTGACCGCCGCAGGGCGCGAGCAGGTCCGCCGCAGCAACGTGGAGTCCGGCGCGGGTGTGGCCAAGCCATTCGCCCAGTCGCTGCCCTACGCGGCGATGCTGGCCGCGTTCCTCGTGCTCGTGACGCTCACGCACGGCGATATCGGTAGCCCCGCGACGGTAATGACCATCGTCGTGTTCGCGCTCGCACTGCTCGTCATGGTGCGTCAGGCACTGATGCTGCGCGAGGACGCGCTGACGCGCGAGCGCCGCGCGGCCCGCATGGTCGAGGACCGTTACGCCTCGCTGATCGCGAATGCCTCCGACGTCATCATGATCGTCGCCGAGGACGGCGCGCTGCGCTTCGCCTCGCCGGCCTCCGAGCGCACGCTCGGCCTGCGGCCGGACGAACTCGGCGGCCGCAACCTGCTTGACCTGTGGGGCGGCGGCGACGCCGAGCGCCTCAAGGCCTTCCTCGCCGACGTCGCCGCCACCGCCGGCGAAGCAGTCGGCCCGGTCGAGATGTGCATCGAGCGCGGCCGCAGCCGCTACGTGCTCGAGATCGTCGGCAGCAACCTGAGCCGCGACCCGGCCGTGCAGGGCCTGGCGCTCAATTTTCGCGACATCACCGAGCGCAAGGCGCTCGAGGAACAGCTGCGACAGCTGGCGTTCCACGACTCGCTGACGCTGCTCGCGAACCGCAGCCTGTTCCGCGACCGGGTCCAGCATTCGCTGGCCCTCGCCCAGCGCGGTCAGCACCAGGTCGCGGTCATGTTCCTCGACCTCGACAACTTCAAGAACGTCAATGACTCGCTCGGCCACGACGCCGGCGACCGGCTGCTGCAGGCGGTCGCGCAGCGGCTGGTGAAGTCGACGCGCTCGGCAGATACCGTCGCCCGCCTCGGCGGCGACGAGTTTGCGATCCTCGTCGAGGGCTTCACCACGACCGCGGAAGTCGAGCATCTCGCCGCCGCGCTGATCTCGCGCCTCGACCAGCCGTTCGCGCTGAACGCCACGGAGGTCCACGTCTCGGCCAGCATCGGCGTCGCCTTCTCGACCTCCGAGGCCGGCGCCGACTCGCTGCTCAGCAAGGCCGACATCGCGATGTACCACGCGAAGGCGGCCGGCAAGAATCGCTTCACGGCGTTCCAGGCGCCGATGCAGGAGATGCTGCAGGAGCGCATGCGGCTCGAGGCCGACATCGCCCGCGGCGTGGCCAACGAAGAGTTCGTCGTCGAGTACCAGCCCATCGTCGATCTCGGCACGCGCAGCCTGCTGGGCGTCGAGGCGCTGGTGCGGTGGAATCATCCCGAACTCGGCGTGCTGATGCCGCGCCGCTTCATCCAGATCGCCGAGGAGTGCGGCCACATCGTCAAGCTCGGGCGCTGGGTGCTGCTGCGCGCCTGCCGCGAGGTGCGCGCGTGGCGCAGCTCGGTGGCCGGCGGGACGGACTTGCGCGTGGCGGTGAACATCTCCGGGCGTCACCTGCAGCACGGCGACCTGGTGCAGGATGTGTCGACCGCGCTGTGCGAGTCAGGGCTTGAGCCTGGCAACCTCGTGATCGAGCTGACCGAAAGCACGATCATGTATAACACCGACATCAATCTCGAGCGCCTGCGCCAGCTGAAGTCCTTAGGAGTGCGCCTCGCGATCGATGACTTCGGCACAGGGTATTC
>JANYAE010000137.1 GCA_025355105.1 Pseudomonadota bacterium | reverse complement strand
GATGAAGGCGATCCAGCGCGAGCTCGGCGACCTCGAGGACGCGCCGAACGAGCTCGGCGAGATCGAGAAGCGCATCAAGAAGGCCGGCATGCCGAAGGAGGTGCGCGACAAGGCGACCGCCGAGCTCAACAAGCTGAAGCTCATGTCGCCGATGAGCGCCGAGGCGACGGTGGTGCGCAACTACATCGACTGGCTCGTCAAGGCGCCGTGGAAGAAGCGCACCAAGGTGCGCACCGACATCACCGCCGCGCAGAAGGTGCTCGACGAGGACCATTTCGGCCTCGAGAAGGTCAAGGAGCGGATCGTCGAGTTCCTCGCCGTGCAGCAGCGCGTGCAGACGCTCAAAGGCCCGATCCTGTGCCTCGTCGGTCCGCCCGGCGTCGGCAAGACCTCGCTCGGCCAGTCGATCGCCAAGGCCACCAACCGCAAGTTCGTGCGCATGAGCCTGGGCGGCGTGCGCGACGAGGCCGAGATCCGCGGTCATCGGCGCACCTACATCGGCTCGATGCCCGGCAAGATCCTGCAGAACATGGTCCGCACCGGCGTTCGCAACCCGCTCTTCCTGCTCGACGAAGTCGACAAGATGTCGATGGACTTTCGCGGCGATCCGTCCTCGGCGCTGCTCGAGGTGCTGGACCCCGAGCAGAACACGACCTTCGCCGACCACTACCTCGAGGTCGACTTCGACCTTTCGGAAGTGATGTTCGTCTGCACCGCGAACACGCTCAACATCCCGGCGCCGCTGCTCGATCGCATGGAGGTCATTCGTCTGGCGGGTTACACCGAGGACGAGAAGATGAACATCGGCCGGCGCTACCTGGTGCCGAAGCAGGCCCGCCAGAACGGCCTCAAGGACAACGAGCTCAAGGTGGCCGACAGCGCGCTCACCGACATCGTGCGCCACTACACGCGCGAGGCGGGCGTCCGCAACCTCGAGCGCGAGATCTCGAAGATCTGCCGGAAGGCCGTCAAGCAGCTGCTCTTAAAGCCCGACGACGCGCCGGTCAGCGTCAGCGCCAAGAACCTCGACAAGTTCCTCGGCGTGCAGCGCTTTCGCTACGGCAAGGCCGAGGAGGCCAACCGCATCGGCCAGGTCACCGGTCTCGCCTGGACCGAGGTGGGCGGTGAGCTGCTGACCATCGAGTCGGCGGTGGTGCCGGGCAAGGGCAAGCTGCAGTACACCGGCCAGCTCGGCGAGGTGATGCAGGAGTCGATCCAGGCGGCGATGACCGTGGTGCGCAGCCGCCAGGCGCTGCTCGGCCTCGAGCCGGACTTCTACCAGAAGAACGACGTGCACGTGCACGTGCCGGAAGGCGCGACGCCGAAGGACGGCCCGAGCGCCGGCATCGGCATGGCGACCGCGCTGATCTCGACGCTGACCAAGATCCCGGTGCGCGCCGACGTCGCCATGACCGGCGAGATCACGCTGCGCGGCGAGGTGCTGCCGATCGGTGGCCTCAAGGAGAAGCTCCTGGCGGCGCACCGCGGTGGCATCACCACCGTGTTGATCCCGTCCGAGAACGTCAAGGACCTCGCCGAGATCCCCGACAACATCAAGGACAAGCTCGAGATCAAGTCGGTCAAGTGGATCGACGAGGTGCTCGACTACGCCCTCGAGCGCAGCCCGCTGGTCACCGGCAGCGTGCGCGATGCCGACGGCGCGCCGGCGACGGCGGCACCCTCCGCCCGCGGCGGCCGTCGCGCCAAGGGCAAGGGGCGCCCGGTTCCCGCCCACTAGCCGGGCGGCACGGCGCCCGTCGTGACGCGCCCGTCGTGACGCGCGCGTGGGAGCCGACGCTCTCGATCCTGCCAGCGGGGCTGCGCGCGCGGTGGTCGAGCCGGGGAGCGTTACCCGCGGACGTCGTCCTCTACGGCGGCACTGCGATGGCGCTGCGCCTCGGCCACCGCCAGTCGCCCGACCTCGGTTTCTTCGCTTTCCGCGCCTTCGATCCGGGCGCGCTCGGCGATTCGATTGGCTTCATTCGGGGCGCGAAAACCATCCGGCAGGCGCCGAATACGCTGGTTTGCCTTGTCGGGCCGGCTGCCGGCGTGCTGGTGTCTTTACTTCGGCGTGCCGCGCCGGCAGCGCGTCGCGCAGCGGGATCACCTGCCGGAACCCGGTGTCCGGGTGGCCGCCCGCCTCGACCTTGCCGGCACGCAGGCCGCGGTCGTGCAGCGGCGCGCCGAGGCCAAGGACGACGTTGACCTCGACGCGCTGATCGCGAGCGGCATTGCGCTGCCGATGGCGCTGGCGGCGGCCTCGGCGATCGACGGCGCCAGCTTCAACCCCGAACGGACGCTCAAGGCGCTGTCCTAGTACCGGGATGGTGACCTCGCGGCGCTGCCGATCGAGGTCCGGGAGCGCCTGCTGGGAGCGGTGCGCGACACGCACCTTGACCGGTTGCCGGTCGTCGCGGCGCTCGGGGTCCCGCCGTGATGACGCTGCCGGCAACTGACGCCCTGCTCCGGCTGGCCGCACGGGTGGTCTGGTTCAAGTCGGCGATCGAGGCCTCGCAGCGGCCGGAGCAGTTCGTCGCCGATGCGTCGACGTACGCCACCCAGGCGGACGTCAGCGTGCTGCGGCGGTACCTCTCGGACGACGAGTGGCGCGCGGCGCTGGATCACGCGCCGCCCGGGATCATCGGACCCGCGATCATGGGCCTACTGGAACCTGCGCCTCGGTCGATACCCGCCACCGCCGCGCCGGCTGGGGCGTGGACGGGCAGCGGATCCCCCCGAGCCTTGAGGACTCAGGTTCGAATCAGGTAAACTTTCGGGCTCTCCCGGGGGTGGCCTGGTGACGCGGGCGTTGGCCCGGGAGAGCCGCGTACGGGTGCTTAGCTCAGTTGGTAGAGCGTCGCCCTTACAAGGCGAAGGTCGGGGGTTCGAGACCCTCAGC
>JANYAE010000136.1 GCA_025355105.1 Pseudomonadota bacterium | reverse complement strand
CGGCCCTGCTTGCCCTTGATCATGTCGGCGAGCGACTTCAGCGGGCGCTTGTTGGTGCCCGTGATCGCGCGGCCGCGGCGACCGTTGTCGAGCAGCGCGTCGACGGCCTCCTGCAGCATGCGCTTCTCGTTGCGCACGATGATGTCCGGCGCGTTGAGCTCGAGCAGCCGGCGCAGGCGGTTGTTGCGATTGATGACCCGGCGGTACAGGTCGTTGAGGTCGGAGGTCGCGAAGCGGCCACCGTCGAGCGGCACGAGCGGGCGCAGGTCCGGCGGCAGCACCGGCAGCACGGTCAGCACCATCCACTCGGGCTTGTTGCCCGAGTCGATGAACGACTCGATCAGCTTCAGGCGCTTCGAGAGGCGCTTGATCTTGGTCTCGGAGGAAGTGTTGCCCATCTCCTCGCGGACCTTGGTGACTTCCGCCGCCAGGTCCATGGACTTCAGCAGCTCGTGCACGGCCTCGGCACCCATTCGGGCGTCGAACTCGTCGCCGTGCTCCTCGATCGCCTCGAGGTAGGCCTCGTCGGTGAGCAGCTGGCCGCGGCTCAACGAGGTCATGCCCGGATCGATGACCACGAAGGCCTCGAAGTACAGCACGCGCTCGATCTCGCGCAGCGTCATGTCGAGCAACAGGCCGATGCGCGACGGCAGCGACTTCAGGAACCAGATGTGGGCAGTCGGGCTCGCGAGCTCGATGTGGCCCATGCGCTCGCGGCGCACCTTGCTCTGCGTGACCTCGACGCCGCACTTCTCGCAGATGACCCCGCGGTGCTTGAGGCGCTTGTACTTGCCGCAAAGACATTCGTAGTCCTTGACCGGCCCGAAGATCTTCGCGCAGAACAGGCCGTCCCGCTCCGGCTTGAACGTCCGGTAGTTGATGGTCTCCGGCTTCTTGACCTCGCCGTACGACCACGACTTGATCATGTCGGGCGACGCCAGACCGATCCGGATCGAGTCGAAGTGCTCGACCGGAACCTGCTGCTTGAAGAGCTTGAGAAGATCCTTCATGTCCACTCCTGCCGTCTCGTCAGTAACCACTCACTCGCATCAACACCTGCCGCCCCGGGCGGCCGCGGAGGGCGGTCAGCCCTCGGCCTCCAGCTCCATGTTGATGCCAAGCGAGCGGATCTCCTTGACGAGCACGTTGAAGGACTCGGGCATGCCCGCGTCCATCTGGTGATTGCTGTCGACGATGTTCTTGTACATCTTGGTGCGCCCGTTCACGTCGTCCGACTTGACCGTCAGCATTTCCTGCAAGGTGTACGCCGCGCCGTAGGCTTCGAGCGCCCACACTTCCATCTCGCCGAAGCGCTGGCCGCCGAACTGCGCCTTGCCACCCAGCGGCTGCTGCGTGACCAGCGAGTACGGGCCCGTCGAACGCGCATGCATCTTGTCGTCGACCAGGTGGTTGAGCTTCAGCATATACATGTAGCCCACCGTCACCGAGCGCTCGAAGCGCTCGCCGGTGCGGCCATCCAGCAGCGTCGTCTGGCCTGACGTCGGCAGGTCGGCAAGCGCCAGCAGCCGCTTGATCTCGTCCTCGGTCGCGCCGTCGAACACCGGCGTCGCCATCGGCACGCCCTTCGTCAGGTTGGTGCAGAGCTCGACCACCTCGGCGTCGTTCAGCGACTTGATGTCCGCGTGCTGGCCGCCCGACTTGTTGTAGACCTGGTCGAGGAAGTTGCGCAGCTCGACCACCGCGCTCTGCTGCTCGAGCATCTTGCCGATCTTGATGCCGAGGCCGCGCGCCGCCCAGCCAAGGTGCGTCTCGAGCACCTGGCCGATGTTCATGCGGCTCGGCACGCCGAGCGGGTTCAGCACGATGTCGACCGGCGTGCCGTCTTCCATGTACGGCATGTCCTCGACCGGCACGATCGTCGAGATCACGCCCTTGTTGCCGTGCCGGCCGGCCATCTTGTCGCCCGGCTGGATGCGGCGCTTCACCGCCAGGTAGACCTTGACCATCTTGAGCACGCCCGGGGCGAGGTCGTCGCCGGCCGTGATCTTGGCCTTCTTGTCCTCGAAGCGCTTCTCGAAGGCGCGCTGCTGCGCCTTAAGGCGCTCGGCCACCTGCTCGAGCTGCGAGTTCGACTCGTCGTCCTGCAGGCGGATCTCGAACCACTGCTCTCGGCTCAGGTCATCGAGGTATTCCGCGGCCACCGCGCCGCCGGCCTTGAGCTTCTTCGGCCCGCCCTCGGCGGTCTTGCCGATCAGCATCTGCCGGACGCGCGAGAACAGGTCGTCCTCGAGGATGCGGCGCTGGTCGTTGAGGTCCTTGCGGACCCGCTCGATCTCGGCCTTCTCGATCGCCAGGGCGCGCGAGTCCTTCTCGACGCCGTCACGCGTGAACACCCGAACGTCGATGACCGTGCCGTCCATGCCCGGCGGTACGCGCAGGCTGGTGTCCTTCACGTCGCTCGCCTTCTCGCCGAAGATCGCGCGCAGCAGCTTCTCCTCGGGGGTCAGCTGCGTCTCGCCCTTCGGCGTGACCTTGCCGACCAGGATGTCGCCCGACTTGACCTCGGCACCGATGAAGACGATGCCGGCCTCGTCGAGCTTCGCGAGCGCGGCGTCGCCGACGTTCGGAATGTCGGCGGTAATCTCCTCCGGGCCGAGCTTGGTGTCGCGCGCGACGCAGGTCAGCTCCTCGATGTGGATCGTCGTGAAGCGGTCCTCCTGGACCACCCGCTCCGAGATCAGGATCGAGTCCTCGAAGTTGTAGCCGTTCCACGGCATGAACGCGACCAGCATGTTCTGGCCAAGCGCCAGCTCGCCGAGGTCGGTCGACGGGCCGTCCGCCAGCACGTCGCCGCGCGTCAGCCGGTCGCCGACCTTCACCAGCGGACGCTGGTTGATGCAGGTGTTCTGGTTGGAACGCTGGTATTTCGTCAGGTTGTAGATGTCGACGCCCGGCTCGCCGGCGCTCGTCTCCTCATCGTGCACCCGCACGACGATGCGTGAGGCGTCGATCGAGTCGACGATGCCGCCACGGCGCGCGATGACCGTCACGCCCGAGTCGATCGCCACCGCCCGCTCCATGCCGGTACCCACCAGCGGCGTGTCGGCGCGCAGCGTCGGCACCGCCTGGCGCTGCATGTTCGAACCCATCAGCGCGCGGTTCGCGTCGTCGTGCTCGAGGAACGGAATCAGTGACGCCGCCACCGAAACGATCTGCTTCGGCGACACGTCCATGTAGTCGATCCGCTGACGGTTCATCAGCGTGAACTCGTTCTGGTGCCGGCACGACACCAGCTCGTCGACGAAACCGCCCGACGCGTCGAGCTCGGCGTTCGCCTGCGCGATGACGTACTGGCTCTCCTCGATCGCCGACAGGTAGTCGATGCGCTCGGAGACCTTGTTGTCGTTCACCTTGCGGTACGGGGTCTCGAGGAAGCCGTAGTCGTTGGTCCGCGCGTAGACCGACAGCGAGTTGATCAGGCCGATGTTCGGTCCTTCCGGGGTCTCGATTGGGCAGACGCGGCCGTAGTGCGTCGGGTGCACGTCACGGACTTCGAATCCCGCCCGCTCGCGCGTCAGGCCGCCAGGTCCAAGCGCCGAGACGCGCCGCTTGTGGGTGACCTCGGACAGCGGGTTGTTCTGGTCCATGAACTGGCTGAGCTGCGAGGAGCCGAAGAACTCCTTCACCGCGGCCGCGACCGGCTTCGCGTTGATCATCTCCTGCGGCATGATCGGCTCGCTCTCGGCGAGCGTCAGGCGCTCCTTGACCGCGCGCTCGACGCGCACCAGGCCGATGCGGAACGCGTTCTCCGCCATCTCGCCGACCGAGCGCACGCGCCGGTTGCCGAGGTGGTCGATGTCGTCGACGACGCCGTTGCCGTTGCGGATGTCGATCAGGGTCCGCAGCACGTCGATGACGTCCGAGGCCCCGCCGTGCTCGGCCGCGAGGCGCTTGCCGAACTCGTCGGTGCGGCGCGCGAAGTACAGGCCGTCGTAGAGGATGCCCGAGCCGGTCGCCGCGTCGCGGCCGACGCGGCGGTTGAACTTCATCCGGCCGACCGGTGACAGGTCGTAGCGCTCCGGGTTGAAGAACAGGTTGTGGAACAGGTTCTCGGCCGCATCCTTGGTCGGCGGCTCGCCCGGGCGCATCATGCGGTAGATCTCGACGAGCGCCTCGAGGCGGGTGCGCGTCGGGTCGATCCGCAGCGTGTCCGAGATGTACGGGCCGCGGTCGAGATCGTTGACGAACAGCGTCTTGACCTCGGTGATGCCGGCGTCGACGAGCTTGGCGACCGTGGCGACGGTCAGGATCTCGTTGACCTTGGCGAGCACCTCGCCGGTCTCCTTCGAGAACACGTCGTGCGAGAGGATCTTGCCGGCCAGGTACTCGTTCGGCACGGGCAGCTGCTTGACGCCCGCGTCCTCGAGCTGGCGCACGTGGCGCGCGGTGATGCGGCGGCCTTCCTCGACGACGACCTGGTTGCCGATACGGATCTCGAAGCCCGCGGTCTCACCGCGCAGTCGGCTCGGGATCAGCTCGAGCGAGGCGCCCTGCTTGGCGAGGAAGAAGGTGTTCTTCTCGAAGAACAGATCGAGCATCTGCTCCTCGTTGTAGCCGAGCGCGCGCAGTACGATCGACACCGGCAGCTTGCGGCGCCGGTCGATGCGGGCGAACAGGCAGTCCTTCGGGTCGAACTCGAAGTCCAGCCACGAACCACGATACGGAATGATGCGCGCCTGGAACAGCAGCTTGCCCGACGAGTGCGTCTTGCCCTTGTCGTGGTCGAAGAACACGCCCGGGCTGCGGTGCAGCTGCGAGACGATGACGCGCTCGGTGCCGTTGACGATGAACGTGCCGTTGTCGGTCATCAGCGGCAGCTCGCCGAGATAGACCTCCTGCTCGGCGATGTCGCGCTTGAGCTTGCGCGCGCCCGACGGGTCCTTCTCGTAGACCTTGAGCTGGACCTTGACGCGCAGCGGCGCGGCATAGGTCAGCCCGCGCATCTGGCATTCCTTGACGTCGAACACCGGCTCGCCGAGCCGGTAGCTCAGGTACTCGAGTGTCGCGTTGCCGCTGTAGCTCGAGATCGGAAATACGCTCTTGAAGGCGGCGTGCAGGCCCACGTCATTGCGCTTTTCCTCGGCCGCCTCGGCCTGCAGGAACTTGCGGTACGAGTCGAGCTGGATCGCGAGCAGGTACGGCACGTCGAGAATGCTCGGACGCTTGCCGAAATCCTTGCGGATACGCTTCTTCTCGGTGAACGAATAGGCCATGAGCTCACCCTCTGCGGTTCACGCGAC
>JANYAE010000106.1 GCA_025355105.1 Pseudomonadota bacterium | reverse complement strand
GCGAGGGCGTCGCGTCGGGACAGGCACCGAGCCGTTGGCCGAGTATCCGAGGGGACGGCGACCGAGCGAGGAAAGGCACCCGTAAACCTTGCGAGCGCTTTCTGAGCGCGCAGGGTTCGATCGCCGGCGGGCGGTTTCATGATCTCCATCAATACGCTTGAATTCAAGCGTATTGATGGAGATCATGTGTGTCAATCTGCGGTTCGATCCCGAGCGGGCCGCACTACCGCAACGATGGCTGATAGGGCTCAGGAAGCGTCGAGACCTGCTCGCCCGTGAAGGGGTCGCTGATCACTTTCGGCGAACGAATAGACGACCGCGCCTGGCGGAGCCAGTCGCTCGCGAGGTAGAACCGGCCGCGGCGCTCTCCCTGCGCGATGAGGAGCCCCTGCCCGACCAGCAGCGCCAGATCGCGGCTCGCGACCTGCTCGGAGACCTCGGCCGCCCGACGATAGGTCGAGTTCCGCACGCGATACCCGACTGCAGCGTCGCTCAGTGCCATCAGCAGCCGCTCGTTCAGGCCGCGACGTTTGAGTTCGGCCTCGAGAGCGTTCCAGAGGCGTTCCTGTTCCTCGGTACGCCGCAGCAGCGTTTCCGCCTGGCGGTAATGGGCGGTCAAGCAGAAGCGGATCCAAGGCAGCGGGTCGCGCTCTGGATGCCAGGCACCCTGCCCCACCTCGGCAAGCACCGCGTAGTACGCCTCCGTGTTACGGCCGAGGTATTCCTCAACGCTCGAGAACGTCGGGTCGAGAAGGCCCTCGCGTGCGAGCACGAGCGTCTGCAGCGCGCGGGCCATGCGGCCGTTGCCGTCCGAGAATGGGTGGATCATGACAAGGTTCAGATGCGCGAGCGCTGCGCGCACCATCACCGGCTGATCGGTCCTCGCGTTGAGGGCGCTGACGAGCTCGGCGATCAGCCCCGGAACCTCGTCGGCGGACGGGCCCTCGTAAACGATCGCGCCGGTCGGCTCGTTGCGCACGTAAATGGCGCCGGGCCGCCACAGCCCCGGGCGCTTGCCGAGGTCATAGCTCAGCATCATGTATTGAAGGCTGCGTAGCGTGCCTTCGTTGTGACTGAAATACGGGTCGGTGGCGAGCTGCAGGATGTACGAGAGCGCATTCCGATAGCCCTGCACCGCGAGCCACGCTTCCGTCCGCTCATCGAGCGGCTCCTCCCCTTCCACGGCCGCGATCGCGTCGTCGACCGTGACGTTGTAGCCCTCGATGCTGTTCGAAGCCTGGATCGCGCGCGCGAAAGTCGAGCGGCGCAGCAGTCCCGTCCAGCGCCGTGGCTGCTGCTGCAGGAAGTAATTGAGGCGCTGCCGCAGCTCGTCGATCCGTTGGATGACGGCGGCATAGTCGGGGGGTAGCGGTGGAATCGAGAAGAGCATGGAACAGATACTAACTGTTTACAAGGACGTTAGTAACTGGATATCTGTCCCGGCCGTCGATGGAAACCGCCCCCTTCATAACTTGGCACGAACGTGCTAATTCCAGGCCAAGCGACCATCGAGGGTTCGGCGCGTGGACGATTTCGAGTCGTTTTTCGTGTACCAGAATCGCCTGTTTCTTCAATTATAACAATATGTTGATGAGGCTTTGTCTCGAAACCCCCCCTACCCCAAGTCCTTCAAAATCTGCTCCATCGCCTGCATCACGGCCTCTCGATCGCCCTTGCCAAGGCCCTTCGGGAACGCGAGCGTGACCTTGCCCTTTGCATTTCGCGTGAGGACCGCACGGCCGGCGCTGCCCACGTTGTATTCGCGGCGCACCGGCTCGAGCTTGCGGGTCTCGTCAAGGCTCGCGAGCAGCGCCTTGACGAGCGTGCGCGGATCGCGACTCGCCTCCCCTTCACGGCGCGCGAGGTTCTTGGCCGCCTGCGGCACCACGTCCCGCGCGCCCGGTCGTTCCATTCAGGGTTGTAACTGACAGTCTTTCAAGGGTAACGACACCGGGTGCCTTGGCGTTTTGGAATCGCCGTCCTGTCAACCGAGAACGTGACGGCACGAGTTAGGTGCACCGGGTCACTGTCCCGCTTCGACGTCTCGGGGCGAAAGGGTCTCCACGGGGCGATGCAGCCGGCTCGCGGCGTCGAGGATGGCCCGTACCGCCGCGGGATAGTTCTTGAGCTGCTCCCTTAGGGCGTAGATCTCACGCTCTTCGACCACACGATTCCCCCGGGCCGACGCATGGCGTCCTCGAGCTCACTTTGGCGACGGAGTAGCCGAAGGGCTTCGCTCAGCGGTTCCATGTTCACTGTCTCCTCTTGCGGGGCCGAGTTCGACGCGTGGCGCGCTTTGCCGGCGTTCTGGTTGACGATTCATTTCCTAGCGATCGCACCATGCTGGCCTCCGCCGCCGGCCTGCCGCAGCGCCCCGGTGACTCTAGGAGGCGCCGCCAGGCGATCGGCGCGCCGGACGCTCGGCACCGATGAGCGCTCGCGCGGCATTCTGCAGGATCCGCGGCGCGCTCACGCGCGACAGTCGCCCGTCGCTCGTGAACGCGCCGTCGATCAGCAGCGCGATCTGCAGCGCGACCTCGTCGGATCTGCGGATCTTCATCCGGGCGACCAGGCTCTTGAGCCGGCCATACATTTCAGCCTTGTGCTCCCTGCGGATCTTCCGGGCCGGGTGGTGGGGGTCCGAGAACTCCGCCGCGACGTTGATCTGCGGGCAGCCGCGGTAGCCGTCGCGCGACACGCGCAGGCCGACCCACTCCAGAATCGCCATCAGCTCCTTCACGGGTTCCCCTGCGACCGGCCGGATCACGTCCTCCCACTGCTGCCAGAACTCGCGATCCTCGCTGCGGTTCCTGATGGACCTGATCGCGACGACCGACGGCGGGATTCGCCGCGCCGCCGCGAGCGGCCGGGACATCTACGCGGTGTCCGCGCCCATGGTGGTCGAGGCCTGTCTGCGGGTCCTGGGCGGCGCGACCCGGACTGG
>JANYAE010000087.1 GCA_025355105.1 Pseudomonadota bacterium | reverse complement strand
CAAGCCGACGCTGCCCGACAGCGCCACCGTGATCTTCGGGTCGCCGATCACACCGACCAGGGTATCCCGGACATAGTCGATGGCGTCCGATGGGAAGATGCGGCAGTTGATGTTGGCCTCGGCGTGCTGCGGCAAGGCGTTGGTGGCGTGGCCGCCCTTGATCATGGTCGGCACGCAGGTCGTGCGCAGCATGCCGTTCCAGCTCGGATCCTTCGCCGCCACGAACGCAACGGACCGCGCATCGCCTGGGTCCTTGACGAAGGCGCTCATCGCGGCGGCGGTCTCGGCCTCGCCCTTGGCCGCCTGCAGCTTCGCCATGCCGGCGAAGTAGGCGCGGCTGCCGTCGCTGAACTGCGCCGGGAACTGGTAACCGGCAACGCGCGTCAGCGCCGCGGCGAGGTGGTAGATCGCGTTGTCGGGCACCGGTCGCGAGCTGTGGCCGCCGCGGTTGGTGACTTCCAGCCGGTAGTTCTGAAAGGTCTTCTCGCCGGCCTCGATCTGCATCAGCACCCGGTGCCCGGCGGCGTCCAGTTCACCCCAGGCGCCTTCGTTGATCGCGAATTCCGCGTCGATGAGTTCGCGCTCGTGCGTTGCCAGCCACTCGGCGCCGTTGAAGGCCGCGTTGCCGCTCTCCTCGCCGCAGGTCAGGGCGACTTTGATGGTTCGGCGCGGCCGGGACTTCGGCTCGCTGAGGCGGATCAACGTGTCCACCCAGATCGCGGCCTCCGCTTTGTCGTCCATCGCGCCGCGCGCATAGAAGTTGCCGTCTTCCTCGACCAGCTTGAACGGGTCGCGCGTCCAGTCCTCGCGCTTGGCCTCGACGGTGTCGATGTGCGCGAGCAACAGGATCGCCCGGCGTTTCGGCTCGCGGCCGGGGAACACGGCCACGAGACCGCCCTCCTTCGGATGGCCCGGACCGGTGAACACGTGCAGACCGGCCTCCGGCAGGCCCGCGGCCTTGAGGCGCGCCGCCATGCGCTCGGCCGCGAGCGTGCAGTTGCCAGCCGAGAGCGTGGTGTTGGTCTCGACGAGCTCCTTGTACAGGTCGCGAAAGCGCTGCTCGCCGGCATCGGCGCGGGCCTGAGGGGCGCTGGCGGCCAGGGCGGCCGCGGCGAGGAATGCGGGGAGTGAGTTCATGAGGCGCTCCGGGATGGTCGGCGGATTAGACACGCCGACTGCCGCCTGCGCAACGCGCGTGCGATTCGAAATTACAGCACCGCCGCTGCTGGCACCGCGCCAACCGGCGCGCGGCTGCAGCCCCGCGCCGCCTGGCCGCTTCGGCCGCACCGCCAATTTCGACCGGCTTAGCGGGCGGCCGCTGCCCCGGCGGTGATCTGACCTGATCCTGACGCTCGCGCGACGCAGCGGGCACGGCCCGGCAATCGTGATGGCCGACGTGCGGCGGTGGACGCGCGCCTGCCGACTGGCGCATCCCCGAGCCCGGCGTCCTCCCGCGCACCGGTCCGGGACCGCGACCGCTGGGGCCTTTCGGCGGCGGGCGCTGCCGACGTTCGGGCACCCGACCGCTGCGTCATCCGTCCCTGGCGCGCGCAGCGGCCGAAGGCGATCGTCACTTGGTCGCGAACTGCGCCGGTGCCTCGATCCCGCGGGTCGCGGCCTCCCGCAAGGTGTGGCTGGCGAGATAGGCCTGAGTGAGCTGGGGCACGTTGGCAGAGCGGACCGCGTTGCCGATCGCCGTCTCATAGCACTCCTTCGGATCGGCCACCGGCGCCAAACCGACCCGATCGGCCCGCGTGCAGCCAACCCAGGCGGCCTGCTTGATGCGCGCATAGAGCTCCTGCGCCCCGGCCGCGTGACGGACGTCGAGTCCCGCCGCGCTCACCGGAATCGCGACGACAACGTTGCGAGCATCAGCGAAGGCGTGGCCGGCGATCAGCGCGCACGTCACGGCAGCGCCAGCGAGAACGGCGCGGGCAGTCGTGACGTCAGTCTTGGTGTCCATGGTCATCTCCTTGACAGAGAGCATTCGGTGATCCTTCCATCACCACGAGTGGCCGAGCGGCCGTTTGGACACCTGCGGAGCGGGACGATCGGACGCTGCTGGCCCGCGTGGCGGCGGACCTGAACGAGGCTGAAGGTTTTGGTTGCCAAATCGACGGTCGGGCACTCATATACAGAAGGAGACGCTTTTCCCCTCCTGACAACGGTGATGACCGAGCCGAAGCCATCCCTGGTCGAGCGGCTGTTCGCGGAGCAGCGGACGGCGTTGCAGGCGTTCTTCCGGCGGCGGATCCGCGGCAAGGACGACGTCGCGGACCTCGCCCAGGAGGTCTACGTGCGGATGCTGCGGGTCAGCGACCAGGAGGCGATCCGCAACCCGGTCGGCTACCTGTATACGGTCGCCAATAATCTCCTCAAGGAGCACGCGGTGCTCGAGCGCCGCCGGGCGAACTCGGTCGACATCGCCGACGCTCCGGCGGACGAGCAGCTCGAGACGCTGCCGGCCTTCGAAGGCGACGTCGACGCCCGGCAGCGCGCCGCCCGCCTCAAGGTCGTCCTGCAGGAGCTGCGCCCGAAATGCCGTGCCGCGGTGGTGCTGCGCTTCACGCACGAGCTCCCCTACCGGGAGATCGCGTTGCACCTCGGCGTATCGCCGCAGATGGCGAAGAAGTACGTCGCGCAGGCGCTGGGTCACTGTCACCGCCGCATGGCGCGGCTGGGTTGAAGCCATGATGTCCAACGACGAGCGGATTCGTGCCGCAATCGCCGAGCAGGCCGGCGAGTGGTTCGTGGCGAACGATACGGCGGCACTCGACGAGCGCGACTCGGCGGCGCTGGTCGGCTGGCTGAAGGGCTCGCCGGTGCACGTCGAGCAGTTCCTCGGCGTGTCGATGGTCGCGCGCGAACTGCGGCAGGTCGCCGCCGATCCGGCCTATGCCCTCGATGCTGTGCTGGCGCTCGCCCGCGCCGACGACGATTCCCCGGTCCCGCTGGGTCGGCGGCGCCGGCCTGCCGCCGGCACGCAGGCGACGCCGCGCCGCTGGCTGACGGCCGCGGTGGCGATGGCCGCGTGCGCCGTGCTGGCTCTCGGGCTGCTGTCGTTCTGGAGCGCACGGCCTGGGGCCCCGGCCGGCGCCCCCGCGGCCGCGACGGTGCTGCAGCTTCAGACGCGCCATGGCGAGCAGCTCAGTCGCCGTCTGGCCGATGGTTCCTTGCTGCACCTCAATACCGACAGTGCGGTCACCGTTCGCTACGACGGTGCCGAGCGGCTCGTCGTGCTGGGCGCAGGCCAGGCGGACTTCGAAGTGGCCCATGAGCCCGGCCGCGCGTTCCGCGTGATCGCGGGATCGGCGCAGATTGTCGACGTCGGCACCAAATTCGACGTGCGCCTGGACGCCGGGTCGACCGTGGTGACGGTGATCGAGGGGCGGGTGCTGGTCGAGCCGTCAGCCGCGTTCGGCAAGCCGCGCGCGCCGGCCGGCGGCAAGCCGTCGCCGCTCCTCGTCGAGCTGCGCGCCGATCAGCAGCTCAGCGTCGCCGCGGGACGATGGCAGACCGGCCCCGTGGTGGTCGACGCGCAGCGCACCACGGCGTGGCTGCACCGCCAGATCGTGTTCGAGAAGGAACCGCTGGAGCGCGTCGCGGCCGAATTCAACCGCTATGCCCCGAAGCCGATCGAGATCACCACACCGGCACTGCGCAGTCTGGAGATCAGCGGGGTGTTCGCGACCGACGATACCGAGGCGTTCATCGCCTTCCTGCGCAGCCTCAAGGGCGTACGGGTCGAAGTCAGCGCGGCACGAATCAGCGTCGTGCAGGACACCGCCGCCGCCGCGCACGGCTTCACGTCGTAGACGCCCTGCGCTAGGCTGCAGATCAAGGCGCGTTCAGACGCCGGAATGGGAACGTAAGGGGGACCGCGTGAAGCGCCGCTCAGCCGACGTCGCGGCTGCCGTGTCCGGCGTGCTTCGCGCGCTGTCGATCTGCGCGCCGGCGATAATTCTCGGACCGACGCCGGCGATGGCACAGAGCGTCCAGCCGGCGGCGCTGGTGACCGACATCCCCGCCCGGCCGCTCGCCGAGGCGCTCGCGACCTTTGCAAGCCAAACCGGCCTGCAGGTCGTCTACGTCTCCGACGTCGTCCGCGGCCGCAAGTCCCGCCCGGTGCCCGCAGGAATGATCGCGGCCAAGGCACTCGGCCGGATGCTGCAGGGCACCGGGCTGCGCTTCGAGTACCTGACACCGCACAGCGTCCGTATCCTCGCCGCCGCGGCGCCACGCGAGCGCGCCTCAGGCGCCACGGCACCGGACGAACTGCGCGAGGTGATCGTCACCGCCAACCGCCGCGAAGAAGGCCAGCAGCACGTGCCGATGACGGTCCAGGTGCTGACCGGCGCGATGCTGGCCAGCCTCAACGCCTCCACCTTCGACGATCTGGTGAGCGATCTGCCGGGCGTCACGGCGCGCGGCGTCGGCCCCGGTCAGAACAACATCTACGTGCGGGGCCTCGCGACCGCTTCTGCGGCGATCCAGGGCGCAGGCTTCGGCGGCAGCTTTCCGAACGTCGCCGTCTACCTCGACGAGCAGTCCGGGCAACTTCCGGGCCGCAATCTCGACATCTACGCCGCCGATCTCGAGCGGATCGAGGTCCTGGAAGGGCCGCAAGGCACCTTGTTCGGAGCAGGTGCCCAAGCGGGCGTGGTGCGTTACATCACCAACAAGCCAAAGCTCGACGTCACCGAAGCGCACGCCAACACCGGCTACGCCATCACCGCACACGGCGCACCGAGCAGCAATGTCGACGTGACCGTCAACCTCCCGCTCATCGCCGACCGACTGGCGGTCCGCGGCGTGATCTACAACGAGCATCGCGGCGGCTACATCGACAACGGCCCCGCGACGTTCACGCGCGCCAATACCGACCTCGGCATCCGCTACGCCGGCGGCTCGGTGCCGGCGAACAGCGTCGCGATCAACAACTTCGCGCTGGTGGCCCGCGACATCAATCCGGTCACCTACCAGGGCGTGCGCGCCGGGGTCTTGTACCGGTTCAGCGACGACTGGAGCGCGCTGCTCACGCAGTCGTACCAGAATCTCGAGGCCGACGGCGTGTTCGCCGTGACCGCAGCCGATTCGCTCGGTGTGCCGCAGCCGGATCTCACCACTCAGCTGTACAACCCCTCTTACGACAGAGACCGCTTCGAGAACACCGCGCTGACGATCGACGGCCGCGCTGGCGCGCTCAAGCTGCTGTACGCCGGCGCCTACCTCGTGCGCAACATCGAGCAGGTGCAGGACTACACCAGCTACGCGCGGGGCGAGTACGCCGACTACTATCAGTGCCTCGCGCCGCTGCCGGGGAACCCTGCCAGTGCCCAATGCTTCACGCCGAGCTCGACCTGGCACGATCGCCAGCGCAACACGCACCTGAGCCAGGAACTGCGCTTCAGCACACCTGCCGATTGGCGCATCCGTGGCGTCGGCGGCGTGTTCTACGAGGACTACCGGATACAGGACCAGGTTGACTGGTTCTACCGGAGCGCGACCTCGTACTTCACGCCGCTGGCACCGCCGACCGGCTACTACGCGGTGAACGGCGCAACGCACCTGCCGAACGGCGACCTGGTCCGATTCTTCACGAACGGCGCCGTGTTCGTCCCTTTCCCGGTCACATCCAACAATCCCAACGTCCGGCTGCCCTCCGATGCCTTCTTCAACGACATCACTCGAGACTACAAACAGCGGGCCGCCTACGCCTCGCTCGACCTCGACCTCGTCCCCGGCAAGCTGACGCTGACCGCCGGCACGCGCTATTTCCGTTCTGACGGTTCCGAACTGGGCTCGAGCGTCGGCAGCTTCGGCTGCAAGATCGTCCCGGGGCAGCCACTGCCTCCGAATCCGTGCGTCAACCACTCGCTGTCGGTCACGCTTGACCCCCGTGGCGTTGCAGGGCGCTTCGCGGGCTTTCGAAGCCGCGCGAATCTCGGCTGGCAGCTCAGCGAGGATGCGCTGCTCTACTACACGTGGTCGCAGGGTTACCGCGCGGGCGGCTTCAATCGCGACCCGAATGGCTGCCTATGCAGTTCGCCGCTCGCGTACGGCAACAATGCGCTGGCAACCCAACACGGCGGCTGGCAAACGCCGGCCGCATTCGCGCCCGACAATCTCACCAACAACGAATTCGGCTGGAAGACGACCTGGGCGGCCGGTCACATCCAGTGGCAGGGCACGATCTATCAGGAAGACTGGGACCACGCGCAAATCGCCGGCACCGGCCTCATTCCCGGCGGCATCGACATCAACGGCGGCGACTACCGGGTCCGCGGCATGGAGTCGGCCGCCGTGGCCCGCATCGGCAGCGGACTCACCGTCAGGGTGAGCGGCGTCTGGAACCACAGCGCACTCGTCAGGCAGGCGGTCTTCCGCTGGGCCGACGGCGTACCGATCGACTTCGCCGCGCTTGAGGCCGCGACCGGACGGACAATTCTGAATCCCTCTGGCGAAGTCGATAGCCCCCTCGCGGCGCCGCCCTTTCAGGGGAGCTTCCGCGCGCGGTACGAGTTCGTGCTGAACGGCTACGACGCCTTCGCGCAGCTCGGCGCGACGCATCAGTCGCACTCGCTGACGACCACCGACCGGCTCAAGCCGGACCTGCAGGGCGGGTCAACCGCCTACGACCTACCACCCTTCACGACCTTCGATGCGGCGCTCGGCATCGGAACGGATGGATGGCAGGTAAAGATCTACGGGCAGAACTTGACCGATGCACGCAGCCAGCTGTACGCCAACTACGCGCAGTTGTACAAGGCAGTCACGGTAGGCCGGCCCCGGACCATCGGCCTGCGACTCAACTACAAATTCGCCGGCCGCTAGCATTAAGGATTCGGACGTCATCCGTCGCCTTGGTGCGGAGCACCGCCGGCCAGAACCTGCTGGCGGCCGACGCCGGTCGGCGGCACGCGCTAGGCGAAGCTGAGCGCGAGCCCGTTACACAGCACGTGCAGCAGGTTGTCGATGACGATCAGCAACCACACGGTCAGCCAGGCCGGGCGGTCCGGCGGATACCCGGTCGTCACGCATTCGGCCCACGGCCGGTTGGTGCCCGGTGGCGCGATGAAGTTCTTGAGCCAGACGATGTAGCGGGAGGCGCGCCAGCGATCGATAGAGCTGGCTTCGGTCTTTCGGACACGGGTATAAGTGCTGAGAAAGACCGCGGGTCGCGCGCTCGCGGCGGCGGCCGGGTCATCCGTCGGTGCTGTTTCGCCGTCCACACCACTCTTCGCGGTGGCCGACTGTGGCTACCGTCGAACCGCGCTACGGCGACGGGTCGTACGGCCGGGAGGAGGCAATCGGAGATCGCGCCGTGCGGCGCGGCAACTCAAGCGGCGACCGGCCGGGCATCCATGCTTTCGTTTGATTCATAGCCGCGGCCGCGGTTTGAGCGCAGGCGGCGATTATTATCAGAATGTCGCCTCGGTTCAACGGCGCGCTCCCAGCCGCACGGCTGGCCCGATGGTGCACTGCGACGAAGGATGGAATGGCGTCGACCCGCCGCGCACGACCGATCTGCCGCGCGCCGCAGCTCGCGCTCCCGCCGTCGCGTCCGGCGGCATCGCGCCAATCACCGATCCGACGCGACCGGCCTCGTGCGAGGCGTTGCCAAGTACGCCTCGATCGCCGGCGCGAGGGCGCGGCGGCGCGCGAGGCTGTCGGCGGGCCAATAGCGCTCACGCTCGTAGTACTCCGGCACGGACGGGGCGCCTGACGGGAGCACCAGCCAAGGCTGCTTCGAGGCCGTAAAGATGTGGATGTCTGGTGGAAAGCGGTCCGGGTCATCCAGCGTGCCAACGCGGACGAAACGGATGACCGGCCCGCTACCGGCATAGGTGCTCCACACGGCCACGTGGCAGCGCGGACAGCGCGCAATCCGCTGTCCCTTGCCGCTGTTGGAGGGGGTGTCGATGATCATCGGCTCGGTGCCCTGATCGAGCACGCGGTCGGCTTCGATCATGGCGTTGAGCGCGAATGCGGCGCCGCTCTCCCGTTGGCACCAGCGGCAATGGCAGCAATGCACGAAGAGCGGCGGTGCCAGCAGGCGGTAGCGAAGCGCGCGGCAATCGCATCCGCCCTCCACCGCATTGAATCCGCGCTGCTCACTCATGGCGGCTCCGCGTCAATCGCCTGTCGCGCTCGTCGGTGCGGCGCCCGCCTCGGCGACCGCGTCGGTCAGGCCACGGACGCCCGCCGGTTAGCTCACTCTCGCTCGATCGTCTCCGAGCGGCGCAACCTGCTGAACAAGAGATGATTCCAAAGAATGCAGTATCGGATACTCCGTCAGACGCATCACCGAGACAAGTTGCTTGGCGCCGACGCGTGGCGATCGACCCCAGTGGCTGGCCAAGACGTCCCAATATTTGTCGAGTGGCGCCTGCCGCGCGGTCTCCCCGCACCGCGACAGGGCGAAGACGTCGCCGGCGCGTCGAGCCATTGCTCGATCTGCGCCGTTGTTACGTCGAATATTCGACTCGCAGAGGCTCCGGGAAATATTCGCCTGAGCCGCAAGGCGAGTCGCCTCGCGCGAGAGTCGCTTGTAATCGTCTTTCAACTGATCACCATCGGCACGGCCACCGAGCCACTACTTGAACAGTTCAGCCGACGAAAGCACTATAACTGGGGCGGGACAGCCCCTATGGCGGCACGTGCTAGTTCCGCCCGCAATGAGCACGGCGCCATCGACCAGCAGCG
Source organism: Pseudomonadota bacterium (assembly GCA_025355105.1). Classification (GTDB taxonomy): domain Bacteria; phylum Pseudomonadota; class Gammaproteobacteria; order Steroidobacterales; family Steroidobacteraceae; genus CAIKZZ01. The sequence goes on along the minus strand of JANYAE010000087.1, from coordinate 4,846 downwards.
TCGCCGTATGTCCGTTCCGTGCCCTGATGAGCGAACCCGTCGCCACGAAGCCCGCACTCTCGGGCGCGAAGAGCTGCGCCGTGGCGAGAGAAGCTCCATTGATAATGCCGCCCGCGACGAGGACCGTGCCGTCGTTGCGCAGCGTCGCCGTGGCTCCGACTCCCTCCGCCAGCACGTCAACCGGTGAGAAGGTCCCGGCCCCGGGGCTGTACAGCTCCGCCGTGGCGTCCGTTCCCGCGACCGCAATCAGCACGGTGCCGTCGCCCAGCAATGTCGCGGTGTGCCCGGAGCGCACCTCATTCATGCTACCGGTCGCTGTGAAGGTACCGGTCACGGGGTTGTAGAGTTCTGCGGAAGCGACCGCGGCGCCGGCGGTGGTACCACCAGCGATCAGCACGCGCCCGTCGCGCAACAGGGTCGCGGTATGCCGGCTCCGCGCGGCCGTCATGCTGCCGGTCGCCTTGAATGTCCCAGACGCGGGGTCGTACAGCTCGGCAGTGGCGTTCGGGCCACCCGCTACGAGCACTTTGCCCGTATTCAACAGCGTCGCGCTATTGCCTGAGCGCGGGATCATCGTGCTGCCGGTCGCCGAGAATGTCCCGGCCGCCGGGTCGTACAGCTCGGCGGTGGCGTCGGCGGAGCCAACGATCAGGACCTTTCCGTAGTTGGGCAGCGTCGAGTTGTTGAGCAGCGTCGCCGAATGGGACGAGCGCCGCTCCGTCATGCTACCGGTCGCCGTGAACAGGCGGGTGGCGGGGTCATATAGTTCGGCTGAGGCGTCGGGACCACCCGCCACCAGGACTTTGCCCGTGTTGAGCAGCGTCGCGGTATGGCCGGTGCGCGCGATCGTCATGTCGCCCGTCGCCGTGCAGGACGCATCCGGCCGCGCGAGCGCGATCCGAATCGTGAAGGGTGAGGCCGGCGAAGTCCGATTGAGAGCGTCTTTGACTGTGAGTGTTAACGGGAAGATGCCTGCCGTTGATGGCGTACCACTCAAGACGCCATCAAGGCTGACGGCGAGGCCTCCCATCGGCGCGGTCGGCGGGATCCAGACGAGCGGCGCGAGCCCGTCGGTGGCGAAGAACTGACGCGGCGGATATACGACGCCGACTGTGCCCGTCGGCGGTACTTGGGGATCGATGGTCGGCGGTGGCGGCTCGCTGATCGTGATCGCATTGGCAACCGAGTCCGTCGCCGCGGTCGGGGCGCGGCTGTCGGTGACAGTGACCGTGAACGTCACCGGCGTCGCGTTGGCAACCGTCGGCGTTCCGCTGAGCGTGCCGTTGGGGTCGAGCGTGAGGCCCGCTGGCAACGTGCCGGCCGTGACCTTCCAGCTGAGCGGCAGGTAACCACCGGTGGCGGTAAACGCGAAGATGTACGGCGTCCCGTGCACACCCGCGGGCGGCGTGTTCCCGGGACTGATCGCGAGCGGTGCAGGCGCATTGATCGTGACGTTGAAGGACTGCGAGCCGGTCGCGGGGGTCGGCGCGCTGTCGGTCGCGGTCGCGTTGAAGGTGAAGGAGCCCGCGGCCGTCGGAGTGCCCGACAACGAGCCGTCGGCACCGAGCGTGAGACCCGGAGGCAACGCGCCCGGTGTCGCCTTCCACGTAAACGGCGCCGACCCGCCGCTCGCCACGCCGAAGGAGAAGCCGGGAAAGGCATTCGTCACGATCCCGGCGGGCGGCGCCGGCGTCGTTGCGACCACAATCGGCGAGTCGGCGATTTGCACGCTGACCGGCAGGGTCCCAGTAAGCGGTGGGTTCCCTGCGTCGGTTGCCTGCACCGTGAACGCGTAAGTTCCGGCGGTTGCCGGAGTTCCAGTCAGTTGTCCTGCCGAGCTCAGTGTCAGTCCTGGCGGCAGCGCTCCGGTCTCGGACCAGTTCAACGGCGCCGTACCACCGCTCGCGACGGCGAACGTGTAGCCCGGGTACGCAATCCCAGTCGCGCCCGGCGGCGGCGAGCCGGCCGCGATCACCGGCGGGGAGGGGCTGCTCGCCCCACCACCGCAGGCGCCGAGCGATAGGGCGACAAGCGATAAGGCGACGGCCGACGCCCAGCGTACTAGGCGATGAGATCCAGAATAGTTGCGCATAGAACCCCTGCCGTTTCCATCCCTGGCGGCCAGCCCTGCCCCTCCGCGACGCTGGCGTCGAAGAAGCGCAGGCGTATAGGTGTTATGAGTCCGCGGCGCGCGAATCGGCAACCAGAATCGTCGCGAGTCAGGCGCGCGGCAGCCTTCGGGAGGTCATTGCGGCGCGTGGATGACCGCTGGTGGCCGTTCTCGGTCAGACATGCTGTGGCATGCGACACGGCGCCGCGGGGGCGGCAGCACCTTCAGGAAGGCCGCCGTCAATCCCGCGAGACTTCAGTTTGCCGCGCTGAAACAGCCGGCGTCGGTCAACCGGCGTCAACGACGCCTGCCGGACTCACGCGAGAGGCAGCGCTGGAGACGTCGAATTGGAGGTGCTCTCAGACCGGAACGAATAGACCAACCTTCAGTTCACGAAATACCACGCTCGTCGTAATTCGCTTGATCATTGGATGCTTCGAAACCAGTTCAGCGGTAAGTCGGTCGTAGTGGGATATCTCCGGGACGATGACGATAAGCAACAGATCTGCATCACCGCTGATGTAGTACGCCTGTTGGATCTCTGGACGTTCTTGCAAGAGGTCAACCAGCGGACTGAGTTGATCGGCGCGTTCACGCTCTAGCTCCACGGTAGCGATGATGCGGAGGTTGGAACCCAGCTTATCGGCGGCTACCACGGCAACTTCGCGCGCGATGACGCCAGTCTCACGCAAACGCTTTAGACGGCGAAGAACGGCCGAGCCGGACAAGCCGACGGCTGCGCCGAGATCTTCCGCCGATGCCCGTGCATCGCACTGGACCAGTGCGAGGAGCTTCAAATCGAATGAATCCAGCTCCGGCAACAAATTTCCCCAACATATCGGTCACAATTGCCGAATTTCGCCATCCAGCGTGGTCCGTCGCCGAATTTCGGCGCTCAGATTTCATACTATTTCGTTGCACTCAACAAAGGAAGTCTCTGCAGATGCCCCAACTAAAAGGCGATCGCCAATCGATGGAGACCCTGGTGGTCTGGGCCGCGGAGCAAGGGCCATTCCCGTACGGCGCAGCGGTAGTGCCGGTCGTCTCAGCGGCAACATTCGCGTACCCAGATCTCGCAAGCTGGGAAGCGGTTGCCATGCGCCAGGCGCCGGGCCACATCTACTCGCGCACCACGAACCCCACCGTGTCCGTGCTCGAGGAAAAGATGGCCTGCTTGGATGGCACGGATCAGGCGGTTGGATTTACAACGGGCATGGCGGCCATCAGCGCCGCTTTGTTCGGTCTGCTCTCGCCCGGCGATCGTGTGGTTTCCATCAAGGACACCTACGGCGGCACTAACGTGCTGTTTGAGGAGTTCCTGCCGCGCTTCTCGATCGCCGTGACTTTGTGCGACACAACCAATGCGGAAAGCATCGAGGCGGAGATTCGCCGGGGCTGCCGGCTGGTCTATCTCGAAACGCCCACCAACCCCACGCTGAAAGTAGTCGATATCGCCCGCGTAGCAGCGGTCGCCCACGAGTGTGGTGCGATCGTGATTACTGACAATACCTTCGCGACTCCGGTCAATCAGCGGCCCGCGGAGCTTGGCAGCGATCTTGTCGTCTATAGCGCCACGAAGTTTCTGGCGGGCCACTCCGACGTGCTAGGGGGCATTGTTTCCGGACGCCGTGATCTCATACAGAAGATCTTTCACTATCGAGAGATCACCGGCGGGATTTTGCATGCGGAAGCCGCCTACGCGATTCTCCGCGGGATGAAGACCCTGGCGCTTCGCATGGAGCGCAGCAATGCCAACGCGATGGCGGTTGCCGAGCATTTGCGGCGCCACCCTAGAATCGACAAAGTGTTCTATCCAGGCCTGCCGGATCATCCCGGTCACGCAGTTGCACGCCGACAGATGACGGGCTTTGGTGGCGTTCTCGCATTCGCGCCTCACGGGGGCTTTGAGCAAGTTCGCCGTGTCCTCGATCGCCTCCAGCTGGCTCAGCGGGCCGCGCACCTCGGTGGAGTGGCCACCACTGCCGGACCACCGTCGGTTACTAGCCACGTGGAGCTTTCCGCCGCCGAACGTGCCCGCGCAGGCATACCGGAGAACCTGATCCGCTATTCCGTTGGGATTGAAGGCATCAACGATTTGCGTGCCGACCTTGATCAAGCGTTAGCTGAAATCTAGCCAACGGGCTCGATCGGTGGAAGGAAATTCCGTTGAACAACGCGGAGTGTTCGATCTCGACTGGCGCGCACGGTTCGGCGGCGCCGTCGGCGTCTTGCCACGGTGATAGTGGCGTTTGATACGCCTCGTTTCGCGGCAATGGCGAGAACTTCCCTGAAACTCCGGGTTAGCCGGCTCGGCCGACGGTGACACACTGAAGAAGCGCCTTAGTCACTCCCACCCAATCGTCGCCGGCACTTTCAACCTGCTGAAGGACAATGCCTTTATATCGGGGAGCGCAAGTATTGCCGTCAGATACACCGTCGAGAGGACTCTCCTGGAAGCGATAGGCGGCGATTGATGCCGAACGCCTTAGCCTGTTCGTGCTCGTCCGCGGCCGCTCGGCAACGTTGGCTGCCCGCTGACGCTCAGTCTGCCGCGGCGAAATGCGCCATCTGGTCTGCGTGTGCCTTAAGGAAGGACGAAGGTGTTGGCATCATTCCTTCGTACTGGCTTCCCGTCCGTAGTGCGAAAACGGTCGTTGCGGCGCGCCTGAGCAATCCCGTGCTGCAACTGGATTTCCACCAAATTCGACGGTCGGGCCGGCGCTTGCCGCCGGACGC
>JANYAE010000093.1 GCA_025355105.1 Pseudomonadota bacterium | reverse complement strand
AGCGTGTTCTCGTGGCAGCTGTTGCAACCGGTCGTGATGCCGGTGTGGATCATCGCGGTGGTCGGCACCGGCGTCTGGAACAGCGTCCCCGGCACCACCTTGGTCGCGTTAGCGGGCACCAGCCCGGCCGGCGTCGAGCCGCCGTGGCAGGTCTCGCAGACCTGGCCCGAGGGCACGTGCGCGGTCGCGCCCGGCGTCGTCGACGGGAACGCGACGATGCTGGTGATGCCGTAGAAGCTCGAGCCGGTGATCGTCGAGCCGTGGCAGCTGACGCAGTTGCTGGTGATGCCCGCATGGCTCATCGCCGAGTTCGCGAAGGTCGCGCCGTTCACGACCGGCAGCACCTTGATGCTCGAGGTCGCGCCGACGTGGCAGGTCTCGCAGGCCGCATCGGCGTTCGAGCTCACGTGCTTGGCCGGAATCGCGACGATCTTGAAGTTGTTGGCCGCCGGGATCGCGAACGACGACGCCTTGCTGCCGTGGCACTGGATGCAGTTGGTGGTCGTGCTCTGGGCGAAGGTGTGGATGTCGCTGAGCGCCGGCCAGACCGAGAAATCGACGTCCTTGTGGCAGTCGGTGCACTGCGCGGAGGTCGAGTACGGAATATGGTTCGACGGCTTGAGGTTGCCCTCGAAGTAGTCGGTGCGCGTGTGGCACTGCGAGCAGTCACCGCTGGTCGGGTGCGCCTTGTCGGCGAGGATGAAGGCGCCGCCGGCGCTGCTCGGCCGCAGGTGGAAGCCCGTGTACTGGGTCGCCGGGTTGGCGTTCAGCGCGCCCGGGGTCAGCGGGTACTGCGCCATGTCGGCCCAGGTCAGCGTGTTCTCGTGGCAGCCGTTGCAGCTGGTCGTGATGCCGGCGTGGATCATCGCCGTCGTCGGCGCCGGCGTCTGGAAGCCGGTGCCCGGCACGGCCTTGGTCGCATTGGCCGGCACGAGCCCGGCCGGCGTCGAGCCCGCGTGGCAGCTCTCGCAGACCTGGCCGGACGGCACGTGCGAGGTGGCGCCGGAGGCCGTCGACGGGAAGACGATGACGTTCGTGATGCCAAAGAAGCTCGACGCGGTAACGTTCGAGCCGTGGCAGCTCGCGCAATTGCTGGTGATACCGGCGTGGCTCATCGCCGAGTTCGTGAACTTGGCGCCGATCGTCACCGGCAGCGTCAGGCTCGAGCCGGCACCGACGTGGCAGCTCTCGCAGGCCGCCTGCGTCGGCAGGTGGGTGGTCGGCATGCCGACCACGGTGAAGCCGATCGCCGGAATCGCGAAGCTCGGCGCGGCACTACCGTGGCACTGCGCGCAGTTGCTGCTGGAGCTCGGCGCGAACTGGTGGATCGCGGTCAGCGTCGGCACGATCGCGAAATTGGTGCCGGTGTGGCAGTCGGTGCAGAGCGAGGTCGGCGCCGTCGGGATGTGGTTCGACGGGTAGTTCAGCGACTTCCAGGGCTTGGTCACGACGTGACAGTTGTTGCACTCGGCGCTGGTCGGCACGTGCTTGGTCGGCTTGCCGATGGTCTGCACGTTGTTGTGGCACGAGCTGCACGTGCCGAGGACGTTCAGATGGTTGAAGCGGGCCACCGGCGTCCAGCTGAACGGCGTATGGCACTGGGCGCAGTCGTTGTTCGAGATGATGTGGTTGCTGGGCTTGGCGGTCGCGCCGATGCGCGAGCCCGCCGCGTGGCACGCGAAGCAGTCGCGCGGCGTGCCCTTGAAGATGCCGCCGACGTGGCACTGCGCGCAGGCCGCGTCCTTGTGCTGGCCGAGCAGCTCGAAGCCGGTCGTGAAGTGATCGAAGGTGCTCGGCGCCGCGCGCGCCACGGTCGGCGCGAGCACGCACAGCAGCGCCGCGGCGAGGACCAGCCAGGCCGAGAGCCGCCTTGCGGCGGATGCGGTGTTAGGCGTGTTGCTCAACGACGAGGGTCCTTCGACGTCATTTGCCACCTACGATTCATCGGAGTCGGCACCGAGCCTGCTCGGGCGCGCGGCCGGTACGGTCATATACGTATACCGGTTGGATCTTATTTAGCTGACCGCGAAACACAACCCGTTGAGTCGTCTCTTGTGAGCGACATCACGTTACTTATCCCGAAATGTCCGCTTCGGCCGCAGCAACCGCCGTCCGCCAACTGATCGCCGTAAGGGCGCCGGCGCCCTGGTCACCGCCGCGCGCGGTTACACTGTCGCGGACGCTAGGCGATTCGTCTCCACGGAGCGGCATATGTCAAGTGCAACGAGGCTCTCGCTGGCCGCGGCATTGCTGCTTTGCGGCTGCGCGACCGACACCCCGCGAGTGCACGAATACCTTGACCCGCAGACCGCCGTCACGATCCGCACGCTCGCCGCACCGGTGGTCTACGCCCACGACGCACCCGCGCTGGCCGCCAATGCGCGCGACTATCTGTCGCTTGGCCTGATCGAGGTCAACAACATGGGCGCGCGCAAGCACTACCTCGCGCTGGTCTCGTGGAGCACGATCGACCGCTCCCGTGCCGACACCGCCGCGGTGCCGTTGCCGGTGCCGGAACGCTTCGAAATGCTGCTCGATGGCAAGTTGCGGGAATTCACGCCGGTCAGTCACGAGCCGCGCAGCCTCGGCATCGGCGGCACGCCGTTCCGGCCGCCGAGTGGCTACGCCGGCGAAGCCTGGTACGCGGTGACGCCGGCGGAACTGCGCGCCTTCGCCGCAACGCCACCGGAGCTGATCGCGCTCCTGCAGGATTCGGACCGTGTGGGCTATCGGACCTGGAAGGCCGCCGACGCGGCGGTCACGGAGTTCGTGCGCGACATTCCCGACGCGATCAGCGCCGCGCCGCGCCGCTGAGCCGGCGGTCGGCGCGTTGCGTCGTGCCTCAGGCGTAGGCATCAAGCCGCGCGGCGCCGCTCGCCACGCTCGCGACCCGGACCGTGCTGTGCGCCAGCGCCGGCGGCGCCGAGGCGGCGAACGCGGTCTCAGGCTCGTAGCGCGACTGCTGCGGCGCACGCTCGCGAAACTGCTGCTGCGCGACATCGACGTTGACGTTCACAAAGCCCTGCGCGCTCAGCGCTTCGCGCAGTTTCGGCGCGGCGGCCTGCAGCGCCTCGCTGGTCACGTGGCTGTGGGTCACGAACGAGATGCTGGCCTGGCCGTCGGCGAGCGCGATCCGCACCTCGATCGGCCCGAGATCGGCAGGCGACAGCTTGATCTGCGCGTGCGTGAGATTCTGGTTCACGAGCACGTTGACCCGGTCCGCGAGCTCTGAGCCCCAGTCCGGCGTACCGACCGGCGCCGTGACCTGCGCGACGATCGGCGCGGCCGCGCGTTCCGGGGCCCCTGCCAGCGCCGGCAGCACGCCCGCGCTCATGTCCACCGTTACCTTGGCAGGCGGTGTCGCGGCCGCATCACCCTTCGTGCCCGCGGACAACACGGCGGCGACGGCCTGCTTGAGATCGGTGGCGACCGGCGCGATCGAGGCGTTGGCCTCGGCCGCCGGCACGGCGCCGTGCGGTGCGTCGACACTGATGGTCGTCGGGCGCGTGGCCTGGGGGGCCGGCGCAGCCGCGCCGCTCGCGACGAGCGCCGCCGCGGCCGCAGACGCCGCCGCCGCCGTCGCCGTCGCGGCGGGCTCCGCGGCGATCGTGGGCGCCGCGGCAGCGAGCTGCGTCCCATCGCCGGCAGACGCCGCGCTGCGCTTCGCCGCGGCGGATGTGGTTGCGGCGGCGGCGGTATGCGCCGCTGCGGTGACGGCCTTGGCCAGTGCGGCCGCGAGCGCCGATGCAGACGCGGTCGGAGCGGCGGCGGCAGGCGTGGACGCTGCGGTCGCCGCCAGCGCGTCCGCGGCCATGGCCGCCTCGGCCGCGGCGCCCGACAGCGCCGTCGCCGAATCAGCGGCCGGCGCAGCGGCGTTGACTGCTGGGGCGGTCAGCGGCTCAGCGGTCGCCGGTGCCGCGCCGGCAGCGGTGCTGGCGAGCGTGCTTACCGACGGTGTTGCCGGCACCGTGACCGGGCTCATCGCGCCGACGGCCGGCGCGGGTGCCTGCGCTGCAGGCGGCAACCAGAGCGGCAAGGCCTTGCCGTCGGCCGGCGCGCTGTCGCCGCGGTTTGCCGCCTTGGACTTGGTCGCCGGCTTGCTGGCCGGCTGGGCGGCCGGCCGCGACTCCGCCTCGGCGGAATCGGTGCCGGGATTGGCGGCCGACTGATTGCTGGCGTCGGTCGATGCCGCCGCCGGCGTCGCGGCCGGAGCGTCAGCCTGGCCCGGTTCGCTGTCATTTCGGGCGTTCGGCTGCTGCCGGGCCAGCGTGGCCGCGAAGGACCGCTCCGGCGCGGATCCGTCGGCGCGCGCCGACGGCGACACCAGCTCCGCCGGGTGAACCGGCGCTTCCGGCTGGGCGGCGGACAGGTTGATCAGCAGGCTGTTGACGGTATCCATACCGGGACAAGTGCAAGGCCCGTGCCAAGCTCTCCCGGCGGTCTCAACCGCGCTCCCGCGACCGATAGACGTTCTGCAGCGCCCGTTCGTCGTCGTCGCGCTGCGTGCGGCGATCCTCGACGCGCCGCTCGCCGGTCGCGATCTTGGCCACCGCACGACCGATCGATGCCGCCTCGATGCGCCGCTCGCGCCAGGCGTCGGTCGCGCGCTCGAGCGCCGCCAGCGCCTCGGCGACCGTGCGCTCCTGCTGCGCGATCGCATCGCTGAGCCGGCCGAGGAAGGCATGGTAGTTCTGCAGCCGGGCGACGTCCGCCGCCGCGCCCTGGGAGACGCGTTCGCCGTACTCGGCGCGGTACTGCCGCAGCTGAACCAGTTGCCGCTCGTGGTCGTCGAGCGCGCGGCGCGCAAGGTCCACCTGCGTCGCCGCCTCGCGCTCGCGGTCGCCGGCGAGCTGCTTGATCGGTTCCATCCGCTTCGATCGCGTCATCCGTCAACCTTGGTCTTCTTCGTAATTCGTCTCGCCGGAACTGGCGCAGCCCTCAGCGCGGCGTCGTCCCCAGCAGCAGGCGCAGCTGCTCGCGCGCGCTGCGGATGTCGACTGCCTCGTACATGTCCTGGCGCAGGAATTCGAGCAGCTTCGGCCACATGTCGATCGCGTGGTCGATGCGCGGATCGCTGCCGCGACGGTAGGCGCCGACGCTGACCAGGTCGCGGTTGTGCTGGTAGAGCGAGTAGACCTGCCGGAAGCGCACCGCGAGGTCCATCAGCTCGCGATCGGCGATCAGGTGCATGGCGCGCGAGATCGACTGCTCGACGTCGATCGCCGGGTAGATCCCGCCCTCGGCGAGACTGCGCGACAGGACGATGTGCCCGTCGAGGATCGCGCGGGCGGCGTCGGCGATCGGGTCCTGCTGGTCGTCACCCTCGGCGAGCACCGTGTAGAAGGCCGTGATCGAACCCGGACCGCGGTCGCTGTTGCCGGCACGCTCGACGAGTTGCGGCAGGCGCGCGAACACCGACGGCGGGTAGCCCTTGGTGGCCGGCGGCTCGCCGATCGCGAGCGCGATCTCGCGCTGCGCCTGGGCAAAGCGCGTCAGCGAGTCCAGCAGCAGCAGCACCTTCAGGCCGCGGTCGCGGAAGTGCTCCGCGATCGCGTGCGCGACCCAGGCGCCGTGCAGACGCATCAACGGCGGCGTGTCGGCCGGCGTCGCGACGACGACCGCGCGCTTGAGGCCGTCAGGCCCGAGCGTGTTGGCGACGAATTCCTGCACCTCGCGGCCACGCTCGCCGATCAGGCCGACGATGATCACGTCGGCCTCGGTATAGCGGGTCATCATGCCGAGCAGTACGGACTTGCCGACGCCGGATCCGGCGAACAGCCCGATGCGCTGGCCCCGGCCGATCGACAGCAGTCCGTTCAGCGTGCGGATGCCGACGTCGAGCGGTTCGCGAATCGCCCAGCGCTTCAGCGGATTGAGCGGCTGGCCCATCAATGGCCGCGTCTCGCGGCAATGGACCGGCCCGAGGCCGTCGAGCGGCCGACCGGTGCCGTCGAGCACGCGACCGAGCAGTTCCTCGCCGACGTGCACCTCCGAGACCGACGCCGCCGGCCGCACGCGCGCGCCGGGCATGAGCCCACGCATGTCGCCGGTCGGCATGAGGAACAGTCGCTCGCCGGAGAAGCCGACGACCTCGGCCTCGATCGTCTGGCCCTGCCCGCCGTCGATCAGGCAGCGGCTGCCGACCGCCGCCTCGCAGCCGATCGCCTCGAGCGTCATGCCGACCATGCGCGACAGCACGCCTTCGACCTGCAGCGGTCGCAGCGCCGCGACGCGCTCGTGCACCCGGGCGAGCTCCGCGCCCCAGCCCTGCTGCAGTGCGCGCATTTCGGGCGTGGACGTCATCCGCGCTCTGCCGGGCGGGCCTCGGGATCGCGCTCGCTGCCCATGAGCTCGGACAGCAGCGCACCGAGACGCTTTTCGAGGCGCACGTCGATGCGCGAGCTCGCCGAGATCACCTGGCAACCGCCGCGCATCATCATCGGGTCCTCGACCAGCGCCCAGGCGCGCTCGTTTTCCGCCGGCGCCAGGTGCTCGCGGACGATCGCGGCGTCCTCGGGATGCAGCTGCACGCGGACGTCGCGCGCCGCGACCGGCAGCTGGCCGATCGCCTCGCGGACGATGCCGATGATCTGGGTCGGATCCTGCCGCAGCTCGCGCCGCACGATCTGCCGCGCCAGCGCCATCGCCAGCTGCACCAGCTCGCGCTGCACCGTCTCGTCGACGTCGCTGAGCGGTCGCGCCAGGTCGGTGAGCAGCTGGTCGAGCCGCTCGACCTGGGAATGCACTTGCTCGCGCCCGGCCGCCGTGCCCTCGCGCAGGCCCTGCTGGAAGGCCTCGCCATAGGCTTCGGCCTGCAGGTCGGCGAGCACTCCGGCGGTGACCGGCCCGCCTCTGGGCGCGCGCCGCGCGCCGGAGCCTTCGACCGCCGGCGGCCCCCAGGTGGCGACGGCGCCGACGTCTGCGGCCGGGATGATCCTAGACATACTCGCCGGCGCTGGTGCCGAGGATGATCGTGCCCTCCTCTGCCATCTTCTGCGCGATCGTGATGATCTCGCGCTGCGCCGCCTCGACCTCGGTCAGCTTGACCGGGCCGCGCGCCTCCATGTCCTCGCGCAGGATCTCGGCGGCGCGCTTCGACATGTTGCCGTAGATCTTGTCGGCGACGACCGGATCCGCGCCGCGCAGCGCGACCGACAGGATGTCGCTCGAGACCTCGCGCAGGATCGCCTGGATGCCCTTGTTGTCGATGTCGACGAGGTCGTCGAACACGAACAGCAGCTCCTTGATCTTGTTGTGCAGTTCGGAATTCTCGGTCTCGATCGTTCCGAGCACGCTCGCGCTGGTCTCGCGGTCCATCGCGTTGATGATATCGGCGACGGTGCGCGTGCCGCCGATCTTGCGCGAGGTCACCTGCGTGCCGCTCGCGGCCCGCTTGCCGACGATCTGGTCGAGTTCCTGCAGCGCCGACTGCGGTAGCTCCTCCAGCGTCGCGATGCGAATCAGCACGTCGGCGCGCTGCTTCTCGGGCAGCAGCGGAATGATCTTGGCGGCGAGCTTGCCGTCGAGCTGCGCCAGCAGGCTCGCGATCACCTGCGGGTGTTCCTCGGCAACGATCTGCGCCACCGCCCGCGGGTCCATCCACTTCAGCGCGTCGATGCCGGCGCCGCCGGTGGCGCCCGACAGGATGCGATCGACCATCAGCTCGCCGCGCTGCTTGCCGAACGACGCCGCCATCACCTTCTTGACGAAGTCGGGTTTGTCGACCGCGAAGCTGTCGCCGGAATCGAGCTTCAGCAGGAAGGACTGCACGACGTTCTCGGCACTGTCCTTGCTGACCGACTTAAGCGCCGCCATCGCGAGGCCGACGGCCTCGACGTCGCGCGGATCCATGTGCTTGAGGATCGCGGCGGCGTTCTGCTCGCCGAGCGACATCATCAGCACCGCGGCGCGTTCGGCCCCGGAATAGTCTGCGCCCCGATCAGCCATCGGCCGTCACCCACTCCTTGACCACCGCCGCAGCCCGCTTCGGATCCTGCGTGATGACGCTGCGGGCCGCTGCGACGTGCTGCTCATAGTTGGGCAGCCCCGGCTGTCCGCCGCCACCCGACAGCGTCACCTTGTCGCGGGCGAGGTCGCCGCCGCCCCCGCCGTCGAGGCGCGCGAGCGCGTGGCGCGGCGGCGCGAGCAGCGTCTTCATGATCGGCCGCAGCACGACCAGCGCGAGGACCAGCACCGCCAGCACCGCGACGCCCTGCCGGCCGAGCTGCTTGAACATCGGGTTGGCGTACCACGGCTCCTCGGCGACCGTCTCGCCGGCCGGGACGCTGGTCGAGAACGAGGCGTTGATCACCTCGACGTGGTCGCCGCGCTTCTCGTCGAAGCCGACCGCCTCGCGCACCAGGCCGGTGTAGCGCTCGACCTCCTTGTCGGTCAGCGCCTCGCTGCTGGCCTTGCCGTCGGCGCCGGCCACCTGCTTGTTGTCGAGGATCACCGCGACCGACAGCCGCTTGATGATACCGGTCGGCTGCATGACGTGGCTGACGGTGCGGTCGATCTCGAAATTGCGGGTCGCACGATTGTTGGTCGCGACCGGCTGCGGCGGCGTGGCCGCCGGCTGCTGCCTCGCGGCAGGCGGCGCCGGCGAGGTCTGCGGCGGCTGGTTGCTCAGCGCGCCGGGAATGCCCATGGCGATGTCGCCGGCCATCCGCTGCTCGTTGGCGGTCTGCTCGCTGCGCACCACCTGCTTCTGCGGATCGTAGTTCTCGCTCGACTGCTCGGTGACCGTGTAGTCGATGTCGGCGGTGACGCCGGCCCGGACGCGGCCCGCGCCGACCAGCGGCGTCAGCAGCTGTTCGATGCGGCGGGTGTAGCCGTCCTCGACGCTGCGCGTGTACTCGAGCTGCTTGGCCGATATCGCCAGCGAGTCGTTGCCGTCAGGCGAGGACAGCAGCGTGCCGTTCTGGTCGACGACCGTGATGTCCTTGGTCTCGAGATCAGGTACCGACGAGGCGACCAGGTGGGCGATCGCCGTGACCTGGCCGGGTTCGAGCCGCCGGCCCGCGTAGAGCTGCAGCATCACCGACGCGGTCGCATGGCGCTTGTCGCGCACGAACGCGGACTGGTGCGGCAGCGCGAGGTGCACGCGCGCGCCCTGCACGCCCTGCACCTTGACGATCGTGCGCGCGAGCTCGGTCTCGATCGCCAGCTGGTAGCGCGCGGTCTCCATGAACTGGCTGGTGCCGAAGCCGTTGTCCTTCTGGATCATCTCGACGCCGAGCGCGTCGGACTGCGGCAGCCCCTGCTGCGCGAGCTTCATGCGCGCCTCGCGCAGCTGCGGCTCGGGGACCCGGACCGTGCCGCTCGGCCCGTCGAGCTTGTGCGGGATGCCGGCCGCCTGCAGTGCGTCGACGACCTGCGCGGTCTCGCGCTCGGACAGCTGGCTGTAGAGCGTCGCGAAGTTCTGGCCCTGCGACCAGAACACGAGCCACAGCCCGGCGGCGATCGCGCCGGACAGGCCGACGAGCAGGAAGAGTTGCCGCAGTCCCGGCAACTCGAACACGCTACGCGATGCAGTCGCTTCAGCCATTCTCTACTCCGTCCGTGCGCGCCGATCCTCAGATCGGCATATTCATGACTTCCTGATAGGCGCTGACGAGGCGGTTGCGCACCTCGCTCATCGCCCGGAACGCGAGGCTCGCCTTCTGCGCCTCGACCATCACCCGCGAGATATCGACTCCGGGCGCACCCTGCTCGAAAGCGGTGGCCAGCGCCGAGGCGTTCTGCTGCAGGCTGTTGACCTCGCCGATCGACGCCTTGAGGACGCTGCCGAAGTCCGGTGTCTTGCCGGCGCCGCCGACCGCCGGGCCCGTGCCGATGCCAGGCGCGCGCTGCGCCTCGGCGGCCAGCGAACGCAGTTCCATCAACAGTCGGGTCGTGTCGATTGCGGCCATCGGATCCTCGGCGGTCAGGGGACTGCGACGCCGGCGGCGCGCAGCTGGGCAAGTTTGTAGCGCAGCGTCCGGGCGCTGATGCCGAGCCGGACGGCCGCGAGCTTGCGGCTGCCCTCGGTGGCCTCGAGCGCGGCGATGATGAGGTCGCGCTCGCGGTCCTTGAGACCGTCCTCGAGCGGCGCCCCGGCCGCGGTCGCGACCGGCGGCGTGGCGAGCGGCGGCGCCGAGCTCTCGGACTCGAACACGATCTCGGCGGGCGTCAGCGTCGAGCTGCCGGCGAGCACCACGGCGCGCTGCAGAACGTTGTCGAGCTCGCGGACGTTGCCGGACCAGCCGTGGCGCACGAGCCGCTCGCCGGCGGCCGGCGACAGCGCGAGCGGCGCCTGGCCCGGCGCGGCCAGCCGTGCCAGCACGCGCTCGGCGAGCGGCAGCACGTCCAGCGGCCGCTCGCGCAGCGGCGCGAGCTTGAGCGGCATGACGTTGAGGCGATAGTAAAGGTCCTCGCGGAAGCGGCCGGCGGCCACCTCGGCGGTCAGCTGGCGGTTGCTGGTCGCGATCACCCGCACGTCGAGCTTGATGGTGCGCGCGCTGCCGATGCGCTCGACCTCGCGCTCCTGCAGGACGCGCAGCAGCTTGGCCTGCAGCGACAGGCCCATCTCCGAGATTTCGTCGAGCAGCAGCGTGCCGCCCTGTGCCTGCTCGAACTTGCCGGTATGCGCCGTGCTCGCGCCGGTGAAGGCCCCTTTCTCGTGGCCGAACAGCACCGCCTCGAGCATCGATTCGGGAATCGCCGCGCAGTTGATCGCGATGAACGGCCCACTGCGGCGCGTCGACTGCGCGTGCAGGTAGCGGGCGAACACTTCCTTGCCGGTGCCGCTCTCGCCGGTGACCAGCACCGTGACGTCGGTGCGGGCGATGCGGCGCGCGAGCATCACCGTCTCGAGCGAGCGCGGATCGGCCGCAACCGGCGCGTCGACGCCGGGATCGGTCTCGGCCAGTCGCCCGATGCGCTCGACGAGGCCGATCAGCGCATCGGCGTCGAAGGGCTTGACGAGGTATTCGGCGGCACCGTCGCGCATCGCCGCGACCGCGCGCTCGATCGTGCCGTAGGCGGTGATCAGCACCACCGGCACCTCCGGCCAGCGCGCGCGAACCTTCAACAGCAGCTCGTGGCCGTCGGTCGGCGCCATCTGCACGTCGGTGAGCAGCAGGCCCGGGCGCTCGGTCTCGAGCGCGGCGAGCGCCGCCGAGCCGTCGGCGACCGCCGTGACGCGGCAGCCCGCGAAGCGCAGCGTGTCGACCAGCGCATCGCGCAGCGCCGCATCGTCCTCCGCGACCAGCACGTGCCGGCCGGCGGCCGGGGTGAGCAGGTCGGACGGCAGCGGCGTGACGACCGCGTTCATGCGTCGGCTCCGAGGGCAGGCAGTTCGAGCGCGAAGCAGGCGCCGCTGTTCGTGTCCTCGATCCGCACCGAGCCGCCGTGCGCGAGCGCCACCGACTTCACCACCGCCAGCCCGAGACCGGTGCCTGACGCACGGGTCGTGAAGAAGGGTTCGAAGATCTTGGCGCGGAACTCGGCCGGCACCCCGGGACCGTTGTCGCGCACGCGGATCAGCGCGCGGCCGTCGGCCGTGCTCGCCTCGATCTCGACGCAGGCGTCCTGCCCGCCGACCGCGTCGAGCGCGTTGTTGGCGAGGTTGACGAGCGCGCCGACCAGCGCTTCGGCGTTGCCGTGCACCGCGAGGCCGGGCGCAAGCGTGCGAATCGTGAGCCGCGCGCGCGGCCCGAGGCGCGACGCCAGGCTCTGCGCCGTGCCCTCGAGCAGCGCGCCGACGTCGCAGCGCCCGAGCCGCACGCCGCTGCCGCGCGCGAAGGCCAGCATGTCGGCCACCAGCCGCTCGAGGTGCCGGAGTCGGCCGACGATCTTGCTGGCAATGTCGCGCCGGTCGGCGTCGCTGACGCCGTCGAGGCCAAGCCGCGACGCGTACAGCAGAGCCGCCGCCAGCGGCGTGCGCACGTCGTGGGCGAGGCGCGCCGCCATCTCGCCGAGCGTCGCCAGCCGTTCCTGACGCACGCGCTCGAGGCGCGCCTCCGCCAGCTCGCCGTTCAGCCGCGCGACCTGCGACTCGAGGTCGCGGTAGGACTGCTCGAGTGCGCCGGACAGTTCAGTGAACGTCTGGAACGCCTGCGTGAGCTCTTGTGATGCGAGTGCCGCTGCCATCTTTTGATTCCGGAGACACCAACCCGGACTAGGACAGAGCAAGTTCCATGCCGGGTCGAAGTGGCCCGTAGAATCAGCGTGTTACGCGTCGCCGGGCCCGATGACGTCAATTTCCCGACGGCGGCCGGGCGTCGCCGGACCTGCAGGGCGTCGAGATCTCGACGCCCGTCAGGCGACGTCGGCCGCCGCGAGACGGTACTTCTTCAGCTTTTCGACCAGCGTCGTGCGCTGCATGCCGAGCAGGCGGGCAGCACCGGCGATCGTGCCGTCGGCGCGCGCCAGTGCCTCGCGGATGTAGCGCTGCTCGAGCCGGTTGAGGTGATCCTTGAGATCGATGCCCTCATCCGGCAATCCGGCCGCCGGCGACGGCAGGCGCGCGACGCTGACCGCGCGCAGGCGGTAGCGCTCCGGGAGGTCCATGACGTCCACCCGCGCGCCCCGATGCAGGATGACGAGGCGCTCGAGCAGGTTCGCGAGCTCGCGCACGTTGCCAGGCCAGTCGTAGGCGGCAAGCGCCGCCACGGCGCGGTCGCTGAGCTCGATCCGCGTCCCGGTCAGGCGCTCGATCCTCACCAGCAGCTGCTCGGTGAGCGCCGGCAGGTCGTCGATCCGGTCGGCAACCCGCGGCATCTGGATCGGAAACACGTTCAGCCGGTAGTACAGGTCCTCGCGGAACGCGCCGGCGGCGATGGCGGCCTCGAGGTTGCGGTGCGTCGCGGCGATGATCCGCACGTCGGCCTTGAGGGTGCGGTTGCCGCCGACGCGCTCGAACGTGCGCTCCTGCAGGACGCGCAGCAGCTTCACCTGCATGTGCAGGCTCATGTCGCCGATTTCGTCGAGAAACAGCGTACCGCCCGCGGCCAGCTCGAAGCGGCCGATGCGGGTGCTGATCGCGCCGGTAAAGGCGCCCTTCTCGTGACCGAACAACTCGCTTTCGAGCAGCTCGGCCGGAATCGCGCCGCAGTTCACCGGCACGAAGGGCTGCGCCGAGCGCGGCGACAGCTCGTGGACGTGGCGCGCGACCATTTCCTTGCCGGTGCCGGATTCGCCGAGCACCAGCACGTTGGTGTCGTAGGGAGCCACCTGCTCGACCAGGCGGTGCACGGCGCGGATCGCGGGCGACCCGCCGCTCGGCCGGAACGTCGACAGCAGCGGTGGCACGTCGTAGGGGCGCGCGGCCAACGATGCGGCCTCCGCCAGCGCCTTGACGAGATCGCGGTAGCGCGCAGGAGTCGGCAGATGGACGAGCGCGGCGTCGGCCGGCGTCACGAGCGCGGCAAGCGCGGCCGGGACCAGCAGCGGCAGCGGCGTCGAGTAGGCGGTGCTGCGGCCCGCCACCGCCCGTAGTTCCGCGGCCGTCACGCCGTCGCCGATCAGCACTGCGGTCCAGCGCAGCGCCTCCGGTTGCGGCCACTCCACCTCGTCGACCTGAGCGACCGCCTCGGAATCGCAGTCGAGGAAGTGCAGCGCTGCCTGCCACTCGAGTGCCCGAGCCGCGCAAGGCTCGATGATCAGCACCTTTCTATCCGCCACCCTGCGGTGCCCCTTCGGCCGGATCGCCTACGTCTGCAGTCAGTGCAGTCGCTTTTTAGGTTGTTTCTGTAACCATCTGAAACAGCTTGGCTGTCTCAGCCCCGGGACCGATCGTACGGAAATGCAGGCGCAGCTCGATATAGGCTAGGCCCCCGTTATTGACTTGGGGGAACCCCTTAACGGGATGTACATCTGACCCTGAGTCAGCTGCCATCAAAACGCCGAAGCGGCACGTGCTCAGGCGCGCGGCGCGGTGCGTGCTCCGGCCACCAGTCGGCGGTGGTGTCTGAAGATCATCCGCTCGAGCAGGCCGATCACTGACGGCGTGAGCCCTTCGAACTCGAAGCGCACCCAGCGGCCCTCGTCGTCGGCGTGCACGCCGAGGAGGCGCCCCGGCAAGGTAAGCGCCTGCGGGAAATACCGGCTGACGTGCAGATGCACGAGGCCGACGCCCGGCTGAACCTCGTCGTCGTCGACGCGCCACTCGAGGCCCTGCGCGTGGAAGCGGATGCTGCGCGCCGGCGGCAGACTCGCGCCGCGGTTCAGCAGCCGGGCGACGAGCTGGACCAGTACGTTGACTTTGGTTTCGAGCCGCTGCAGATCCTCGGCCAGCTCCGGCTCTTCCTCAGACTTCTTCTCCTGGTGCGGACGCTGCTCGTCGAGCGAGGCGTCCGCCACCAGCACCTGCTGGTTCTCGAGGATGATGGCGGACAGCACCGGGCCGTCGGGCAGCCGCTCGAGGCGTTCGAAGCCCAGCGGCACGGAGTCGGTGTAGCCGAGCCCGTCGAAGCGCGCGGTCACGGCCGCGGGCTGCCCTGCCGTGAGCCGCCGACACCGTCGTAGGCGCGGCTGGCCTCGCGGCCAACGGCCAGCAGATCGAGTTCGCGCGCCACCGCACGGCGCTGATGCTCGGCCAGGCCGATCAGCTCGTCGTTGATGCGCACGACCTCGCGCAGCGTCGCGGTCAGCACCGGCAGCTCCTTGGCGCCGGGCGCCACCTCGAACACGCGTTCGACGAGGCCGCGGCGCTCAAGCTCGACCGCGGCCGCGGCGCCCCACTCGCCCCGCTCGAGGTGCGCCTTCAGCGTCTCGGTGAGCCGGAGAAGCGCGCCGAATTCCGCGACCCGGTCGGCGCTCATCTCCCCGCGGGCGGCGCTCATGGCGTCGCGGCCGCGGGCGCGGCGGTCGAGCGGACCTGGGTGGCGATGCCGTCCCAGCCGTCCTTGATGTTGCGGGCCAGCGCCGCGACTTCGTCGAGTCCGGCGAGATTGTTGTCGGCGTTCGCCTTGACGAGGCGCAATACCATGTATTCGTAGAGGTCGTGCAGGTTCGCGGCAATCTCCCCGCCGAGCTCGAAGTTGAGGCTCGAGTCGAGTGCGCTGATCACCGCGATGGCTTTCGACACCTGCTCGCCCTTGCGGGCGATCTCGCCGCGCTCCATGTGGCCGCGGGCGACGGCGAGGCGCTCGACGATGTTCGCGAGCATCAGCTGCACGAGCTTGTAGGGGTCGGCCGCCGCCACCTGGGCGTGCGCGCCAACTGTCTGATAGCTCTTGAGCGCCTGCTGGGCTCCTGGATTGATCATGAATCGACTCCGTTCGGTGGCGAGAGGCTAGCCGTTGGTCACGGCCGGCCGGCCGACGTAGGAAATGGAATTGAGCTCGGACTGCAGCGACGTGCCAGTGCTCTTCAGCTGCGCGACCAGCGCGTCCATGGCGTTGTATTGGGCGTAGAGCTGCGTCTGCAGGTTCGCGAGGCGCTGGTTGAGCGCCGTCTTCTGGGTCGCGATGTCCTTGAGGTTCTGCTGCAGGCTGTTGGTCTGCTGCGCGAGGATGCCGGTCGTCGGCTGCGTGTACTGCGTCAACAGACTGCTGAGCTGCACCGCGACGCCGCCGGTCCCGGAGAACAGCTGCGCCAGCGAGGCGTAGTTGTTGGTGACCGCGCTGTTGAGCTTGACCGAATCGGCGCTCAGCGTGCCGTCTACATTGGCGACGATGCCGATCTCGGCCAGCGTGCTGAACGGCCCGCCCTTCAACGACGAAACCGACGAATTGAGCGCGTGGTTGACCTGGCTGATGAAGGAATTCAACAGACCGTCGCCGAGCAAGGGTCCGGCGCTGCCGGTCGCGACATTGTAGCTCGACAGCTGGTTGACCGCGTTCGCCAGCGTGTTGTAGCTGCTGACGAAGGTCTGCACCGCCGTCTGGGCGGCGCCGTGGTCCACCGCGATCGAGAGCGTGGTCGGCGTGTTCGCGGCCGACGGCGCCTTGAGATTGAGCGTGACGCCGGTCAGCAGACCGGTGACGACGTTGCTCGGAGTGTTGTAGGTGAAGCCGTCGAGCTTGACCTGTGCGTCCTGCGCCGCCTGCTGCTGCGTGACCGGATTGGTCTGGGCGGCTGGATCGTAGACCAGGCTCGCGAGCCCGCCATCGCCGCCGGTCTGCGAGACGCTGAGCGCGTTGGTCGCGCCGGTCGCCGCGCTGGTCAGCACGAGGTGCACGCCGTCGTTGGCCGTCAGCAGCGAGGCCGACAGGCCCTGGGTATTGCCGGCCTTGTTGATCGCGGCGGCGATGCCGGCCGGGGTGTTGTTGGTCGAATCGATCGTCACCGGGATGCTGGTGGTGCCGATCTTGATGTTCAACGTGCCGGTGCCGACCGCTGTGCCGGAGGTCGCGTAGTGGCCGGAGATCAGCTGCGCGCCCTGCGCGAGTTGCAGCACCTGCAGGCTGTACGTGCCGCCGGCGGCCGTGGAGTCCGCCGTCGCGCTCGCGATACCGGTGTCGGCGATCGTCGCCGCGTTGTTCTGGAACTGCGCCGGAGTCGACAGCGTCGCGAGCGATGCCTGCAGCGCCGAGACCGCCGCCTGGAACTGCCCGTAGGCGGACAGCTGCGAGTTGATCTTGGACGTCTTGCCGTCGAGCAGCTTGCTCGGACCGCTACCCTCGGCCGCGATCAGCTGCGAGACGATGCTGTTGATGTCGAGGCCCGAGCCGAGGCCGACCGACGAGACCGTGCCCTGGGCACCGGTGCCCGTGAGCACGGTGCCGCTGCCGGGTGTCGTCGCCGTCGTACCTGACGTCAGGCTGCTGGGAAGAATGCTACTCATGGATCGCCTTCAGAGGTCCATAGCGGATAAAGCAAGATCCGTACCAGCGTCGGGCCGCCGCCGACGGCGTTTGTTCACATCTTTTCGTCGATGAACAGCCCCGCCATCGGCATGCCGGCCTGCTGCAGGTTGGTCGCCGCCTCGAGCACCTGCGACGACGGAATCTGTCGAATCACCTCGCCGGTGGCCGGATTCACGATCGTCAGCGTCTCTTTGCCGCTCTTCAGATCCACCTGGAACAGGAACTGGCGCTGACTGTCGCGCAGAAACCGATTGATGCCCTCAACCGCCGCCTGCAGCGCGATGACGCCGTTCTGCGCGGCCGCCGCGTGCACCGGCAGAGTCTCGCCGGTTGGCGGCGACGAATTGCCGCCGTGGCCGACCGCCGCCGCCGGTAACACCGGCTGCACAGGATGCACCGGCGTACCAGGTACGCCGCCGCTCGCGGTGGTACCGGTGGCGGGTATCCCCGCGACCGGTACGCCGAAATTGATGTTCGACACTCCAGTGGCCATATCCAAACCCCTTGTCTTCCGACAGGGTTGGCAGCATAACGATCCGCCCCAGCGCCCCGGGCTGTCCGTGCCCGGGTTCCATGCTGAGGCGGGGTCACCCGCCTCGTGGCTAAGTCTATTCCGACGGCCTCCTCGTGAAGCCGATTCAATCTACCGCGAACTTACTGCAGGAGCTTCAGCACACCCTGCGGCAGCGCGTTCGCCTGGGCGAGGACCGACGTACCGGCCTGCTGCAGAATCTGCGCGCGGGTCAGGTTCGAGGTCTCCTGGGCGAAGTCCGCATCCAGGATTCGGCTGCGGGCGGCGGAGAGGTTCTCCGTCGTCGTGCTCAGGTTCGCGATCGTCGACTGGAAGCGGTTCTGAATCGCGCCGAAGGTGCCGCGCAGGTTGTCGATCGCCGTGATCGCGGAGTCGACCGCGAGGATCGTGCTATCGGCGGCCGACACCGTCGTCACGTTCTGCGCCGCGAGGTTGGAGCCCGCCTGCAGGTTCGAGCCGACGAAGCCGAGCGAGCCCTGTGCGCCCGCGTTCAACACCAGCGTCTCCTTCGACTGCAGCGTCACCTGACCGCGGTAGGTGGCGGTCGAGGTGCCCGCAGCGGCCGTGTTGGCGCCAGCGGCCACGGTGTTCGACAGCAGCGAATGCACCGTGCCGGCGACTGACGTGCCGGATACGCCGGTGATCGTCTCCGTGAGCGCGATATTGCGGCCGTCCGCGGCGGTCAGCAGCAGGCCACCGGTCGAGTCCTGCGAGGCGACGACGCCGGTCAGGTTGCTCTGCTGGTTGATCTGCGAGATGGCCGAGCCGATCGTGTCGCTCGCCGCACCGGTGAGGTTACCGCTGTCGTAGGCGGACACGCCGTTGATCTGCAGGTTGTAGTCCTGGGTGCCGGCGGTGGCGCCGGTGACGCTGACGATCTTGCCAGCCAGCGCGTTGCCGAGATCCAGGGTCGTCACCCCACTCGCCGTCACGCCGCTGATGCCCGAGCCGTTGATCGAGCCAGCCTTGGCGTAGGCACTGGTGTTGTCCTGCCCCGTGGCGCTGCCGGTAAAGCTCGACGTCGCGGCCAGGGTCGTCGCCACGCCGCCGTTCGGCGTGATCTGGTAGGTCGATGAGCCGTCGAACACGCCGGTGCTCACGCCGGCGTAGGTGGCACCCGCGCCGCCGTTGGCCACGGTCGTGCCGGTCACCGCGATGATCGGGGTCTGGGTCGCAGCGCCCGCGCTGTTGACGAACGAACCGATCGCGTTCGTCTTGCTGCTCGTGCTCAGACCCACGGTGATCGTCTGGCCGACGTTCGCGCCGACCTGGAACACCGCGTTGCCGAACGTGCCGTCGAGGACGTTCTGGTTGTTGAACGAAGTCTGCGTCGCGATGCGGTTGATTTCCGCGATTCGCTGCTGCACTTCCGAATCGAGCGCCTGGCGGTCCGAGGCGCTATTGGTCGCGTTCGCCGACTGCACGGCGAGCTGGCGGATGCGCTGCAGGTTGTTCGTGACTTCCTGGAGGGCGCCTTCCGCGGTCTGCGCGAGCGAGATGCCGTCGTTCGCGTTCTGCACGGCCTGGTTGAGGCCGTTGATCTGCGTCGTGAAGCGGTCCGAGATCGCGAGGCCGGCCGCGTCGTCCTTGGCGCTGTTGATGCGCAGGCCCGACGACAGCCGCTGCAGCGACGTCGACAGCGACGTGCCGTTGTTGGCCAGATTCCGCTGCGCGTTCAGCGAAGCGATGTTGGTATTGATGAAAAGTGACATGTATGGCTCCTGGTGACGTTCCGGCCTTCAGTAGTTCGTCGGGCTCGGGGTGTTGGTCCCTAGGCCCGTCGCGCGGGCCGCAATATCGACTCGGACGAATTATCGGTACCTGCCGGGGGATCTTTAATCTCGCTGCCGTGATGCGCCCGAACTGGGAGTTGGGTCACGGTCAGAGGCGGTCGCCAGGTGGTAGACGCGCGAACCCTTTGCGGGCTGGCCTCGTCCTTGTATCGGACGAGCGGCGGCATTCTTTAGCGGCCGCGGGGGGGGCCGCCGGTTGAAGTCCGGCCGGCCGGACGCCACATTGCACCGGGCGTGGACACCGACCTCTCCTGGATCGAGATCTTCCGCTCACGGGCTCCGCCGCCGTGCGACGAGCGCGCGCTCGTGCTGCTCGCGGTCGGCATTCCCGCCGTCATGTGGGTCGACCCGCAGGGCTACGCGCTGCTGGTTGCCGCGGAGGACGAGCGGCGCGCGGTCGTTGAACTCGGTCGTTATGTCACCGAGAACCGCCCCCGCCCGCGGCCACGGCCGCCGCGCCTGCACGACGGCGGCCTGGCGGCCGCGGCCGGCTACGCGCTGGTGCTGTTCCTGATCGGCGTCGCGAGCACGCGCCTGCCGCTCGGCCGCGGCTGGTTCGACGTCGGCGTGCTCGATGGCGCGCGCTTCCGCGCCGGCGAGCTGTGGCGGGCGGTCACCGCCCTGACGCTGCACGCCGACCTCGCGCATCTCGCCGCCAATACCGGCTTCGGCGCGCTGTTCGGCGGTCTGGCGGCGCGGGTCTACGGCGCCGGCTGCGGCTGGCTGCTGATCCTCGCCGCGGCGGTCGCCGCCAATGCCGTCAACGGCCTGACGATGCCTGCCGGGCGCGCCTCGCTCGGCGCCTCGACGGCGGTGTTCGCCGCGCTCGGCGCGCTCGCCGTGGTGCGCTGGCCCGCGGCCACGCGCCGCGCACGCGCCGGCTTCGCGGGCGCGAGCGTGGTGGCGGCGGTCGTGCTGCTCGCCCTGCTCGGCACGGGCGATGCGCACACCGACATCGCGGCGCACGCACTCGGCTTCGGCTTCGGGGCGCTGTTCGCGCTGCCGCTTCGTCGCTGGCCCGCGCCGCGGGCCCGCGGACCGCAGCGGCTCGCCGCGGCCAGCGCGCTGCTGGCGATCGCGGCAGCCTGGGCGATCGGTTACTGGATATAGTTGAAGAGCGACAGATTCTGCAGCTTGACGTAGCTGGCCTGCGCGGCCTGCAGGCCCGTCAGCTGCTGGTTGAGCGTGGTCACCGCGGCCGCGTAGTCGACGTCGCGCAGGTTCGACAGCGTCGACTTCAGCTGCAGCGTGACGTCGCTGTTGCTGCTGCTCTGCGTGTCGAGCGCGTTCAGGCGCGAACCGACCTCCGAGCGGACGTTGGAGACGTTGCTCAGGTTCTGGTCGAGCGCCTCGATCGCGCGGTTGACGCTGTTGCCGAGTTTCGCCTGGCCGGTGGCACCGGTCTGCGAGCCGTTCAGCGCCGTGACCAGGTTCTGCAGCGTCGTGAACACGTCCTGGTTGGTGCTCGGCGCGATCGTGAAACTGTCGCCGACTACGGGCGTGCCGCTGACCTGCAGCTGCGCGCCGTTGAAGCTGATGGTCTGGCCGTCGGTGTAGTTGCCGTTGGTAACGGTGGGCGCGGGAAGCGCGGAGTCGGTGATCGTGTAGGTCGTCTGGCTCGTGAAGGTCAGCGTGTACGGCGGGCTGCCGGCCGCCCACGCGGTCGGATCGGTGACCGAGTTCGAGCCGATGATCACGGCGCCCTGGTTGCCGGCGCCGGTCGACACCGCGAAGGTGCCGTTGCCGTTGCGGATCTGCTGGAAAATCCGCGTGCCGGTATCGCCGTCGGCCACCTGGCGATTGGTGCCGATCTGCACGAAGCGCTGGGTCTGGTTGCCCGAATAGGTGAACGTGGCGCCGCTCTGGCTAAACGGCGTGGTCGCCGTGGCGGTGCCTGAGAACAGCGACTGGCCGCTGCCATCCTGGGTGTTGGCCAGCTGCACGAGGCCAGCGAGCTGCTGCTGGATCTCGGTCGCGATCGCGGCTCGGGTCTCGGGGGTCTGGGTCGCATTCGCCGCCTGCACGCTGAGATTGCGGACCCGCTGCAGCAGGTTGGTGAGCGTGCTGAGCGTCGAGTCCTCGACCGACAGGCGGCTCTGCGCGAGGTTCGAGTTGGTCGCGAACTGGCCGATCTGGTCGACCGTCGCCTGGATGTCGAGCGACTGGCTGGCAGCGGCCGGATCCTGCGAAGGCGCGCTGAAGCGCAGCCCGGTCGCGATCTGCTGCTGGGTGCGTGCCAGGTTCGACTGCTGTTGCTCGATCGCCGCGACGAACGACTGGGCGAGGTAGGCGGAGGAGATGCGCATGGTCAGGCCTTCACGGCGGCGAGCAGGGTCTGGAACATAGTGTCGGCCGTCGCGATGACTTTGGCGGCGGCGGCGTAGGCCTGCTGCCAGCGCAGCATGTTGGCCGCCTCCTCGTCGAGGTTGACGCCCGAGACGCTCGACACGGACTGCTGCGCCTGGGCGACGACCGCCTGCTGCGCGGTCTGGGCGATGTCCGCCTGGTGCGTGACGGTGCCGATGACGCCGACCAGGCTCGAGTAGCCGGCCGAGATGCTGATCGTTCCGCCAACCAGGACATTCTGGTTCTGCAGCTGCGCCATCGCGAGTGCATTGCGGTTGTCGCCGTTGCCGGCGCCGTTCGGGCCGACGCTGAACGTGTCGCCGGCCGCGGGCACGCCCGTGATCGCGACGCTCCAGCCGTTGGCCGTGATCGGCTGGCCGGAGGCGTACGGCTGCGGCGCGCCGCCGTTGATCGTGTAGCTCGTCGGCGGGTTCTGGAAGACGATGCTGGTCGGCGTCAGCAGCGCGGCGTTGAGCGGGAAGCTGGTGGTCGACACCGGCACCCCGCTTAGCACGCTCGGCGCGCTGATCGTCGCGTTGCCGAGGTTGCTGATCGAGGCCGACGCCTGCAGCGGCGCAGCGGCGGCGACCAGGCGCGGATCGTTGAGGGCGCTCGAGATCGTGCGGGCCGCCGGGCCGGTGGCCCTGACCAGGAAGCTGTCGCCGCTGGCAGGCGCCGGCGGCGGCGGCCCGCCGCTGAGCGACAGCGTGATGCCGCCGACGCTCAGCGGCGTGGTCGTGCCGTTGCCGGTCACGCCGACGACCTGGCCGCTGCTCGCGATGGTCGCCGACCAGGCGCCGCCCTGGTAGCGCAGCACGTAGTCGTCGGCGGTGAGCACGGTCGCGTCGGTGCCGGTGGCCACCAAGCTGGCGCCGCCGCCGTTGGTCGCATCCGGCAGCACCTGCGGCAGCGCTACAGTAAAGAGTGGCTTGCCCAGCTGACCGTTCTGGTCGAAGCCGAGCTTCTGCTGCGCGTTGACCTGGCTCGAGACTGCCGTCGCGATCTGGCCGAGGCCGTTGAGACCGGGCAGGATCATCTGATTGGTCGCCTGCAGCAGCCCGCCGAGCGTGCCACCGCCGATCGACGAGCTGATCACCTGCTTGCCGGCGCCGCTGCCGTAGCTGACGTCGAGCTGCGTCGGGTCGTAGCCGTTCGGCGTCGCGCTCAACGCGGTCGCCTGGTTGCGGACCACGATCGCCTGGCCGTTGCCGACGAAGACGTCCACCGAGCCGTCGGCCTCGTTGTTGGTTCTGATGGTGACGAGCGAGCTCAGCTGTGTGATCAGCTGGTCACGGTGGTCCATCAGGTCGTTGGGCTTGGCGCCGCCGGCCTGCGCCGTCGCAGTCGCGATCTGATCGTTGAGCTTGGCGATCGAGGCCGCGAGCCCGTTGACGGTGCTGACGGTCGTGGTGATCTGCGAGTTGATGTTCCGCTGCAGCGTATCGAGCTGCGAGGCCGTCTGGCTGATGGCCGCGGCCAGGCCCTTTGCCTGCGACAGGATCTGCTGGCGATTGGCGGCTGAAGACGGGTCGCTCGACAGCGTCTGCCAGGCGTTGAAGAAGCTGGTGATCGTGCTCGAAATGCCGTTGGTCGTGCCGCCGATCAGGTTGTCGACCTGGTTGGCGATGTTCAGGAACGCGGTCTGCTGGCCCAGCAGGCCATTGCCGGAGCGCAGCTGATCGACGCTGAACTGGTCGTAGGCGCGGTTGACGGAGCCGACGTCGACGCCGTTGCCGATGAAGAAGCCGGCCGTCGCGTCAGGCGGGCGGTCCGCGAGGTTCACGACCTGGCGGCTGTAGCCGTCGGTATTGGCGTTCGAGATGTTGTTGCCGGTGACGGCCAGAGCGCGCTGGAACGCGATCAGACCGGACACGGCAGTGTTCATGATATCGGCCATGAGTCCTCGTCTTCAGGCGCGGCGGCATTCGCCTGCGCAGGCCACTTCCCGTCAGCTAGAAGATCGGCGGCTCCGTCGGTTCCTTGAGCGCCGTCACAGCGGCCCGAAACTGGCTTGAGCGCAGAACTGCGGCGATCTTCGCCGAATATGATGGGTCCGTCGCATATCCCGCGCTTTGTAGCGCGACTGCGAAGCGTTCTGGGTCGGTTCCATGCTGCAACGCAGCAGCGTACCGCTCGTGGCCCTTGAGGAAGGCGACGTAGTCCTCGAAGCCGTGCTGCAGTGACTCGTAGGCCCGGAACGGCTCGCGACGCCGCTCGGCGACCCCGCCGGCGTATTCGACGGTGTCCTTGAGCACCCGGCCACCGGACCAGTTGGCATCCGCCTTGATCCCGAATACGTTGAAGCTCGAGCCGTTCGGCGCCGCCGGCACCTGCCGACCCCAGTTGCTCTCGAGGGCCGCCTGCGCCACGAGCGCGCGCGGGTCCACACCGAGCGCTGCGCCGGCGGCGGTGGCCGACGGCAGCACCAGCGCGATGAACTCCTCCGGCGTCGAGGCCACCGCGCCCTCGGCCGGCGCGGGGCCCGGCGAAGCGGGCGCTGCCTCGAGCAGCGGCGACGGACCGCCCTCGGCCGCCGATGCCGCGGCCGCAGCCAGCGGCGTGGTGGCGGTCGCGCTCGCGGCCGTCCGGCGCGGCGCTCGACCGTAGGCGCCGGCCGGCAGCGCCGGCGGCACGCCCTGCGGCGTGAGACTGCGCACCAACAGGTCGGCGATGCCGAGGCCCTTGCCCTGCGACAGCGACACCGACAGTTGCTGGTCGAACATGTCCTGGTAGAAACGGCTCTGGTCGCTGTCGAAGAGGCCGTCGCCGAGCTTCGCGTCGCGCATCGACTTCAGCATCATGCCGATGAACAGCGACTCGAACTGCTGCGCGACCGCGCGCAGCGTCTTGGGGTCGTTCGGCGTCTGCGCGCTCGCCGCCTTCAGCGCGTCGAGGCCCTGCACGTCGAGCACGCTGCGCGCTTCGGCCGCCGAATCGGCGGCCGGGAGCGATCCGATCGGGAGGCTGCTGGTCATCGCGGCCTAGATCACGATCAGCTGGGCGTGCAGCGCGCCGGCCTGCTGCAGCGCCTCGAGGATCGCCACCAGGTCGCCCGGCGCGGCGCCCACCTGGTTGACGGCGCGGACGATCTCGTCGAGCGACACGCCCGGCTCGAACAGGAACATCCGGCTCGCCTTCTGCTGCACGTCGATGCTCGAGTCCGGTACGGTGACCGTGGTACCGCCCTGCGACAGCGCGTTCGGCTGGCTGACGCGCTGCTCTTCCTTGATGGTCACGGTCAACGAGCCGTGCGACACGGCCGCGGGGCTGACGCGCACGTGGTCGCCGATGACGACGGTGCCGGTGCGCGAGTTGATGATCACGCGCGCGGCCGCCTCGCCCGGGTCGAGCTCGAGGTTCTCGAGCAGCGAGACGAAGGCCACGCGCTGGTTGGCGTCGGCCGGCGCCCGCACCCGCACCGAGGTCGCGTCGACGGCCGCTGCGCTGTCCGCGCCGAGCTCCTGATTGATGCGGGCGGCGAGGCGCGTCGCGGTGGTGAAGTCGGCGCTGTGCAGGCTGAGCGCCAGGCTGTCGCCAGCAGCGAAGCTCGACGGTACGGCCCGCTCGACCGTCGCGCCGTTCGGCACCCGCCCGGAGGTCGGCACGTTGATCGTGACTTTCGAGCCGTCGTTGGCCTGGGCACCGAAGCCGTTGACGATCAGGTTGCCCTGCGCGACCGCGTACACCTGGCCGTCGAGGCCGCGCAGCGGCGTGACCAGCAGCGTGCCGCCGCGCAGGCTCTTGGCGTTGGCGATCGAGCTCACCGTGATGTCGATGGTCTGGCCGGGCTTGATGAAGGCCGGCAGCTCGGCGTGCACGGCGACCGCCGCCACGTTCTTGAGCTGCGGGTTCGCGCCCGGCGGCAGCGTGATGCCGAGCTGCTTCAACCAGCTCGCCAGGCTCTGCACGGTGAACGGCGCCTGGCTGGTCTGGTCGCCGGAGCCGTCCAGGCCGACCACCAGGCCGTAGCCGACCAGCTGGTTGGTCCGCACGCCGTCCACCGAGGCGAGGTCCTTGACCCGCTGCGTCGCAGCACTGCCGTCGGCGGCGCCGGCCGCGACCGCGAGACCGAGCACGAGCGAGGCGATTCGTTGCAGGAGAACGTTCATCGCAACCTCAGAACGGCACGATCGGCGAGTTGAAGAACCGCGACAGCCAGCCCTGACGCTGGGTCGCATCGATGACGCCGCGGCCGCTGTAGCTGATGCGCGCATCCGCGATCCGATCGGAGGTGATCGAGTTGTCGGCCTGCACGTCGACCACGCGCACCACACCCTGCACGCGGACGAACTCCTCGCCCTGGTTCAGCTGCAGCGCTTTTTCGCCGGAGATCACCAGGTTGCCGTTCGGCAGCACCTCGGTGATGACCGCCGTGATGCTGCCGGTCAGCGCGTTCTGCTGCGAGGTCGTGCCCTGACCCTTGAAGGCGCGCTTGGCGTCGAGCGTCGTGTCGCCGTTGAGCGGCAGCTTGCCGGCGAACATCGGCGCCGAGAGCGTGCTGCTGCCGTCCTTCTGGGTCTGGGTGCTGGCGGTCTTGGAGGCGTTGAACGCCTCCTGCAGCCGGATCGTGAGGACGTCGCCGACGCGCACGCCGCGGGTGTCTTCGAAGAACGCGATCGCGCGCCCGCTTTGATAGATCGCGCCACCGGTCGCGGGTTGCGCGGCAAACGCGGCGCGGTACGCCGGGCCCTCGGCGGCCGGCGGTAGCGGCGGCGACTTCAGCAGGCCCGCGTTGCAGCCGGTGACCAGCACCAGGCCGGCGAGGCCGGCGAGCCGGCGCAGTGCGCCGGCGAGCGGGGAAACGAGAACGGTCATCGCGGCAGCCTCACAGGTTCTGCGTCAGGTAGTTCAGCATCTGGTCGGTCGTCTGGATGGACTTGGAGTTCATCTCGTAGGCGCGCTGCGTCTCGATCATCGCGACGAGCTCCTGGACCACGTTGACGTTGGAGCCCTCGACGTTGCCCTGCAGCAGCGTGCCGAGGCCGTTGACGCCCGGCGTGCCGATCTGCGGCGGGCCGCTAGCCGCCGACTCGGTCAGCAGGTTCTGGCCCTTCGGCTCCAGGCCGCCGACGTTGACGAAGTCGACCAGCTGCAGCTGGCCGATCGTGGTCGAGGCGGAGGCGCCGGCGATCACCGCGCCGACCGTGCCGTCCGAGCCGATCGTCACCGAGGTCGCGTTGGCCGGGATCGTGATCGGCGGCTGGATCTGGTAGCCGGAGCTCGTGACCATCTGGCCCTGCGAGTTCAGCTGGAAGGAGCCGTCGCGCGAGTAGGCCAGCGTGCCGTCCGGCATCAGCACCTGGAGGAAGCCCTTGCCCTGGATCGCCACGTCCAGCGAGTTGCCGGTGTTGGTGAGGCTTCCCTGGGTATTGATCTTCTCGGTCGCGACCACGCGCACGCCGGTACCGAGGTACAGGCCTGACGGGATCTGCGTGTCCTGGGTGCTCTGCGCGCCGACCTGCCGCACGTTCTGGTACAGCAGGTCCTGGAAGACGCCGCGGCTCTGCTTGAAGCCGGTCGTGTTGACGTTGGCGATGTTGTTCGCGATGACCGCCATGCGCGTGTCTTGCGCATCCAATCCGGTCTTCGCGGCCCACAGTGCGGGAGTCATTCGGGTGTGCCTCTATATAAAGATGGTCGTGCGGGGCTCAGGGCGCGCTCAGGCTGCCGAGAGCAGCTTCTGGGCGCTGGCGGCGTTTTGCTCGGCGGTCGACATCAGCTTGGTCTGCATGTCGAACAGTCGCGACAGCGAGATCATCTCGACCAGCGCCCGCGGTGCGTTGACGTTGCTGGTCTCGAGCGCGCCGCCCTCGACCTGCACCAACGCATCGGCCGGCGCCGGGATCCCGTCCTTGGTTCGCACCAGGCCGTCGGCGCCTTTGACGAGCTGCGCCTCAGGCGGATTGACGAGCTTCAGGCGCGCCACCGCGCCGGCGCCCTTCGCGCCCACGCCCTGTGGCACCACCGTGATCGTGCCGTCGGCGCCGATCACGACGTTGTCCGAGGGCGGCACGTTGATCGGGCCGCCGTCGCCCATCACCGGCAGGCCGGCGGCCGTCACCAGCGTGCCGTCGGCGGTGATGTGCAGGTCGCCGGCGCGCGTGTAGGCCTCGGTGCCGTCCTGGGCCTGCACCGCGAACCAGCCCTTGCCGCGGATCGCGACGTCGAGCGGCGCGCCGCTGTGCATGATCATGCCGCTCGCCGTCGAGAAGCCGGCCAGTCCCGCCACCGCGTTGACGCGGGTCGGGAAGCCCGGCCCGTCGATCGGCACCGCCGAGAACGCGTGCAGGTCGGCGCGAAAGCCGTTGGTGCTGACGTTCGCGAGGTTCTGCGCGAGCACCGCCTGCGCCTGCAGGATCTGCGAGGCCCCGGTCATTCCGACGTATAGCGAACGGTCCATGCTGTTGCGATTCCGGTGGTGGCGTCAGTGACGGGCGCTTACTTGATCTGCAGGATGGTCTGCGTGATCTGGTCGTCGGTCGTGATCATCTGCGCGTTGGCCTGGAAGGCGCGCTGCGAGGTGATCATGTCGACCAGTTCCTTGGTCAGGTCGACGTTCGAGGTCTCGAGCGCGCCGGACTGCACCAGGCCGATGTTCGACGAGCCGGCGGTGCCGCGGATCACGTTGCCGGAGGCGAAGGTCTCGGACCAGTTCGAGTTGCCGAGCGGCGCGAGGCCCTGCGGGTTGGGGAAGTTCGAGATCGCGAGCTGGCCGAGCAGCAGCGAGCGGCCGTTGGTGTACTTGGCCGAGACCACGCCGGTGTTGTCGACGCTGATGGTGGTCAGCTGGCCGGTCGAGTAGCCGTTCTGGGTCACGGTGTTGACCGCGAACTGGTTGCCGTACTGCGTGGTGCCGGAGAGGTTGACGGTCATCGTCAGCGGACCGGCGCCGGTGGTCGGGGCGTAGGCCGGAAAGGTGTAGAGCGCGTTGGCAGGCGACGGTGGTGTCTGGATCGCGCCGCTGGTGTCGAACTGCAGCGCCTGCTGCCCGCCGACCGGCGTGCCGTCGACGGTCATCGCCACGTTCCAGGCGTTCGCCGCCGGCTGCTTGATGAAGTAGAAGGTCGCGGTGTGCTGGTAGCCGAGCGAGTCGTACACCGCGGTTGAGGTCGTGTTGTTGTAGCTCAGCGGGTCGGTCGGCAGGAACGGCGCGTTGGCCGGCACCGCGGCGTTCGCCGGCAGGTTGATGTTGGCGGCGATGGCGCCGGTCTGCTGCGGCGCGCTCTGCGAGGTGTTGAGCTGCAGGTCGAGCAGCGCGCCGGTGTTGAACTGGCCGTTCGGCAGCGCCGGGTAGATCTGCACGCGCTGGCTCTGGCTGTTGACCACGTAACCGGTGCGGTCGACGCTGAAGGTGCCGTTGCGCGTGTAGTAGTAGCCGCTCGCATCGTGCAGCGTGAAGAAGCCCTGGCCGCTGATCGCGAGGTCGAGGTTGTTGCCGGTCTGCGTGATGTTGCCCTGCGTGAACTGCTGCTGGATGCCGGCGATGGTCACGCCCTCACCGCTCTGCAGCGAGCTCAGGTTGAGCGAGCCGGTCGCGTAGACGTCGGCGAAGTTGACGCGCGAGGTCTTGAAGCCGGACGTGTTCGAGTTGGCGATGTTGTTGGCGACGACGTCGAGGGCGCTGGAGGTGGCGTCGAGGCCGCTGAGCGAGATGCGAAAAGGCATTTGAGGTCTCCGCTGTCTTGAAGGTGCGCGCGCGGCGCGTCAGTTGATCTGTTGGACGGCCGAGAACGGCACGTCGCCGAGGCCGGCGAGGTGCAGCGTCAGGCCGCCGCCGCTGCCGTTGAGGGTGATGCTGCTGACCTGGGCCGAGACCAGCGTCGGCAGCTGCTGGCCCTTGCCGCTGACGCTGCCGCTCGCGACGAAGCCGTAGACGCCGGCCGGCGCGCGCGCGCCGCTGTCGGTGGTGCCGTCCCAGGTGAAGTCGGCGAGCCCGCTGCCGGGGTTGCCGAGCGGAATCGACTTGACCACGGCGCCGGTCTGGTCGACGACCTGGACGCCGACCGCGTTGGCGTTGGCCGGCACGCTGACCGCAGCGTTGACGCCGCCGCTGCTGCCGAGCGGCGCGATCGAGCCGCTGACCATCACGTTACGGCCGAGCAGGCTCGAGGCCTGCAGCGCCTGGTTCGAGACCAGCTGCGACGACAGGTTCGAGAACGAGGTGTTCAGCTGGCTGATGCCGCTGACGGTGCCGAACTGCGCGAGCTGACCCATGATCGCCGAGTTGTCCATCGGCTTGGTCGGATCCTGGTTCTTGAGCTGCTGCATCATCAGGTTCAGGAAATCGAGCTGGTTGAGCTGCGAGGAGTTCTTGCCGGCGGTGTTCGCGACCGCACCGCTGTCGGTGGCGCTGGCGCCGTTGGTGCCGTTGAGCATGGCGAGGACCGAGGGCGGCAGAATCGTGGTGGAAGTCATGGCGGCTTATCCTTCAGTGGCCCAGCGTCAGGGTCTTGATCACCAGTTCGCGGGCGGTCGTCATGACCTCGACGTTCCCCTGGAAGGAGCGCGAGGCCGAAATCATGTTGGTCAATTCCTCGACCGGGTTGACGTTCGAGCCGTAGACGTAGCCGCTCGGGTCGGCGAGCGGGTGATCCGGCTGGAAGCGCTTGGTCGGCACGGCGGACGACTGGATGATGTCGAGCACGCGCACGCCGACGCCGGGCTCGTCGGAGTTCGGGTTCGCCGAGAACTCCCTGAGCTGGGTCGCGAACACCGGGTGGCGCGAGCGGTAGGCCGCCTGCGGCGAGCTCGCGACCGAGTCGGCGTTGGCGAGGTTCGACGCCGTGACGTTGAGGCGCATCGAC
The DNA here is from genome assembly GCA_025355105.1 of Pseudomonadota bacterium. Lineage (GTDB taxonomy): Bacteria > Pseudomonadota > Gammaproteobacteria > Steroidobacterales > Steroidobacteraceae > CAIKZZ01. The sequence continues at coordinate 23,023 of JANYAE010000093.1, read as the reverse complement.
TCGGCGTTCATCGCCGAGCCTGAGATGTCGAAAATGCCGAGGAGGGACATCGTGGGGTATCCGGGTGTCAGGGTTGGCAGGCGTGTTACTGGCCGGTCAGCGCCAGCTGCAGCGAGGAGATGCGGCGGCTGATGAAATCGAGGCTGGTCTGGTAGCGGATCGCGTTCTCGGCGAACTTCGCCTGCTCAACCGGCGCTTCGACGGTATTGCCGTCGAGCGAAGGCTGGTACGGGATGCGGTACTTGAGGTCGGCGTCGGTCGAGCCGCCGGTGGCGAGCGGCAGGTGGCCGACGTGGGTGCGCGTCAGCGACAGGCCGGCGGCGTCCGCCGTGCCGGCGAGGATGCCGGCGAAGTCGTAGTCACGCGCCTTGAAGTTCGGTGTGTCGACGTTGGCGATGTTGGTCGCGAGTACGCCGACGCGGTCGGCCGCGGCGTACAGCGCGCGCTCGTGAATTCCAAAGATGCTGTCGATCATCGGTGCGGTCTCGTGAGCAGGTCCCGCGAGACATAGAGCAAGACGCGTGCCAACCTCCGGACGGGACGTCAGGCGGCTGCGCGGGGCGAATCTTTCGCGCAAGCGGCAATCGCGGGCCACCCGGCAGCGCGAAGCGGCAAGACTTGGCCGCCTGCACGCGCGGCCGAACGATCAGCCACGGCCGCCGGGCGACGGAGTTTTGACGCCGGCCCGCCGAGCGGCCCACGCGGGCGCGGTCAAAGGACCGCGTCGCCCGCCGGCCGTGGCGGTAACCGACTGATCTGCAAGCCCTTCGCATCGACGCCGTGCGTGGCACGCATCGTGCAGATCTCAGGCGCATGTGCGCTTTCACTTCGAGGACCTGGCCACGGCTCGCGCTGCTTGCGATCGCGGCACTCGGCATCTGTGCGGCCGCCCTGGCCGACGATGAGCTCGAGAGCACCGAGCGCCTCGCCGCCGTCGCGCGCGAGGCCGCCGCGCGCGAGAGCGGCCGCGCGCCGGCGGAACTCGAGGTCGGAGCGATCGACCCGCGGCTGCGGCTCGCAGCCTGTGCCGCGCCGCCCGTCGGCCGCCTGACGCCCGGCACACGCTCCTCCACCCAGTTGACGGTCGAGATTCGCTGCGCCAGCCCGTCCTGGCGGCACTTCGTCGCCGTGCGGGTCCGCGCCCAGGAGCCGGTGGTGGTCGCCGCCCGGCCGCTCGGTCGCCTGCAGGCGGTCACGGCCGCGGACCTGATGGTCGTGCCGCGCGACCTGTCGAGCGTGCCGGCCGGATATTTCCGTCAGGCCGAGGACGTCGTCGGCCGGATCGCACAGCGGACAATCGGCTCAGGCGAAGTCCTGGTGCCGGCGCTGGTGCGCGCGCCACCGGTCGTGCACCGCGGTCAGTCGGTGACGGTGATCGCGCGGGCCGGGACGATGTCGGTGCGCACCAGCGGGGTGGTGCAGGCAGATGCCGGTCTCGCCGAGCGGGTGCAGGTCCGCAACGCCACGACCGGTCGCACCGTCGAGGGCGTGGTCCGCTCCGGCGACATCGTGGAAGTGTCGCTCGAATGAGCGATTGCAGGGCCTCAAGGATGAGACCGGCGTGCCGACTGGTGCAGGCAGCGGTCGGGTCTACGCCGCTTCGTCGCGGTGGACCCCGCTCGAGTTCACATATTTCCCCTAAAGTTCGCCGCTGACCGACCGATACGATGTACGAGGAGCTACGTGCTCCGGGAGTCATGCACATGAGCAACAAGATTACGGGGTACGGCACCCCCTCGACCGTGGTGACGGGTTCGTCCCGCCCGAACGGCGTCGAGCGTGTCGCCGGGGATGCCCCGCAGAGCGGATCCGGCGCGCCAGCCGGCGATTCCGTGACGCTGACCAATTCGGCCCGCACGCTGCAGAAGCTCGGAGAAGCCATCGCGGCGTCCCCGGTCGTCGACGGCAACCGGGTCGAGGCAGTCAAGAACCAGATCGCGCAGAACACCTACAAGGTGGACTCGCTCAAGGTCGCGGCCAAGCTGCTGGCGTCCGATCAGGAACTGCCCTCGCACTGAGCCTGACATGGACCTCAGCGAACTCGCCGCCCTCAACTCGGTTCTCGATCGCCAGATCGTGGTCGGCAATGCGCTGCTGCATGCGCTCGACACCGAGAAGAGCACGCTGACCGGCTTCGACCTCGCGGCGCTCGAGCACTGCACCGCGGAGAAGGACCGGCTGGTGGCCGATTTCGACCGCGTCGACGCCGAGCGCCAGCGCATCGTCGCGCGGCTCGGTTTCGGTCCGACGCGCGCCGACATGGTCGCGCTGCTGCGCGCGGCTGAGGACCCGGGGTACCGCGAGGACGCGCGCACTGCCGGCCCGGTCGCGACCCGCTGGCGGCGCCTCGTGTCGATCGCCGAGCGCTGCCGCGACGCGAACGAACGCAACGGCCTGATCGTCAGCATGCACAGTCGCCGCGTGACCAAGACGCTGAACGTGCTTCGCACCGGTCGCCCGGACGAGCTCACCTACGGCCCCGCTGGCGGCGCTGCCGCCGGTTACGCCGCCCGCGCCCTGGGCCGCGTCTGAGACCCGAGGGAACGGGCCATGCTGGTACTCAGCCGCAGAGCCGACGAGTCGATCGTGATCCAGCCGGCGGACGGCGCGGACACGAAAATGACCCTGGCCGAGCTCTTTGCCAACGGCCCGATCCAGATCACGCTCCTAGGCGGAACGGGGAAGCGTGTCAAGATGGGCATCAATGCACCGGTCCAGCTGGCGATCCGTCGCAAAGACGACTGACGACACTAATTCATTGATTTATTGAGCTTATTTGCACGCCTGTCCGGACGGCTCGGCGTGCTGCACCGCGTTTTTTTGCGGTCCGCCGCCCTCCTTCATTTTTCGGCTCCCGGTGCTCAGGCATACTGAGCATCGCGCTAGGGGCGAATAAGAAGTCGGAGACGGGATTCTCATGGAGCGGCGTCTACACACGCGCCATCGGGCGCGCACCACGGTGTACGTCCAGGTACCGGGGCGACGGGGCAAGCTTTGCCGCGCACGCAACCTGAGTGCCAACGGCGTGTTCGTCGAAACCGAGAACCTGGGCCTGCAGAAGGGCTCGGTCGTCGAGCTTGCCTTCGCCATCAACCTCGGCAGCATCACCAAGATTCACCGACGCACCGCGATCGTCGCGCACGTGTCGCGCGGTGGCACCGGTCTCAGAATGGAGAGCTACGCCGGGCGCTAGCGCCCGTCGAGCCACCATCGGGTTCCATGTCGGTGGCGCCGCAGTCGCAAGGCTCGGCGCCTCTTTTATTTGGGGGCCACGCGCCGGCCCGGAGGATCGCCCATGCCGACGCCCGTCCCGGTCGCGCACGCCGACCGCACCTTCAAGTACTACGACTTCTGCATGGCGGCCTACGTCTGCATCCTGCTATGCGCCAACCTGATCGGTCCGGCCAAGGTGGCGAGCATCGATCTGCCGCTGTTCGGCGTGACCGACTACGTGGCCGGCGTACTGTTCTTCCCGATCTCCTATTTCTTCGGTGACATCCTCACCGAGGTCTACGGCTACGGCCGTGACCGGCGCGTGGTATGGGCCGGCTTCGGCGCGCTGGTGTTCGCAGCGGTCATGGCCGCGACCATCGTCGCGCTGCCGGGCGCCTCGTGGTGGCACAACCAGGCGGCGGTCGAAACGATCTTCGGCGCCACGCCGCGGATCGTGGCCGGCTCGATCACCGCCTTCTGGTGCGGTTCCTTCGTCAACAGCTTCGTGCTCGCCAAGATGAAGATCTGGAGCGGCGGCCGCTGGCTGTGGACGCGCACGATCGGCTCGACGATGTGTGGTGAGCTGGTCGACTCGGCGCTCTTCTATACGATCGCCTTCTACGGCACTTGGGAGCTGCGCCACCTGCTCGCGGTCACCGTGACCCAGTACGTGTTCAAGGTGCTGTGGGAAGTGGCGGCCACGCCGCTGACCTACTGGGTGGTGCGCTTCCTGAAGCGCGTCGAGCACGAGGACTACTACGACCGCGACACCAACTTCACGCCGTTCTCGCTGCGCCCCTGAGGGCGGCAGCCGGCGGCGCTACCGCGGCTGGCGCGGGCCGGGATAGTGCGGCAGGCCGTCGGCCGGCCGATCCCAGGCGGCCGCGTCGGCCATCCAGATGTGGTCGACGGGCACGGCGCGATCCGGCGCGTCCAGCGTGCCGATCGTCACGTCGATCTCCCCGGGCCGGCGCGCGTTGCGGTAGCTCAGCGGCGCACCGCAAGCGCCGCAGAAGGCGCGCCACACGCCCGGCGACGACTCGATCTCCTGCGGCTGCCCCGCGGTGCAGTCGAAGTCGGCGCACGCGACTGTCAGCCAGCCGACGGCCGGCGCCCCGGAGGCGCGCCGGCATGACTCGCAGTGACACAGCGTCGGCGGGTAGAGCCGCGGCCCGAGCCGGTAGCGCACCGCGCCGCACAGGCAACGCCCGGTCAGTGACTCGTCCATCGCGATCTCCTCTAGCCGGCCGCCGGGCTCGCCGGTCGCCGCGCGTCGATCCGCTCGTCCACCCACTCGATCCAGTGTCGCACCGGCACGGCGCTGCCTGATGCCAGATGCGCGATACAGCCGATGTTGGCCGACAGGATCTCGCGCGGCGCCGAAGCGTTGAGGCCGCGGAGCTTGCGCTCGCGCAGCGCACGCGACAGGCCGGGCTCAAGCAGCGAGTAGGCGCCGGCCGAGCCGCAGCACAGGTGCGCCTCGGCGACCGGCGCGAGCTCGGCGCCGAGCGCCTCGAGGATGGCTTCGGCGCGGCCGCGGAGCTGCTGGCCGTGCTGCAGCGTGCACGGCGCGTGGAAGGCGACGCGCGCGTGGCGGGCCGGCGGCGCGAGCGTGACCAGCGCCTTCAGCTCCGCCTGCAGCCACTCGGCGAGATCGACGGTGCGCTCGCTGACGCGCCGCGCACGCTCGGCGTAGGCCGGCTCGCCAGCCAGCAGCCGGCCATAGTCCTTGACGTGGACGCCGCAGCCGGAAGCGGTCATGACCAGCGCCTCGACGCCGGCGTCGAGGCGCGCCGACCAGGCGTCGACGTTGCGGCGCGCTGCCGCGAGCCCGCCGTCCGGATCGCCCAGATGCGCACGCACCGCGCCGCAGCAGCCGGCGCGCGGTTCCGCCCGCGCCTCGACCCCGAGCGCCGCCAGCACGCGCGAAGTGGCACGGTCGATCGAAGGCAGCAGCGCGTCCTGGGTGCAGTTGGTCAGCAACAGCACCTGCCGCGGCTGGCCACCGGCCGCGGTGCGACCGGGTGCGCGCCGCTCGATCAGCTTGGCGCGCAGCGTGGCCGGCAGCAGCGGCCGCAATGCACGGCCGAGTGCGAGCGCGAAACCGAACAGCCGCGGCCGTGTCAGCCCGGCGCGCAGCGCCGCCCGCGCGAGCCGCTCCGGCAGCGGCCGCGTGACGCGCGCGTCGACGACGTGCCGGCCGATCTCGAGCAGCCGGCCATAGCGCACGCCGGATGGGCAGGTGGTTTCGCAGCCGAGGCAGGTCAGGCAACGGTCGAGGTGCCCCTGCGTCGAGCGGGTGGGCGCCGCGCCCTCGAGGACCTGCTTGATCTGATAGATCCGGCCGCGCGGCCCGTCCAACTCGTCGCCGAGCAGCTGGTAGGTGGGGCAGGTCGCGACGCAGAAGCCGCAGTGCACGCAGCTGCGAAGGATCGCGTCCGCCTCACGTCCCTGCGGCGTATCACGAATCCATGCGGCGAGGTGCGTCTCCAACGTCGATCTCAGAGGCCGGGCACGAGCCGGCCGGGATTGAAGAGGCCGTGCGGGTCGAAGCCTGCCTTGAGGCGGCGGTGGATCGCGAGCAGCGCCGGCGGCAGCGGCTCGAAGGCCGGCACTCGGCCGGCGCCGTGCCAGAGCGCGGCCGAGCCGCCGGCGCGACGTGCCGCTTCGCGCACGTCCTCGGCGGCCGCCGTGCTGCGCAGCCAGCGCAGCGCGCCGGCCCACTCGACCAGCTTGGCGCCGGGCAGGCCAAGCAGCGGCGCCGTCGCCGCGACCGACACCCGCCACAAGGGTTCGCGCGGCGCGAGGAACGGGTGCGTGTGGTCACGCAGCCCTGCCCACCAGCGCGCCGCGACCTCCGCTGCGATCGGCGTGCCGCCGAGCACGGCGCGCGCCGCGGCCACCGCCGCGCCGACGCCCGACAGCCGTACGCGGGCGACGCCGTCGTGCCAGCTCGTCGCCGACAGCGGCAGCGGCCGCCGCGACCAGCGGTTGAAGGCCTCGATCGCGTCCGCGGCGCTCATCTCGAAGCCGAGCGTCAGCTCCTCGGCAGGGCGCGGCAGGACCTTGATCGAGACCTCGACGATGACTCCGAGGATGCCAAACGAGCCGCACAGCAGTCGCGCGACGTCGAAGCCAGCAACGTTCTTCATGACGCGGCCGCCGAAGTTCAGGCACTCGCCGCCTGCCGACAGCAGCCGTGCACCGAGCACGAAGTCGCGCGCGGCGCCGGCGCTCGCGCGCCGCGGGCCGGACAGCCCGGCGGCGACGATCCCGCCGAGCGTCGGATCGCCGCCGAAGGCCGGCGGTTCGAAGGCCAGGAACTGCTGGTGCGCGCCGAGCAGCGCCTCGATCGCCGAGAGCCGCGTGCCGGCACGCGCCGTCAGCACCAGCTCCGACGGCTCGTAGTCGACGATTCCGGCGAACGCGGCGGTGTCGAGCAACTCGCCCTGCAGCGTCTCGCCGAGGAAATCCTTGGTGCCGGCGCCGCGGATCCGCAGCCGGCGGCCGGCGTGGCCGGCGGCGAGGACGCGATCGCGCAGGGCCTCCAGTGCAGCGTCCACGGCGGCGCTCAGAAGCGCGGCAGGTCGGCGAACGGCAGCAGCCCGCCGTGGACGCGCATCCGGCCGTACTCGGCGCAACGGTGCAGCGTTGGGATCAGCTTGCCCGGGTTCAGCAGCCCGGGCACGTCGAAGGCGCGCTTGACCGCGAAGAACGCCGCCCGCTCGGCGGCCGTGAACTGCACGCACATCGAGTTGAGCTTCTCGACGCCGACGCCGTGCTCGCCGGTGATCGTGCCGCCGAGTGCGACGCACAGCTCGACGATCGCGGCGCCGAACCGCTCCGCCCGCTGCCACTCGCCGGGCACGTTGGCGTCGAACAGGATCAGCGGGTGCAGGTTGCCATCGCCGGCGTGGAACACGTTCATGCAGCGCAGGCCGAGCTCTTCCTCGAGCGCCGCTATCGCCGCCAGCACCCGGCCGAGATGCTTGCGCGGGATCGTGCCGTCCATGCAGTAGTAATCCGGCGATATGCGCCCTGCCGCCGGGAACGCGTTCTTGCGGCCGGACCAGAAGCGCAGCCGCTCGGCTTCCGAGCGCGACACCGCGGTGGCCGTCGCGCCGGCCGCGGCGAGCAGCTGCTCCAGTCGCGCGACCTCGGCGTCCACCTCCTCCGAAGTGCCGTCCGACTCGGCGAGCAGGATCGCGGCGGCCTCGAGGTCGTAGCCGGCCTTCACGAATGGCTCGACCGCCACCGCCGCGCGCCGGTCCATCATCTCGAGCCCGGCCGGGATGATGCCGGCGGCGATGATCGCCGCCACCGCGTCGCCGGCCTTGCCGACGTCGTCGAACGACGCCATCACGACGCGCGCGACCGACGGCCGCGGCAGCAGGCGCACGCTCACTTCAGTCACGATCGCGAGCAGCCCTTCGGAGCCGATCACTGCAGCGAGCAGATCAAGGCCCGGGGCGTCCAGCGCCAGGCTACCGAACTCGACCGGCTCGCCGGTCACCGTGTAGCCGCGCACCCGCAGCACGTTGTGCAGCGTCAGGCCGTACTTCAGGCAGTGCACGCCGCCGGCATTCTCGGCGACGTTGCCGCCGATCGTGCAGGCGATCTGCGAGGACGGGTCCGGCGCGTAGTACAGACCGAAGGGCGCGGCGGCCTCCGAGATCGCGAGGTTGCGAACGCCCGGCTCGACGCGCGCGATGCCGGCCGCCGGATCCAGCTCGAGGATCCGGTTGAGGCGTGCCAGCGACAACACGACGCCCGCGGCATGCGGCATGGCACCGCCTGACAGCCCGGTGCCCGCGCCGCGCGCGACCACCGGTACGCCGAGGCGCGCGCAGACGCCGAGCGTCGCGGCCACCGCGCGCTCGGTCGAAGGCAGCACGACCGCGACCGGCAGTTCGCGGAAGGTCGAGAGGCCGTCGCACTCGTAGGGCCTGAGGTCGCCTTCCTCGGCGAGCACCGCCCCCGGCGGCAGCGCCGCCGTGAGCGCGGCGACGATCGAGCGGCGGCGTGCGGCATCAGGCCGCTCGCTGAGGTCGCTGAACGCCGGCTCGTCGGCGGCGAAGCCTGCCGTCGTGCTCAACGGCAGGCTCCGCGGCCGGCCGCACAGGACCGGACGGCCTGGAGGCTGCGGGGCCGCCGGGCGCGGGGACTCAGCTGCACGTTCATCTGCCGCTCCGGCGCCGGGGGGAGCCGACGCGTTGCTGACCGGGAGTCGCGACCGCGGGGCCGCGCGCTGACAGCCTAGACCGGAAGCGCGGCACCGGTCCACCCTCGGCGACCGCAGCGGCGGGCTGAGCGCGCGGACCAGGCCGCCCTGCTCGGACGGCGCGCCGTCCACGGCCGTCGTCGTCGTCGTCGTCGCCGTCGCCGTCGCCGCGTCGCACCGCAGCATGCTTTTGCGCGCGGCGATGCAATACTCTTTCAACGGCTGCGGGCCGCGCGCCGGCGGCTGCGGCGGGCAAGCTCGACAGGGCAGGCTGCGGTCCGGCCGAACAAAAAAGGACTCAGGGGAACATCATGTACCAGCAGACGTACGACCCGATGGGGAACGCAGTCCTCTCGACGCTGGTCGCCGCGGTGCCGATCCTGACACTGCTCTACTTCATCGCCCTGCACCCGCATCGTGACCGGCAGGGCGTGCGCCACCTCGGCATCGCCGCGCCGTACGCCGCGTTCTACGGCGTGATCGCCGCCTTCCTGGTGTCGTGCATCGCGTTCCGCATGCCGCTGCCGTCGGCGGTGGCCGCCTTCGGGCTCGGCACGCTGTCAGGCTTCCTCGGCATCATCTGGATCGTGCTCGCGGCGATGTTCCTCTACACGATGACGGTGATCTCCGGGAAGTTCGAGATCGTCAAGGAATCGATCGTCCACATCTCCTTCGACCGCCGCCTGCAGTGCGTGCTGATCGCGTTCTCCTTCGGCGCGATCATCGAGGGCACCTCGGGCTTCGGCACGCCGGTAGCGATCGCCGGCGCCGTGATGGTCGGCCTCGGCTTCAAGCCGTTCCAGTCGGCGGTGCTGAACCTCTTGGCGAACACCGCGCCGGTCGCGTGGGGCGCGATCGGCACGCCGATCGTGACGCTGGCCACCGTCAGCGGCCTCGACCAGCTGAGCCTCTCGGCGATGGCCGGCCACCAGCTGCCGTTCGTGTCGCTGCTCGTGCCGTTCTGGCTGGTCGCGACCTTCGTGAAGATGGAAGGCGGCAGCTGGAAGGAAGCCTTCGAGGTCTGGCCGGCGGCCCTGTGCGCCGGCGCATCGTTCGCCGTGATGCAGTGGTTCGCCTCCGGCACCAACGAATTCCATCTGATGACGGACGTGGTCTCGGGCGTGTTCTCGGTGATCTGCACGGCGCTCTTCCTGCGCTTCGTCTGGCACCCGAAGACGCGCTTCCTGCTGCGCGCCGAGCGCGAGGAGCTCGCCCGGCTCGGTCGCAGCACGTCCACCGCGACCGCCGATACCACCGACTGGGCGTACCGCTACACGGCCAAGGAAACCGCGCTCGCCTGGTTGCCGTGGGTGATCCTGATCGTGTGCTGCGCGGTGTGGGGCATGCCGGCGTTCAAGAAGGCGCTGAACGAGCTGTTCTCGACGATTCAGTTCAGCACCACGCTGCTCGGCTCGAAGTTCGCCGGTACGCTGTCGCTGCCGGTCTGGGACATGCCGTCGCTGCACAACCTCGTGCAGCGCATGCCGCCGGTGGTCGCCGTCAACGCCAAGCCCGAGGCCGCCCGCTTCACGATCAACTGGCTCTCGACCGCGGGCACCGGCGTGTTCGTCGCCGCGATCCTCGCCGGGCTCGTGCTCCGCCTCGACGGCCGCCAGTGGCGCGAAGCCTTCGGCCAGACGCTGCAGCGGATGAAGGTCCCGGTGCTGGTCATCGGCCAGGTGCTCGGCCTCGGCTTCCTGACCCGCTACTCGGGCACCGACGCGGTGCTCGGCCTCGCCTTCACCGGCGCCGGTCCCATGTACCCGTTCTTCGCCGCCTACCTCGGCTGGCTGGGGGTGTTCCTGACCGGCTCCGACACCGCGTCGAATGCGCTGTTCGGCAGCCTGCAGCGCATCACCGCGCAGCAGCTGAACCTCAATCAGATCCTCATCGTCGCGACCAACTCGACCGGCGGCGTCATGGGCAAGATGATCGACGCGCAGTCGATCATGGTGGCCTGCGCGGCCTGCTACGAGAAGCCGGAGGAACGCGCGCGCGCGCTCGGACCGATCTTCCGCACGGTGTTCTGGCACTCGATCGCCGGCGCCGCCGTGATCGGCCTGATCGCGCTCTCGCAGGCCTACGTGTTCACGAGCCTGATCCCGGTCCCGCCGGTCGGCAAATGAACGCCGTCGCCGCGCGATAGCGGTCGCGCAGCCAGGGCGCGGGCGCCCGGTCGCGGCTGTTGCGCTGCAAGAGCGGCGACCGCGGTCGCGCCGCGCTGCCCCCTGCCCGGAGCGGCCGGGTTATGCTTCGGGCGGATGCTCCTCTCCAGAACAACAGGGCGGTCCTGCCACGGCGACCGCGTCGCCGGGTATGTCTGACGACTACATCCTCGAGACGGACGGGCTGACGAAGGAGTTCCGCGGCTTCGTCGCCGTCAGCGACGTCCGGCTGCGCGTGCGCCGCGGGCGGATCCACGCGCTGATCGGCCCGAACGGCGCCGGCAAGACGACGTTCTTCAACCTGCTGACCAAGTTCCTGAGCCCGACCCGCGGCCGGATCGTCTACCAGGGCGAGGACATCACGGTCGCGAGCCCGGCCGAGATCGCGCGCCGTGGCATCGTCCGCTCGTTCCAGCTGTCGGCGGTGTTCCCGCACCTGACGGTGCTCGAGAACGTGCGCGTCGGCCTGCAGCGCGCGCTCGGCACGAGCTTTCATTTCTGGAAGCGCGAGGCGAGCCTCAGCGTCCTCGACGCGCGCGCCATGGAGCTGCTCGATGCCGTCGGCCTCACGGCGTCTGCGCGGATGGTGGCCGTGGAACTGCCCTACGGCCGCAAGCGCGCGCTCGAGATCGCGACCACGCTCGCCATGGATCCGCAACTGATGCTGCTCGACGAGCCGACCCAGGGCATGGGCCACGAGGACGTCGACCGCGTCGCGGCGCTGATCAAGATGGCGGCCGCCAACCGCACCGTGCTGATGGTCGAGCACAACATGAACGTGGTCGCCAAGATCGCCGACACCATCACCGTGCTGCAGCGCGGGCAGGTGATCGCCGAGGGCGCGTACGCCAAGGTGTCACGTGACCCGCTGGTGGTCGAAGCCTACATGGGCACCGCCGCGGCCGAGCTCGGGGGCGCGCCGGGATGACGGTCGAGTTCCTTCGCGTCAGCGACCTGCACGCCTTCTACGGCGAGTCGCACATCCTGCACGGCGTCGACTTCACAGTGAACCGCGGCGAGGTCGTGACGCTGCTCGGTCGCAACGGCGCCGGACGCACGACGACGCTGAAGGCGCTGCTCGGCCTGGTCGGCAGCCGCTCGGGCTCGGTGATGATCAACGGTCGCGAGGCGATCGCGCTGCCGCCGCACCGCATCGCCCACCTCGGCGTCGGCTACTGCCCGGAGGAACGCGGCATCTACGCCTGTCTGAGCGCGGAGGAGAACCTGCTGCTCGCGCCGCCGGTCGGATCCGGCGGCCTGTCGCTCGCCGAGCTCTACGCAATGTTCCCGAATCTCGCCGAGCGGCGCGAGATACAGGGGACGCGGCTCTCCGGTGGCGAACAGCAGATGCTGGCGGTGGCGCGCATCCTGCGGACCGGCGCGCGACTCTTGCTACTCGACGAGATCTCGGAGGGCCTCGCGCCAGTGATCGTGCAGGCGCTGGCGCGCACCATCCAGGCCCTGCGCGAGCGCGGCTACACGATCGTGATGGTCGAGCAGAACTTCCGCTTCGCCGCGCCGCTCGCGGACCGCTTCTACGTCATGGAGCACGGCCGGATCGTCGAGGGCTTCGCGGCCGCGCAGCTCCCCGGCAAGATGGCGATGCTGCACGAATTCCTGGGCGTCTGAATCCTGGACCATTTCGGAGGGAGATGAGCATGACACTCAAGGCCCTGACGATTGCGCTGGCGCTGCCACTGGCGGCGCTGCCGGCGGCCCGCGCCGCCGAGCCGGACGTGGTGATCGGCAGCATCGACGATGTCTCGGGCGTGTACGCCGACGTGGGCGGCGTCGGCGCGGTCGAGACGATGAAGATGGCGATCGCCGACTTCGGCGGCACGGTGCTCGGCCGCAAGGTCGTCACCCTGACGGCCGATCACCAGAACAAGCCGGACATCGGCGCCTCGAAGTTCCGCGAGTGGGCGGATCAGAACGGCCTCAACATGCTGATCGGCGGCTCGAACACCGGCGTCAGCATCGCGATGGCGAAGGTCGCGGCGGCCAAGAAGGTCGTGTTCTTCGCGGTCGGTGCCGGCGGCGCGTCACTCACCAACGAGGACTGCACGCCCTACAGCATCCACTACGTCTACGACACGACCGCGCTCGCCAACGGCACCGCCAGCGCGATCGTCAAGGGCGGCGGTAAGAGCTGGTTCTACCTGACCGCCGACTACGCCTTCGGCACGCAGCTGCAGAACGCCGCCTCCAAGGTCGTCGACGGCAGCGGCGGCAAGAACCTCGGCGCGGTGCGCGTGCCGCTCGGGGCCTCCGACTTCTCGTCCTTCCTGCTGCAGGCGCAGGGCTCCGGCGCGCAGGTACTCGGCCTCGCCAACGCCGGCACCGACTTCACCAACTCGCTGAAGGCCGCCAACGAATTCGGCATCACCAAGACGATGAAGCCGGCGGGACTGCTGGTGTTCATCACCAACATCCACAGCCTCGGGCTGGAGGTCGCGCAGGGCCTGGTGTTGACCACCGGCTGGTACTGGGACAGTAACGACGAGACGCGCGCCTTCGCCAAGCGCTTCTTCGACAAGATCCACCGCCAGCCGACCATGCACCAGGCCGGCGACTACTCGGCGACGCTGAGCTACCTCAAGGCGGTCAAGGCGGCCGGCACCACCGATGCCGACAAGGTGATGGCCGAGCTCAAGCGGATGAAGATCAACGACCTGTTCGCCAAGGGCGGCTACATCCGCGCCGACGGCGTCATGATCCACGACATGTACGTGATGCAGGTCAAGTCGCCGCAGGAGTCGAAGTACCCGTGGGACTACTACAAGGTCCTCAAGGTGATGCCCGGCGAGGAGGCCTTCGGGCCGATCACCGGCCTGTGCCCGATCGCGCCGAAGTGAGCGCGCGCGCGCTGCCAGGCGGCCGGCGCCGCGCAGGGGGCGGCGCTCGCGCGCGCCGCACCGCTGGCGCGGGCACGCCTTGACCCAGTTGTTCGGCATTCCCGTCGCCGTGATCCTAGGCCAGCTGATGCTCGGCCTCGTCAACGGCTCGTTCTACGCGATGCTGAGCCTCGGGCTCGCGGTCATCTTCGGCCTGATGCGGGTCGTGAACTTCGCCCACGGCGCCTTCTACGCACTCGGCGCCTTCGCGGCGCTGCTCGGCCTGCAGAAGCTCGGCATCGGCTACTGGCCAGCGCTCGTGCTCGCGCCGCTCGCCGTCGGCGCGCTCGGCATCTTGGTCGAGCGGCTGCTGCTGCGGCACCTCTACCAGCTCGACCCGCTGTACGGGCTGCTGCTGACCTTCGGCCTGGCGCTGATGGTCGAGGGCTCGTTGCACCAGCTGTTCGGCTCCTCCGGCGAGTCCTACCCCGTGCCCGCGCAGCTGCAGGGCGTGTTCAACCTCGGCTTCATGATCCTGCCGATCTACCGCGCGTGGGTGATCCTGGCCTCGATCATCGTCTGCTTCAGCACCTGGTTCGTCATCGAGCGGACGCGGCTCGGCGCGACGCTGCGCGCCGCGACCGAGAACGCGCCGCTGCTGCAGGCGTTCGGCGTCAACGTGCCGCTGCTGGTGGCGGCGACCTATGGCGGCGGGGTCGCGCTGGCGGCGCTCGCGGGCGTGCTGTCGGCGCCGGTGATCCTGGTCAACTCCGACATGGGCAGCTCGCTGGTCGTCGTCGTGTTCGCGGTGGTCGTGATCGGCGGCATGGGCTCGATTCTCGGCTCGATCGTCAGCGGCCTCGCGCTCGGCATGATCGAAGGGCTGACCAAGGTGGCGTACCCGGAGGCCTCGAACATCGTCGTATTCGTGATCATGGCGCTGGTGCTGATCCTGCGGCCCGCGGGCCTGTTCGGCAGGGAATAGCGCGTGTCGGTGAGCCTCAGCCGCACCTTCTACCTGCTCGCGGGCCTGTTCGCGCTCGCCGTGCCGCTGCTCGGCATCTATCCCGTGTTCATGATGAAGCTGCTGTGCTTCGCGATGTTCGCCTGCGCCTTCAACCTGCTGCTCGGCTTCAGCGGCATGTTGTCCTTCGGCCACGCGGCCTTCTTCGGTGCCGCCGGCTACGTGACAGGCTGGCTCGCGAGCGTGCACGGCTGGGGCACGCTGCCGGCGATCCTGGCCGGCACGGCCGCCTCGGCGCTGCTCGGGCTGCTGATCGGCGCAATCGCGATCCGCCGCCGCGGCATCTACTTCGCGATGATCACGATGGCGCTGGCGCAGCTTGTGTACTTCGTCTGCCTCGAGGCGCCGTTCACGGGCGGCGAGAACGGCCTGCAGGGCGTGCCGCGCGGCACGCTGCTCGGCCTCGTGCCGCTCAAGTCCGACGTCGCGATGTATTACCTGGTGCTCGCGGCCTTCGTGGCCGTATTCGTCTTCATCCGGCGCGTCGTGCACTCGCCCTTCGGCCAGGTGCTGAAGGCGATCCGCGAGAACGAGCCGCGGGCGATCTCGCTCGGCTACGAGATCGACCGCTACAAGCTGGTCGCCTTCGTGCTGTCGGCGACGCTCGCCGGGCTGGCCGGATCGCTGAAGGCGCTGGTGCTCGGCTTCGCGACGCTGTCGGACGTGCTGCAGGCGAACTCCGGTGAGGTGATCCTGATGACGCTGGTCGGCGGCACGGGCACCTTCTTCGGGCCGGTGGCCGGCGCGGCGATCGTCGTGACCTTGCAGGAATACCTCTCCGACCTGGTCGGCGGCTGGGTGACGGTAATCATCGGCGCGGTGTTCGTGGCCTGCGTGCTGCTGTTTCGCCGCGGCATCGTCGGCGAGCTCGCGGCGCTGCGGCGCCGCCGCTGAGGTCCCGGCCGGGCGCGCGGCCCGGCCGCCGCGCCGTCAGTGCGCGACGACCGGCAGCACGACGTACGAAGGATGCGCCGGGTCCTGGTGGAGGCGGATCGTCGCCGGCACGGCGCGGCCGGATTCGGACTCGGCCTCGCCGCTCTGCAAATTGCGCGAGAAATTCGGGAAGAACGAGCCGGACACCTGCACGCGCAGCCGGTGGCCGCGCTTGAAGAGGTTGCTGGTCACCGCGCCGGTGACGTCGAGCGCATAGATCCGGCCCGGCTCGAGCAGCTGACGGCCGCGCGCCGGGTCGCGGTAGCTCGCGCGCTGCACGTCGACGCCCGGGCTCATCTCGTTCCACGCCGAGCCGTCCGGCGCGACGTCGTACAGCCGCACCCACAGGTCGAGGTCGCGGCAATCGCAGCTGACGTAGAGGTGCGCGTCGATCGGCCCGCTCACCTCGAGATCCGCCGCGAGCGGCGCGCTGTCGAAGCTCAGCAGGTCGCGGCGCGTCGCCAGCTCGCGGTAGTCATGCGCGCCGGAGGCCGCGTAGCGGTTCACGACCGGGTGCGCGGGATCGGCGACGAATTCGCTGGCGGCGGCATGCCGCGGCGGCTGCGGCGCGAGTGGTCCCGGCCGGCCGGCGCTGGCCGGGCCGAGATAGTACCTGGTGCGCGTCGCCGCCGGCGGCCAGCTCGCCGCATCCCGCCAGGCGTCGGCGCCCATGACGTAGTAGCGCACCGGCGCCTGCCGCCCGGACGCGTGGTCGACACCCTTCAGGTATCGGTCCATCCAGTCGAGCACGGTCGCGTCGTAGTCGATCACCGCCGAGGCCGGGAACGAGCGCTCGCCGGCCTGCGGCGTCGCGGTTGACCGGACGCCGTGGACCCACGGCCCGATCAGCAGCGCGGTGTCCGGCGCGCGGCCGGCACGTGCCGCGAGCAGGCCCGCGTAGTTGGTGGTCGCGCCCTCAGGGCCGTAGTTGTCGTCGTACCAGCCGGACAGGTTGAGCACCGCGGCCTGGGTCCGGCCGTACTTGTCGCGCAGGTCGGCCCAGTCCCACCATGGATCGTCTGGCGGATGGCGCAGCCAGTCGTAGTAGTAGGGCGCGATGCCCTTGAGCGCCGCGAGCGAGCTGAGCGGCACTACGCTCAGCATGTCGAGTCCGCCCGTCTGCCAGGACGCTTCGGCGTCCGCCACCGTCTTCGGACCCGGCAGGTCGCGCTTGGCGCGGATGTCCGGGGCGATGTTGTCCCAGATCCATTCGATCCATGACAGGTCCCACGTGCCGCCGGCGTAGAAGAAGTTCCGGTGCGAGGAGAACGTCATGGCCGGCACCATGGCCTTGAGGTGCGGCGGGCTCTGCAGCGCCGCGAGCCATTGCACGGCGCCGGGGTACGAGAGTCCGAAGGTGCCGACCTCGCCGTTCGACCATGGCTGGCCCGCCGCCCACTCGATGGTGTCATAGCCGTCACGACCCTCGTTCTCGTACGGGCGGAATTCGCCGCCGGAGGCGTAGCGACCACGGACGTCGACAGCCACGACCGCGTAGCCGCGCTCGAGCGCGTGCTCGAAGGTCGTGTAGTCCGCGAGCGCCTCGTGCTTGCCGTAGGGTGTCCGGTAGACGAGCACCGGGAACGGGCCGTCACCGCGGGGTCGGCGCACGTCCGCCCGCAGCACCACGCCGTCGCGCATCGGGATCGGCGCGTTCTCCTCCTGGATCCAGCGGGAATCGACGCCGGCAGCAGGCGCTGCGGCTGCGGCGACGGCCGCTGGCGTGACGGCCGATCCGAGCAGCAGCCAGACGAGCACTTTCACGATCCTCTCCAGGTTCCGGTGGCGCATGTTCGCCGGCGCCGGCCACCTTACCTCAGCCCGTGCCCGGCCGGCGCTTCCGGCCTGACGGCTCGAGGACCGCGTCGCTATCGTCGTTCCAGAGGAAGTCGCCACAGGCGGCCTGGATCGCGCCGCAGGCCATCAGCGGCAGCGAGCGGATGCCCGTCGCGAGCGACCCACGCTCGCGGCAAGGAGCGGCCGCGGTCGGCGGACAGTCGGGTCGCGCGCGGGAATCGGTCCGCGACCGCCGCTTTCACGAGGCGAACCGACGCACGCGGCCACGACGCCGGACCAGCGCAACGGCTGCCTAGACGGGCCGTCGACACGCTCTGAACGGTCTGGTGCCGACGGAGGGAATCGAACCCCCGACCTTCTGATTACAAATCAGCTGCTCTACCAACTGAGCTACGCCGGCGCACCCGGCAGTTTAGCCGGCGCCGGCCCCGGTGAGGACGGATCCGCGGCAGGCGGCGCAGCCGCAGGGCCGGCGGCCGGCGCCGCTGGCGTTGGCAGCGCCGGTGCCGCCGTCGCCGGGCACGGTATCACCGCCGCGGCGGCAGCACCGGGCACGGCCTTGTGCAGCGCACCGGCATCCAGCGGCGGGTCCCCTGCCCGCAACACGACGTCCAGCCACCATTGCGTCAGCTTGTGCTGCTGCTCGGTGATCAACGCGTTGACGCCGAGCCGGCGCAAGTCCGTGACGCGCCGCTCGGCGCGGTCTCGGTCCGAATAGATTCCGAACGACACCGTCGCGTCGGTCTGATTGGCGCCGGGCGGCGCGACCTCGACGTCGGCGACACTGGCAGCCTTGAGCCGCATCGAGATACGCGCCGCCTGCTGCAGAGTCTTGGTCGTCAGCGCCACCCAGTAGGTGGCCGGCGCGTCGGCCTCGGCGCTGCGCTCGCGCGAGGTGTGGTGCGTGCCGTGCAGCCAGCTGCCAGCCTGCGCGGCGAGCCCGTGCTCGGCGAAGGGCCCAATGCTCAGGCAGCCTGGCCCGGGCGGCGCCTTGAGCTCCGACAGCAGCGCCAGCCGTGGGATCGGCGCCGGCGGCTCTGCCGCCGGCGCAGCCGGTCCCGGCTCGGCGACGAAATGCGCGTAGCCAAAGAGCACGAGGTTGAGCAGCAGCAAGCCGACCAGCACGCGCTTCATGCCGGGCGCTCCGCCGCGATCAGGGCCAGGCCGGCGAGCACGAGGTGCGGCGCGACTTCGACGGCACGGCTGACGAGCGGCGCGATCTCAGGCGCCGCGCCGCCGGCGACGAAGATCCGCGGTGCCCGGCCGCTGGCCGCCTCGAGCACCCGCGCGGCGCGATCGACCAGCGAGGCCAGCGCGAGGCGGGCGCCCTGCTGCACGGCCCCGGCGGTGTTGATGCCGAAGGTGCCCTCCACCGCGGCGAGGTCGAGCAGCGCGGCAGCGGCGACGCCACTCGTCTGCGCGTGCAGCGCCTCGCGCATCAGGCGCTCGCCCGGCACGATGCAGCCGCCGCGATGCAGTCCGTCGCCGTCGACCAGGTCGACGGTGAACGCGGTGCCGGCGCTCGCCACCAGCAGCGGCACGCCGGCCTCGCGCCAGGCCGCGAGCATCGCCAGCCAGCGATCGATGCCGAGCGCGCCGGGCCGCACGTAGGCGTTCCTGAGGCCGAGCCGCGCCGCGGTCGCCGCCGGGAACTCCGGCGTCACCTGCCACTGCCTTTCGGCCCAGTCGCGAAAGCGCGCCTCGAAGGCGTGGCCGGCGACGTTGGCGACGATGACGCGGCGCGGCGCCTGAGCGAGCGCGGCAAGCCGCGGCTGCCACGCCTCGGGCTCCACGCCGCGGTGCGTGGCCGAGTCCAGGCCGGTCAGCCGGCCGTCGACCAGCCGCGCCCACTTGAGGCCGGTGTTACCGGCGTCGACGAGCAGGGTCACGCGACCGCCCGCAGCGTGACTTCGCCGGCCGTGAGGTGCTCGAGCTGGCCCGCGATTTCGACGCACAGCGTGCCGTCCGGCGCGATGCCGCGCGCGACGCCGTCGCGGACCCGATCGGCGCCGTGCACGCGTACCGTCCGGTCGCGCAGCGCGTCCGCCCGGCTCCACTCGGCCATGAACGGCGCGAAGCCTTCGGCCTCGAACACGGCGAGCGCGCCCACGAGTTCCTCGACCAGCGCCGCGGCAAGTGCGGTGCGTGACGGCAGCGGCCCGCCGGCGAGGTCCGCCGGCGGCACGCCGCCGGCGGAGGCGATCGCGAACCGCGCGTTGGTCGGCAGGCGCACGTTGAGGCCGACGCCGATCACGATGTAGGCAGGTCCGGCGGCCTCGAGCCGCAGCTCGGCGAGCATGCCGCCGAGCTTGCCACCGTCCTTCTGGATGTCGTTCGGCCACTTGAGCGAGAGGCCCGTGACCCCACAGCGCGACAGCGCGCGCAGCGCCGCGACTCCGGCGGCGAGGCTGAGGGCGCCGAGCGCGGCAGGCGGTGTCTCGAACAGCCAGGCCAGCGACAGGCACAGCCCGCTGCCGAAGGGCTGCAGCCAGTCGCGGCCGCGGCGGCCGCGGCCGGCGCGCTGGTACTCGGCGAGGGCCACGCGGACGCGGCCGGCGCCGAGGTCGCTGTCCGCGAGCAGTCGCGCGTTGGTCGAGTCGAGTTCGTCGTGGACCTCAAGGCGCTCGAGGCGCGCGCGCGTCGCGGCGCCGAGCGCCGCCTCGAGCGCGGCGGCATCGAGCAGGTCCAGCGGCAGTTCGAGCCGATAGCCGTCCGCGGTGCGCAGCGCCGCGAGGCCCCAGTCGGCCAGCGCGCCGAGCTCGCACTCGAGCTCGGCCGCCGTGGCACCGAGCGCCGCCGCGAGCGCCGCGGCGGTCACCGGCTGGCCGGCGGCCAGCAGTCGCAGCAGCGCGCCGCGCCGCTTCATCCGCGCTCCGCCTCGCGCGGCCGCAGCAGCCACAGCCGGCGGGCGCGGTTCTCGGTGCCGGCGCGCATCCGCGCGATATTCTCGCGGTGTGTGTAGACGACGAACACCGCCATCGCCAGCGCAAAGGCGAACAGCGCCGCCTGCCCCGGCACGATCCAGCGCGTCGCGAGCGGCAGCGCCGCGACCGCGAGTATCGTGGCGAGACCGACAAAGCCGGTCAGCATGACGACCGCGAGCCAGACGCCGAGCACCGGCGCGAGCAGCCGCGGCTCGAGCCCGAGCAGCACGCCGAGGATCGTCGCCGCGCCCTTGCCGCCGCGGAACTCCCACCAGACGGGGTAGACGTGACCGAGCGTCGCACTGGCGGCGCAGGCCACCGCGAGCCAGCTGCGGCCGAGCGTCGGATCAAGGCCGACCCCGGGGAGGTCGAGGCCGGGCAGCACGCGTGCCGCGAACCAGCCCTTGGCCACGTCGATGACGACGACGCCGAGCGCGAACAGCTTGCCCTGGGTGCGCAGCGCGTTGGTGCCGCCAGCGTTGCCGCTGCCAAGCGTGCGGATGTCGACGCCCTTGAGCGCGCCCAGGAGGAGCGCGCCCAGGAGCGATCCGAGCAGGTACCCGATCAGCGACTTGACGGCGAGCTCGAGCATGGAAGTCCTCGCGGCGCGATGAGTCTAGCATCGGCCAGCGCCCGGCCGGCGCGGCGCGGCGCGGGGCGGGGCGGGGCGGCGATCGTCAGGTGCCGGCGGCGGCGCTGCGCAGCACCGCGGCCAGGGCGGCGACGTGCGCGGGCGAGTCGTTGAGGGCAGGCACGAGCGTGAAGCGCTCGCCGCCGGCGGCCAGGAACTTGGCGCGCGAGGTCACGGCGATCTCCTCGAGCGTCTCGAGGCAGTCCACCGCGAATGACGGCGTCACGACGGTCACTGCGCGCACGCCCTCGGCGGCGAGCGCGAGCAGACGCTCGTCGGTGTACGGCTGCAGCCACTCGGTGGGCCCAAAGCGCGACTGGAACGCCTCGCTGTAGTCGGCGCGGGTGAGGCCGAGCGCGGCGACCAGCAGCTCGGTCGTGCGCTGCACCTGCTGCTGGTACGGGTCACCGGCGGCGACGTACTTGACCGGGATGCCGTGGTTCGACAGCACGAGGTGCGCGCGACCGTGCGTCGCGAAGCTCGCCTGCACGCTCGCGGCGAGCGCCGCGATGTAGGCCGGGTGCGCGTGGTAGTCAGAGACGAAGTGCAGCTCCGGTACGTAGCGGTATCGCGACAGCTCGCGGGCGACGACGTCGAATACCGCGCCGGTGGTGCTGCCGGAGTACTGCGGGTAGAGCGGCAGCACGACCAGCCGGCGGATGCGGGCGGCCGCGAAGCGCTCGAGCGCGGCGCCGATCGACGGCTCGCCGTAGGTCATCGCGAGCGCAACGAGGACCCGGGCCGGATCGCCGAGCTGCGTCTGCAGCGCCTGCGCGAGGTGACGTGAATGAACGAGGAGCGGCGAGCCCTGCGGCGTCCAGACCGCCTGGTAGAGCTTGGCGGTGCGGAACGGCCGAAACGTCAGGATCGGGCCCCACAGCAGCGGGTACCAGTAGGCCGGGCAGGCCTCCACGACGCGACGATCGCCGAGGAAGGCGCCCAGATAGCGGCGGATCGCGCCGTAGCTCGCGGCCGCGGGCGTGCCCAGGTTGACCAGCACCACGCCGGTCTCGGACGTGCCGTCAGTCGCTGCGCTCGGTCCCCGAAACCAGGCCATCACGTCCCCTGCCGTCGCCCGCTGCCATGACCGCCATCATAGCGGCACCGGCGCGCAGCGACGCGCCGGCCCGGTGGCCGCGGCAGGAGGCGCAAGATCTCGGCGGCCGGCGTCGGTCACTTGACGAGCAGCGCCCGGGAAACCCGGTCCGCCCGACCGGAGGCCACGGTGCCGGTGTTCTGGTTGTTGGCCCAGTAGTAGGCGCTGCCGTCCGGTGCGACGAAGTAGACGAACGGCGTGCCGCCGCCGTCGTAGGTCACCTTCGCGATGCAGTTCGCGTCGATCGTGTAGGTGCCGGTGCCGGTGATGGTCTCGCTCTGATAGCCGTCGCTGAAGAGTTCGGTGTACTTGAGGTGGCCGTTGCCATCGTACGATTCGAAGCCACTGGCGGCATGCGCGACGCCGGCCTTGGTCGAGGTCGCGTTCCAGGCCAGCGTGCCATGCAGGGTCGCGAGCGTGCACGACGCGTCGTCGGCGACCGCCGCGCCGGCCACCAGCAGGCAGGCCGCAGCGCACAGCGCGCGGATCATCGATGGGCTCATGCGGGAAACTCCGTGACTGCGGCGCCCGGGCGTGATCGGGACGGCACGGAGCGTCGACGCGTGCTGCCGCGTTGAGCGCGACACGCGCCCAGCACTCCCGACACTCGCAGCGGACGGGTGCCGCCGTCAACGGGCACCTCACGGTAGCGCGCCCGGCCGCCGTCGGACGCTCGCGCCGCGGCCACTGCCGCGCGCACGCGGGCGAGCTGCGGCTGCGCCGCCTGCGGCCAAGGCCGCGGGTGTGGTGCGCACGGCCGCGCGACGGCGCCAAAGAAAAAGGCCCCGGAGACTAATCTCCGGGGCCTTCGTTGGGATCCTGGCAGCGACCTACTCTCACATGCCCGAAGGGCACACTACCATCGGCGCAGAGCGTTTTCACTTCCGAGTTCGGAATGGGATCGGGTGGTTCCCGCTCGCTATAACCGCCAGGAAAACTGGTTCAGCGATTCGCACGGGGCCAATGCCCCGTGCGGATCACCGCAATTCGGAAATCGTGAAGACACTTCATGGTGTCGCAATCTAAAGAAACCGCCACCTAGCTGCAAACAGCTTGGGGCTATATGGTCAAGCCTCACGGGCAATTAGTACTGGTTAGCTGAACGCATTACTGCGCGTACACACCCAGCCTATCAACGTCGTAGTCTTCGACGGCCCTTCAGGGGGATCAAGTCCCCAGCGAGAA